>NZ_LS483403.1:0-600000 GCF_900475675.1 Streptococcus lutetiensis
ATGACTGAAAATGAACAAATTTTTTGGAATAGGGTCCTTGAACTGGCAAAAAGTCAACTAAAACAAGCCACTTATGAATTTTTTGTTTTAGATGCTCGATTAATTCAAATTGAGCAAAATACGGCGACGATTTACCTGGATCCTATGAAAGAACTCTTTTGGGATAAAAATTTAAAACCAATCATTTTAACGGCTGGTTTTGAGGTTTATAATACTGAAATTGTCGTGAACTATGTCTTTGAAGAAGATTTAGCTAAACAAGCAGTAGAAGAACCAACTTCCCAAGTTCTCCAAGCCCCACAAAAGAATCACCTGCCACAGGTTGATTCAGATTTAAATACAAAGTATACTTTTGACAACTTTGTCCAAGGTGATGAAAACCGTTGGGCCTTTTCTGCGTCTTATGCCGTTGCGGATGCTCCAGGAACTACTTACAACCCTTTATTTATCTGGGGTGGACCTGGGCTCGGAAAAACTCACTTGCTAAATGCCATTGGTAATGCGGTATTGCAAAATAATCCTAAAGCGCGCGTGAAGTACATCACAGCTGAAAATTTCATCAATGAATTTGTTATCCATATTCGACTGGATACTATGGAAGAATTGAAAGAAAAATTCCGTAATCTTGATGTTTTGCTGATTGATGACATTCAATCGCTCGCCAAAAAAACATTATCTGGTACGCAAGAAGAGTTTTTCAATACTTTCAACGCTCTTTACGATAACAACAAACAAATCGTACTAACCAGTGACCGCACACCAGATCACCTCGATAATCTGGAACAACGTTTGGTCACGCGCTTCAAATGGGGCTTGACAATCAATATCACGCCGCCTGATTTTGAAACACGTGTGGCAATTTTGACCAATAAAACGCAAGAATACGATTTTGTGTTCCCGCAGGATACCATTGAATATCTTGCTGGACAATTTGATTCTAACGTCCGTGACCTAGAAGGTGCTTTAAAGGATATTAGCCTTGTCGCAAGTATTAAAAAAGTCCAAACGATTACCGTCGACATTGCTGCTGAGGCTGTCCGAGCACGTAAACAAGATGGTCCTAAAATGACTGTCATTCCAATTGATGAAATTCAAAGTCAAGTTGGGAAATTCTACGGTGTCACTGTTAAGGAAATCAAGGCAACAAAACGTACGCAAGATATTGTTTTAGCACGTCAGGTAGCTATGTATTTGGCACGTGAGATGACCGATAACTCACTTCCAAAAATCGGAAAAGAGTTTGGTGGTCGTGATCACTCTACCGTTCTTCATGCCTATAACAAAATCAAAAATATGCTGGCTCAAGACGATAGTCTGCGAATCGAAATTGAAACCATCAAAAACAAGATCAGATAAGTCTTGTGGATAAGTATCAAAAAAATCTGCGATTTATCCACAGGTTATTAACAACTCTTATTCCGCGATTTTTCTAGCGTTTTTGGAGTTATCAACAGTATAAACAAGACCTACTACTACTACTAACTTAATACTTATAAATTAAAGGAGTTATCTTCATGATAAAATTCTCAATTAATAAATCCTTCTTTCTTCAAGCATTGAATGCTACCAAGAGAGCAATCTCTTCGAAGAATGCCATTCCTGTTTTATCTACTATCAAAATTGAAGTTCAAAATAGTAACATTACCTTAACAGGTTCAAATGGACAAATTTCAATTGAAAATATTATTCCAACTTCTAATGAAAATGCAGGTCTTTTGATTACATCACCAGGTGCTATACTATTAGAAGCAAATTTCTTTATTAATATCGTTTCAAGTCTTCCAGATGTTACTTTGGATTTTGAAGAAATTGAACATCACCAAATCGTTTTGACAAGTGGTAAATCAGAAATCACTCTTAAAGGGAAAGATGTTGACCTTTACCCACGTCTTCAAGAAATGGCTACTGAAAATCCTCTTGTTATTGAAACAAAATTATTGAAGTCAATCATTACAGAAACTGCTTTTGCAGCTAGTCTTCAAGAAAGTCGTCCAATCTTGACTGGTGTTCACATGGTGCTTAGCGACCATAAAGATTTTAAAGCAGTAGCTACTGACTCACACCGCATGAGCCAACGCAAATTAACTTTAGACAATACTTCAAATGACTTTAACGTTGTTATCCCAAGTAAATCTCTTCGTGAATTTGCAGCAGTCTTCACAGATGATATCGAAACAGTAGAAGTCTTCTTCTCAGACAGCCAAATGCTTTTCAGAAGTGACTACATTAGCTTCTATACACGTCTATTAGAAGGAAATTATCCTGATACAGACCGTTTGTTGACAAATTCATTTGAAACAGAAGTAACCTTCAATACAAGTGCTCTTCGTTCAGCTATGGAACGTGCTCACTTGATTTCAAATGCCACACAAAATGGTACTGTTAAACTTGAAATTACAAATAACAGCGTTTCAGCACACGTTAACTCTCCTGAAGTTGGTAAAGTTAACGAAGAATTGGATATTATTGATCAATCAGGTAGTGATTTGACAATCAGCTTTAATCCAACTTACTTGATTGAAGCTCTTAAAGCCTTGAAGAGTGAAACAGTTGTTATTCGCTTTATCTCACCAGTTCGTCCATTTACGTTGATGCCAGGTGATGATGCTGAAAACTTTATCCAATTAATCACACCGGTTCGTACAAACTAAAATTATTTAAGGAAACTTTAAGGATGAATTCGTATACTGTAATCATCCTAAAACTTTTCTTTTTCATAATCTCCAGCAAGAGCACTGTATAGACAGTGTTCTTGCTTTTTATGTTATAATATTTCTTGATATGACACTTTATATTATTGCTAATCCTCATTCAGGAAATCGTAGTGCCCAAGAAGTTATTAAAAGGTTGAAAAATAAGTTGAATCAAGAGATAGCTGTTTTTCTGACGCGGTATTCAGATGATGAAGAAAATCAAGTCAATGATGTTTTAGAGACCTTTCAACCTGAGAAAGATAGATTATTGATTCTTGGCGGTGATGGTACCTTATCCAAAGTTTTATATTAGCTGCCAGCAGATATTCTATTCGCTTATTATCCAATGGGGTCAGGGAATGATTTTGCGCGTGCCCTTGGATTGAAAAAAGATTTAACACACCTTATTGAATCGACTAAGCAAGCTCTAAAAGAAATCACGGTTTATACTTACCAAAAAGGTCTAGTCTTAAACAGTTTAGATTTGGGTTTTGCTTCTTGGGTTATTAATCATGTTGAACAGTCTCAGCTAAAAACTAAACTGAACAAATATCATTTAGGAAAATTAACTTACATCCTAACAGCAATTCAATGTTTGATTAAGAAACCAGCTTTTGCTTCACTTTGTCTAGAGACAGAAGCAGGGGAAGTCCTTGAACTTAGAAATCAGTTTTTCTTTTCGCTGGCAAACAATACTTACTTTGGTGGTGGTGTTATGATTTGGCCACATGCCACAGCTTATTTGGAACAGCTGGATTGTGTGTATGCTAAAGGTGAAACTTTATGGAAACGTGTGCTTGTTTAATTGAGATTGATGGTGAAATCGTGTCATTTGACGAAATCACACTAACGCCTCAAAAACATTATATTTATTTGTAAAGGAGAAATCATGTACGAAATCGGAAGTCTTGTTGAGATGAAGAAACCTCATGCTTGTACTGTTAAAGCGACTGGTAAGAAAGCTAACGTGTGGGAAGTCGTTCGTATTGGAGCAGATATTAAAATTCGTTGTACAAACTGTGATCATATTGTCATGATGAGCCGTCATGATTTTGAACGCAAGTTGAAGAAAGTAATATAATATAATATTTAAAATCATTAAGACTGCGCATATAGCGGACTTTTTTAAGTGATTTTATGCTATAATGGTTGTGATTGAATAAATTTAACGGAGACTAATAAAATATGGCTTTAACAGCAGGTATTGTTGGTTTACCAAACGTCGGAAAATCAACTCTTTTTAATGCGATTACTAAAGCAGGTGCGGAAGCTGCTAACTATCCTTTCGCGACAATCGATCCTAACGTTGGTATGGTAGAAGTTCCAGATGAACGTCTACAAAAATTGACTGAGCTTATCACACCTAAAAAAACAGTCCCAACAACATTTGAATTTACTGATATTGCAGGTATCGTAAAAGGGGCTTCTCGTGGTGAAGGTCTTGGTAACAAATTCCTGGCTAACATTCGTGAAGTTGATGCGATTGTTCACGTTGTTCGTGCTTTTGATGACGAAAACGTTATGCGTGAACAAGGGCGTGAAGATGCCTTTGTTGACCCACTTGCTGATATTGATACCATTAACTTGGAATTGATTCTTGCTGACTTGGAATCTGTTAACAAACGTTATGCGCGTGTTGAAAAAGTAGCACGTACACAAAAAGACAAAGATTCTGTTGCAGAATTTAACGTTCTTCAAAAAATCAAACCAGTACTTGAAGATGGTAAATCAGCTCGTACAATTGAATTTACAGAAGATGAACAAAAAATTGTTAAACAATTGTTCCTTTTGACAACAAAACCAGTTCTTTACGTAGCAAACGTCGATGAAGATAAAGTTGCTAATCCAGATGATATCGAATATGTGAAACAAATTCGTGAATTTGCAGCAACTGAAAATGCTGAAGTTGTTGTTATCTCAGCACGTGCAGAAGAAGAAATCTCTGAACTTGACGATGAAGATAAAGAATTCTTCCTTGAAGATCTTGGTTTGACTGAATCTGGTATCGACAAATTGACTCGTGCAGCTTACCACTTGCTTGGTCTTGGAACTTATTTCACTGCAGGTGAAAAAGAAGTTCGTGCATGGACATTTAAACGTGGTATCAAAGCACCTCAAGCAGCTGGTATCATTCACTCTGACTTCGAACGTGGATTCATCCGTGCAATTACAATGTCTTATGATGATTTAATCAAATACGGTTCAGAAAAAGCTGTCAAGGAAGCAGGTCGTCTTCGTGAAGAAGGGAAAGATTATGTGGTTCAAGATGGTGACATCATGGAATTCCGCTTTAACGTCTAAGCTAATTAATAATTGAAAATCAAATGAGGTTGGAAAAATTTTTTCCAGCCCTTTTGACATTTGAAAGGAAAAATAATGGTAAAAATGATTGTTGGTCTGGGAAATCCAGGCAGTAAATATCACGAAACACGTCATAATATTGGATTTATGGCAATTGATCGTCTAGCTAAAGATTTGAATGTGACTTTTTCAGAAGACAAAAACTTCAAAGCAGAAGTTGGCTCTGCCTTTATCAATGGTGAAAAAGTGTACTTAGTCAAACCAACTACATTTATGAATAATTCAGGAATTGCGGTACATGCTTTGTTGACTTATTATAATATTGCCATCGAAGATTTTATGGTAATTTATGATGACCTAGATATGGAAGTCGGGCGTATTCGTCTTCGTCAAAAAGGCTCAGCTGGTGGTCATAATGGTATCAAGTCCATTATTGCTCATACAGGAACACAAGCGTTTGACCGTATTAAAGTTGGGATTGGACGTCCTAAACAAGGTCGCTCAGTCGTTGACCATGTGCTTGGAAAATTTGACAAGGATGACTATATCACAGTCACTAACACACTAGAAAAAGTTAATGATACTGTTCAATTTTATTTACAGGAAGCTGATTTTGTAAAAACAATGCAAAAATTTAATGGGTAAATCTATGAATATTATTGATTTATTTAGCCAAAATAAGCTAATCCAAAGTTGGCATGCAGGCGTGTCTAATCTTGGTAGACAGCTTATTATGGGCTTGTCAGGAGCAAGTAGAGCTCTTGCTATAGCTTCAGCTTATCAAGCTAATGAAGAAAAAATAGTGATTATCACATCAACTCAAAATGAAGTTGAAAAATTGGCTAGTGATTTATCTAGTTTGATTGGTGAGGATAAGGTTTATACGTTTTTTGCGGATGATGTTGCTGCTGCAGAATTCATTTTTGCTTCGATGGATAAAGCTCATTCTCGCTTAGAAGCTTTGAATTTTTTACAAGATAAAAATCAATCAGGTATCTTGATTACGAGTTTAGTTGGTGCTCGTGTCTTGTTGCCAAGTCCTAAAACTTATTCAGAAAGTCAATTGAATTTTCTTGTCGGAGATCTTTACAACCTTGACAAGATTGTAAAGATCTTGTCAAATGTCGGTTATCAAAAAGTTTCTCAGGTTTTGAATCCAGGCGAGTTTAGCCGACGTGGTGATATTGTCGATATCTATGAGATTACAGCAGATTATCCGTACCGCTTGGAGTTCTTTGGTGATGAAGTTGATGGTATTCGTCAATTTGATGCACAGACTCAAAAATCTCTTAGCAATGTTGAACAAGTAACGATTTATCCAGCGGATGAGTTGATTTTGTCAGAAGAGGATTTTGCTAGAGCTAGTCAAGCTTTTGAGAAGTATCTTGAGACTGCAAAGGACGACCAACAAGCTTATTTGAGTGAACTGTATGCAGCAACACAAGAGCAGTATAGACATCAAGATATTAGACGTTTTTTGTCTCTTTTTTATGCTAAAGAGTGGACACTTCTCGATTATATTCCAAAAGGGACACCAGTCTTCTTTGATGATTTTCAAAAGCTGGTTGATCGCAACACTAAGTTTGATTTAGAGGTTGCTAATCTATTGACAGAAGATTTACAGCGTGGTAAAGCTGTGTCAATATTGGTTTACTTCGCTGATATTTATAAAAAATTACGTCAGTACCAGCCAGCGACCTTCTTTTCAAACTTTCATAAAGGCTTGGGAAATCTGAAATTTGATAAATTACACAATTTCACTCAATACCCAATGCAAGAATTTTTCAATCAATTTCCGTTGCTGATTGATGAAATTAATCGTTATCAAAAATCAAAAGCTACTATTTTAGTTCAATCAGATACGCAGCATGGGGTAGAACGTCTGCAAGAGAACCTGCAAGAATATGGTTTGGATTTACCGATAGTTGGTGCAAATGATTTACAAGAACATCAAGCGCAATTAGTAGTTGGCGATTTATCAAATGGTTTTTACTTTGCTGACGATAAAATTGTTTTAATCACTGAGCACGAAATTTATCATAAAAAAGTCAAACGTCGCATCCGTCGTTCAAATATCAGCAATGCAGAACGTTTGAAAGATTACAATGAGCTTTCTAAAGGTGATTATGTGGTTCACCATGTTCATGGAATTGGTCAATTTTTAGGGATTGAAACCATTGAAATTCATGGGGTACATCGTGACTATTTAACGATTCAATACCAAGGGTCTTCAACGATTTCTCTTCCTGTAGAACAAATTGAAAGTTTATCAAAATATGTTTCTGCAGATGGTAAAGAACCCAAAATCAATAAATTAAATGATGGGCGTTTCCAAAAGACCAAACAAAAAGTTTCTAAACAAGTTGAAGACATTGCTGATGATTTGTTGAAACTATATGCGGAACGCAATCAATTGAAAGGTTTTGCCTTCTCACCAGATGATGAGTTACAAAAAGAGTTTGATGAAGACTTTGCTTACGTAGAGACAGAAGACCAACTTCGTTCTATAAAAGAAATCAAACACGATATGGAAGAAGAAAAGCCAATGGATCGACTTTTGGTCGGTGATGTTGGTTTTGGTAAAACAGAGGTTGCCATGCGCGCAGCCTTTAAGGCTGTAAAAGACCACAAACAAGTAGCCGTCTTGGTACCGACTACTGTTCTTGCTCAACAGCACTTCACAAATTTCTCAGAGCGTTTTGAGAATTATCCTGTAGCGGTTGATGTGCTTAGTCGTTTCCAAAGTAAAAAAGAGCAGGCAGCCACTTTGGAAAAATTGAAAAAAGGTCAAGTTGATATTATTATCGGAACTCACCGATTGTTATCAAAAGATGTAGAGTTTGCAGATTTGGGCTTGATTATTATCGATGAAGAGCAACGTTTTGGCGTTAAACACAAGGAAAAATTAAAAGAGCTTAAGACTAAAGTTGATGTTTTAACCTTAACAGCAACTCCAATTCCTCGTACACTTCACATGTCTATGCTTGGTATCCGTGATTTATCTGTGATTGAAACACCACCGACAAATCGTTACCCTGTTCAGACTTATGTCTTGGAAACTAATCCAGGTCTAATTCGTGAGGCGATTATTCGTGAAATTGATCGTGGTGGTCAAGTTTTCTACGTTTACAATCGCGTTGACACGATTGATCAAAAGGTTTCTGAGTTACAAGAATTGGTGCCTGAAGCAAGTATTGGATTTGTTCATGGTCAAATGAGTGAAATTCAGCTTGAAAATACCTTGATGGACTTTATCGAAGGTGTTTACGATGTTCTCGTTGCCACAACGATTATTGAGACGGGTGTTGATATTTCTAATGTCAATACACTTTTCATTGAAAATGCTGATCACATGGGCTTGTCAACCTTGTATCAACTTCGTGGTCGTGTTGGTCGTTCAAATCGTATTGCTTATGCTTATCTCATGTATCGTCCAGATAAGATTTTGAACGAAGTCTCTGAGAAACGTTTGGATGCCATCAAAGGATTTACAGAGCTTGGTTCTGGGTTCAAAATTGCTATGCGTGACTTATCCATTCGTGGTGCGGGAAATATTTTGGGTGCCTCACAGAGCGGCTTTATTGATTCTGTCGGTTTTGAGATGTATTCTCAATTATTAGAAGAAGCGATTGCTAAGAAACAAGGTAAATCCCAAGCACGTCGTAAGAGTAATGCTGAAATTAACCTCCAAATCGATGCTTATCTTCCAAGCGAGTACATTGATGATGAACGTCAAAAAATCGAGATTTACAAACGTATCCGTGAAATTGATAGTCTTAAAGATTACCAAAGTTTACAAGATGAATTGATTGACCGTTTTGGAGAATACCCAGATCAGGTAGCTTACCTTCTTGAGATTGGTCTTGTGAAATCCTACATGGACAATGCCTTTACAGAACTTGTTGAACGTAAAGATAATAATCTTTTGGTGCGTTTTGAAAAAGCTTCGCTACAACATTATTTGACTCAAGATTATTTTGAGGCTCTTTCTAAGACAGATTTGAAAGCTCGAATCGGTGAGAATCAAGGTAGAATTGACATTACCTTTAATGTCAGAGGTAAAAAGGACTATGAAATTTTAGAAGAACTCCAAAAATTTGGTAGCATGCTAGCTAAGATTAAAGCAAGAAAAACTAAAGAAGATTAATTGTCAAAGCCTTTTGACAGTAGAAAGCTAGTTTAGCAAAGAGATTTTATGGTAAAATTTTTGGTAAAGTTTAGACTGGTATTGTCAAGGAGGTCAAAATGGAACTTGAACGCAGATTAGCTGAATTGAGAAGAGAAAAGAATCTCTCTCAAGAAGAGTTAGCAGAAAAACTTTATGTTTCACGTCAAACAATTTCTAATTGGGAGAGGGACAAGACTTACCCAGATATTAATTCACTTTTGTTGATGGCTAATTATTTTGATGTTTCCTTAGATCATCTAATTAAAGGAGATGTTGATATTATGAAACATCAGGTTGACCAGTCGCAATTTAAGAAATGGCTTATCCTTGGAGGAATTTCTTGGTTTATTTTTTCAGTTGCGTTTGGAACACGTTATTTATTTGATAAAGGGCAAGTAGTTGCTATTTTGACTTTATTAGCATTGCCAGTTGCCTATTCTCTTTTTCAAATATTATATATCGTAAAAAATCGCGAACCTCAGACCTATACAGACATTCTCAATTTTTTTAATCCAGAGAAAAAAGTTAAGATAAACTTTTTTAGAGAAGTACGGTTTGTCTTTAGTTTGTTAACTATCACTTGGTTTATTTTCTTTGTTGGAGTTGCCGTTTCTACCCTAGTTTTTTATTAAAACACTGTCTATCTAACTTTGTAGAACTAAGAGAGTGCAAACTCTCTTTTTATTACATTATCTTAACAAACAGATTGAAAACATCTATTTTCTGAAAAAAAGTGATAAAATAAAAAAGATTGCGAGGTAAAATATTATGAGATTAGATAAATATTTAAAAGTATCCCGTATTATAAAACGCCGTCCAGTTGCTAAAGAAGTAGCTGATAAAGGGCGTATTAAAGTAAATGGTATCTTAGCTAAATCATCAACTGATTTGAAAATTAACGATGAAGTTGAAATTCGTTTTGGAAATAAATTACTGACAGTGCGCGTTTTGGAAATGAAAGATAGTACCAAAAAAGAAGATGCTACTAAGATGTATGAAATTATTAATGAAACAAGGATAGAAGCGGATGGAGAAGCCTAATATCGTTCAATTGAACAATCAATACATCAATGATGAAAATACCAAAAAACGTTACATGGAAGAAGAAAATCGTAAACGTAATCGTTTTATGGGATGGATTTTGATTGTTGTTATGTTGTTGTTTATTTTGCCAACTTACAACCTAGTTAAAAGTTACCAAACCTTACAAGAGCGTAAAGATAAAGTCGTGTCACTTCAGAAAACTTACGACAATCTTGTTGTAGAAACAGACGCTGAAAAAGTCTTGGCAAACCGCTTAAAAGACGAGAACTACGTTGAAAAGTATGCTCGTGCAAAATATTATTTATCACGCTCAGGCGAAACGGTTTACCCATTGCCAAATCTATTACCAAAATAATATGGAAAATTTAATCGAAACTATTGAAAAATTTTTAGCTTATTCTGATGAAAAGCTAGAAGAATTGGCTGAAGAAAATCAAAAATTACGAGAAGAAAATCACCAATCAACTAAAAAAGAATGAAAGGAGGAGCCAATGAAAAAACTATTCGCAGTGATGCTAATACCATTTTTCTTGACTTCTCTTTCTGCTGTTAGTACCGAAAAAGATGTAGACTTAAGCAACGCAGCAAAATATCAATTGACAGCTAGTGTGTTAGCATCGACAACTTACTTTGATACTGTGCCATCAAACCCTGTTCTTGCTAAAACTAGCGAGGTGTATAAAGATAGTAATCTGACAGTTGTTTCTAGAACAATCGCTGCTAATAGTCAATTGGATATTGATAACATTCTGATTAACGATAATTCGCAACCTGTTTTTGAGTTGTCTGACGGTAATTATATCGAGGCTAGTCGCCAATTGATATATGATGATGTCATTCTTAGTCAAGTGCCCCTTTCAGCGAAATATTGGTTAAAAGATGATTTTCAAGTTTATCAATTACCATATGTTATTGGAACACAAGAAGAACAAACAGATTTAACTGCTTATCAAGCAGTAACTGTTTCACAAAAAGCGACAACTCATCATGGAACTTATTACAAAGTTGATGGTAAAGGTTGGATTAGCGAAGAAGCTCTTTCTAGTACTGGTAATCGTATGGAAAAAGTTCAGCAGGTTCTCAATCAGAAATACAATAAAGGTAACTATTCCATCTACGTTAAACAACTGTCAACCCGAGAAACAGCAGGGATTAATCCTGATACCACAATGTACGCAGCTAGTATTGCCAAATTAGCGACACTATATTATGTTGAAGAAAAAATTCAGGATGGCAGTGTTAAGATGGATGATAAATTGAAATACACTGCTGATGTGAACACTTTTGCCAAAGCTTATAACCCAAGTGGTAGCGGAAAAATTAGCAAGACAGCTGATAATAAGGATTACAGCATTGAAGATTTATTAAAAGCTGTTTGTCAGAACTCTGATAACGTAGCGACAAATATTTTAGGGTATTATGTTGCTAAACAATATGGTGACCATTTCACTTCAGATATTAGTGCGATAACCAATACTAATTTTGATATGAAGACACGCGAAATGTCTTCTAAAACAGCTGCTGATTTAATGGAAGCTATTTATCAGCAAAATGGCGAAGTCATTTCGTATTTGTCATCTACTGCTTTTGACAATGCACGTATCTCTAAAGATATTAATGTTCAAGTAGCTCATAAAATTGGTGATGCTTACGACTACAGACATGACGTTGCTATTGTTTATGCTGATCAACCGTTCATCTTATCAATTTTTACCAATAATGCTTCTTACGACGATATTTCAAATATCGCTAATGACGTTTACAATATTTTAAAATAAGTGATATCTTATGTATGATAAATTAGTAAAAGAAATTCAAAAAAAGGCTTATTTTGCCAAACACAAAAAAGTTTTAATAGCTGTATCAGGTGGAGTAGATTCTATGAATCTGCTACACTTTTTGTATACATACCGAAAAAATCTTGGAATAGAAATTGCTATTGCTCACGTGAATCATAAACAACGTCTTGAATCAGATACTGAGGAAGCTTATTTGCGAGAATGGGCAAAAGAGCACCAAATTCCAATTTATGTAGCCTACTTTTCTGGGACTTTTTCAGAAACAGCTGCGCGTGATTTTCGTTACAAATTTTTTAAAGAGCTGATGAGTAACTATCATTATACAGCACTTGTAACAGCGCATCATGCTGATGATCAAGCAGAGACGATTTTTATGCGTCTGTTACGCGGCAGTCGTTTACGACATTTATCAGCAATGCAAACCGTGAATGCATTTGGTGATGGTGAACTGATTCGTCCATTTTTGGCCTATTCAAAAAAAGAGCTACCTAATATTTTTCATTTTGAAGATGACAGCAATCGCTCTTTAGATTTTTTGAGAAATCGTATTAGGAATCGCTATTTTCCAATGCTAGAGGAAGAAAATCCTAAATTTAAACAAGCCCTTCGTTATCTGGGAAAGGAAAGTCAGCAACTTTTCCAAGCTTTTCAGGATTTAACAAAGAATATTGATACGACAAATTGTTCTCAATTTTTAGCTCAGACTCCTGCAGTTCAAACAATTCTTTTTCAAAATTACCTTGAAAACTTTCCTGAATTGCAAGTGTCTCATAGACAATTTGAGGAAATGTTGCATCTTTTAAGAAATAAATCTAATGCTAACTATCATGTGAAATCAGATTACTGGCTGTTTAAAGATTATGAAACATTTCAAGTGAAAAAAATCAGCCCTAAGACCGATGGGGAACTAGCTCAAAAGATGCTAGAATATAACAGTATAGTCAATTATGGTCAGTTTCAATTTCAATTTGTTAGCAAAGATAAGGAAGGCATAGCCGTTTACAGTTTAAATCCTATTATTTTGAGAAAAAGACAGGAAGGTGACCGCATTGATTTTGGAGATTTTTCGAAAAAATTGCGTAGGCTTTTTATCGATGAGAAAATTCCAAGTCAAGAACGTGCTAATGCCATTATCGGCGAGCAGGACGGAAAAATTATTTTTGTCCAGGTTGCTGATAAAACTTATTTGAGAAAACCTTCTAAACATGATATAATGGAGGGCAAATTGTATATTGAAAAAAATAGAAATAGGTGATGTCATGCTTGAACAAGATATTGAAAAAGTGTTGTATTCTGAAGAGGAGATTATTGCCAAAACCAAAGAATTAGGCGCACAACTTACAAAAGACTATGAAGGTAAAAATCCTCTATTAATTGGTGTTTTGAAAGGTTCTGTACCTTTTATGGCAGAATTGATTAAACATATCGATACACATGTCGAAATTGATTTTATGGTTGTCTCTAGCTACCACGGCGGAGTAAAAAGCAGTGGTGAAGTAAAAATCCTTAAAGACGTTGATACGAATATTGAAGGTCGTGATGTTGTCTTTATCGAAGATATTATCGATACAGGCCGTACTCTAAAATACCTTCGTGATATGTTCAAATACCGTAAAGCAAATTCAGTAAAAATTGCAACCCTTTTTGATAAACCAGAAGGTCGTGTTGTTGACATCGAAGCTGATTATGTCTGCTACGATGTTCCAAATGAATTCATTGTAGGGTTTGGTCTTGACTATGCTGAACGTTACCGTAATTTACCATATGTTGGCGTTTTGAAAAAAGAAATCTATTCAAATTAGTAGAAAGTCGTTAGTTATATATGAAGAATAACAAAAATAATGGCTTTGTTAAAAATTCCTTTATTTATATTCTGGTTATTATTGCGGCTATTACCGCATTTCAATACTATTTGAGAGGAACAAGTACACAAAGCCAGCAAATTAATTACTCGACTTTGATTAAAGAAATTAAAGCGGGTGATATTAAATCGATTACTTACCAGCCAAACGGTAGCATCATTGAAGTAAGTGGTAAGTATTCGAAACCTAAAAAGACAAAATCAAGTGCCTCTCTTCCTTTCTTAGAAGGAAATAACTCAACATCAGTTACTGAGTTTACATCAATTATTTTACCAAGTGATTCTTCTATTGATACACTTACTAAAGCAGCTGAAAAAGCTGATGTTGATGTAAACATTAAGCAAGAAAGTTCAAGCGGAGCTTGGCTATCTTTGGCACTAACTTATCTTCCACTCATCTTAATGATTGCCTTCTTCTTCATGATGATGAATCAAGGTGGTAATGGTGCACGTGGTGCGATGAGTTTTGGTAAGAATCGAGCTAAGTCACAAAATAAAGGTGATGTTAAAGTAAGATTCTCTGATGTTGCTGGAGCAGAAGAAGAAAAACAAGAACTTGTTGAAGTTGTTGATTTCTTGAAAAATCCTAAGAAATATAAAGCACTTGGTGCTCGTATCCCAGCTGGTGTCCTTCTTGAAGGCCCTCCAGGAACAGGTAAAACATTACTTGCGAAATCTGTTGCTGGTGAGGCTGGCGTCCCATTCTTCTCAATTTCAGGTTCTGATTTTGTTGAAATGTTTGTGGGTGTCGGTGCGAGTCGAGTTCGCTCACTCTTTGAAGATGCTAAAAAAGCTGAACGTGCGATTATCTTTATCGATGAAATTGATGCTGTTGGTCGCAGACGTGGTGCTGGTATGGGTGGCGGAAATGATGAACGCGAACAAACTCTTAACCAACTCCTTATTGAAATGGATGGTTTTGAAGGAAACGAAAACATTATCGTTATTGCCGCAACTAACCGTAGTGATGTCTTAGACCCTGCTCTTTTACGTCCAGGACGTTTTGACCGTAAGATTCTTGTAGGAAGTCCAGACGTTAAGGGACGTGAAGCTATTCTTCGAGTACACGCTAAAAACAAACCATTGGCAGAAGATGTTAACTTAAAAGTCGTTGCGCAACAAACACCTGGATTTGTCGGTGCTGATCTTGAAAATGTCTTGAATGAAGCTGCCTTGGTTGCTGCACGTCGTAACAAAACTAAAATTGATGCTTCAGATATTGATGAAGCTGAAGATAGAGTTATTGCAGGTCCTTCTAAGAAAGACCGTACGATTTCACAACGTGAACGCGAAATGGTTGCTTACCATGAAGCTGGACACACAATCGTTGGTTTAGTGCTCTCAAGTGCCCGCGTTGTCCATAAAGTTACAATTGTCCCTCGTGGACGTGCTGGTGGATATATGATTGCTCTTCCAAAAGAAGATCAAATGTTACACTCTAAGTCTGATCTTAAAGAACAGTTGGCTGGTTTGATGGGTGGTCGTGTTGCTGAAGAAATCATCTTCAATGCTCAAACAACTGGTGCATCAAACGACTTCGAACAAGCAACTCAATTAGCTCGTGCAATGGTAACTGAATATGGTATGAGTGAAAAACTAGGTCCTGTTCAATATGAAGGTAACCATGCTATCATGGCTGGTCAAGTTTCTCCGGAAAAATCATATTCATCTCAAACAGCACAAATGATTGATGATGAAGTTCGTGCGCTTCTAAACGAAGCACGTAATAAAGCAGCTGATATCATCAATAATAATCGAGAAACTCACAAACTTATTGCAGAAGCACTTCTTAAATATGAAACACTTGATGCTGCACAAATTAAATCTATCTATGAAACAGGTAAGGTTCCTGAAGAATTAGAAAATGATACTGAAGAGGCACACGCCCTTTCATATGATGAACTCAAAGAAAAGATGGATGATTCTGAAGAATAATCTGCATTAATTATATGTAGAAAGCTACCAGAAACGCCCAAGAAGGCTCGTAGAGCCTTCTTTTTTTATCTATTAATAAAAAAGATATGAGTTGAATAATATGCTAAAAATGAGCCAAACAGCAGCCAATGTAAAGGATGTTAGAATAAATCAAAAAAACTTAAAAAACATATTGACAGTATAGATGAAGTTTAGTATACTAAATAAGCTGTTGTTTGAGGCAGCAAATATTTCAAAAATGCTTTAAAAAAAGTTCAAAAAACTTCTTGACAAAGCGTTGAAGAAATGATAAACTAATATAGCTGTTGTTCAAGAGGGCGACAGAAACAAGTTTGAAAAGAGTTTTGAAATTTTCTTGAAAAAGATGTTGACAACGCGTTTCAAATTTGATAGAATATAGAAGTTGTCTCGAGTAAGACAAAGACCTTTGAAAACTGAACAATACGAACCAAACGTGCGGGTTACGGAAGTAACCTGTCAAAAAAAACGATAAATCTGTCAGTGACAGAATGAGAACAAGATTAAATGAGAGTTTGATCCTGGCTCAGGACGAACGCTGGCGGCGTGCCTAATACATGCAAGTAGAACGCTGAAGACTTTAGCTTGCTAAAGTTGGAAGAGTTGCGAACGGGTGAGTAACGCGTAGGTAACCTGCCTACTAGCGGGGGATAACTATTGGAAACGATAGCTAATACCGCATAACAGCATTTAACCCATGTTAGATGCTTGAAAGGAGCAATTGCTTCACTAGTAGATGGACCTGCGTTGTATTAGCTAGTTGGTGAGGTAACGGCTCACCAAGGCGACGATACATAGCCGACCTGAGAGGGTGATCGGCCACACTGGGACTGAGACACGGCCCAGACTCCTACGGGAGGCAGCAGTAGGGAATCTTCGGCAATGGGGGCAACCCTGACCGAGCAACGCCGCGTGAGTGAAGAAGGTTTTCGGATCGTAAAGCTCTGTTGTAAGAGAAGAACGTGTGTGAGAGTGGAAAGTTCACACAGTGACGGTAACTTACCAGAAAGGGACGGCTAACTACGTGCCAGCAGCCGCGGTAATACGTAGGTCCCGAGCGTTGTCCGGATTTATTGGGCGTAAAGCGAGCGCAGGCGGTTTAATAAGTCTGAAGTTAAAGGCAGTGGCTTAACCATTGTTCGCTTTGGAAACTGTTAGACTTGAGTGCAGAAGGGGAGAGTGGAATTCCATGTGTAGCGGTGAAATGCGTAGATATATGGAGGAACACCGGTGGCGAAAGCGGCTCTCTGGTCTGTAACTGACGCTGAGGCTCGAAAGCGTGGGGAGCAAACAGGATTAGATACCCTGGTAGTCCACGCCGTAAACGATGAGTGCTAGGTGTTAGGCCCTTTCCGGGGCTTAGTGCCGCAGCTAACGCATTAAGCACTCCGCCTGGGGAGTACGACCGCAAGGTTGAAACTCAAAGGAATTGACGGGGGCCCGCACAAGCGGTGGAGCATGTGGTTTAATTCGAAGCAACGCGAAGAACCTTACCAGGTCTTGACATCCCGATGCTATTCCTAGAGATAGGAAGTTTCTTCGGAACATCGGTGACAGGTGGTGCATGGTTGTCGTCAGCTCGTGTCGTGAGATGTTGGGTTAAGTCCCGCAACGAGCGCAACCCCTATTGTTAGTTGCCATCATTAAGTTGGGCACTCTAGCGAGACTGCCGGTAATAAACCGGAGGAAGGTGGGGATGACGTCAAATCATCATGCCCCTTATGACCTGGGCTACACACGTGCTACAATGGTTGGTACAACGAGTCGCGAGTCGGTGACGGCAAGCAAATCTCTTAAAGCCAATCTCAGTTCGGATTGTAGGCTGCAACTCGCCTACATGAAGTCGGAATCGCTAGTAATCGCGGATCAGCACGCCGCGGTGAATACGTTCCCGGGCCTTGTACACACCGCCCGTCACACCACGAGAGTTTGTAACACCCGAAGTCGGTGAAGTAACCTTTTAGGAGCCAGCCGCCTAAGGTGGGATAGATGATTGGGGTGAAGTCGTAACAAGGTAGCCGTATCGGAAGGTGCGGCTGGATCACCTCCTTTCTAAGGATAAACGGAAGCACGTTTGGGTATTGTTTAGTTTTGAGAGGTCTTGTGGGGCCTTAGCTCAGCTGGGAGAGCGCCTGCTTTGCACGCAGGAGGTCAGCGGTTCGATCCCGCTAGGCTCCATTGAATCGAAAGATTCAAAAGATTGTCCATTGAAAATTGAATATCTATATCAAATTCCACGATTCAAGAAATTGAATTGTAGATAGTAACAAGAAATAAACCGAAACGCTGTGATTTAATGAGTTTAAGGTCAACAGACCAAAATAAGGTTAAGTTAATAAGGGCGCACGGTGGATGCCTTGGCACTAGAAGCCGATGAAGGACGTGACTAACGACGAAATGCTTTGGGGAGTTGTAAGTAAACATTGATCCAGAGATGTCCGAATGGGGGAACCCGGCATGTAATGCATGTCACTCATTACTGTTAAGGTAATGAAGAGGAAGACGCAGTGAACTGAAACATCTAAGTAGCTGCAGGAAGAGAAAGCAAACGCGATTGCCTTAGTAGCGGCGAGCGAAATGGCAAGAGGGCAAACCGATGTGTTTACACATCGGGGTTGTAGGACTGCGACGTGGGACGACAAGATTATAGAAGAATTACCTGGGAAGGTAAGCCAAAGAGAGTAACAGCCTCGTATTCGAAATAGTCTTTAACCCTAGCAGTATCCTGAGTACGGCGAGACACGAGAAATCTCGTCGGAATCTGGGAGGACCATCTCCTAACCCTAAATACTCTCTAGTGACCGATAGTGAACCAGTACCGTGAGGGAAAGGTGAAAAGCACCCCGGGAGGGGAGTGAAATAGAACCTGAAACCGTGTGCCTACAACAAGTTCGAGCCCGTTAATGGGTGAGAGCGTGCCTTTTGTAGAATGAACCGGCGAGTTACGATATGATGCGAGGTTAAGTTGAAGAGACGGAGCCGTAGGGAAACCGAGTCTTAATAGGGCGCATTAGTATCATGTCGTAGACCCGAAACCATGTGACCTACCCATGAGCAGGGTGAAGGTGAGGTAAAACTCACTGGAGGCCCGAACCAGGGCACGTTGAAAAGTGCTTGGATGACTTGTGGGTAGCGGAGAAATTCCAAACGAACTTGGAGATAGCTGGTTCTCTCCGAAATAGCTTTAGGGCTAGCGTCGATGTTAAGTCTCTTGGAGGTAGAGCACTGTTTGATTGAGGGGTCCATCCCGGATTACCAATATCAGATAAACTCCGAATGCCAATGAGATATAATCGGCAGTCAGACTGCGAGTGCTAAGATCCGTAGTCGAAAGGGAAACAGCCCAGACCACCAGCTAAGGTCCCAAAATATATGTTAAGTGGAAAAGGATGTGGGGTTGCACAGACAACTAGGATGTTAGCTTAGAAGCAGCTATTCATTCAAAGAGTGCGTAATAGCTCACTAGTCGAGTGACCCTGCGCCGAAAATGTACCGGGGCTAAAACATATTACCGAAGCTGTGGATACCTTTTAGGTATGGTAGGAGAGCGTTCTATGTGTGAAGAAGGTGTACCGTGAGGAGCGCTGGAACGCATAGAAGTGAGAATGCCGGTATGAGTAGCGAAAGACAGGTGAGAATCCTGTCCACCGTATGACTAAGGTTTCCAGGGGAAGGCTCGTCCTCCCTGGGTTAGTCGGGACCTAAGGAGAGACCGAAAGGTGTATCCGATGGACAACAGGTTGATATTCCTGTACTAGAGTATATAGTGATGGAGGGACGCAGTAGGCTAACTAAAGCGTGCGATTGGAAGTGCACGTCTAAGCAGTGAGGTGTGATATGAGTCAAATGCTTATATCTCTAACATTGAGCTGTGATGGGGAGCGAAGTTAAGTAGCGAAGTTAGTGATGTCACACTGCCAAGAAAAGCTTCTAGCGTTAATTATACTCTACCCGTACCGCAAACCGACACAGGTAGTCGAGGCGAGTAGCCTCAGGTGAGCGAGAGAACTCTCGTTAAGGAACTCGGCAAAATGGCCCCGTAACTTCGGGAGAAGGGGCGCTGGCTTTAAGTCAGCCGCAGTGAATAGGCCCAAGCAACTGTTTATCAAAAACACAGCTCTCTGCTAAATCGTAAGATGATGTATAGGGGGTGACGCCTGCCCGGTGCTGGAAGGTTAAGAGGAGCGCTTAGCATTAGCGAAGGTGTGAATTGAAGCCCCAGTAAACGGCGGCCGTAACTATAACGGTCCTAAGGTAGCGAAATTCCTTGTCGGGTAAGTTCCGACCCGCACGAAAGGCGTAATGATTTGGGCACTGTCTCAACGAGAGACTCGGTGAAATTTTAGTACCTGTGAAGATGCAGGTTACCCGCGACAGGACGGAAAGACCCCATGGAGCTTTACTGCAGTTTGATATTGAGTATCTGTACCACATGTACAGGATAGGTAGGAGCCTATGAAATCGGGACGCTAGTTTCGGTGGAGGCGTTGTTGGGATACTACCCTTGTGTTATGGCTACTCTAACCTAGATAGGCTATCCCTATCGGAGACAGTGTCTGACGGGCAGTTTGACTGGGGCGGTCGCCTCCTAAAAGGTAACGGAGGCGCCCAAAGGTTCCCTCAGAATGGTTGGAAATCATTCGCAGAGTGTAAAGGTATAAGGGAGCTTGACTGCGAGAGCTACAACTCGAGCAGGGACGAAAGTCGGGCTTAGTGATCCGGTGGTTCCGCATGGAAGGGCCATCGCTCAACGGATAAAAGCTACCCTGGGGATAACAGGCTTATCTCCCCCAAGAGTTCACATCGACGGGGAGGTTTGGCACCTCGATGTCGGCTCGTCGCATCCTGGGGCTGTAGTCGGTCCCAAGGGTTGGGCTGTTCGCCCATTAAAGCGGCACGCGAGCTGGGTTCAGAACGTCGTGAGACAGTTCGGTCCCTATCCGTCGCGGGCGTAGGAAATTTGAGAGGATCTGCTCCTAGTACGAGAGGACCAGAGTGGACTTACCGCTGGTGTACCAGTTGTCTTGCCAAAGGCATCGCTGGGTAGCTATGTAGGGAAGGGATAAACGCTGAAAGCATCTAAGTGTGAAGCCCACCTCAAGATGAGATTTCCCATGATTTTATATCAGTAAGAGCCCTGAGAGATGATCAGGTAGATAGGTTAGAAGTGTAAGTGTGGTGACACATGTAGCGGACTAATACTAATAGCTCGAGGACTTATCCAAAAAAGAAACGAGTCAATATTGACAGCGCGTAGGTTTCTTGTTAGAATATATAGGTATTCAATTTTGATTGGATAATCAATCATAGTTAAGTGACGATAGCCTAGGAGATACACCTGTTCCCATGCCGAACACAGAAGTTAAGCCCTAGCACGCCTGATGTAGTTGGGGGTTGCCCCCTGTTAGATATGGTAGTCGCTTAGCAAAAGGGAGTTTAGCTCAGCTGGGAGAGCATCTGCCTTACAAGCAGAGGGTCAGCGGTTCGATCCCGTTAACTCCCATTAACAATGGTATATAAACCAAAAGGTCCCGTGGTGTAGCGGTTATCACGTCGCCCTGTCACGGCGAAGATCGCGGGTTCGATTCCCGTCGGGACCGTTTGACTCGTTAGCTCAGTTGGTAGAGCATCTGACTTTTAATCAGAGGGTCACTGGTTCGAGCCCAGTACGGGTCATATTAATATGCGGGTTTGGCGGAATTGGCAGACGCACCAGATTTAGGATCTGGCGCTTAACGGCGTGGGGGTTCAAGTCCCTTAACCCGCATTAAATAAGAAGTTGCCGGCTTAGCTCAGTTGGTAGAGCATCTGATTTGTAATCAGAGGGTCGCGTGTTCAAGTCATGTAGCCGGCATATAGGATACTCTTTATGCGAACGTAGTTCAGTGGTAGAACATCACCTTGCCAAGGTGGGGGTCGCGGGTTCGAACCCCGTCGTTCGCTTGTTAGAGGCCGGGGTGGCGGAACTGGCAGACGCACAGGACTTAAAATCCTGCGAAGGGTAACCTTCGTACCGGTTCGATTCCGGTCCTCGGCAGTATACAATTTAATATTACGATGCACCCTTGGCTCAACTGGATAGAGTACCTGACTACGAATCAGGCGGTTGCAGGTTCGAATCCTGCAGGGTGCATAATTTCGGGAAGTAGCTCAGCTTGGTAGAGCACTTGGTTTGGGACCAAGGGGTCGCAGGTTCGAATCCTGTCTTCCCGATGTGAATTCTCGAAATTCACAAAGACCTTTGAAAACTGAACAATACGAACCAAACGTGCGGGTTACGGAAGTAACCTGTCAAAAAAAACGATAAATCTGTCAGTGACAGAATGAGAACAAGATTAAATGAGAGTTTGATCCTGGCTCAGGACGAACGCTGGCGGCGTGCCTAATACATGCAAGTAGAACGCTGAAGACTTTAGCTTGCTAAAGTTGGAAGAGTTGCGAACGGGTGAGTAACGCGTAGGTAACCTGCCTACTAGCGGGGGATAACTATTGGAAACGATAGCTAATACCGCATAACAGCATTTAACCCATGTTAGATGCTTGAAAGGAGCAATTGCTTCACTAGTAGATGGACCTGCGTTGTATTAGCTAGTTGGTGAGGTAACGGCTCACCAAGGCGACGATACATAGCCGACCTGAGAGGGTGATCGGCCACACTGGGACTGAGACACGGCCCAGACTCCTACGGGAGGCAGCAGTAGGGAATCTTCGGCAATGGGGGCAACCCTGACCGAGCAACGCCGCGTGAGTGAAGAAGGTTTTCGGATCGTAAAGCTCTGTTGTAAGAGAAGAACGTGTGTGAGAGTGGAAAGTTCACACAGTGACGGTAACTTACCAGAAAGGGACGGCTAACTACGTGCCAGCAGCCGCGGTAATACGTAGGTCCCGAGCGTTGTCCGGATTTATTGGGCGTAAAGCGAGCGCAGGCGGTTTAATAAGTCTGAAGTTAAAGGCAGTGGCTTAACCATTGTTCGCTTTGGAAACTGTTAGACTTGAGTGCAGAAGGGGAGAGTGGAATTCCATGTGTAGCGGTGAAATGCGTAGATATATGGAGGAACACCGGTGGCGAAAGCGGCTCTCTGGTCTGTAACTGACGCTGAGGCTCGAAAGCGTGGGGAGCAAACAGGATTAGATACCCTGGTAGTCCACGCCGTAAACGATGAGTGCTAGGTGTTAGGCCCTTTCCGGGGCTTAGTGCCGCAGCTAACGCATTAAGCACTCCGCCTGGGGAGTACGACCGCAAGGTTGAAACTCAAAGGAATTGACGGGGGCCCGCACAAGCGGTGGAGCATGTGGTTTAATTCGAAGCAACGCGAAGAACCTTACCAGGTCTTGACATCCCGATGCTATTCCTAGAGATAGGAAGTTTCTTCGGAACATCGGTGACAGGTGGTGCATGGTTGTCGTCAGCTCGTGTCGTGAGATGTTGGGTTAAGTCCCGCAACGAGCGCAACCCCTATTGTTAGTTGCCATCATTAAGTTGGGCACTCTAGCGAGACTGCCGGTAATAAACCGGAGGAAGGTGGGGATGACGTCAAATCATCATGCCCCTTATGACCTGGGCTACACACGTGCTACAATGGTTGGTACAACGAGTCGCGAGTCGGTGACGGCAAGCAAATCTCTTAAAGCCAATCTCAGTTCGGATTGTAGGCTGCAACTCGCCTACATGAAGTCGGAATCGCTAGTAATCGCGGATCAGCACGCCGCGGTGAATACGTTCCCGGGCCTTGTACACACCGCCCGTCACACCACGAGAGTTTGTAACACCCGAAGTCGGTGAAGTAACCTTTTAGGAGCCAGCCGCCTAAGGTGGGATAGATGATTGGGGTGAAGTCGTAACAAGGTAGCCGTATCGGAAGGTGCGGCTGGATCACCTCCTTTCTAAGGATAAACGGAAGCACGTTTGGGTATTGTTTAGTTTTGAGAGGTCTTGTGGGGCCTTAGCTCAGCTGGGAGAGCGCCTGCTTTGCACGCAGGAGGTCAGCGGTTCGATCCCGCTAGGCTCCATTGAATCGAAAGATTCAAAAGATTGTCCATTGAAAATTGAATATCTATATCAAATTCCACGATTCAAGAAATTGAATTGTAGATAGTAACAAGAAATAAACCGAAACGCTGTGATTTAATGAGTTTAAGGTCAACAGACCAAAATAAGGTTAAGTTAATAAGGGCGCACGGTGGATGCCTTGGCACTAGAAGCCGATGAAGGACGTGACTAACGACGAAATGCTTTGGGGAGTTGTAAGTAAACATTGATCCAGAGATGTCCGAATGGGGGAACCCGGCATGTAATGCATGTCACTCATTACTGTTAAGGTAATGAAGAGGAAGACGCAGTGAACTGAAACATCTAAGTAGCTGCAGGAAGAGAAAGCAAACGCGATTGCCTTAGTAGCGGCGAGCGAAATGGCAAGAGGGCAAACCGATGTGTTTACACATCGGGGTTGTAGGACTGCGACGTGGGACGACAAGATTATAGAAGAATTACCTGGGAAGGTAAGCCAAAGAGAGTAACAGCCTCGTATTCGAAATAGTCTTTAACCCTAGCAGTATCCTGAGTACGGCGAGACACGAGAAATCTCGTCGGAATCTGGGAGGACCATCTCCTAACCCTAAATACTCTCTAGTGACCGATAGTGAACCAGTACCGTGAGGGAAAGGTGAAAAGCACCCCGGGAGGGGAGTGAAATAGAACCTGAAACCGTGTGCCTACAACAAGTTCGAGCCCGTTAATGGGTGAGAGCGTGCCTTTTGTAGAATGAACCGGCGAGTTACGATATGATGCGAGGTTAAGTTGAAGAGACGGAGCCGTAGGGAAACCGAGTCTTAATAGGGCGCATTAGTATCATGTCGTAGACCCGAAACCATGTGACCTACCCATGAGCAGGGTGAAGGTGAGGTAAAACTCACTGGAGGCCCGAACCAGGGCACGTTGAAAAGTGCTTGGATGACTTGTGGGTAGCGGAGAAATTCCAAACGAACTTGGAGATAGCTGGTTCTCTCCGAAATAGCTTTAGGGCTAGCGTCGATGTTAAGTCTCTTGGAGGTAGAGCACTGTTTGATTGAGGGGTCCATCCCGGATTACCAATATCAGATAAACTCCGAATGCCAATGAGATATAATCGGCAGTCAGACTGCGAGTGCTAAGATCCGTAGTCGAAAGGGAAACAGCCCAGACCACCAGCTAAGGTCCCAAAATATATGTTAAGTGGAAAAGGATGTGGGGTTGCACAGACAACTAGGATGTTAGCTTAGAAGCAGCTATTCATTCAAAGAGTGCGTAATAGCTCACTAGTCGAGTGACCCTGCGCCGAAAATGTACCGGGGCTAAAACATATTACCGAAGCTGTGGATACCTTTTAGGTATGGTAGGAGAGCGTTCTATGTGTGAAGAAGGTGTACCGTGAGGAGCGCTGGAACGCATAGAAGTGAGAATGCCGGTATGAGTAGCGAAAGACAGGTGAGAATCCTGTCCACCGTATGACTAAGGTTTCCAGGGGAAGGCTCGTCCTCCCTGGGTTAGTCGGGACCTAAGGAGAGACCGAAAGGTGTATCCGATGGACAACAGGTTGATATTCCTGTACTAGAGTATATAGTGATGGAGGGACGCAGTAGGCTAACTAAAGCGTGCGATTGGAAGTGCACGTCTAAGCAGTGAGGTGTGATATGAGTCAAATGCTTATATCTCTAACATTGAGCTGTGATGGGGAGCGAAGTTAAGTAGCGAAGTTAGTGATGTCACACTGCCAAGAAAAGCTTCTAGCGTTAATTATACTCTACCCGTACCGCAAACCGACACAGGTAGTCGAGGCGAGTAGCCTCAGGTGAGCGAGAGAACTCTCGTTAAGGAACTCGGCAAAATGGCCCCGTAACTTCGGGAGAAGGGGCGCTGGCTTTAAGTCAGCCGCAGTGAATAGGCCCAAGCAACTGTTTATCAAAAACACAGCTCTCTGCTAAATCGTAAGATGATGTATAGGGGGTGACGCCTGCCCGGTGCTGGAAGGTTAAGAGGAGCGCTTAGCATTAGCGAAGGTGTGAATTGAAGCCCCAGTAAACGGCGGCCGTAACTATAACGGTCCTAAGGTAGCGAAATTCCTTGTCGGGTAAGTTCCGACCCGCACGAAAGGCGTAATGATTTGGGCACTGTCTCAACGAGAGACTCGGTGAAATTTTAGTACCTGTGAAGATGCAGGTTACCCGCGACAGGACGGAAAGACCCCATGGAGCTTTACTGCAGTTTGATATTGAGTATCTGTACCACATGTACAGGATAGGTAGGAGCCTATGAAATCGGGACGCTAGTTTCGGTGGAGGCGTTGTTGGGATACTACCCTTGTGTTATGGCTACTCTAACCTAGATAGGCTATCCCTATCGGAGACAGTGTCTGACGGGCAGTTTGACTGGGGCGGTCGCCTCCTAAAAGGTAACGGAGGCGCCCAAAGGTTCCCTCAGAATGGTTGGAAATCATTCGCAGAGTGTAAAGGTATAAGGGAGCTTGACTGCGAGAGCTACAACTCGAGCAGGGACGAAAGTCGGGCTTAGTGATCCGGTGGTTCCGCATGGAAGGGCCATCGCTCAACGGATAAAAGCTACCCTGGGGATAACAGGCTTATCTCCCCCAAGAGTTCACATCGACGGGGAGGTTTGGCACCTCGATGTCGGCTCGTCGCATCCTGGGGCTGTAGTCGGTCCCAAGGGTTGGGCTGTTCGCCCATTAAAGCGGCACGCGAGCTGGGTTCAGAACGTCGTGAGACAGTTCGGTCCCTATCCGTCGCGGGCGTAGGAAATTTGAGAGGATCTGCTCCTAGTACGAGAGGACCAGAGTGGACTTACCGCTGGTGTACCAGTTGTCTTGCCAAAGGCATCGCTGGGTAGCTATGTAGGGAAGGGATAAACGCTGAAAGCATCTAAGTGTGAAGCCCACCTCAAGATGAGATTTCCCATGATTTTATATCAGTAAGAGCCCTGAGAGATGATCAGGTAGATAGGTTAGAAGTGTAAGTGTGGTGACACATGTAGCGGACTAATACTAATAGCTCGAGGACTTATCCAAAAAAGAAACGAGTCAATATTGACAGCGCGTAGGTTTCTTGTTAGAATATATAGGTATTCAATTTTGATTGGATAATCAATCATAGTTAAGTGACGATAGCCTAGGAGATACACCTGTTCCCATGCCGAACACAGAAGTTAAGCCCTAGCACGCCTGATGTAGTTGGGGGTTGCCCCCTGTTAGATATGGTAGTCGCTTAGCAAAAGGGAGTTTAGCTCAGCTGGGAGAGCATCTGCCTTACAAGCAGAGGGTCAGCGGTTCGATCCCGTTAACTCCCATTAACAATGGTATATAAACCAAAAGGTCCCGTGGTGTAGCGGTTATCACGTCGCCCTGTCACGGCGAAGATCGCGGGTTCGATTCCCGTCGGGACCGTTTGACTCGTTAGCTCAGTTGGTAGAGCATCTGACTTTTAATCAGAGGGTCACTGGTTCGAGCCCAGTACGGGTCATATTAATATGCGGGTTTGGCGGAATTGGCAGACGCACCAGATTTAGGATCTGGCGCTTAACGGCGTGGGGGTTCAAGTCCCTTAACCCGCATTAAATAAGAAGTTGCCGGCTTAGCTCAGTTGGTAGAGCATCTGATTTGTAATCAGAGGGTCGCGTGTTCAAGTCATGTAGCCGGCATATAGGATACTCTTTATGCGAACGTAGTTCAGTGGTAGAACATCACCTTGCCAAGGTGGGGGTCGCGGGTTCGAACCCCGTCGTTCGCTTGTTAGAGGCCGGGGTGGCGGAACTGGCAGACGCACAGGACTTAAAATCCTGCGAAGGGTAACCTTCGTACCGGTTCGATTCCGGTCCTCGGCAGTATACAATTTAATATTACGATGCACCCTTGGCTCAACTGGATAGAGTACCTGACTACGAATCAGGCGGTTGCAGGTTCGAATCCTGCAGGGTGCATAATTTCGGGAAGTAGCTCAGCTTGGTAGAGCACTTGGTTTGGGACCAAGGGGTCGCAGGTTCGAATCCTGTCTTCCCGATTGATGGCGGTGTAGCTCAGCTGGCTAGAGCGTCCGGTTCATACCCGGGAGGTCGGGGGTTCGATCCCCTTCGCCGCTATAGATGATATATGGATGACTTTGGACCTTTAGCTCAACTGGTTAGAGCACTCGGCTCATAACCGAGCGGTCGTAGGTTCGAGTCCTACAAGGTCCATATTGATTTGAAACTTTTTATTATGGAGGATTACCCAAGTCCGGCTGAAGGGAACGGTCTTGAAAACCGTCAGGCGTGTAGAAGCGTGCGTGGGTTCGAATCCCACATCCTCCTTTAATATTAGCGCGGGATGGAGCAGCTCGGTAGCTCGTCGGGCTCATAACCCGAAGGTCGTAGGTTCAAATCCTGCTCCCGCAATATTTTGGCTCGGTAGCTCAGTTGGTAGAGCAATGGATTGAAGCTCCATGTGTCGGCGGTTCGATTCCGTCTCGCGCCATTAAAATTTAATAAATGCGGGTGTAGTTTAGTGGTAAAACTACAGCCTTCCAAGCTGTTGTCGCGAGTTCGATTCTCGTCACCCGCTTTTTATTTTTATTTATATTGGTTATTCCAAGTTTCATGGGCGCATAGCTCAGCTGGTTAGAGCGCACGCCTGATAAGCGTGAGGTCGGTGGTTCGAGTCCACTTGTGCCCATACATGGAATGGAGAATTACTCAAGAGGCTGAAGAGGACGGTTTGCTAAATCGTTAGGTCGGGTAACTGGCGCAAGGGTTCGAATCCCTTATTCTCCGTACTATTTTACAAACGAGATTATCTTTTGATATCTCGTTTATTTTTATATTCTAAGTTAGTTGGTGCACGATCTTGAAAAAATTAAGAATCTCTCGTCTCGTTTTCTTCGCTGTGTTGATTTTATTGGTTCTCTGTCTTTCTTTGGCATTTCTTTTTAAGAATGAGGGAATTGTTTCTAGTGTAACTTCTCCAATTCGGAGTGTTGTTGCAAGAGTGGATTCTATTGTTTCCGCTCCCTTTAGAGCTTTAGATTCTCTTAATGAGGATGTTCACGATCTTTTTGATACTTATTCTGAAAATAAAAAATTGAAGAAAAAAGTAGCAGAGCTTGAAAATCAAAGTGAAGTGATTGATTCTTTAAAATTTGAAAATGATCAATTAAATAGTGCTATTAATGCATCATCACCTATTGCTACTCAGTTTTCTGCTATAGGAAAGGTAATTGTTAGAAGTCCAGTTTCTTGGTATGATTCTTTGACTGTTAAGCTAGGAAAGAATAATAATGTTGCTAAAAATATGCTTGCTTTGTCAAATGGTGGACTCATTGGTGTTGTCACTGATGTTTCTTCAACCACTTCAAGTATTGCACTTTTAGCAAATGGTTCTGATTTTAGTATACCTGTTAAAATTTCAACTGCATCAGGTGATGTTTTTGGAATTTTAGAATCTTATGATTCAGATAAGAAATGTTTTGTTGTTTCAAATCTTAATTCTTCTATTGACATTGATAAGAATGATAGTGTCGTGACAAGTGGACTTGATGGTGATACTGTTGCAAATATAGCTGTTGGTTCTGTTTCAAGTGTGAAGAATAGTTCAGATAATTTGGAACGTGTTGTATATGTAACACCTGCAGCAGATTTTTCTGATATCTCATATGTAACAATAATTGGTGATTAAAGTGGCTTTTTTTAAGAATAAATACTTTTTACTTTTTCTGCTTTTTCTCTTGATGTTAATTGATGGTCAGCTTTCTTATTTAATGAGTTCTATCTTCTCATATCATGTGACAATTAGTAGTCATCTACTTTTGCTGGCAATTATTAATTTTTATCATGATAGAAATAAACACTTTGTATTATTTAGTGCATTAATATTAGGTATTCTTTATGATATTTATTATTTGAATCGAATTGGTTTGGTTGTTTTCTTACTACCAGTTTTAATAATCTTTACTAATAAGATTACTAAGAGTATTTTTGCAAGTAATTTTCAAACATTAACCTACTATATTATTATTTTGTTTTTGTTTGAAATTGTTGGAGAATCCGCAGCTGTTTTATTAGGAATGACAACGTTATCAATAGCTAATTTTATAGCATATAGTTTCGCACCTACACTTATTTTTAACGTTTTGTTGTATTTGATATTCCAGAAATTGTTTAAAAAAGTATATTTCAACGCTTAGATTACCATAACAAAACATAAATGTAACAATCACGTAATATTAATTGCGTGATTTTTTGGTAAAATAATAGTGTCTTATCAAAAAGGAGTAGTTTAATTAATATGAAAAAAAGAATTTTATCAGCTGTTCTTGTCAGTGGTGTAACACTGGGGACAGCGGCCGTAACTGTAAATGCGGACGATTATGATACACAAATTGCTGCGCAGGATGCTGTTATCAGCAACCTAACTTCTGAACAAGCTGCAGCTCAAAGTAAGATTGATACTATTCAAAGTCAAGTGTCTTCTCTTCAATCACAACAAGCTGATTTGGAAGCACAAAATGCTCAACTTGAAGCTGAATCTCAAAAATTGAGTGAAGAAATTCAAGCTCTTTCGAGCAAAATTGTTGCTCGTAACGAAACTTTGAAAAACCAAGCTCGTAACGCACAAAAAAATGCTTCAGCTACAAGCTACATTAACACAATCTTGAACTCTAAATCAGTTTCTGATGCTATTAACCGTGTTCAAGCAATTCGTGAAGTAGTTGCTGCAAACAAGAAAATGCTTGATGAACAAGAAGCAGATAAAGCTGCAATTGAACAAAAACAAGCTGAAAACCAAGAAGCTATCAATACTGTAGCTGCTAACAAAGCAACTATCGAACAAAACCAAGCTGCTTTGGCAACACAACAAGCTGAATTGCAAGCTGCCCAATTGGATCTTTCTGCTCAATTGGCAACTGCTGAAGATGAACGTGCTAACCTTGTAGCTCAAAAAGAAGCTGCTGAACAAGCTGCTGCTGAAGCTGCTGCAGCACAGGCTGCTGCTGAAGCACAAGCACAAGCAGAAGCACAAGCACAAGCAGAATCTGTAGCACAAGCACAAGCTGCTGTTCAAAATGGTACAGCAACAACTGATACAACTACAGATACTTCAGATCAGGATTCATCTGCTGCAGCACCAGCGCAACAAGCTTCAACTCCGGCTCAAGCTGCACCAGCACAACAAGCTTCAACTCCAGCTCAAAGTGCACCAGCACAACAAGTTTCAACTCCAGCTCAAAGTGCACCAGCACAACAAGCTTCAACTCCAGCTCAAAGTGCACCAGCACAAACTGCTTCTAAACCAGCTGCTTCAACTTCATCATCAGCTAAACCATCTTCAGTAACACCAACTACTAACACAGCAGGTAACACTTACCCAGTAGGTCAATGTACTTGGGGTGTTAAATCACTTGCTTCATGGGTTGGTAACTATTGGGGTAATGCTAACCAATGGATTGCTAGCGCACAAGCTGCCGGTCACTCTGTAGGTACTACACCACAAGCTGGTGCAGTAGCTGTATGGCCGTACGATGGTGGTGGTTATGGACACGTTGCATACGTAACAGCTGTTCAAAGCTCAACTAACATCCAAGTTATGGAAGCTAACTATGCTGGTAACTCATCAATCGGTAACTACCGTGGATGGTTCAACCCTACTTCATCAACTTGGGGTGGCGGAACTGTCTACTACATCTACCAATAATAAATCTGTGAGAAGGCTTAAGTCCTTCTTTTTTTGTATCTCTCTATTTTGCCTGTATTTAGCGGATTTAACGCATTTGTCATTGAAAAAATGCTAAAAAAACGTTAAAATGGTAGTGGATAAAAACTTTGGAGGAAATCATGTCTTATTCTGATTTAAAATTGTTTGCCTTATCGTCAAACAAAGAATTAGCAGAAAAAGTAGCTTCAGCTATGGGAATTCAACTCGGAAAATCAACTGTTCGTCAATTTTCTGATGGTGAAATCCAAGTAAACATTGAAGAATCAATTCGCGGCGACCATGTCTTTATTTTGCAGTCAACTAGCTCACCAGTTAACGATAACTTGATGGAAATCTTGATTATGGTTGATGCTCTTAAACGTGCTAGTGCTGAAAAAATTAGTGTGGTTATTCCTTACTATGGTTATGCTCGTCAAGACCGTAAGGCTCGTTCACGTGAACCGATTACTTCTAAATTAGTCGCAAATATGCTTGAAGTAGCAGGAGTTGATCGTCTTTTGACTGTTGACTTGCATGCTGCACAAATTCAAGGCTTCTTTGATATTCCAGTTGATCACTTGATGGGTGCACCATTGATCGCTGATTACTTTGACCGTCACGGATTGGTTGGAGACGATGTTGTTATCGTTAGTCCTGACCACGGTGGTGTGACTCGTGCACGTAAATTGGCACAATTCCTCCAAACACCGATTGCTATCATTGATAAACGTCGTAGTGTTACAAAAATGAATACCAGTGAAGTTATGAACATCATTGGTAATGTTAAAGGTAAAAAATGTATCTTGATTGATGATATGATCGATACAGCAGGTACTATTTGTCACGCAGCAGACGCTCTTGCTGAAGCTGGAGCAACTGCGGTTTATGCGTCATGTACTCACCCAGTTCTTTCTGGCCCTGCTCTTGAAAATATCGAGAAATCAGCAATCCAAAAATTGGTTGTTTTGGATACTATCTATCTTCCAGAAGAACGTTTGATTGACAAGATTGAACAAATTTCAATCGCTGAATTAATTGCTGAAGCAATTACTCGTATTCACGAAAAACGTCCTTTGTCACCATTGTTTGAAATGGGAACAGCTAATAAATAAGATTTGGCTTTAAGTCAGAAGAAATCGTTGGTATTATTCCAGCGATTTTTTAGTTTTAGATATTAACATGTGGATAAGTTTTGACTGCGATTAGTTGATTGTTGTTGTGGATAACTTGAAAAAGGGTGTATAATTATCAAATTTTATGTATAATAGATGTAATTAGATTTTTGAGGTGAAACTATGAGTTTAACAGATCGTTTTAATAAAAATTTAAATAAGATTGAAGTGTCGTTGATTCGTCAATTTGATCAGTCTATCTCTGATGTGCCAGGTATTATGAAATTGACTCTTGGAGAGCCTGATTTTACGACACCTGATCATGTTAAAGAGGCATCAAAAGCTGCGATTGATGCCAATCAGTCTCACTATACTGGTATGGCAGGTTTACCTGCTCTTCGTCAAGCGGCTGCAGATTTTTTGAAGTCTAAGTATCATTTGTCTTATAATCCTGACAATGAAATTTTGGTTACAATTGGAGCAACGGAAGCTTTGTCAGCAACCTTAACGGCTATTTTGGAACCTGGAGATACAGTTCTTTTGCCAGCACCAGCTTATCCTGGTTATGAACCTATTGTTAATCTTGTAGGGGCTGAAATTGTTGAAATTGATACAACAGCTAATGATTTTGTTTTAACACCAGAAATGCTTGAAAAAGCTATTTTGGAACAAGGCGATAAACTAAAAGCCGTTTTGCTTAATTACCCAACTAATCCAACTGGGGTAACTTACTCACGCGAACAAATCAAAGCTTTGGCAGATGTACTTAAGAAATATGATGTTTTTGTGGTTTCAGATGAAGTTTATTCTGAGTTGACTTATAGTGATGAACCTCATGTATCAATTGCAGAATATCTTCCAGAACAAACGATTTTAATTAATGGTCTTTCTAAATCTCACGCTATGACTGGTTGGCGAATAGGTATGATTTTTGCACCAGCTAATTTTACAGCACAGTTGATTAAGAGTCACCAATACTTGGTTACAGCTGCTGCAACAATGGCGCAGTTTGCTGCGATTGAAGCTTTGTCAGCTGGTAAAGATGATGCTCTTCCAATGAAAGCAGAGTATATGAAACGTCGTGATTACATCATTGATAAGATGTCAGCACTTGGCTTTAAGATTATCAAACCAGATGGTGCCTTTTACATTTTTGCTAAGATTCCAGCTAGTTATGAACAAGATTCATTTAAATTTTGTCAAGATTTTGCGCGTGAAAAAGCTGTTGCTTTCATTCCAGGTGTGGCATTTGGTAAATATGGTGAAGGTTATCTTCGTTTGTCATATGCGGCAAGTATGGAAACAATCACAACAGCCATGGATCGTTTGAAAGAATTTATGGAAGAACATGCAAAATAAGGAAACTTACGGTCTTGTCCTCTATAATCGTAATTATCGTGAGGATGATAAGTTAGTTAAAATTTTTACCGAGACGAATGGGAAGCACATGTTTTTTGTGAAACACGCTAGTAAATCTCGTTTTAACTTAGCTATTCAACCATTGACGGTGGCTAAGTTTATTTTAAAAATCAATGATACTGGTTTATCTTTTATTGAGGATTACAAGGAAGTTGATTCTTTCAAGAAGATTAATGCGGATTTATTTAAGCTATCTTATGCGTCTTATGTGACGTCTCTAGCTGATGCTGCTGTACCAGATGGTGTTGCAGATCCGCAGTTATTTGCCTTTTTAAAGAAGACTCTTTTGTTGATAGAAGAGGGGCTTGATTACGAGATTTTGACTAATATTTTTGAAATTCAGATTTTAGAACGTTTTGGTGTTAGTCTTAATTTTCATGAGTGTGCTTTTTGTCACCGTGTGGGGCTTCCTTTTGATTTTTCTCACAAGTATTCTGGCTTGCTTTGTCCTGAACATTATGTGAAAGATGAGCATCGTAGTCATCTGGATCCGAATGTTCTTTATCTGGTGGATCGTTTTCAGGCGATTCAATTTGACGATTTGAAGACAATTTCTGTTAAGCCAGAGATGAAACGAAAATTACGTTTGTTTATTGATGATATTTATGACAATTATGTTGGTCTTCGATTGAAGAGTAAGAAATTCATCGATGATTTAGGGATTTGGGGAAATATTATGAAGTAAAGTCATTTGATAAGCACACTTGTTGAGTGTTTATCAGATGGCTTTTTTTCTGAAAGTAGGCGAGGATTTTCAAAAAATGAAAAAAATCGCGAATCATGCTATAATAAGGCGATAATGTTTTGTGAGGAAATTCATATGAAGAAAATTGCTATTGATGCTATGGGCGGAGATAATGCTCCTAAAGCTATTGTTGAGGGAGTTAATCGTGCCTTGGCTGAATTCTCAGATATTGAGATTCAACTTTATGGAGATGAAGCAAAAATTAAGGAATATTTGACAGCAACAGAGCGTGTGTCAGTTGTTCATACAGATGAAAAAATTAATTCGGACGATGAGCCAGCAAAAGCGATTCGTCGTAAAAAGAAAGCTAGTATGGTACTTGGTGCTCAAGCCGTTAAGGAAGGAACAGCAGATGCTGTGATTTCTGCGGGTAATACAGGTGCTCTTTTGGCAGCAGGACTTTTTGTTGTTGGACGTATTAAAGGAATTGATCGTCCAGGTTTGATGTCTACTTTACCAACTCTTGATGGTAAAGGTTATGATATGTTAGACCTTGGTGCGAATGCTGAAAATACCCCTAAACACTTGCACCAATATGCTATTTTAGGGTCATTTTATGCTAAAAATGTTCGTGGTATTGATAAACCTCGAGTTGGTCTATTAAATAATGGGACAGAAGCTACTAAAGGTGATCCACTTCATAAAGAAACTTACGCTCTTTTGGCAGAAGATGATAGTCTAAACTTTGTTGGAAATGTTGAAGCGCGTGACTTAATGAATGGTGTTGCTGATGTTGTGGTATCAGATGGTTTCACAGGAAACGCTGTTCTTAAAACGATGGAAGGAACTGCTCTTAATATTATGGGAAGCTTGAAATCTTCTATTAAATCAGGTGGATGGAACGCTAAATTAGGAGCCCTTCTATTAAAAGATAGTTTGTATAGTCTAAAAGATACTATGGATTATTCAAGTGCAGGTGGTGCGGTTCTTTTTGGTCTTAAAGCACCTGTTGTGAAATGCCATGGTTCAAGTGATGCGCAAGCTGTTTACTATACTATTAGACAAGCTCGTAAGATGTTAGATACAAATGTTGTTGGTCAATTGGTTGAAGCATTCACACCAAAAGACTAATGAAAAGGGAGGATGAAATGACAAAAGAGGCTATTTTTAAAAGGATTAGTTTCATCATTAAGGAGCAAATGAATAAACCAGATATGAAGATTACACAAACTACAAGTCTTCATGATGATTTGGGAGTTGATTCAATTGCTTTGATGGAATTCATCATTAATTTAGAAGACGAGTTTCATTTGGAAATCCCTGATGAAGATGTTGAAGACATGAAATGTATGGGAGAAATGATGGAATATCTCTATAACAGAGTAAATTAAGCAAAAACGTTCGCTAAAAGCGGACGTTTTTATTTTTATTTTATTAAAAAGTCTGTTAAATATTGAAATTGGTTAGAGCATGTGTTAAAATTTAGTAGAATAAAAGCGAAAGGCGAACAAAAACATGTCACGACAACTGATTTATACGGGAAAAGCTAAAGACATTTACACAACTTCAGAAGATGAGAACTTGATTATTTCAGTCTACAAAGACCAAGCAACAATGCTTAATGGTGCTCGTAAAGAGACTATTAAAGGTAAAGGCGTTCTTAATAATCAAATCTCATCTTTAATTTTTACTAAATTGAATGAAGCAGATATAGCAACCCACTTTGTTAAACAATTGTCAGAAACCGAACAATTGAATAAAAAAGTTGATATTGTTCCTCTTGAAGTTGTTTTGCGTAATGTTACAGCAGGTTCATTCTCAAAACGTTTTGGTGTTGAAGAAGGTATCAAATTAGACACACCGATTGTTGAGTTTTATTACAAAAACGATGAATTGGATGACCCATTCATTAATGATGAGCACGTGAAATTCCTTGGTGTTGCAAGTGATGAAGATATTGCTTACATCAAAGCTGAAACACGTCGTATTAATGAACTTTTGAAAGATTGGTTCAAACAAATCGGACTTACTTTGATTGATTTCAAATTAGAATTTGGTAAAGATAAAGACGGTAAAATCATTCTTGCTGATGAATTTTCACCTGATAACTGCCGTCTTTGGGATGCTGAAGGTCACCACATGGACAAAGATGTCTTCCGTCGTGATCTTGGTAGCTTAACAGATGTTTATGAAGTTGTTCTTGAAAAACTAAAAGGACTTAAATAACCTACAACATTTGCTAGTAGGTAAAAGAAGAATTCTAAAAAGGGTAAAAAATGGATAAACGAATTTTCGTTGAGAAAAAATCAAATTTCAATATTAAAGCTCAAGCGCTTGTTAAAGAACTTAAACATAATCTTCAATTAACAAGTTTGACTGATCTACGTATCATTCAAGTTTATGATGTTTTTGGGCTAGACAAAACACTTTTTGAACGTGTGGAAAAACATATCTTTTCTGAACAAGTAACAGATAATATTTTGGCTGAAGGTGAATTGGTTGCTGAACTTGCTAATTATGCTTTCTTTGCGATTGAGTCACTTCCTGGTCAATTTGACCAACGCGCAGCCTCATCACAAGAAGCTTTGCTTTTGCTTGGTAGCAACAATGACGTGACTGTTAATACTGCTCAACTTTATCTCATTAATAAAGATATCGCTGCAGCTGAACTTGATGCGGTTAAGAATTATTTGCTTAATCCTGTTGATTCTCGTTTTAAAGATATTACAACAGGAATTGCCCCACAAGCATTTTCAGAATCTGACAAAACGATTCCAAATCTTGATTTTTTTAAAACTTATACAGCAGCTGAATTTGCTGAATACAAAGCTGAACAAGGTTTGGCGATGGAAGTTGATGACCTTCTTTTCATTCAAGATTATTTCAAAACAATTGGTCGCGTGCCAACTGAAACTGAATTGAAAGTTTTGGATACTTACTGGTCAGACCACTGCCGTCACACAACCTTTGAAACTGAGCTTAAACATATTGATTTCTCAGCGTCTAAATTCCAAAAACAATTGCAAGTAACTTACGATAAATACATTGCTATGCGTGATGAACTAGGTCGCTCTGAAAAACCACAAACATTGATGGATATGGCGACTATCTTTGGTCGTTATGAACGTGCCAATGGTCGTTTGGATGACATGGAAGTTTCAGATGAAATCAATGCATGTTCTGTTGAAATCGAAGTAGATGTGAATGGTGTTAAAGAACCTTGGCTTCTTATGTTCAAGAATGAAACACACAATCACCCAACAGAAATCGAACCATTTGGTGGTGCTGCAACATGTATTGGTGGTGCGATTCGCGACCCATTGTCAGGACGTTCTTATGTTTACCAAGCTATGCGTATCTCAGGTGCTGGTGATATCACAACACCAATTGCAGAAACTCGTCTTGGTAAATTACCACAACAAGTGATTTCTAAAACAGCAGCTCACGGTTATTCTTCATATGGTAATCAAATTGGTCTTGCAACAACTTACGTTAAAGAATACTTCCACCCAGGATTTATTGCTAAACGTATGGAACTTGGTGCTGTTGTCGGTGCAGCTCCTAAAGGTAATGTTGTTCGTGAAAAACCAGAAGCTGGTGATGTGGTTATCCTTCTTGGAGGTAAAACTGGTCGTGACGGTGTCGGTGGTGCGACTGGTTCTTCTAAAGTTCAAACAGTTGAATCTGTTGAAACAGCTGGTGCAGAAGTTCAAAAAGGTAACGCCATCGAAGAACGTAAAATCCAACGTTTTTTCCGTAACGGTAATGTGACTCGCCTCATCAAAAAATCAAATGACTTTGGTGCTGGTGGTGTCTGCGTTGCGATTGGTGAATTAGCTGATGGTCTTGAAATCGACCTTAATAAAGTACCACTTAAATACCAAGGGCTTAACGGAACTGAAATTGCTATTTCAGAATCACAAGAACGTATGGCTGTTGTGGTTCGTCCAAAAGACGTTGAAGCTTTCGTGGCTGAATGTCACAAAGAAAATATCGATGCTGTTGTTGTTGCGACAGTTACAGAAAAACCAAACCTTGTTATGACTTGGAATGGTCAAACAATCGTCAATATTGAACGTCGTTTCCTTGATACTAACGGTGTGCGTGTGGTCGTTGATGCTGATGTCGTTGACAGTCAAGTTGATATGCCAGAACAACGTACAACTTCGGCAGCAACTCTTGAAGCTGATACAACTAAGGTTCTTTCAGACCTTAACCATGCTAGCCAAAAAGGTTTACAAACAATCTTTGATAGCTCTGTTGGTCGTTCAACAGTTAACCATCCAATTGGTGGTCGTTACCAAATCACACCAACAGAAAGTTCTGTTCAAAAACTTCCAGTTCAAAATGGTGTAACAACAACTGCTTCAGTTATGGCTCAAGGATTCAATCCTTACATTGCTGAATGGTCACCATATCACGGTGCTGCTTATGCTGTGATTGAAGCGACAGCACGTTTGGTGGCAACTGGGGCTAACTGGTCTAAAGCGCGCTTCTCTTACCAAGAATATTTCCAACGTATGGATAAAAAAGCTGAACGCTTTGGTCAACCTGTCTCAGCTCTTCTTGGTTCAATCGAAGCTCAAATCCAACTTGGTTTGCCATCAATTGGTGGTAAAGATTCAATGTCTGGTACTTTTGAAGAATTGACAGTACCACCAACATTGGTTGCTTTTGGTGTAACAACAGCTGATAGCCGTAAAGTTCTTTCACCAGAATTTAAAGCAGCTGGCGAAAATGTTTACTATATTCCAGGTCAAGCTATTTCACAAGATATTGATTTTGACCTTATTAAAGCTAATTTTGCTAAATTTGAAGCCATTCAAAAGGCGCATCATATTACAGCAGCATCAGCTGTTAAATACGGTGGTGTGATGGAGAGCCTAGCACTTGCTAGCTTTGGTAACCACATCGGTGCTAAGGTTAAATTGGCAGAGCTGGCTACTAGCTTGACAGCTCAACTCGGTGGCTTCATCTTTACATCTGCTGAAGAAATTGCGGATGCAGTTAAAATCGGTGAAACAACAGCTGACTTTACACTTACTGTCAATGGTGTCAACCTTTCTGGTGAAAAACTCCTTTCAGCCTTTGAAGGAACACTTGAAAAAGTTTACCCAACTGAATTCGAACAAAGTACTAAGCTTGAAGATGTTCCAGCTGTCGCTTCAGATGCTATCATTAAAGCAAGCGAAAAAGTTGCTGAACCACTTGTTTACATCCCAGTTTTCCCTGGTACAAACTCAGAATACGATTCAGCTAAAGCCTTTGAACAAGCTGGTGCAAAAGTTAATTTGGTACCATTTGTGACACTTAATGAAGCAGCCATTGAAGCTTCAGTTGATACAATGGTTGACAACATCAGTAAAGCTAACATTATCTTCTTTGCTGGAGGGTTCTCAGCTGCTGATGAACCAGATGGTTCTGCTAAATTCATTGTGAACATCTTGCTTAACCAAAAAGTTCGCGCAGCTATTGATAGTTTCATCGAAAAAGGTGGTCTTATCATTGGTATCTGTAATGGATTCCAAGCCCTTGTTAAATCAGGTCTTCTTCCATACGGTAACTTTGAAGACGCTACTGAAACAAGTCCAACTCTTTTCTACAACGATGCTGACCAACACGTGGCGAAAATGGTTGAAACACGTATCGCAAATACAAACTCACCTTGGCTTGCTGGTGTTGAAGTTGGTGATGTTTACGCTATCCCAGTTTCACATGGTGAAGGTAAATTTGTTGTGACTGATGAAGAGTTTGCTGAACTTCGTGATAACGGACAAATCTTTAGTCAATATGTTGACTTTGATGGCAAACCAAGCATGGATTCTAAATACAATCCAAACGGTTCTGTGAATGCTATTGAAGGTATTACAAGCAAGAACGGACAAATCATCGGTAAGATGGGACACTCAGAACGTTACGAAGATGGTCTTTTCCAAAATATTCCAGGAAACAAAGACCAACACTTGTTCCGTAGCGCAGTTGAGTATTTCACTAAAGCTTAATATCTACAAAAATATATTTTATAGAATTGATAGTGACAGGGTACGTGAGTACCTTTTGTCAACTTATCAGAGGATAATTCTGACGAGTAAATTTAGGTAATAAAAAAGAATGACATACGAAGTTAAATCTCTTAATGAAGAGTGTGGTGTGTTTGGGATTTGGGGACATCCTCAAGCTGCTCACGTCACTTATTTTGGGCTCCACAGTCTTCAACACCGCGGTCAAGAAGGTGCAGGTATCGTTACTAGCGATAACGGTAAACTTCTTCAACATCGCAATACAGGTCTCCTTTCAGATGTGTTTAAAAATCCTGCTGATTTGGAAAAATTGACAGGGACTGCAGCTATTGGTCACGTTCGTTACGCGACCGCTGGCTCAGCATCTATTAACAATATCCAACCTTTCCTTTACAACTTTACAGATGAACAATTTGGTCTTTGCCACAATGGTAATCTGACAAATGCCGTATCATTGAAAAAAGAACTTGAAGATGAAGGAGCGATTTTCAATGCTTCATCAGATACTGAAATTTTGATGCATTTGATTCGTCGTAGTCACAATCCAGAGTTCCTTGGTAAAGTTAAAGAAGCCCTTAACACTGTCAAAGGTGGCTTTGCTTACTTGTTGATGACAAAAGATAAGTTAATTGCCGCACTTGATCCAAATGGTTTCCGTCCATTGTCAATTGGTCAAATGGAAAACGGCGCTTGGGTGGTTTCAAGTGAAACATGTGCTTTTGAAGTGATTGGTGCTAAATGGGTGCGTGATGTAAAACCAGGTGAAATGGTGATTATCGATGATAACGGTATTCGCTATGACTCTTACACAAATGACACTCAACTTACCATTTGTTCAATGGAATACATTTACTTTGCACGTCCTGATAGTGATATTTACGGTGTCAATGTTCATACGGCTCGTAAAAATATGGGGAAACGTTTGGCACAAGAGTTTCATCATGAAGCTGATATCGTTGTTGGGGTGCCAAATTCATCACTTTCAGCAGCCATGGGATTCGCTGAAGAATCAGGTCTTCCTAATGAAATGGGCTTGGTGAAAAACCAATACACACAACGTACTTTCATTCAACCAACACAAGAATTGCGTGAGCAAGGTGTTCGTATGAAACTTTCAGCTGTTTCAGGTGTTGTTAAAGGTAAGCGCGTGGTCATGGTAGATGATTCTATCGTACGTGGAACTACATCACGTCGTATCGTTCGTCTTCTTCGTGAAGCTGGTGCAACAGAAGTTCACGTAGCAATCGGTAGTCCAGAGTTGAAATACCCATGTTTCTACGGTATCGACATTCAAAATCGTCGTGAATTGATTTCGGCTAATCATACCAAAGATGAAGTTTGTGAAATTATCGGTGCAGATAGTCTAACTTACTTGTCAATTGATGGTTTGATTGAATCAATCGGTCTTGATACAGATGCTCCAAATGGTGGTCTTTGCGTGGCATACTTTGACGGTAAGTACCCAACACCACTCTATGATTATGAAGAAGCATATCTCAAGAGCTTGGAAGAAAAAACAAGTTTCTATATTCACGAAGTTAATGAGAATAAATAGCTTCTATTTATAGGAAGGACAATATGATGCAAGAATTTGGTTTGTCTATGCTATGGTATTGGTTGGCTTATGTTATAGTGACTATTATCTTTGTGTGGGACATACGGTCTTTAATATTGTTGTTCTAAAAATGTCATCGATGGCTGATGGACCAGGTATGGGAGAAGGTTATGAGGCTACGAAACCTTGACATCCACTTTATAATATTTTAATTTTCCTTATTGCTGCTTATATGTATCTATCTATCTATCTATTTTGCCTATAGTTACATTACATGAGGCAATTGTTACATCAATTGTCTGTGGAACGTTAACTATTATTGTTGATGTTGTTGGCTGGGTTATTATAAAACATTCGTGGTCATTAACTTTTAAGGAATTTTATATTGATTATCAACCGTGGATTACGCTGATTTATCTAGCAATTTATATTAGTCCATTTTTGGCATATTTAGCTATTAGGTAGAAAATATTAAACTTATCTGGAAAAATATTTAAATAGCTCTGCTATTTCCCAAAAGGAGAAAATTATTATGACAAAAAATGCTTACGCTCAATCTGGTGTTGATGTTGAAGCGGGTTATGAAGTTGTTGCACGTATCAAAAAACACGTGGCACGTACTGAACGTGCTGGTGTTATGGGTGCTCTTGGTGGTTTTGGTGGTATGTTTGACCTTACTAAAACTGGCGTTAAAGAACCTGTTTTGATTTCAGGAACTGATGGTGTGGGAACAAAACTCATGCTTGCCATCAAATATGACAAACACGATACCATCGGTCAAGACTGTGTGGCAATGTGTGTTAATGATATTATTGCTGCTGGTGCAGAACCACTTTACTTCTTAGACTACATCGCAACTGGTAAAAATGAGCCTGCAAAACTTGAACAAGTTGTTGCTGGTGTTGCTGAAGGTTGTGCCCAATCTGGTGCAGCTCTTATTGGTGGTGAAACTGCTGAGATGCCTGGTATGTACGTCGAAGATGATTATGATTTGGCTGGTTTTGCAGTAGGTGTTGCTGAAAAATCACAAATCATTGATGGTTCAAAAGTTTCTGATGGCGACGTTCTTCTTGGACTTGCTTCAAGCGGTATCCACTCAAATGGTTACTCACTTGTTCGTCGAGTTTTTGCTGATTATTCAGGTGAAGAGGTTCTTCCAGAACTTGAAGGCAAAAAATTGAAAGAAGTCCTTCTTGAACCAACTCGTATCTACGTTAAAGCAGTGCTTCCACTTATCAAAGAAGAATTGGTTAACGGTATTGCTCACATCACTGGTGGTGGATTCATCGAAAATGTGCCTCGTATGTTCGCGGATGACTTGGCTGCTGAAATCGAAGAAGACAAAATTCCAGTTCTTCCAATTTTCAAAGCACTTGAAAAATATGGCAACATCAAACACGAAGAAATGTTTGAAATCTTCAACATGGGTATTGGTTTGGTGATGGCAGCTAGCCCTGACAAAGTTGAACGTGTGAAAGAACTTCTTGACGAACCAGTTTATGAAATTGGTCGCATCGTTAAAAAAGCAGATGCAAGTGTGGTGATTAAATAATGAAAAAAATCGCAGTATTTGCGAGTGGTAATGGGTCAAATTTTCAAGTTATTGCTGAGCAGTTTCCGGTTGAGTTTGTCTTTTCAGACCACCGAGATGCTTATGTCTTAGAACGTGCTGAAAAACTGGGTGTGACAGCTCATGCTTTTGAACTGAAAGAGTTTGACAGTAAAGCAGCATATGAAGAAGCGATTGTGGCTTTGCTTGAAAAATATGACATTGGTTTGGTTTGCTTGGCTGGCTATATGAAAATTGTTGGACCGACTTTGTTAAAAGCTTACGAAGGTCGTATTATCAATATTCATCCAGCTTATCTTCCTGAATTTCCAGGTGCTCATGGTATTGATGATGCTTGGGAAGCACGTGTTGACCAGTCTGGTGTTACCATTCATTGGGTTGACAGTGGTGTCGATACAGGGACAGTGATTAAACAAGTTCGTGTGCCTCGTCTAGCAGGTGATACCATTGAAAGTTTTGAAGCTCGCATTCATAAAAATGAGTATAAGCTTTATCCTGAGGTTTTAGAGAGCTTGGGAGTTGAGAAAAAGTAATCTCAAAAGTTAGATTTTATGATAACTTTGAAGGCTAAACATAACAGTAACATCTTTTTAAAGGAGAAAAAATGACAAAACGTGCACTAATTAGTGTTTCTGACAAAGCGGGCATTGTTGAATTTGCTCAAAAATTGAAAAAACTTGGCTGGGATATCATCTCAACTGGTGGAACAAAAGTTGCGCTTGATAAAGCAGGTGTTGACACTATTGCGATTGATGATGTGACTGGTTTCCCAGAAATGATGGATGGACGTGTGAAGACACTTCACCCAAATATCCATGGTGGTCTTTTGGCTCGTCGTGACCTTGATAGTCACCTTCAAGCAGCAAAAGATAATTACATCGAATTGATTGACCTTGTTGTGGTTAACCTTTACCCATTCAAAGAAACAATCTTGAAACCAGATGTGACTTACGCTGATGCGGTTGAAAATATTGATATCGGTGGTCCTTCAATGCTTCGCTCTGCAGCTAAAAACCACGCTAGTGTTACAGTTGTCGTTGACCCAGCTGATTACGCTGTTGTTTTGGATGAATTGTCAGCAAATGGTGAAACAACATTTGAAACTCGTCAACGTTTGGCAGCGAAAGTCTTCCGTCACACAGCAGCATACGATGCTTTGATTGCGGAATACTTTACAAAACAAGTTGGTGAAACAAAACCTGAAAAACTTACCATCACTTACGATTTGAAACAACCAATGCGTTATGGTGAAAACCCACAACAAGACGCGGATTTCTACCAAAAAGCATTGCCAACAGATTACTCAATTGCTTCTGCTAAACAATTGAATGGTAAAGAATTGTCATTTAACAACATTCGTGATGCTGATGCAGCTATCCGTATCATTCGTGATTTCAAAGACCGTCCAACTGTTGTTGCTCTTAAACACATGAACCCATGTGGTATCGGACAAGCTGATGACATTGAAACTGCTTGGGATTATGCTTATGAATCAGACCCAGTATCAATCTTTGGTGGTATTGTTGTGTTGAACCGTGAAGTTGACGCTGCAACAGCTAAGAAAATGCACGCTGTTTTCCTTGAAATCATCATTGCTCCAAGCTATTCTGATGAAGCTCTTGAAATATTGACAACTAAGAAGAAAAACATGCGTATTCTTCAATTGCCATTTGACGTTCAAGAAGCTAGCCAAGTTGAAAAAGAATACACTGGCGTTGTTGGTGGACTTTTGGTTCAAAACCAAGATGTTATCGAAGAAAATCCAGCAGATTGGAAAGTTGTCACAAAACGTCAACCAACTGACCAAGAAAAAGCAGCTCTTGAATTTGCTTGGAAATCAATCAAATATGTTAAATCTAACGGTATCATCGTGACAAATGACCACATGACACTTGGTGTTGGCCCTGGTCAAACAAACCGTGTGGCTTCTGTTCGTATCGCACTTGACCAAGCCAAAGACCGTCTTGATGGTGCTGTCCTTGCTAGTGATGCTTTCTTCCCATTTGCGGACAACGTTGAAGAAATTGCTGCCGCAGGTGTGAAAGCTATCATCCAACCTGGTGGTTCAGTGCGTGACCAAGAATCTATCGACATGGCTGATAAATACGGTATTGCCATGGTATTTACAGGTGTTCGTCACTTCCGCCACTAAGATAAATAGGCAAACTTCTTTTAATAAATATTTCATGAAGCATCCTGGCTAAGGCCAGGATGCTTTTACTTTAAGTTTTTTGAAAGTTTTGCTTAAGTCTCACTTAAGTAAGGCTTACTATACTAATAATAACTCCTAAATAAACTTTTTTTCATATTTTCATAATCCAACCAAGTCCCAATCTATCTAGATTGGGACTTTTTTATTTTTATGCTATTTTTTCTAAACTTATCACAGGATTTTTATATGTTTCCGAACAAATATGTTATAATATATCTAGATAATTCGTTAAAATATTTTGTTTTTACGTGCTTTGTTGATTTTGGAGCCTAGGCTCCTGTGATTGTTTTCTATTGAGGTATTTTTACTTATGAAACTTTTAGTTGTTGGCTCTGGCGGGCGTGAGCACGCTATTGCTAAGAAGTTGTTGGAATCTCCTCAAGTGAGCCAGGTTTTTGTAGCACCTGGTAATGATGGAATGACACTTGATGGACTTGATTTGGTAAATATCGGAATTTACGAACATTCTAAACTGATTGATTTTGCAAAAGCAAATGACATTGCTTGGACATTTATCGGTCCTGATGATGCTTTGGCAGCAGGAATTGTTGATGATTTTAATGCAGCTGGCTTAAAAGCTTTTGGACCAAGTAAAGCTGCAGCAGAACTTGAATGGTCTAAAGACTTTGCTAAATCAATCATGGCTAAATACCATGTTCCAACGGCGGCTTACAGCACTTTCTCAGATTTTGAACAAGCAAAGAGTTATATTGAAGAACATGGTGCACCGATTGTTGTCAAAGCAGACGGCTTGGCACTTGGTAAAGGTGTGGTTGTTGCTGAAACAGTTGAGCAAGCGGTAGAAGCCGCACATGAAATGTTGCTTGATAATAAATTTGGCGATTCTGGTGCGCGCGTGGTTATCGAAGAATTTCTTGATGGTGAAGAATTCTCATTGTTTGCCTTTGTCAATGGCGATAACTTCGACATCATGCCAACTGCGCAAGACCACAAACGTGCTTTTGATGGTGATAAAGGTCCTAATACTGGAGGTATGGGAGCTTACGCACCGGTACCACATTTGTCACAAAGTGTTGTTGATACAGCCGTCGAAACAATCGTTAAACCTGTTCTTAATGGGATGATTGCTGAAGGTCGTCCATATCTTGGTGTTCTTTACGCTGGTCTTATCTTGACAGCTGATGGACCAAAAGTTATCGAGTTCAATTCACGTTTTGGTGACCCTGAAACGCAAGTTATCTTGCCACGTTTGACATCTGATTTTGCACAAAATATGACTGATATTTTGGATGAAAAAGTTCCAAAAATTACATGGACAGATAAAGGTGTGACTCTTGGTGTAGTGGTTGCCTCAGAAGGTTATCCTGTTGCCTATGAAAAAGGTGTTCATCTTCCTGCAAAAACATCAGGTAATGTGGTTACTTATTACGCAGGAGCTAAGTTCGCTGATGATAAAGCATTGCTTTCAAACGGCGGACGTGTATACATGTTAGTTACAACAGAAGCTGACGTAAAATCTGCTCAAGATGTTATTTATGCAGAGCTTGCTAAGCAATATACAACAGGTCTTTTCTATCGCAACGATATCGGAAGTAAAGCTCTTGGACGTTAAACCTAAATGTGTTTTAGTCAGCGCTTGTCTCTTGGGTGAGAAGTGTAAGTATAATGGTGGTCATAATTACAATCAAGCTCTGGTTGATTATGTTGCTGACAAAGAAGTGGTAGCCATTTGTCCAGAAGTTTTAGCTGGTCTGCCTACACCACGAGAACCTGTTGAATTAGTTGATGGACATGTTCTTGATAAGAGAGGAAATTGTTACGATGACCTGTTTGAAAAAGGCCTTGAGCGTTGTATCCATGAGCTTACTAAAAACTCTATTGATTTAGCTATTTTACAATTACGCAGCCCGTCATGTGGTGTTAATCAGATTTACGATGGAAACTTTTCTGGTGAAAAAGTAGCAGGTAGTGGTCTTTTTGCCCAAAAGTTAAAAGTACTTGGCTATCCTGTTCTTGATGTTGAAGATATAAAACAATTGGAAGGAAAATAATGAAACCATTAATTTCAGTTATCATGGGAAGCAAATCAGATTGGGCTACCATGAAAAAAACAGCAGAAGTACTTGATGAATTTGGTGTGGCTTATGAAAAGAAAGTTGTTTCAGCTCACCGTACACCAGATTTGATGTTTAAACATGCCGAAGAAGCAAGAGGTCGCGGTATCAAGGCGATTATTGCTGGTGCTGGTGGTGCTGCACATTTACCTGGTATGGTTGCAGCAAAAACAACACTTCCAGTTATTGGTGTTCCTGTGAAATCACGTGCCCTTAGCGGACTTGATTCTCTTTATTCAATCGTTCAGATGCCTGGTGGTGTCCCTGTGGCAACAATGGCAATTGGTGAATCAGGAGCTAAAAATGCTGCGCTAACAGCCCTTCGTATTTTAGCAATCGAAGATGCTGCTTTGGCAGAAAAACTAGAAAAATTTGCCATCGAACAAGGCAAAGCTGCGGAGGCATCAACTGATGAACTCGACTAAAACAATTGGTATTATCGGTGGTGGTCAACTAGGTCAAATGATGGCTATTTCAGCTATCTATATGGGACACAAGGTGGTTACACTTGATCCAACGAAAGATTGTCCTGCATCTCGTGTTAGTGATATGATTGTGGCACCATATGATGATGTTGATGCAATGCGCGAATTGGCAGAGCGCTGTGATGTGCTTACTTATGAGTTTGAAAATGTCGATGTGGATGCTTTGGATGCAGTGGTACAAGCAAATCAATTACCACAAGGAACTGATCTACTTAGAATTTCACAAAATCGTATTTTTGAGAAAAACTTTTTATCTCAAAAAGCTGGTGTTACCGTAGCGCCTTATAAAGTTGTGACATCAAGTCTTGATCTTGAAGATATTGATTTGTCTAAGAATTATGTCTTGAAAACTGCAACTGGCGGTTACGACGGTCATGGTCAAATTGTCATTAAATCAGCCGATGATTTGGAAGCTGCAAATAAATTAGCCAACTCTTGTGAATGTGTGCTAGAAGAATTTGTGAATTTTGACCTTGAAATTTCAGTGATTGTGTCAGGTAATGGCAAGGAGATGACTGTTTTCCCAGTTCAAGAAAATATTCATCGTAACAATATCTTGTCAAAAACCATCGTGCCTGCTCGCATTTCTGATGAACTTGCCAAAAAAGCACAAGCTATGGCAACGCAAATTGCTGAACAATTGGAATTGTCTGGGACACTTTGTGTTGAGATGTTCGTGACATCAGATGACATTATTGTCAATGAAATTGCACCACGTCCACACAATTCTGGACACTATTCAATCGAAGCTTGTGATTTTTCACAATTTGATACACATATTTTAGGAATTCTTGGTTTGCCACTTCCTAAGATTCATTTGCATCAACCAGCCGTTATGCTTAATGTTCTTGGACAACATATGGACAAAGCACGAGCTTATGTTAAGGAAAATCCTAGCGCTCACCTCCACCTTTATGGTAAACTAGAGGCGAAACATAACCGCAAGATGGGACACATTACCTTGTTTAGTAATGAACCAGATACCATCGCGGAAATGGGTGAAGGAATGGACTTTTAAGGGATTTCCTTGCTACTTATAATTTACCACTTGATTCAGATTTGACAAGCTTACCTCATTATCCGTCTGTTGAAATTGGTAAAGAAGATTTTACTTAAATGCGTTAGTTATTATTTGATATATAACTTAAAAAAAGAAAGGAGATAGGGTATTAATCAATTTACTTAATGCCCTTAACATCATAAACATGATCGATCGTTATTCACGCCCTGAGATGGCGGCAATTTGGAGTGAAGAAAACAAATACAAAGCTTGGCTTGAAGTTGAAATTTTGGCTGACGAAGCATGGTCTGAACTAGGCGAAATTCCTAAAGAAGATGTCGCTAAAATCCGTGCCAATGCAAGCTTTGACGTTGACCGTATCTTAGAAATCGAACAACAAACACGCCACGACGTTGTTGCCTTCACACGTGCCGTTTCTGAAAGTCTTGGTCAAGAACGTAAATGGGTTCACTATGGTTTGACATCAACTGACGTTGTTGATACAGCTTATGGTTACCTTTACAAACAAGCTAACGAAATCATCCGTAAAGATTTGCACAATTTCCTTGAAATCATTGCTAACAAAGCTAAAGAACATAAATTCACTATCATGATGGGCCGTACTCACGGTGTCCACGCTGAACCAACAACATTTGGTTTGAAATTGGCAACATGGTACAGCGAAATGAAACGTAACATCGAACGTTTCGAACATGCAGCTGCTGGTGTTGAAGCTGGTAAAATTTCAGGTGCTGTTGGTAACTTCGCTAACATTCCACCATTTGTTGAAGCATACGTATGTGAAAAACTTGGTATCCGTGCTCAAGAAATCTCAACACAAGTTCTTCCACGTGACCTTCATGCAGAATACTTCGCTGTTCTTGCTAGCATCGCAACATCAATCGAACGTATGGCAACTGAAATCCGTGGTCTTCAAAAATCTGAACAACGTGAAGTTGAAGAATACTTTGCTAAAGGTCAAAAAGGTAGCTCAGCTATGCCTCACAAACGTAACCCAATCGGTTCAGAAAATATGACAGGTCTTGCGCGTGTTATCCGCGGTCACATGGTAACAGCTTACGAAAACGTGTCACTTTGGCATGAACGTGATATCTCACATTCATCTGCTGAACGTATCATCTCACCTGATACAACAATCCTTATCGACTATATGCTTAACCGTTTCGGAAATATTGTTAAAAACTTGACTGTTTTCCCAGAAAACATGATTCGCAACATGGGTTCTACTTTTGGACTTATCTTCAGCCAACGTGTTATGCTTAAATTGATTGAAAAAGGAATGACACGTGAACAAGCTTACGACCTTGTTCAACCTAAAACAGCTTATTCTTGGGATAACCAAATTGACTTCAAACCGCTTCTTGAAGCTGATGAAGAAGTCACTTCACGTTTGACTCAAGATGAAATTGATGAATTATTTAACCCATCTTACTACACTAAACGTGTTGATGAAATCTTTCACCGTATTGGTTTAGGAGATTAATTTAATCAAAAAAGTGCCTGAGACGAAAGCCTTGGGTATTTTTATTAAATGTTTTATTAGAAAATTTGTTATTTTTAATGAAAATAGTTTGTCAAATGAAAGCGGTATGTTAAAATATGAAATAAGCAGATTTTTTTAATAAAACAGGAGATTGAAGTGGAAAAATTTGGGGAGAAGATCCGCTTGATGCGGGAGGAAAAGGAAATCTCACGTGAAGAATTCTATGGGGATGAAACAGAATTATCGGTAAGACAATTAGCTAGAATTGAGTTGAACCAATCAATACCCAATCTCAGTAAAGCAAGCTTTATTGCCAATCGTCTGGGAGTGAAATTAGGTACCTTAACTGATGGTGACAGTTTAGAATTACCTAAGCGGTATAAAGAGTTGAAGTATTTACTTCTTCGAACACCTACATATGGAGACCAGGTACGACTTGATCGAAAAAATGACTATTTTGATGAGATTGCTGAAGTATTTTATGATGTTATTCCAGAAGAAGAACGGTTAATCATTGATTGTTTACAATCAAAATTCGATGTTCATTTTAGTGAAGATGTCAATTTTGGAGAGGGTATTTTAAATGATTATTTTGGTCAAGTTAATCGAAAGAAAGTTTTTACCATTAATGATTTAATTTTGATTGATCTTTACTTTGCTTGTCTTTCTTCTGCTAAGAAGTTTGAAGGAATTTATAGTTTGAATTTTTACGATGATTTGATGAAAAGGTTGGTAAATCAAAAGCATGTTTCACCTGAGACTGATTTAATTTTAAATAATGTATTGTTAAATAATATTGACTTAGCATTCCAATTTAAACGAGAATATTATATTGAGCGTGTTATTACAATCAGTGAAAAAATTATGACAGAGATTCATGATTTTCAACGTCGTCCGATTTTAAGTTTGGTGGAGTGGAAGTATTATCTGAAATTTAAACATGACTTTGCTTTAGCAGAACAGTCATTTACGAATGCAACATTATTTGCACGATTGGTTGGTGATACTTATTTAGAAAATAAACTTAAAGAAGAATGGCAACTTGATATTGATGCTGTGGAGTAGTTTGTGTAGATAATAAAAACAACATGACATTTTTGTCATGTTGTTTTTTCTTCGAACCATTTACAATAATATTAGAAATTAGAGAAAGGGGAGAAGGAGCAAATGTTAAAGGGATTTACGGTTTTATTGACAGCCTGGTGGGGATTGTAGACTGTTATCAAAACAATTCACTGACAGCTCTTATTTTGGTATAATAAGGCTATGAGTAGAATTTTAGATAATGATATCATGGGTGACGAAGAATTTGTGGAACGTACGCTTCGTCCTCAATATTTAAAAGAATATATTGGACAGGATAAGGTTAAAAATCAGCTGAAAATTTTTATCGAAGCAGCAAAATTACGTGATGAATCACTTGACCATGTGCTATTGTTTGGCCCTCCGGGTCTTGGTAAGACGACAATGGCATTTGTGATTGCTAACGAATTAGGGGTGAATCTCAAACAAACTTCTGGCCCAGCTATTGAAAAAGCTGGTGATTTGGTTGCTATTTTGAATGATTTGGAACCTGGGGATGTTTTGTTTATCGATGAAATTCATCGTATGCCGATGGCGATAGAAGAAGTGCTTTATAGCGCTATGGAAGATTTCTATATTGATATTATGATTGGTAATGGTGAGACTAGTCGTAGTGTTCATTTGGATTTGCCACCTTTTACGCTAATTGGAGCAACAACTCGAGCCGGGATGCTTTCGAATCCATTGCGTGCGCGTTTTGGAATTACGGGGCATATGGAATATTATGCGGTTGACGATTTGACAGAAATTGTTGAACGCACAGCTGATATTTTTGAAATGGAAATCGTGCATGAAGCTGCACAAGAATTGGCGCGACGTAGCCGAGGTACACCACGTATTGCCAACCGTTTGTTAAAACGGGTTCGTGACTATGCTCAAATTATGGGTGATGGTATTATTACAAAAGATATTACAGATAAAGCTTTAACAATGCTGGATGTCGATCATGAAGGGCTTGATTACATTGACCAAAAAATCTTGCGTACTATGATTGAAGTTTATAATGGTGGTCCAGTTGGTTTGGGAACTCTATCTGTTAATATTGCTGAAGAGCGTGATACGGTTGAGGATATGTATGAACCTTATTTGATTCAAAAGGGCTTTATTATGCGTACACGTACAGGTCGTGTAGCTACAGCTAAAGCATATGATCATCTGGGGTATTCTTATGCTGAAAAATAAAATATTATCTTAAGGAAAGTTTAAGCAAGTCTTTATATACTATAACCATCCTAAAACTTTTCTTTTTCATAATCTCCGGAAAGAACCTTGGTTTTCCAAGGTTCTTTCTTTATTTTATAAATGGCTATGGAGTGTGGTATAATTGAGAAAAAGTGCTTATAGGAGCAAGATTATGGAATTAGAAGTTTTACGAAAAGATATGATTGTTAGTCAGAGAAAAGGGCAACCTTTTATTGTTGCGTCCACCATCATCTGGGTTTCAATAACTTTGGTAACTGTGATGAAGGTATCGCTACCTGTCCAAAATCTTTTGATTTTTTTATTGTTCATGTCCATTGTTGCCACTCTCTTGGTTTGTTGGGAAATGGCTGAATGTTGATATCTTCTCCAAAGAAAATCCATTAACGAACCTAGGTTTCTTATTTACCTGCAACCAATTGATTTATTTATTGATTGTTATGTGGGTCTTTAGTGCAGTACCTGAAAAAATGCTTATGGTTTATACAATGGTTTTTGGAGCACATCTTTTACCCTATTCATGGCGATATAAATTAAGAACATATTTTGTTTTTGCTATTTTGATTCCGATACTTGCGCTTGTCTTAGGTCACATGGCGAGCATGACTTATCTTAGTTTAGTGATGATATTTTTAGAAATTGTTTTTGCCATGTTACTACAGGTTGAACTAAATGCGAATAAATAATTAAAGGTTCTTAGTTGTCTAAGAACTTTTTATAAAAAACGAGAGAGCCCCGCAAGCGGAGCCCTCTCAGGAGATTATGAAAAAGAAAAGTTTTAGGATTATCTATATTGTATGCAGTCAGGCTTAATTTTTTCTTAAAGTCGACAGATAAGGGAATTTACATGTGATAAGACTTCTTTTTTGTTATAATGATAAAAGAAGTTTTAAACAATCAGTTACTGACTATGTAGGAGAGAACATGAAAAAAGTTTGTTTTGTTTGCTTAGGAAATATTTGTCGTAGTCCAATGGCTGAGTTTGTGATGAAAGATTTGGTTACTAGTGAAAATCTATTAATTGAAAGTCGTGCGACTTCTAACTGGGAACATGGAAATCCTATTCATCACGGGACACAAGGTATTTTTAAAAAGCATCATATTGCTTATGATTATCAAAAATCATCACAACAGATTTCTTATCAAGATTTTCGAGATTTTGATGTCATCATTGGGATGGATACGAATAACGTGGCAGATTTAAAAGAAATGTCACGAGGACGATTTGATGAAAAAATCTTTCTTTTTGTAGATGGTGGTGTACCAGATCCATGGTTTACAGGTGATTTTGATGCTACCTATGAGTTGGTTAAGTGTGGCTGTGAACAATGGCTAGCGCGACTAAGAAATTCTTAAAGAGAAGTTGAGTAAAAATGAAAAAAATCAAAATAACCAGAGGACGCCTTGAGCTTCTGACGGTTTTAATTCTTATCATTTGCGGTTTGTCGGTCTTTACTTTATCGGTAAAATCAAAGACAACCTTAACGTATGACAATGGCAAAATCACGTACACGGGTTATGTGGTCAATCACCGTATGAATGGTCAAGGTAAGTTGACTTATGAAAATGGGGATTGCTACGAAGGTAATTTTAATGATGGTGTGTTTGAAGGTCAGGGCGTCTTTACTTCACATTCTGGTTGGATTTATAAAGGTGGATTTAAAAATGGTCAACCAGATGGTGAAGGCACTCTAACAGCACAAAATGGTAAGGTATATACAGGAACCTTTAAACAGGGGATTTTTCAAAAATGAGAATAAAATGGTTTTCAATGGTTAGGGTAATTGGGCTTTTCCTAGTTCTGCTCTATCATTTCTTTAAAACGGCCTTTCCAGGCGGTTTTATCGGTGTTGACATTTTCTTTACTTTCTCAGGGTATTTGATTACAGCTTTGCTAATTGATGAGTATTCGAGAAACAAGAAAATTGATCTTTTAGGATTTTATAAGAGACGTTTTTATCGGATTGTTCCACCGCTAATTTTGATGATTTTAATTGTCATGCCATTTACTTACTTGGTTCGTAGAGACTATGTGGCAAGTATTGGTAGTCAAGTGGCTGCAGCAATTGGTTTTACAACGAATTTCTTTGAAATTATCACAGGTGGTAATTACGAAACGCAATTTATCCCACATCTCTTTGTCCATACATGGAGTTTGGCAATTGAGATGCATTTCTATTTAATTTGGGGATTTGTAGTTTGGTTATTGGGAAGACATCAAGATAATCTGGCAAAATTCCGTAGTTTGATTTTTGCGATTTCGGCAGCATTTTTTACTGGAAGTTTCTTAACAATGTTTGTCCGAGCTTTCTTTGTCGACAACGTTTCAATGATTTATTTCTCATCTTTGACGCATAGTTTTCCATTCTTCTTAGGGGCTATGGCGGCAACGATGACTGGTATTAGAGAAACAACTATTCGTTTTAAAAAGAATGTTCGCCTGTGGTCTACAAAACGTAGTATCGTCACAATGCTAGTGAGCGCAGCTCTCTTAGTTTTATTGATGTTTACTTTGAAATTTGACCAACGCATCACTTATTTATTTGGATTTATTTTAGCAAGTTTGTTTGCTATAGTAATGATTTATGCGGCGCGTGTCCTAAATGACCAAACGCCAAATGCAAAAGAACCTGCTATTATCAACTATTTAGCTGATGTTAGTTATGGTGTTTATCTTTTCCACTGGCCATTTTACATTATCTTTACACAGTTGATGTCAAATGGATTTGCTGTTGTGCTGACGATTATTCTATCGTTGGTATTTTCAACCTTATCTTATTATGTGATTGAACCATTTCTTGCTGGTAAGCCAGTTAAACTATTTGGTATTTATTTGGATTTATCTCCTTATAAGAAATGGCTATATGGTAGCTCAGCTGTTTTAGCTTTGATAACTTTGATAACTGTTGCTACAGCACCAGCTATGGGGAATTTTGAAACAGGGCTCTTGGTTAACTCACTACAACAAGCTCAAACGAATTTGAATCGTACGCATACTGTGACAGCTGGTGATGCGGGAGCTTTAAGTGATGTAACTGTGATTGGAGATTCTGTTGCACTACGTTCAAGTGCTGCATTCTCAAGTCTGCTTCCTAATGCTCAATTAGATGCAGCGGTAAGTCGTAGTTTTGACAATGCGTTTGAAATTTTTCAAAATGAGATTTCGAGTGGAACACTTTCTAAGACAACAGTGCTTGCAATTGGTGTAAATTCACTCGACCATTATCAAGAAGACATTCAACAATTTATTGATGCTTTGCCAGATGGTTATCGCTTGATTATTGTGACACCATATAATGCTAGCGATAAAGCGAAAGTTAAGCAGGCGCGTGATTATGAATTGAGTTTACCGAAAACGTATAATTACATTACTATTGCTGATTGGTACAAGACAGCAACGAGTCATCCAGAAATTTGGAATGGTACTGACGGTGTTCACTACAGTGATGCTAATACGACAGGTGCTGACCTCTATGTTAAAACTATTCAAAAAGCAATTAATAAATCTGCTAAGAGACCTGCCAAAGGTGAATCTAATAGTTAATATCAAAAGTCACTTTGTATTGACCCCCAAAAGTTGGACAATTAATTATTGAAAGGATTTAGTTCTGTATTGCACAGGGCTGAGTCCTTTTAGTTTGACTTTAATGCGTTTGTTGTTGTAATAATCAATATAATTAATAATGGCTTGTTTTAGCTCATCTAGTGACTGAAATGTCTTTTCATAACCGTAAAACATTTCTGGTTTTAAGATTCCAAAGAAGGATGCCATCATGCCGTTGTCTGGGCTATTTCTCTTACGGGACATAGATGGACGAATTCCTTTTTGATTGAGAAAGTTGTGATAAAACTGGTGTTGATATTGCCACCCTTGGTCACTGTGAAGAATCGTATGATCATAACGATTATCTGGAAAAGCTTGCTTTAACATTTGTTTAATTTGTTCTAAATTAGGCGAAGTTAATAGCTGATAAGCGATAATCTCACTATTATAACCATCTAAAACTGGTGATAAATACAACTTTTGTGAACTAGCTGGAATGGCAAATTCTGTGACGTCAGTATAACACTTTTCGTAGGGCTTTGAAGCTTCAAATTGTCGTTGAATGAGATTATCAGCTTTCTTGCCAATCTCACCCTTGTAAGATGCATACTTACGCTTACGACGAATACGGGCAGTCAAAGTCATGAGTTTCATTAAGCGTTGCACCCTTTTGTGGTTGACTAAAAAGCCTTGGTTTCTTAGTTCCAAAGTGATACGACGATAGCCATAGTTTCCTTTGTGCTCATCATAAATCATCTTAATTTTAGCTTTAAGAACCTTGTTTTTGTCTACTGGTTTAAGTTGTTTGATGTGGTAATAATAACTCGAACGAGGTAAGGCTAAAATCTTTAGTAACATCGCTAGAGAAAATTGCTCACTCAACTCTTGGATGATTCGTGTTGCTTTTCGCGCCCTGCCTCTTACCTCAAGCGGTAATCTCTCAACTTTTTTAGCACGGCATTCTCCGCTCTAAGGTATTTCACTTCTTTTTGAAGTCGCTCTAGCTCTGACATTTCCTCTGAAGTCTTTTTCGGCTGACGTCCCATCTTACTTGGTCTCCCTCTTGTTTTCTCAACAATAGTATACCCATTTTTCTTGTATTGTGCTAGACAATTGGAAAGTGTTCCTATGTTAGGAAGAGCATATTCAAGAGAGACTAATATTTGAGAGCGACCTTCAAAAAGGACTTGATTGATAATTTCTTGCTTTAGTTCAGGGCAATAGTACCTATTTTTGCTTTTTTTAACAATCTCTACGCCATATCGTTCCATAAGCTTAACCATGTAACGTAGATTTCTAGGATTAACATCATAGGTTTGACCCAGCTGAGGCCAAGACACACCTTGTTTTCTGAGTTTATAGATTCCTAGTTTATCTTCATAAGTTAATTTCATACAAAAAGCACCCCAATCGTTAGATTTTGTGTCTAACTTTTGGGGTGCGGTTCAATTCGGTTGGCTTTTTTGTAGAGAACTACCATTATATGTTAGAAAATATGACGTCGAAAAATCTAAAAAATCCCTTTACATCAACGGTTTGTAGCGTTATAATACATGTGACATTAAACGTGAGAAGAAGGGAGCGAAAAAGGTGGCTGAATTGTTCTATGACGTTTTAGCAAGCATCTGGATTTCTATTGCTGGTGTTGATTCACGTTGGGGAAAATAATCGAATTATAAAAACAAGGAAACTTAGGAAAAACTGATGTTATCAAAGTTTTCAAATAGTTATTAAGTACTTGTATAGTAAGGGATGAAGCTGATACTAGGTAGGAAATAGCTTTGCCTTACTCTTTTTTGATAAATTGCACAAATTTGTATAAATTTTCTGATAATTATGATACAATGGGTGCAAGACTATCTATTAATATGAGGAATTTGTGATGACGTTAATTTACCAATCAACTCGCGACGAAAATAACAAAGTGACTGCTAGCCAAGCTATTTTACAAGGATTGGCAACTGACGGCGGACTCTTCACCCCAACGTCACTTCCAGAAGTGGCTTTGGACTTTGATGCTTTAAAAGATGCTTCATACCAAGAAGTGGCTAGACTGGTTCTGTCAGCATTTTTGGATGATTTTACAGAAGAAGAATTAGATTACTGTATCAATTCGGCTTATGATGAAAAATTTGACATACCTGCCATTGCTCCTGTTGTTAAATTGGGGAATCAATATAATCTAGAGCTTTTCCATGGTTCAACGATTGCCTTTAAAGATATGGCTTTGTCAATCTTACCATACCTTTTGACAACATCAGCTAAAAAACAAGGTGTTGATAATAAAATAGTGATTTTGACAGCGACATCAGGAGATACTGGTAAAGCTGCCATGGCTGGTTTTGCGGATGTTCCAGGGACTGAAATCATCGTCTTTTATCCAAAAGATGGTGTTAGCAAAATTCAAGAACTTCAAATGACAACACAGACTGGTAACAACACCCATGTAGTGGCTATTACTGGTAACTTTGACGATGCTCAAACAGATGTTAAACGTATGTTTAACGACGTGGCTTTGCGTGAAAAATTGCTTGCGCACAAGACACAATTCTCATCAGCTAACTCAATGAACGTTGGCCGTTTGGTGCCGCAAGTTGTTTACTACGTTTACGCTTATGCACAGTTGGTTAAAGCAGGGTACATTAAAGCAGGCGAAAAAGTTAACTTTACAGTACCAACAGGTAACTTTGGTAATATCTTAGCAGCTTACTATGCTAGTCAAATTGGTGTTCCAGTTGGTAAATTAATTTGTGCTTCAAATGAAAACAAAGTCTTAACTGACTTCTTCACAACAGGTACATACGATAAAAAACGTGAGTTTAAGGTAACGACAAGTCCATCAATGGATATCTTGGTATCATCTAACTTGGAGCGTTTGATTTTCCATCTTTTAGGCAACGATGCTGCTAAAACAAAAGAATTGATGGAAAAACTTGTGTCTGAAGGAGAGTACACTCTTTCAGGTGCTAACCAAGTTATTCTTGATATGTTTGAAGCTGGTTTCGCAACAGAAGTTGAAACATCAGCTGAAATTAAACGTGTTTATGATGCTTGTGACTATGTTGAAGACCCCCATACAGCCGTTGCGTCAGCTGTTTATCAAAAATATGTTGAACGTATTGGTGATCATACACCAACTGTTATTGCCTCTACAGCAAGTCCATATAAATTCCCACGTGTTGTTGTAGAAGCTGTCAGTGGTCAAGCACCAGCAGATGACTTTGTGGCAGTTAAAGAACTTGAAAAATTATCAGGAGTTGCTATTCCAAAAGCTGTCAATGGACTTGAGACAGCTGAGGTTCGTCACAAAACAGTTGTTGCTACAAGTGACATGCAAAATGCTGTTGAAGATTACTTAGGACTTTAAAGATTATAAAGTAAGAGCTGAGGCTGGTTCTCAGCTTTTCTTTTTGTTACGATAGAATCATGAAACAAACAAAGAAAATTATTCGTTTGGCTTTTCCTGCCATGATGGAGAATCTTTTGCAGATGCTTATGGGGGTAGTAGATAACTATCTTGTTGCACAAGTTGGTTTAATTGCTGTCTCTGGGGTCTCTGTAGCTAATAATATTATTACCATTTATCAAGCGATTTTCATTGCTCTTGGCGCAGCGGTCTCAAGTCTAGTTGCCAAAAGTCTTGGAGGAAAGAACGCTCAAAAATCCCTTCACTATCAGTCTGAGTCCTTATTGGTTACTTTTGGGTTGAGTCTAGTTCTTGGTTTAGTTTCTCTTGGGTTAGGGAAAAGGATTCTAACTTGGCTTGGGACAGATGCGGCTGTTACGCAAGCTGGCGGTCTTTATCTTTCGATTGTCGGTGGTCTGATTGTTAGTTTAGGGCTGATGACGACCCTGAGTTCTTTTTTACGGGCTTTGGGAAAACCACAACTGCCAATGTATATCAGTTTGCTGACCAATGTCTTAAATGCAGTTTTGTCAGCTGTAGTGGTATTCATTCTGCATTGGGGGATTGTTGGTGTTGCTTGTTCAACAGTTCTGGCACGTTTGGTTGGAACACTGTTGCTAGCCAGTCAGTTACCGATTAAAAAGATTATCAAAAACATCCGGTGGACACTGGATCGTGACTTAATTAAAATTGCTTTGCCGGCTGCTGGTGAGCGTTTAATGATGCGCGCAGGTGATGTGGTCATTGTGGCGATTATTGTTAAGTTTGGAACAGAAGTGGTAGCTGGTAATGCTATTGGAGAAATCTTGACACAATTTAATTACATGCCAGGAATGGGAGTTGCGACAGCAACCGTTATTCTTGTAGCACATAGCCTTGGACAAAAAAATACCAAAGATATTAAACAGCTGGTACGTGATTCGTATTTGATTTCGACGATTATGATGCTTTGTGTAGGTGCTTTGGTTTACGTATTTGGTAGTCATTTGACTTATCTTTTTACGACCAATCAAACAGCGCTAACAGCTAGCCTTGTTGTGTTATTTTATTCTTTTGTTGGCGGACCAGCGACAGCAGGAACACTTATTTATACAGCAGCATGGCAAGGTTTGGGCAATGCCAAACTTCCATTTTATGCCACAACATTTGGAATGTGGGTCATTCGAATTATTTCGGGTTACGTGCTTGGTGTGAGTCTGCACTTAGGTCTAACTGGAGTGTGGTTAGCGACCGTAGCGGATAATGTTTTCCGTTGGATTTTCTTATATATTCTATATAAGAAATATATGAATTCTTTTCAGGGATCTACTATTAAATAATAGGATAGGATTTTTAACCAGACAAAAGTCTGGTTTTTTCACTGTGAAAAATAATAGAAAAAGCTGAAAACATTTTCTTCTAAAAAATCGAAAAAAAGGGTGTAAAATCCTTGCAAAGCACTGCTAAATCTGATATTATATACCGGTGCTGTTAATACAGTAACTTTAGCTATGATACAAGAGGTTGCGACACGCTCGGTTGCATTGCCACGCAAAGACGTGTTGGTTTTCTTGAGGAGCTAGCCTATTATCTTAAATAGACGAAAAGGAGAAAAAGATGGCAAACAAAAAAATCCGTATCCGTTTGAAAGCATACGAACATCGTACACTTGACACAGCGGCAGAAAAAATTGTTGAAACTGCAACACGTACAGGTGCTTCAGTAGCTGGACCAGTTCCACTTCCAACTGAACGTAGCTTGTACACAATTATTCGTGCGACTCACAAATACAAAGATTCTCGCGAACAATTTGAAATGCGTACTCACAAACGCTTGATCGATATCATCAACCCAACTCAAAAAACAGTTGACGCTTTGATGAAATTGGATCTTCCAAGTGGTGTTAACGTAGAAATCAAACTTTAATAAGGATTTGATTCTTGAGCACAAAAAACGCTCGTTAAAAACTTTTTAAATAAATAAAGTAAAGGAAATATTTTCTCATGACAAAAGGAATCTTAGGGAAAAAAGTGGGAATGACTCAAATCTTCACTGAATCTGGTGAATTCATCCCTGTTACTGTCATCGAAGCAACTCCAAACGTTGTGCTTCAAGTGAAAACTGTTGAAACAGACGGTTATGAAGCTGTTCAAGTTGGTTTTGACGACAAACGTGAAGTATTGAGCAACAAACCTGCCAAAGGCCATGTAGCAAAAGCTAACACAGCTCCTAAGCGCTTCATTCGTGAATTCAAAAACATTGAAGGCTTGGAAGTTGGTCAAGAAATCACAGTTGATACATTCGAAGCTGGGGATGTTGTTGATGTTACTGGTACATCTAAAGGTAAAGGTTTCCAAGGTGTTATCAAACGCCATGGTCAAGCTCGTGGACCAATGGCTCACGGTTCTCGTTATCACCGTCGTCCAGGTTCTATGGGACCTGTTGCGCCTAACCGTGTTTTCAAAAACAAACACTTGGCAGGACGTATGGGTGGTAGCCGTGTGACAATCCAAAACCTTGAAGTTGTCCAAGTTATCCCAGAGAAAAACGTTATCCTTATCAAAGGTAACGTACCGGGTGCTAAGAAATCTCTTATCACTATCAAATCAGCAGTTAAGGCTGCTAAATAATAAGAAAGGAGAAAACAGTTAAAATGGCAAACGTAAAACTATTTGACCAAACTGGTAAAGAAGTTAGCTCAGTTGAATTGAACGACGCTATCTTCGGTATCGAACCAAACGAATCAGTAGTGTTTGATGTTGTTATCAGCCAACGTGCTAGCCTTCACCAAGGTACTCACGCAGTTAAAAACCGCTCAGCAGTATCTGGTGGTGGTCGTAAACCATGGCGTCAAAAAGGAACTGGACGCGCTCGTCAAGGTTCTATCCGCTCACCACAATGGCGTGGTGGTGGTGTAGTCTTCGGACCAACTCCACGTTCATACGGATACAAACTTCCACAAAAAGTTCGTCGCCTTGCATTGAAATCAGTTTACTCAGCTAAAGTTGCTGAAGAAAAATTTGTAGCTGTAGAAAGCCTTTCATTTGCAGCTCCAAAAACTGCTGAATTCGCAAACGTACTTTCAGCTCTTAACGTTGACTCAAAAGTACTTGTAATCCTTGAAGAAGGTAATGAATTTGCAGCACTTTCTGCACGTAACCTTCCAAACGTTAAAGTTGCAACTGCAACAACTGCAAGTGTTCTTGATATCGTAAACAGCGACAAACTTCTTGTTACTAAAGAAGCAATCTCTACAATCGAGGAGGTTCTTGCATAATGAATTTGTACGACGTAATCAAAAAACCAGTTATCACTGAAAAATCAATGTACGGCCTCGAAGCAGGTAAATATACATTTGAAGTTGACTCTCGTGCGCACAAACTTTTGATCAAACAAGCTGTTGAAGCTGCTTTTGATGGAGTTAAAGTTGCAAACGTGAACACTGTAACAGTTAAACCAAAAGCTAAACGTGTTGGTCGTTACACTGGTTTCACTTCAAAAACTAAAAAAGCTATCATCACTCTTACAGCTGATTCTAAAGCAATCGAGTTGTTTGCAGCTGAAGCTGAATAATCTAAGGAGGAAATAACGTGGGTATTAAAGCTTATAAACCAACGACAAATGGTCGTCGTAATATGACTTCTTTGGATTTTGCTGAAATCACTACAAGCACTCCTGAGAAATCATTGCTTGTTTCACTTAAAAACAAAGCCGGTCGTAACAACAACGGTCGTATCACTGTTCGTCACCAAGGTGGCGGTCACAAACGTCACTACCGTTTGATCGACTTCAAACGTAACAAAGATGGCGTTGAAGCAGTTGTTAAAACTATCGAGTACGATCCAAACCGTACAGCAAACATCGCTCTTGTACACTACACTGATGGTGTGAAAACTTACATTCTTGCACCTAAAGGTCTTGAAGTTGGTCAACGTATCGTTTCAGGTCCAGATGCAGATATCAAAGTTGGTAATGCACTTCCACTTGCTAACATCCCTGTTGGTACAGTTATTCACAACATCGAACTTCAACCAGGTAAAGGCGCTGAATTGATTCGTGCTGCTGGTGCATCTGCACAAGTTCTTGGCCAAGAAGGTAAATACGTTCTTGTTCGTCTTCAATCAGGCGAAGTTCGTATGATTCTTGGTACTTGCCGTGCTACAATCGGTACAGTTGGTAACGAACAACAAGTCCTTGTTAACCTTGGTAAAGCTGGTCGTAGCCGTTGGATGGGTATCCGTCCTACAGTTCGTGGTTCTGTAATGAACCCTAATGATCACCCACATGGTGGTGGTGAAGGTAAAGCACCAGTTGGACGTAAAGCGCCATCTACTCCTTGGGGTAAACCTGCGCTCGGTCTTAAAACTCGTAACAAAAAAGCTCAATCAGACAAACTTATTATTCGTCGTCGTAACGATAAATAATTTATTAGTCGCTTAGCTTATTAATCATCCGCCAGCTCGGTAGTGTGCATTTATGCACACAGGCCGCTGTGGTACTATAATTTAAAGGAGAAAACTACAAAATGGGACGTAGTCTTAAAAAAGGACCTTTCGTCGATGAGCATTTGATGAAAAAAGTTGAAGCTCAAGCAAATGACGAAAAGAAAAAAGTAATTAAAACTTGGTCACGTCGTTCAACGATTTTCCCAAGTTTCATCGGATATACAATCGCAGTTTATGATGGACGTAAACACGTACCAGTTTACATTCAAGAAGACATGGTAGGTCACAAACTTGGTGAATTCGCACCAACTCGTACTTACAAAGGTCACGCTGCTGACGATAAGAAAACACGTTAATAAGAGGAGGACACAATGGCAGAAATTACTTCAGCTAAAGCAATGGCTCGTACAGTCCGTGTTTCACCTCGTAAAACACGTCTTGTACTTGATCTTATCCGTGGTAAGAACGTTGCTGATGCAATCGCAATCTTGAAATTCACTCCAAACAAAGCAGCTCGTGTAGTTGAAAAAGTTCTTAACTCTGCTATCGCTAACGCAGAAAACAACTTTGGTTTGGAAAAAGCTAACTTGGTAGTATCTGAAACTTTTGCAAACGAAGGACCAACAATGAAACGTTTCCGTCCACGTGCTAAAGGTTCAGCTTCACCAATCAACAAACGCACAACTCACGTAACAGTAGTTGTGTCAGAAAAATAAGGAGGTAAAATCGTGGGTCAAAAAGTACATCCAATTGGTATGCGTGTCGGAATCATCCGTGATTGGGATGCGAAATGGTATGCTGAAAAAGAATACGCGGATTACCTTCATGAAGATCTTGCAATCCGCAAATTCATCCAAACAGAATTGGCAGACGCTTCAGTTTCACGTATTGAAATTGAACGTGCTGTAAACAAAGTAATTGTTTCACTTCACACTGCTAAACCAGGTATGGTTATCGGTAAAGGTGGAGCTAACGTTGACGCTCTTCGCGTTAAACTTAACAAATTGACAGGAAAACAAGTTCACATCAACATCGTTGAAATCAAACAACCTGATTTGGACGCTCACCTTGTTGGTGAAAACATTGCACGTCAACTTGAACAACGTGTTGCTTTCCGTCGTGCTCAAAAACAAGCTATCCAACGTACAATGCGTGCAGGTGCTAAAGGTATTAAAACTCAAGTATCTGGTCGTTTGAACGGTGCTGATATCGCTCGTGCTGAAGGTTACTCAGAAGGGACTGTTCCACTTCACACACTTCGTGCAGATATCGACTACGCTTGGGAAGAAGCTGACACTACTTACGGTAAACTTGGTGTTAAAGTTTGGATCTACCGTGGTGAAGTTCTTCCAGCTCGTAAAAACACTAAAGGAGGCAAATAACAAATGTTAGTACCTAAACGTGTTAAACACCGTCGCGAATTCCGTGGAAAAATGCGCGGTGAAGCTAAAGGTGGTAAAGAAGTCGCATTCGGTGAATACGGTCTTCAAGCTACTACTAGCCACTGGATCACAAACCGTCAAATCGAAGCTGCCCGTATCGCAATGACTCGTTACATGAAACGTGGTGGTAAAGTTTGGATTAAAATCTTCCCACACAAATCATACACTGCTAAAGCTATCGGTGTACGTATGGGTTCTGGTAAAGGGGCACCTGAAGGTTGGGTAGCACCAGTTAAACGTGGTAAAGTTATGTTCGAAATCGCTGGTGTATCTGAAGAAGTTGCACGTGAAGCACTTCGTCTTGCTAGCCACAAATTGCCAGTTAAGACTAAATTCGTGAAACGTGAAGCAGAATAAGGAGAAATCATGAAACTTCAAGAAATTAAAGATTTTGTTAAAGAGCTTCGTGGTCTTTCTCAAGAAGAGCTTGCTAAGAAAGAAAACGAACTTAAGAAAGAACTTTTTGATCTTCGTTTCCAAGCTGCAGCAGGTCAACTTGATCAAACTGCTCGTTTGAACGAAGTTAAAAAACAAATTGCACGTGTTAAAACAGTGCAATCTGAAAAGAAATAATAGATTGGGAAAGGAGAAATTCTAATAATGGAACGTAATCAACGTAAAACCCTTGTTGGACGCGTAGTATCTGACAAAATGGATAAAACAATCACTGTTGTAGTTGAAACTAAACGTAACCACCCAGTCTATGGTAAACGTATCAACTATTCTAAAAAATACAAAGCACATGATGAAAACAACGTTGCTAAAGAAGGCGATATCGTTCGTATCATGGAAACTCGTCCACTTTCAGCTACAAAACGCTTCCGTCTTGTAGAAGTTGTGGAAGAAGCTGTTATTATCTAATCAAACTAAAAGGAGAAATTTGAAATGATTCAACAAGAAACTCGCTTGAAAGTTGCTGATAATAGCGGTGCTCGTGAGATTTTGACCATCAAAGTTCTTGGTGGTTCAGGACGTAAATTCGCTAACATCGGTGACGTAATCGTTGCTTCTGTAAAACAAGCTACTCCTGGTGGAGCTGTTAAAAAAGGTGATGTCGTAAAAGCTGTAGTTGTTCGTACTAAAACTGGTGCACGCCGTCCAGACGGTTCATACATCAAATTTGACGATAACGCTGCTGTAATCATCCGTGATGACAAAACTCCTCGCGGAACTCGTATCTTCGGCCCTGTTGCACGTGAATTGCGTGAAGGTGGCTTCATGAAGATCGTTTCACTTGCACCAGAAGTACTTTAATTCATAAACACAAACTAAGTCCCCTGCTTTTGCAGGGTGCCCATTAGGGCGTAAGAAATAATAGGAGAAAAACCAAATGTTTGTAAAAAAAGGCGATAAAGTTCGCGTTATTGCTGGTAAGGACAAAGGCGTTGAAGCTGTAGTTCTTAAAGCCCTTCCTAAAGTCAACAAAGTTGTTGTTGAAGGTGTTGCTATTGTTAAAAAACATCAAAAACCAAACAACGTAAACCCTCAAGGTGCTATCGTGGAAAAAGAAGCACCAATCCATGTGTCTAACGTTCAAGTTCTTGACAAAAATGGTGTTGCAGGACGTGTTGGTTACAAAGTTGTAGACGGCAAAAAAGTTCGTTACAACAAAAAATCAGGCGAAGTGCTTGATTAATCACGAAGGAAAGGAGAAAGTATATAATGGCAAATCGCTTAAAAGAAAAATACACTAACGAAGTTGTTTCTGCTTTGACTGAAAAATTCAACTATTCTTCAGTTATGGCTGTCCCAAAAGTTGAGAAAATCGTTCTTAACATGGGTGTTGGTGATGCTGTAAATAACGCTAAAAACCTTGAAAAAGCTGCTGCTGAATTGGCACTTATTTCAGGTCAAAAACCATTGATTACTAAAGCTAAGAAATCAATCGCTGGCTTCCGTCTTCGTGAAGGTGTAGCGATCGGTGCAAAAGTTACCCTTCGTGGTGAACGTATGTACGAATTCTTAGATAAATTGGTAACAGTTTCACTTCCACGTGTTCGTGACTTCCACGGTGTTCCAACAAAATCATTTGACGGACGTGGTAACTACACACTTGGTGTGAAAGAACAATTGATCTTCCCAGAAATCAACTTTGATGACGTTGATAAAGTACGTGGTCTCGATATCGTTATCGTAACTACTGCTAACACTGACGAAGAAGGTCGTGAATTGCTTAAAGGCCTTGGAATGCCTTTTGCAAAATAATTTAGGAGGTAAATCAATTGGCTAAAAAATCTATGATTGCTAAGAATCATCGCCCTGCGAAATTCTCTACGCAAGCTTACACTCGTTGCGAACGTTGTGGCCGTCCACACTCAGTTTACCGCAAATTCAAACTTTGCCGTGTTTGCTTCCGTGAGTTAGCTTACAAAGGACAAATCCCAGGCGTTACCAAAGCTTCTTGGTAAGTCGATGATATAAGAAACCTGATTGGACAAGCCATTTAGTAAATTGTTATTCAATTTTCTATTTGGCGTGGTTCATAATGGGATTCAAGTAATAAACTTGAATTTAATTAAGCCTTCGGGCGACATTAACTAGCAAGTGAACAATTCAAACTACTAGTAAGAGGAGAATATATAAATGGTTATGACTGACCCAATTGCAGACTTTTTGACACGCATTCGTAATGCTAACCAAGCAAAACACGAAGTGCTTGAAGTACCTGCATCAAACATCAAAAAAGGTATTGCTGAAATCCTTAAACTCGAAGGTTTCGTGAAAAACGTTGAAGTTATCGAAGATGACAAACAAGGTATCATCCGCGTATTCCTTAAATACGGACAAAATGGTGAACGTGTTATCACTAACTTGAAACGTATCTCAAAACCAGGTCTTCGTGTTTACGCAAAACGTGAAGATGTTCCTAAAGTTCTTAACGGACTTGGAATTGCAATCATCTCTACATCAGAAGGTCTTTTGACTGACAAAGAAGCTCGTCAAAAGAACGTTGGTGGAGAAGTTATTGCTTACGTTTGGTAAGAAGTTTTTCATCTCTCTATTTTGGAGAGGAAATCTTACTTAACCATCTAATGGACTATTAAGCACAATTTTGTGTATTAGTCGCCCCGTGAAAACTTGTCGCATATGCGGCTTGACAATCTAACAGGAGAAAATAAAAACTATGTCACGTATTGGTAATAAAGTTATCAACTTGCCTGCTGGTGTAGAAGTTACTAACAATGATAACGTAGTAACTGTCAAAGGACCTAAAGGCGAACTCACTCGTGAGTTTAATAAAAATATTGAAATCAAAGTTGAAGGCACTGAAGTTTCACTTCACCGTCCAGATGACTCAAAAGAAATGAAAACAATCCACGGTACAACTCGTGCTAACTTGAACAACATGGTTGTTGGTGTTTCTGAAGGTTTCAAAAAAGAACTTGAAATGCGCGGAGTTGGTTACCGTGCTCAACTTCAAGGTTCAAAACTTGTACTTTCTGTAGGTAAATCTCACCAAGACGAAGTAGAAGCTCCGGAAGGTGTTTCATTTGAAGTTCCATCTGCAACTACTATCGTTGTTAACGGTATCAACAAAGAAGTTGTCGGTCAAACAGCTGCTTACATCCGTAGCCTTCGTGCTCCAGAACCTTACAAAGGTAAAGGTATCCGTTACGTTGGTGAATACGTACGTCGTAAAGAAGGTAAAACAGGTAAATAATAGTTTATGGGATGTCTTTCGAGATTTTTTCTCTCAGAACTCATATGCTAACATTTATAAAAATAATGTCGTTTTGACATTAATCAATTAATTAAGAGGTGAAAATTGTGATTTCGAAACCAGATAAAAACAAAATCCGCCAAAAACGCCACCGTCGCGTTCGCGGTAAACTCTCTGGAACTGCTGATCGCCCACGTTTGAACGTTTTCCGTTCTAATACAGGCATCTACGCTCAAGTTATTGATGACGTAGCGGGTGTAACGCTCGCAAGTGCATCAACTCTTGATAAAGAAGTTTCTAAAGGAACTAAAACAGAACAAGCCGTTGTTGTCGGTAAACTTGTTGCTGAACGCGCAGTAGCTAAAGGTATTTCTGAAGTGGTGTTTGACCGCGGTGGATATCTCTATCACGGACGTGTTAAAGCTTTGGCTGACTCAGCTCGTGAAAACGGATTGAAATTCTAATAGGGAGGACACTAAATAATGGCATTTAAAGATAATGCAGTTGAACTTGAAGAACGCGTTGTTGCGATCAACCGTGTTACAAAAGTTGTTAAAGGTGGACGTCGTCTTCGTTTTGCAGCTCTTGTAGTTGTTGGTGATCGTAATGGTCGTGTTGGTTTCGGTACTGGTAAAGCGCAAGAAGTACCAGAAGCTATTCGTAAAGCTGTTGAAGACGCTAAGAAAAACTTGATCGAAGTACCTATGGTTGGTACAACAATTCCTCACGAAGTTCGTTCAGAATTTGGTGGAGCTAAAGTATTGTTGAAACCTGCTGTAGAAGGTGCTGGGGTCGCTGCTGGTGGTGCTGTTCGTGCCGTCATCGAATTGGCCGGTGTTGCAGATGTTACATCTAAATCACTTGGTTCAAACACTCCAATCAACATTGTTCGCGCAACTGTTGAAGGTTTGAAACAACTTAAACGTGCAGAAGACGTTGCTGCTCTTCGCGGTGTTTCAGTTTCTGATTTAGCATAAGAAAGGGGATAATAATGGCTCAAATTAAAATTACTTTGACTAAGTCTCCAATCGGACGCATTCCTGCACAACGTAAAACAGTTGCTGCTCTTGGACTTGGTAAATTACATAGCTCAGTTGTCAAAGAAGACACTCCAGCTATCCGTGGAATGGTTACTTCAGTTTCACACTTGGTAACTGTTGAAGATGTTAAATAATTAACATTAAATAAATTTTAGGTTTAAGTCGCAAGGGATTCTCTTGCGACTTAAACTAGATATAGTATAGGCGAGTTTCTATGGGGAGTCCTTTCCCCTCATAGAGGCGCTAGCATTTTACAAAAAAGGAGAAATTAATAATGAAACTTCATGAACTTAAACCTGCTGAAGGTTCTCGTAAAGTACGTAACCGTGTAGGTCGTGGTACATCATCTGGTAACGGTAAAACTGCAGGACGCGGTCAAAAAGGTCAAAAAGCTCGTAGCGGTGGTAAAGTACGTCTTGGTTTTGAAGGTGGACAAACTCCATTGTTCCGTCGTATGCCAAAACGTGGTTTCTTGAACGTTAACGCTAAAGAATACGCTCTTGTAAACCTTGACCAACTTAACGTTTTCAAAGATGGTACAGAAGTAACTCCAGTTGTTCTTAAAGAAGCTGGAATCATTCGTGCTGAAAAATCAGGCGTTAAAGTTCTTGGTAACGGCGAATTGACTAAAAAATTGACTGTTAAAGCAGCTAAATTCTCTAAATCTGCTGAAGCAGCTATCACTGCAAAAGGTGGTTCAATCGAGGTCATCTAATTAAGGAGGACTCGGTATGTTCTTTAAATTACTTAAAGATGCACTTAAGGTAAAAAATGTTAGAAATAAAATTTTCTTTACACTTTTTATCATCTTTGTTTTCCGCGTTGGAACACATATTACTGTGCCAGGTATCAACGCTAAGAGTCTTGATCAATTAGGTGAACTTCCCTTTCTAAACATGTTGAATCTTGTCTCTGGTAATGCTATGAGCAATTTCTCTGTATTCTCAATGGGTGTTAGCCCGTATATCACAGCATCTATCATTGTTCAACTGTTACAAATGGATATTTTGCCTAAATTTGTTGAGTGGAGTAAACAAGGTGAAATTGGACGTCGTAAGTTAAATCAAGCGACTCGCTACATTTCACTTGTCTTAGCCTTCATCCAATCTATCGGGATTACAGCAGGATTTAATACTTTGTCAAGTATCTCATTGGTTTCTACACCAAATGTGAAAACTTATATCCTAATTGGTGCCTTGCTCACAACAGGTAGTATGATTGTGACATGGCTTGGTGAACAAATCACCGACAAAGGTTTCGGAAATGGTGTTTCAATGATTATCTTTGCGGGAATCATTTCATCAATTCCAAATACTATTTCAACAATCTACGAAGATTTCTTTGTTAACGTTCGTTCAAGTGATTTAATATCTTCATACATCTTTGTAGCTTTGTTAATCGTAGCAGTATTGGCAATTGTGTTCTTTACAACCTTTGTCCAACAAGCAGAATACAAAATTCCAATCCAATATACAAAACTTGTTCAAGGTGCACCAACAAGTTCTTATCTTCCTTTAAAAATTAATCCGGCTGGCGTCATTCCCATTATCTTTGCCAGCTCGATTACAACGATTCCAAGTACGATTATTCCGTTGATTTCAAATGGACATGACATTCCTTGGCTTACTACCCTAGAATCATATTTGAATTACCAAACAACAATTGGAATGGTGATTTATGCAGTTCTAATTGTTTTATTCTCATTCTTCTATACTTTTGTGCAAGTTAATCCTGAAAAAACTGCAGAAAACTTGCAAAAAGGTGCGTCATATATTCCTAGTGTTCGACCTGGACGCGAAACAGAAGAATATCTTTCTTCACTATTGAAGAAATTAGCATCTGTAGGTTCAATTTTCTTGGCATTTATTTCATTGACACCAATTATTGCTCAACAAGCAATGAACCTATCTAGCAGTATTGCACTTGGAGGAACAAGTCTTCTTATCTTGATTTCAACAGGTATTGAAGGAATGAAACAACTTGAAGGTTATCTCTTGAAGAGACAGTATGTTGGTTTCATGAACACAGCAGAATAGAATATAGGTTGACCTAGTCAACCTTTCTATTTTGTTTTTGAATAAGTTTAGTACTTCGGTGTTAAATTTATTTAAAAATAAAATAAGGAGAGTATCATGAATCTTTTAATCATGGGTTTACCAGGGGCTGGTAAAGGAACTCAAGCAGCAAAAATCGTTGAAGAATTCGGCGTTGCTCACATTTCTACCGGAGATATGTTCCGTACTGCAATGGCAAACAAAACTGAAATGGGTGTTCTTGCTAAATCATTCATCGACAAAGGTGAACTTGTACCAGATAAAGTTACTAACGGTATTGTTAAAGAACGTTTGGCACAAGATGACATTGCTGAAAAAGGTTTCTTGCTTGATGGTTACCCACGTACTATCGAACAAGCACATGCTTTGGATGAAACACTTAAAAATTTGGATCTTAAATTGGACGGTGTTATTAACATTGACGTTAATCCAGACAGCTTGATCGAACGTTTATCAGGACGTTTCATTTGTCGTTCTTGTGGAGCTACATATCACAAAGTATTCAATCCAACAAAAGTTGAAGGAACTTGTGATGCTTGTGGTGGACACGACTTCTACCAACGTGAAGATGACAAACCAGAAACTGTAAAACGTCGTCTTGATGTTAACATCGCTCAAGGTGCACCGATCATCGAACACTATCGTAAAGCTGGTATTGTTTTCGATATCCAAGGTAACCAAGACATCAATGATGTATTTGCTGATATTGAAAAAGCAATCTCATCATTAAAATAATTTAAGAGCTTCTACTTGCACAAGTAGAAGAGTCGTGATATAATAGGCTAGTCTGGCTTATAATTGTTACCTCTGTGCTCAGAGGACATCAAATCGAAATTTAGGGGGTACTTTTGCGTGGCAAAAGAAGATGTGATTGAAATTGAAGGTAAAGTTGTTGAGACGATGCCTAACGCTATGTTTACTGTTGAATTAGAAAATGGACACCAAATCTTGGCAACTGTATCAGGAAAAATCCGTAAAAACTACATTCGTATTTTGGTAGGTGACCGTGTTACTGTTGAAATGAGTCCTTACGATTTAACACGTGGACGTATCACATACCGCTTTAAATAATCGAAATAATTGGAGGGATTAAAAAATGAAGGTAAGACCATCAGTCAAACCAATTTGCGAATACTGTAAAGTTATTCGTCGTAACGGTCGTGTTATGGTAATTTGTCCATCAAATCCAAAACACAAACAACGTCAAGGATAATATAGAAAGGAGAAAAAATGGCTCGTATTGCTGGAGTTGATATTCCAAATGAAAAACGTGTAGTAATTTCACTTACTTATGTATATGGTATCGGTCTTGCAACTTCTAAGAAAATCTTAGCAGCTGCTGGTATTTCTGAAGACATCCGTGTTAAAGATTTAACATCAGATCAAGAAGATGCTATCCGTCGTGAAGTTGATGCAATTAAAGTTGAAGGTGACCTTCGTCGTGAAGTGAACATGAACATCAAACGCTTGATGGAAATTGGTTCATACCGTGGTATCCGTCACCGTCGTGGACTTCCTGTCCGTGGTCAAAACACTAAAAATAACGCTCGCACTCGTAAAGGTAAAGCTGTTGCGATTGCAGGTAAGAAAAAATAAAATAGGAGGTAAAAAAATTGGCTAAACCAACACGTAAACGTCGTGTGAAAAAGAACATCGAATCTGGTGTTGCTCATATTCACGCTACATTCAATAACACTATTGTTATGATTACAGATGTGCATGGTAATGCAATTGCTTGGTCATCAGCTGGTGCTCTTGGATTCAAAGGTTCTCGTAAATCTACTCCATTCGCTGCACAAATGGCTGCTGAAGCTGCTGCTAAATCTGCACAAGAACATGGTCTTAAAACTGTTGAAGTTACTGTAAAAGGTCCTGGTTCAGGTCGTGAGTCTGCTATTCGTGCTCTTGCTGCTGCTGGTCTTGAAGTGACTTCAATCCGTGACGTTACTCCTGTGCCACACAATGGTGCTCGTCCTCCAAAACGTCGTCGTGTGTAATCATAATTGTTAATAGTACACAAGATTCGTTTCGAGGGAGTATAATAAATGATTGAGTTTGAAAAACCAATAATAACAAAAATTGATGAAAATAAAGATTACGGCAGATTTGTTATCGAGCCACTTGAACGTGGATACGGTACAACTCTAGGTAATTCTCTTCGTCGTGTACTCTTGTCTTCACTCCCAGGTGCGGCAGTAACATCAATTAAAATTGATGGAGTACTCCACGAATTTGACACTATTCCAGGTGTACGCGAAGATGTTATGCAAATCATCCTTAACATTAAAGGACTTGCAGTAAAATCTTATGTTGATGATGAAAAAATTATCGAACTTGATGTTGAAGGTCCAGCAGAAGTTACTGCAGGGGATATCTTGACTGATAGCGATGTTGAAATCGTCAACCCAGACCACTATCTCTTTACAATCGCTGAAGGACACAGTTTGAAAGCAACAATGACTGTTGCTAAAAAACGTGGTTACGTTCCAGCCGAAGGTAATAAAAAAGAAGATGCTCCAGTGGGAACATTGGCTGTAGACTCTATCTACACACCAGTGAAAAAAGTTAATTATCAAGTTGAACCTGCTCGTGTAGGTAGCAATGACGGCTTTGATAAATTAACAATCGAAATCATGACAAATGGCACAATCATTCCTGAAGATGCTTTAGGTCTATCAGCACGTGTTTTGATTGAACACTTGAATCTGTTTACTGACCTTACAGAAGTGGCTAAAAACACTGACGTAATGAAAGAAACTGAAAAAGTTAATGATGAAAAAGTGCTTGACCGTACTATCGAAGAACTTGATTTGTCAGTCCGCTCATATAACTGTCTTAAACGTGCAGGTATCAACACTGTATTTGATTTGACAGAAAAAACTGAGCCTGAAATGATGAAAGTCCGTAACCTTGGTCGTAAAAGCCTTGAAGAAGTCAAAGTTAAACTTGCTGATCTTGGACTCGGACTCAAAAACGATAAATAATATAGGAGGATAAAATGGCTTACCGTAAACTAGGACGCACTAGCTCACAACGTAAAGCAATGCTTCGTGATTTGACAACAGATCTTTTGATTAACGAATCTATTGTAACAACTGAAGCTCGTGCTAAAGAAATCCGTAAAACAGTTGAAAAAATGATTACTTTAGGTAAACGTGGTGATCTTCATGCACGTCGTCAAGCTGCTGCTTTCGTACGTAATGAAATTGCATCTGAAAACTTTGATGAAGCTACTGAAAAATACTCTTCACAAACAGCTCTTCAAAAACTTTTCGATGAAATCGCACCTCGCTATGCAGAACGCAACGGTGGATACACTCGTATTCTTAAAACTGAACCTCGCCGTGGTGATGCTGCTCCAATGGCAATCATTGAATTAGTATAATTTTTATCAATTTTGTTGAGTGTTATGATGATGGAACCTTTTGGTTCTTAGTCTAGCTCTGGTCTACCGCTGGGGATTTTTCCCTAGCGGGAACACTCATCATATTGGTGATTGAGTAACGCTTGTTTACGAAATGTCTCTAGATTAGAAACACTTCGTAAGCAGGCGTTTTTCTATTTAAAAACTGAAACTAGCTTCAATTCATGGATAATAGAACCCAATACCATATATTACTCAGCAATAATTCAATGTAATAGAAATAAGAATCTTTTGCATAGACTTTATAATAGCTAGTTTTTACCTAAAAATGCTCTCTTTATACGAGAAAGATAGGATTTTTAATCACGGATGTATCAAATAGCGCTTAAAAAGCTCCTGAGAGGCTCTGAGGGCGGTTTGGATGAATTGCGCTGAGGAGGGATAAAAATCCAAGCGAAAAGTCTGTAGAGACCTTATTTGGTATTTTATGGAGAATAATTGAAGTGTCATCGTTTTAACTGGGAAGGAAATTCTAGCGAGAATCGATTTTTTTATTTTGAAAAAATTGTTGACTAACTAAGCTGTTATTATCAGAAAAAATATGAAAACGGCTTAGTTATAATGGTGAAACATATAAACTTAGCTTATTATGACAGTTTTTATGACATTGTTACAAAAAATATCAAAAAAACTTAAAAAAACATATTGACAGTATAGATGAAGTTTAGTATACTAAATAAGCTGTTGTTTGAGGCAGCAAATATTTCAAAAATGCTTTGAAAAAAGTTCAAAAAACTTCTTGACAAAGCATTGAAGAAATGCTATACTAATATAGCTGTTGTTCGAGAGGGCGACAGAAACAAGTTTGAAAAGAGTTTGAAACTTTCTTGAAAAAAGATGTTGACAACGCGCTTCAAATTTGATAGAATATAGAAGTTGTCTCGAGTAAGACAAAGACCTTTGAAAACTGAACAATACGAACCAAACGTGCGGGTTACGGAAGTAACCTGTCAAAAAAACGATAAATCTGTCAGTGACAGAATGAGAACAAGATTAAATGAGAGTTTGATCCTGGCTCAGGACGAACGCTGGCGGCGTGCCTAATACATGCAAGTAGAACGCTGAAGACTTTAGCTTGCTAAAGTTGGAAGAGTTGCGAACGGGTGAGTAACGCGTAGGTAACCTGCCTACTAGCGGGGGATAACTATTGGAAACGATAGCTAATACCGCATAACAGCATTTAACCCATGTTAGATGCTTGAAAGGAGCAATTGCTTCACTAGTAGATGGACCTGCGTTGTATTAGCTAGTTGGTGAGGTAACGGCTCACCAAGGCGACGATACATAGCCGACCTGAGAGGGTGATCGGCCACACTGGGACTGAGACACGGCCCAGACTCCTACGGGAGGCAGCAGTAGGGAATCTTCGGCAATGGGGGCAACCCTGACCGAGCAACGCCGCGTGAGTGAAGAAGGTTTTCGGATCGTAAAGCTCTGTTGTAAGAGAAGAACGTGTGTGAGAGTGGAAAGTTCACACAGTGACGGTAACTTACCAGAAAGGGACGGCTAACTACGTGCCAGCAGCCGCGGTAATACGTAGGTCCCGAGCGTTGTCCGGATTTATTGGGCGTAAAGCGAGCGCAGGCGGTTTAATAAGTCTGAAGTTAAAGGCAGTGGCTTAACCATTGTTCGCTTTGGAAACTGTTAGACTTGAGTGCAGAAGGGGAGAGTGGAATTCCATGTGTAGCGGTGAAATGCGTAGATATATGGAGGAACACCGGTGGCGAAAGCGGCTCTCTGGTCTGTAACTGACGCTGAGGCTCGAAAGCGTGGGGAGCAAACAGGATTAGATACCCTGGTAGTCCACGCCGTAAACGATGAGTGCTAGGTGTTAGGCCCTTTCCGGGGCTTAGTGCCGCAGCTAACGCATTAAGCACTCCGCCTGGGGAGTACGACCGCAAGGTTGAAACTCAAAGGAATTGACGGGGGCCCGCACAAGCGGTGGAGCATGTGGTTTAATTCGAAGCAACGCGAAGAACCTTACCAGGTCTTGACATCCCGATGCTATTCCTAGAGATAGGAAGTTTCTTCGGAACATCGGTGACAGGTGGTGCATGGTTGTCGTCAGCTCGTGTCGTGAGATGTTGGGTTAAGTCCCGCAACGAGCGCAACCCCTATTGTTAGTTGCCATCATTAAGTTGGGCACTCTAGCGAGACTGCCGGTAATAAACCGGAGGAAGGTGGGGATGACGTCAAATCATCATGCCCCTTATGACCTGGGCTACACACGTGCTACAATGGTTGGTACAACGAGTCGCGAGTCGGTGACGGCAAGCAAATCTCTTAAAGCCAATCTCAGTTCGGATTGTAGGCTGCAACTCGCCTACATGAAGTCGGAATCGCTAGTAATCGCGGATCAGCACGCCGCGGTGAATACGTTCCCGGGCCTTGTACACACCGCCCGTCACACCACGAGAGTTTGTAACACCCGAAGTCGGTGAAGTAACCTTTTAGGAGCCAGCCGCCTAAGGTGGGATAGATGATTGGGGTGAAGTCGTAACAAGGTAGCCGTATCGGAAGGTGCGGCTGGATCACCTCCTTTCTAAGGATAAACGGAAGCACGTTTGGGTATTGTTTAGTTTTGAGAGGTCTTGTGGGGCCTTAGCTCAGCTGGGAGAGCGCCTGCTTTGCACGCAGGAGGTCAGCGGTTCGATCCCGCTAGGCTCCATTGAATCGAAAGATTCAAAAGATTGTCCATTGAAAATTGAATATCTATATCAAATTCCACGATTCAAGAAATTGAATTGTAGATAGTAACAAGAAATAAACCGAAACGCTGTGATTTAATGAGTTTAAGGTCAACAGACCAAAATAAGGTTAAGTTAATAAGGGCGCACGGTGGATGCCTTGGCACTAGAAGCCGATGAAGGACGTGACTAACGACGAAATGCTTTGGGGAGTTGTAAGTAAACATTGATCCAGAGATGTCCGAATGGGGGAACCCGGCATGTAATGCATGTCACTCATTACTGTTAAGGTAATGAAGAGGAAGACGCAGTGAACTGAAACATCTAAGTAGCTGCAGGAAGAGAAAGCAAACGCGATTGCCTTAGTAGCGGCGAGCGAAATGGCAAGAGGGCAAACCGATGTGTTTACACATCGGGGTTGTAGGACTGCGACGTGGGACGACAAGATTATAGAAGAATTACCTGGGAAGGTAAGCCAAAGAGAGTAACAGCCTCGTATTCGAAATAGTCTTTAACCCTAGCAGTATCCTGAGTACGGCGAGACACGAGAAATCTCGTCGGAATCTGGGAGGACCATCTCCTAACCCTAAATACTCTCTAGTGACCGATAGTGAACCAGTACCGTGAGGGAAAGGTGAAAAGCACCCCGGGAGGGGAGTGAAATAGAACCTGAAACCGTGTGCCTACAACAAGTTCGAGCCCGTTAATGGGTGAGAGCGTGCCTTTTGTAGAATGAACCGGCGAGTTACGATATGATGCGAGGTTAAGTTGAAGAGACGGAGCCGTAGGGAAACCGAGTCTTAATAGGGCGCATTAGTATCATGTCGTAGACCCGAAACCATGTGACCTACCCATGAGCAGGGTGAAGGTGAGGTAAAACTCACTGGAGGCCCGAACCAGGGCACGTTGAAAAGTGCTTGGATGACTTGTGGGTAGCGGAGAAATTCCAAACGAACTTGGAGATAGCTGGTTCTCTCCGAAATAGCTTTAGGGCTAGCGTCGATGTTAAGTCTCTTGGAGGTAGAGCACTGTTTGATTGAGGGGTCCATCCCGGATTACCAATATCAGATAAACTCCGAATGCCAATGAGATATAATCGGCAGTCAGACTGCGAGTGCTAAGATCCGTAGTCGAAAGGGAAACAGCCCAGACCACCAGCTAAGGTCCCAAAATATATGTTAAGTGGAAAAGGATGTGGGGTTGCACAGACAACTAGGATGTTAGCTTAGAAGCAGCTATTCATTCAAAGAGTGCGTAATAGCTCACTAGTCGAGTGACCCTGCGCCGAAAATGTACCGGGGCTAAAACATATTACCGAAGCTGTGGATACCTTTTAGGTATGGTAGGAGAGCGTTCTATGTGTGAAGAAGGTGTACCGTGAGGAGCGCTGGAACGCATAGAAGTGAGAATGCCGGTATGAGTAGCGAAAGACAGGTGAGAATCCTGTCCACCGTATGACTAAGGTTTCCAGGGGAAGGCTCGTCCTCCCTGGGTTAGTCGGGACCTAAGGAGAGACCGAAAGGTGTATCCGATGGACAACAGGTTGATATTCCTGTACTAGAGTATATAGTGATGGAGGGACGCAGTAGGCTAACTAAAGCGTGCGATTGGAAGTGCACGTCTAAGCAGTGAGGTGTGATATGAGTCAAATGCTTATATCTCTAACATTGAGCTGTGATGGGGAGCGAAGTTAAGTAGCGAAGTTAGTGATGTCACACTGCCAAGAAAAGCTTCTAGCGTTAATTATACTCTACCCGTACCGCAAACCGACACAGGTAGTCGAGGCGAGTAGCCTCAGGTGAGCGAGAGAACTCTCGTTAAGGAACTCGGCAAAATGGCCCCGTAACTTCGGGAGAAGGGGCGCTGGCTTTAAGTCAGCCGCAGTGAATAGGCCCAAGCAACTGTTTATCAAAAACACAGCTCTCTGCTAAATCGTAAGATGATGTATAGGGGGTGACGCCTGCCCGGTGCTGGAAGGTTAAGAGGAGCGCTTAGCATTAGCGAAGGTGTGAATTGAAGCCCCAGTAAACGGCGGCCGTAACTATAACGGTCCTAAGGTAGCGAAATTCCTTGTCGGGTAAGTTCCGACCCGCACGAAAGGCGTAATGATTTGGGCACTGTCTCAACGAGAGACTCGGTGAAATTTTAGTACCTGTGAAGATGCAGGTTACCCGCGACAGGACGGAAAGACCCCATGGAGCTTTACTGCAGTTTGATATTGAGTATCTGTACCACATGTACAGGATAGGTAGGAGCCTATGAAATCGGGACGCTAGTTTCGGTGGAGGCGTTGTTGGGATACTACCCTTGTGTTATGGCTACTCTAACCTAGATAGGCTATCCCTATCGGAGACAGTGTCTGACGGGCAGTTTGACTGGGGCGGTCGCCTCCTAAAAGGTAACGGAGGCGCCCAAAGGTTCCCTCAGAATGGTTGGAAATCATTCGCAGAGTGTAAAGGTATAAGGGAGCTTGACTGCGAGAGCTACAACTCGAGCAGGGACGAAAGTCGGGCTTAGTGATCCGGTGGTTCCGCATGGAAGGGCCATCGCTCAACGGATAAAAGCTACCCTGGGGATAACAGGCTTATCTCCCCCAAGAGTTCACATCGACGGGGAGGTTTGGCACCTCGATGTCGGCTCGTCGCATCCTGGGGCTGTAGTCGGTCCCAAGGGTTGGGCTGTTCGCCCATTAAAGCGGCACGCGAGCTGGGTTCAGAACGTCGTGAGACAGTTCGGTCCCTATCCGTCGCGGGCGTAGGAAATTTGAGAGGATCTGCTCCTAGTACGAGAGGACCAGAGTGGACTTACCGCTGGTGTACCAGTTGTCTTGCCAAAGGCATCGCTGGGTAGCTATGTAGGGAAGGGATAAACGCTGAAAGCATCTAAGTGTGAAGCCCACCTCAAGATGAGATTTCCCATGATTTTATATCAGTAAGAGCCCTGAGAGATGATCAGGTAGATAGGTTAGAAGTGTAAGTGTGGTGACACATGTAGCGGACTAATACTAATAGCTCGAGGACTTATCCAAAAAAGAAACGAGTCAATATTGACAGCGCGTAGGTTTCTTGTTAGAATATATAGGTATTCAATTTTGATTGGATAATCAATCATAGTTAAGTGACGATAGCCTAGGAGATACACCTGTTCCCATGCCGAACACAGAAGTTAAGCCCTAGCACGCCTGATGTAGTTGGGGGTTGCCCCCTGTTAGATATGGTAGTCGCTTAGCAAAAGGGAGTTTAGCTCAGCTGGGAGAGCATCTGCCTTACAAGCAGAGGGTCAGCGGTTCGATCCCGTTAACTCCCATTATATGCGGGTGTAGTTTAGTGGTAAAACTACAGCCTTCCAAGCTGTTGTCGCGAGTTCGATTCTCGTCACCCGCTTTATTAAAATTTGGCTTACCCAAGTTTTTCTTGGGCGCATAGCTCAGCTGGTTAGAGCGCACGCCTGATAAGCGTGAGGTCGGTGGTTCGAGCCCACTTGTGCCCATTTATTAATATGGTCCGTTGGTCAAGGGGTTAAGACACCGCCTTTTCACGGCGGTAACACGGGTTCGAATCCCGTACGGACTATTATATAACATGGAGGATTACCCAAGTCCGGCTGAAGGGAACGGTCTTGAAAACCGTCAGGCGTGTAAAAGCGTGCGTGGGTTCGAATCCCACATCCTCCTTTAATATTGTTAGCGCGGGATGGAGCAGCTCGGTAGCTCGTCGGGCTCATAACCCGAAGGTCGTAGGTTCAAATCCTACTCCCGCAATAGTTTGGCTCGGTAGCTCAGTTGGTAGAGCAATGGATTGAAGCTCCATGTGTCGGCGGTTCGATTCCGTCTCGCGCCATTAAAATTTAATATTTTGGAAGGGTAGCGAAGAGGCTAAACGCGGCGGACTGTAAATCCGCTCCTTCGGGTTCGGGGGTTCGAATCCCTCCCCTTCCATATTACGGGCATAGTTTAAAGGTAGAACTAAGGTCTCCAAAACCTTCAGTGTGGGTTCAATTCCTACTGCCCGTGTTAAAATTATGGCGAATGTGGTGAAGTGGTTAACACACCAGATTGTGGCTCTGGCACGCGTGGGTTCGATTCCCATCATTCGCCTTTATATTATTGGGGTATAGCCAAGCGGTAAGGCAAGGGACTTTGACTCCCTCATGCGTTGGTTCGAATCCAGCTACCCCAGTTACTAGCCGGCGTGGCGGAATTGGCAGACGCGCTGGACTCAAAATCCAGTGTCCGCAAGGACGTGCCGGTTCGACCCCGGCCGCCGGTATTGTGTGCTTGAAAGTCCTATTATGTAGGGCTTTTTTGCTACCTTTTTATTCTTTTCCCAAAAGATATCTCAAATTATTAGTTAATTTTTATTATTCCTCACTTGTCAATTCAAGTGCAACAAGTTCATTGATAACTAGAGTTCCAGAGGTTAAGCTTTTTGGGCTAGCCCAAACAAAATATTTGCGGTTTTATACCTGTGAATTTGTCTATGTCTGTCATTGATAGCAGAGATGTAGTGATTGAGTTCTTCTGTCGTTAGTGAGTTAAGAGAGACACCTTTTGGGAGAAACTCTCTCAAGAGACCATTGAAATTTTCATTTGTTCCTCTTTCATGAGAAGCATAAGGATGGGAAAAATAGACTTCCACACCTTTAGGTCTGACAAGCTACTGAACTCTGAGCCATTGTCCGATGTGATAGAGCGAATAGGGTACTGTGATAGTAAGCTCTTAACAGCCCTATTGATGGTTTCTGCTTGTTTATTAGCCAGTTTTACAGTGATGGCAAATCGCGTTTGATACTCTACTAGTGTCATGACAACAGCTTCCCCCTTGGTCTTCTTGCCAAGCATGAGATCAATTTCCCAATGTCCAAATTCAGAACGGTCATTGATACACTCCGGACGTTTTTCAATGGATTTCCCTAAGATTTTATTCGTGGCCTTAGGCGTTACTTTAGACCGTTTTCGGATACTCACCATCTTAGGTAAATCAATCGGTTTAACCCTCAACAGTCCGTCTTTGATGTAACGATACACTGTCTAGGTGGAAGGGATAACTTCCAGTGGATGTTTTTCTCGGTAAGTTTGAACAAAGCTATCGACACTGTGACAACGAGGCTTCGTTTTCAGGACTTTCTCAAGTTTCTTGAAGAAGGTCCGGGAGCAGTACGATAGTTTATAATAGGCACTTTTTTGACGATTGGTTTCATAAACACGTTGACCACTATCTGGAAAGTAAATCGTTGAGTAGATTCATTTCCCGTTCTTGTCTTGAACCTGAGAAACACTTCCTCGTTTGATTTCACGACTGATGGTTGAGCGATGATACCCAAGCAGACGAGCAATCTCAGATGGGGTCTTTCCCATCTTGAGATAGGCGCTGATTTCTCCGCGTTCAGATGCTGAAAGGTGTGAGTATAACGATTTTTTGGTAGAATGATTAGTGGACATGTTCATCTGCTTTCTATACTGAGTTGGGGAATTCTAGTATATCAGACGAGCATGTCTTTTTTTGTTGCACCTCATTTTACAACGCGGGATAACAAAAAACTTAAAAAACATCTTGACAAAGCGTTGAAGAAATGATAAACTAATATAGCTGTTGTTCGAGAGGGCGACAGAAACAAGTTTGAAAAGAGTTTGAAACTTTCTTGAAAAAAGATGTTGACAACGCGCTTCAAATTTGATAGAATATAGAAGTTGTCTCGAGTAAGACAAAGACCTTTGAAAACTGAACAATACGAACCAAACGTGCGGGTTACGGAAGTAACCTGTCAAAAAAACGATAAATCTGTCAGTGACAGAATGAGAACAAGATTAAATGAGAGTTTGATCCTGGCTCAGGACGAACGCTGGCGGCGTGCCTAATACATGCAAGTAGAACGCTGAAGACTTTAGCTTGCTAAAGTTGGAAGAGTTGCGAACGGGTGAGTAACGCGTAGGTAACCTGCCTACTAGCGGGGGATAACTATTGGAAACGATAGCTAATACCGCATAACAGCATTTAACCCATGTTAGATGCTTGAAAGGAGCAATTGCTTCACTAGTAGATGGACCTGCGTTGTATTAGCTAGTTGGTGAGGTAACGGCTCACCAAGGCGACGATACATAGCCGACCTGAGAGGGTGATCGGCCACACTGGGACTGAGACACGGCCCAGACTCCTACGGGAGGCAGCAGTAGGGAATCTTCGGCAATGGGGGCAACCCTGACCGAGCAACGCCGCGTGAGTGAAGAAGGTTTTCGGATCGTAAAGCTCTGTTGTAAGAGAAGAACGTGTGTGAGAGTGGAAAGTTCACACAGTGACGGTAACTTACCAGAAAGGGACGGCTAACTACGTGCCAGCAGCCGCGGTAATACGTAGGTCCCGAGCGTTGTCCGGATTTATTGGGCGTAAAGCGAGCGCAGGCGGTTTAATAAGTCTGAAGTTAAAGGCAGTGGCTTAACCATTGTTCGCTTTGGAAACTGTTAGACTTGAGTGCAGAAGGGGAGAGTGGAATTCCATGTGTAGCGGTGAAATGCGTAGATATATGGAGGAACACCGGTGGCGAAAGCGGCTCTCTGGTCTGTAACTGACGCTGAGGCTCGAAAGCGTGGGGAGCAAACAGGATTAGATACCCTGGTAGTCCACGCCGTAAACGATGAGTGCTAGGTGTTAGGCCCTTTCCGGGGCTTAGTGCCGCAGCTAACGCATTAAGCACTCCGCCTGGGGAGTACGACCGCAAGGTTGAAACTCAAAGGAATTGACGGGGGCCCGCACAAGCGGTGGAGCATGTGGTTTAATTCGAAGCAACGCGAAGAACCTTACCAGGTCTTGACATCCCGATGCTATTCCTAGAGATAGGAAGTTTCTTCGGAACATCGGTGACAGGTGGTGCATGGTTGTCGTCAGCTCGTGTCGTGAGATGTTGGGTTAAGTCCCGCAACGAGCGCAACCCCTATTGTTAGTTGCCATCATTAAGTTGGGCACTCTAGCGAGACTGCCGGTAATAAACCGGAGGAAGGTGGGGATGACGTCAAATCATCATGCCCCTTATGACCTGGGCTACACACGTGCTACAATGGTTGGTACAACGAGTCGCGAGTCGGTGACGGCAAGCAAATCTCTTAAAGCCAATCTCAGTTCGGATTGTAGGCTGCAACTCGCCTACATGAAGTCGGAATCGCTAGTAATCGCGGATCAGCACGCCGCGGTGAATACGTTCCCGGGCCTTGTACACACCGCCCGTCACACCACGAGAGTTTGTAACACCCGAAGTCGGTGAAGTAACCTTTTAGGAGCCAGCCGCCTAAGGTGGGATAGATGATTGGGGTGAAGTCGTAACAAGGTAGCCGTATCGGAAGGTGCGGCTGGATCACCTCCTTTCTAAGGATAAACGGAAGCACGTTTGGGTATTGTTTAGTTTTGAGAGGTCTTGTGGGGCCTTAGCTCAGCTGGGAGAGCGCCTGCTTTGCACGCAGGAGGTCAGCGGTTCGATCCCGCTAGGCTCCATTGAATCGAAAGATTCAAAAGATTGTCCATTGAAAATTGAATATCTATATCAAATTCCACGATTCAAGAAATTGAATTGTAGATAGTAACAAGAAATAAACCGAAACGCTGTGATTTAATGAGTTTAAGGTCAACAGACCAAAATAAGGTTAAGTTAATAAGGGCGCACGGTGGATGCCTTGGCACTAGAAGCCGATGAAGGACGTGACTAACGACGAAATGCTTTGGGGAGTTGTAAGTAAACATTGATCCAGAGATGTCCGAATGGGGGAACCCGGCATGTAATGCATGTCACTCATTACTGTTAAGGTAATGAAGAGGAAGACGCAGTGAACTGAAACATCTAAGTAGCTGCAGGAAGAGAAAGCAAACGCGATTGCCTTAGTAGCGGCGAGCGAAATGGCAAGAGGGCAAACCGATGTGTTTACACATCGGGGTTGTAGGACTGCGACGTGGGACGACAAGATTATAGAAGAATTACCTGGGAAGGTAAGCCAAAGAGAGTAACAGCCTCGTATTCGAAATAGTCTTTAACCCTAGCAGTATCCTGAGTACGGCGAGACACGAGAAATCTCGTCGGAATCTGGGAGGACCATCTCCTAACCCTAAATACTCTCTAGTGACCGATAGTGAACCAGTACCGTGAGGGAAAGGTGAAAAGCACCCCGGGAGGGGAGTGAAATAGAACCTGAAACCGTGTGCCTACAACAAGTTCGAGCCCGTTAATGGGTGAGAGCGTGCCTTTTGTAGAATGAACCGGCGAGTTACGATATGATGCGAGGTTAAGTTGAAGAGACGGAGCCGTAGGGAAACCGAGTCTTAATAGGGCGCATTAGTATCATGTCGTAGACCCGAAACCATGTGACCTACCCATGAGCAGGGTGAAGGTGAGGTAAAACTCACTGGAGGCCCGAACCAGGGCACGTTGAAAAGTGCTTGGATGACTTGTGGGTAGCGGAGAAATTCCAAACGAACTTGGAGATAGCTGGTTCTCTCCGAAATAGCTTTAGGGCTAGCGTCGATGTTAAGTCTCTTGGAGGTAGAGCACTGTTTGATTGAGGGGTCCATCCCGGATTACCAATATCAGATAAACTCCGAATGCCAATGAGATATAATCGGCAGTCAGACTGCGAGTGCTAAGATCCGTAGTCGAAAGGGAAACAGCCCAGACCACCAGCTAAGGTCCCAAAATATATGTTAAGTGGAAAAGGATGTGGGGTTGCACAGACAACTAGGATGTTAGCTTAGAAGCAGCTATTCATTCAAAGAGTGCGTAATAGCTCACTAGTCGAGTGACCCTGCGCCGAAAATGTACCGGGGCTAAAACATATTACCGAAGCTGTGGATACCTTTTAGGTATGGTAGGAGAGCGTTCTATGTGTGAAGAAGGTGTACCGTGAGGAGCGCTGGAACGCATAGAAGTGAGAATGCCGGTATGAGTAGCGAAAGACAGGTGAGAATCCTGTCCACCGTATGACTAAGGTTTCCAGGGGAAGGCTCGTCCTCCCTGGGTTAGTCGGGACCTAAGGAGAGACCGAAAGGTGTATCCGATGGACAACAGGTTGATATTCCTGTACTAGAGTATATAGTGATGGAGGGACGCAGTAGGCTAACTAAAGCGTGCGATTGGAAGTGCACGTCTAAGCAGTGAGGTGTGATATGAGTCAAATGCTTATATCTCTAACATTGAGCTGTGATGGGGAGCGAAGTTAAGTAGCGAAGTTAGTGATGTCACACTGCCAAGAAAAGCTTCTAGCGTTAATTATACTCTACCCGTACCGCAAACCGACACAGGTAGTCGAGGCGAGTAGCCTCAGGTGAGCGAGAGAACTCTCGTTAAGGAACTCGGCAAAATGGCCCCGTAACTTCGGGAGAAGGGGCGCTGGCTTTAAGTCAGCCGCAGTGAATAGGCCCAAGCAACTGTTTATCAAAAACACAGCTCTCTGCTAAATCGTAAGATGATGTATAGGGGGTGACGCCTGCCCGGTGCTGGAAGGTTAAGAGGAGCGCTTAGCATTAGCGAAGGTGTGAATTGAAGCCCCAGTAAACGGCGGCCGTAACTATAACGGTCCTAAGGTAGCGAAATTCCTTGTCGGGTAAGTTCCGACCCGCACGAAAGGCGTAATGATTTGGGCACTGTCTCAACGAGAGACTCGGTGAAATTTTAGTACCTGTGAAGATGCAGGTTACCCGCGACAGGACGGAAAGACCCCATGGAGCTTTACTGCAGTTTGATATTGAGTATCTGTACCACATGTACAGGATAGGTAGGAGCCTATGAAATCGGGACGCTAGTTTCGGTGGAGGCGTTGTTGGGATACTACCCTTGTGTTATGGCTACTCTAACCTAGATAGGCTATCCCTATCGGAGACAGTGTCTGACGGGCAGTTTGACTGGGGCGGTCGCCTCCTAAAAGGTAACGGAGGCGCCCAAAGGTTCCCTCAGAATGGTTGGAAATCATTCGCAGAGTGTAAAGGTATAAGGGAGCTTGACTGCGAGAGCTACAACTCGAGCAGGGACGAAAGTCGGGCTTAGTGATCCGGTGGTTCCGCATGGAAGGGCCATCGCTCAACGGATAAAAGCTACCCTGGGGATAACAGGCTTATCTCCCCCAAGAGTTCACATCGACGGGGAGGTTTGGCACCTCGATGTCGGCTCGTCGCATCCTGGGGCTGTAGTCGGTCCCAAGGGTTGGGCTGTTCGCCCATTAAAGCGGCACGCGAGCTGGGTTCAGAACGTCGTGAGACAGTTCGGTCCCTATCCGTCGCGGGCGTAGGAAATTTGAGAGGATCTGCTCCTAGTACGAGAGGACCAGAGTGGACTTACCGCTGGTGTACCAGTTGTCTTGCCAAAGGCATCGCTGGGTAGCTATGTAGGGAAGGGATAAACGCTGAAAGCATCTAAGTGTGAAGCCCACCTCAAGATGAGATTTCCCATGATTTTATATCAGTAAGAGCCCTGAGAGATGATCAGGTAGATAGGTTAGAAGTGTAAGTGTGGTGACACATGTAGCGGACTAATACTAATAGCTCGAGGACTTATCCAAAAAAGAAACGAGTCAATATTGACAGCGCGTAGGTTTCTTGTTAGAATATATAGGTATTCAATTTTGATTGGATAATCAATCATAGTTAAGTGACGATAGCCTAGGAGATACACCTGTTCCCATGCCGAACACAGAAGTTAAGCCCTAGCACGCCTGATGTAGTTGGGGGTTGCCCCCTGTTAGATATGGTAGTCGCTTAGCATTTATCCGCCATAGCTCAGTTGGTAGTAGCGCATGACTGTTAATCATGATGTCGTAGGTTCGAGTCCTACTGGCGGAGTTTAAAAGCGGTAGACGGAGAGCAACTCATTGAGTTGCTTTTTTTCTGCTCTCATTTGGATGCATTGTATTTTAAAAATAGTTTTCTTGAAAATAGGATGTTTTTCATTGAACCTGGGCTATTATGGTGTGTTCTTTTCAGAATATTTGTTATAATAGATGTAATATTTTAAAAGGAATGTTTAATGGTTATTATTGAAAAGGCACCTGCTAAGATTAATTTAGGCTTGGATATTGTTGGGAAAAGGCCTGATGGTTATCATGATTTATCAATGCTTATGGTTAGTGTTGATTTAAATGATTACATTACAGTTTCTGAGATTTCTAGTTCAGATATTGTTGTTGAATCTAACAATCATAAGATGCCTTTAAATGCTAAAAATGATGTTTTTAAAGCTGCTCAGCTTATTAAGGATAGGTATGGCATCAAGTCTGGTGTTAAGATTGAACTGGAGAAAGCAATTCCTATTTGTGCTGGTTTAGGTGGTGGTTCTACAGATGCTGCCGCTACTATTAGAGCTTTAAACAAGTTATGGCAGCTAAAATTATCTAAGGATGAAATGATCGAAATTGGTTTTCAAGTTGGCAGTGATGTACCGTATTGTTTAGGAGCTGGTTGTGCTTGTATTTCTGGTAAAGGTGAAATTGTTGAGTGTTTAAATACGTCTTTGTCTGCTTGGGTTGTTTTGGTTAAGCCTGATTTTGGTGTTTCAACGCGCACGGTTTTTCCTGAGATTGATTGTGAGACGATTTCTCGTGTTGATATTGGTTCTTTAAAGGAAGCTGTTTTGGCTAATGATTATGAACAGATTATTGCTCATATGGGGAATTCTTTAGAGGATATTACGATTAAGCGCAAGCCATTTATCCAAAAAATAAAAGATCGTATGATGAAGTGTGGGGCTGATGCTGCTTTAATGACAGGAAGTGGTCCAACGGTTTTTGGTTTGTGTCGCTCAGAGAAAAAAGCAGATCGTTTGGTTAATAGTATGCGAGGCTTCTGTAAGGAAGTTTACAAAGTACGGATATTGTGAAGAAAGGGAATCAGGTAATTGATTCTTCTTTTTCTTTTTGATATAATTAACTGGTTAATGAAGTGAGAGGGGTGTTGATAATGCAGCTAGAAAAACAAATTGATTGTCTAGTAAATGAAATTTTATTAAAAACCGAAAATCAGCACGAGTTATTATTTGGTACTTGTCAAAGCGGTGTCGAATTAACCAATACACAAGAACATATTCTGATGCTTTTGTCGCAAGAACGCTTGACAAATTCTGCCTTGGCAAAACGTTTGAATATTAGCCAAGCCGCTGTTACGAAAGCTATTAAGTGTTTAGTGAAAGAGGGAATGCTTGCTCCTGTGAAAAATAAGGATGATGCCCGTGTGACTTATTTTGAATTGACTGAGCTTGCTAAACCTGTCGCAGATGAACATACTCATCACCATCATGCGACATTGTCAGTGTACAAAAAAATGATTGATAATTTTTCAGATGAAGAACAGTCAGTTATTTCAAGATTTTTGACTACTTTTTCAGATGAGCTAGAAGGGTGTAAATGAGATATATTACAGTAGAAGATTTGTCTTTCCAATATGACAGTGAACCTGTCTTGGAAGGAATTAATTACCATTTAGATAGTGGTGAATTTGTTACTTTAACTGGTGAAAATGGAGCTGCTAAATCGACTTTGGTTAAAGCAACATTAGGTATTTTGACACCAAAGAGTGGTCAGGTGACAATCTCTAAAATAAATAAAGATGGCAAGAAACTTCGTATTGCCTATTTGCCACAGCAGATTGCTAGTTTTAATGCTGGTTTTCCGTCAACGGTTCATGAATTCGTCCGTTCTGGTCGATACCCTAGAAATGGTTGGTTTCGTCGTTTGACAAAGCACGACGAAGAACATGTTAAGGTTAGTCTAGAATCAGTTGGTATGTGGGAAAATCGCAATAAGCGCATTGGTAGCTTATCTGGAGGTCAAAAACAACGTATTGTGATTGCACGTATTTTTGCTTCAGATCCTGATATTTTTATTTTAGATGAACCAACAACTGGTATGGATGCTGGAACAACTGAAAGATTTTACGAATTGATGCATCACAGTGCACATACACATGGAAAATCTGTTCTGATGATTACGCATGATCCAGATGAGGTGAAACGTTATGCTGATCGTAACATTCACTTGGTTCGTAGTCAAAAGACACCTTGGAATTGCTTCGATCTTCATACTTTAACAAAGAAAGGAGCTAAGAATGCTGACTGAGATTTTTTCATATGATTTTATGCAACGCGCCATTATGGCAGTAGTTGCGATTAGTATTTTTGCTCCGATTCTGGGAATTTTCCTAATCCTACGTCATCAGAGTTTGATGAGTGATACACTTAGTCACGTTTCTTTGGCTGGTGTTGCTCTTGGTATTCTACTTGGAAAATCAACAACGTGGTCTACGGTTATTGTGGTAACTATCGCTGCGGTTGTTTTAGAATATTTGCAGACGGTTTATAAACACTATATTGAAATTTCTACGGCAATTCTGATGTCGCTTGGTTTAGCGGTCGCCTTGATTGTGACAAGTAAATCAGAGAATGCTGGTAGTGTGAATTTGGAACAGTATTTATTCGGTTCGATTGTGACGATTAACATGGGGCAGGTCATTGCTTTGTTTGTCATTGCGGTTATTGTCTTGATTTTGACTCTGTTGTTCATCAGACCGATGTATGTTCTAACATTTGATGAGGAAACAGCTTTTGTTGATGGCTTGCCAGTTCGTTTGATGTCATTGTTGTTCAATATTGTGACTGGGATTGCAATAGCTTTGACGATTCCGGCAGCAGGAGCTCTTCTGGTGTCAACGATTATGGTTTTACCAGCAAGTATCGCTATGAGACTTGGGAAAAACTTTAGATCAGTGATTTTCATTGGTGTTTTAGTTGGTTTTATTGGAATGGTAACTGGCATTATCACATCGTATTATTGGGAAACACCAGCAAGTGCGACGATTACAATTATTTTTGTGGCAATTTTCCTTTTGGTGAATTTGTTTAATGTGGTAAGTCGTCGTAATAGTTAAAAAAGGGAGGAAGTTCCTCTCTTTTTTTGATGGCATAAAAAAACAGATGCTTCAAGCATCTGTTAATGATTTTAAAATTAGTAAGTCAATACGAAGTATTTTTTCTTACCGCGGCGGATAACAGTAAGTTCGTTATCGATTTTATCGTCATCAGAAAGTGTGTAGTTCAAATCTTGAATACGTTCACCGTTGATGTAGATAGCACCGTTTTGAACGTCTTCACGTGCTTGACGTTTTGATGGTGAGATTTTAGCAGCAACAAGCATTTCAACGATGTTGCGGTTATCATTGTCTGAAACAGCGTAGTTAGGAACGTTGTTTAGACCTTGTTTTAATTCTTTTGCTGAAAGGCTCTTAATGTTTCCAGCAAAAAGTTGTTCAGTGATTTTAAGAGCTTCTTTGTAAGCTTCTTCACCGTGAACAAGTATGACAACTTCACGTGCTAGGACTTTTTGTGCCAAACGTTCGTGACGTGCAGCGTTAAATTCTTTTTCGATTTCAGTAATTTCATCTAGTGAAAGGAATGTGAAGATTTTCAAGAAGCGAACAGCATCATCGTCCATAACGTTGAGCCAGAATTGGTACATTTCGTATGGAGATGTTTTGTCAGCATCAAGCCAAACCGCATTTCCTTCAGATTTACCGAATTTTTTACCTGTAGCGTCAGTGATAAGTGGCACTGTCATAACGTGACCAGTTTTATCAGCTTTACGACGAAGAAGTTCTGTACCAGCAGTCATATTACCCCATTGGTCAGAACCACCAATTTGCAAAGTAACGTTGTATTTGTCATTTAATTCGTAGAAGTCATAACCTTGCATGATTTGGTAGGCAAACTCAGTGTATGAGATACCTGTTTCAATACGTTTTTTAACTGATTCTTTACTCATCATTGCATTGACAGTAAAGTATTTACCGACATCACGTAGGAAGTCAATGAAGCTAATATTACCAAACCAGTCATAGTTGTTGACCATGACGGCTTTGTTGTCGCCATTTTCGAAATCAAGGAAACGTGACAATTGATTTTGAATTTTAACAACCCATCCATCGACAGTTTCTTTTGTTTGAAGACTGCGTTCAGCATCTTTAAATGATGGGTCACCGATAAGTCCTGTAGCTCCTCCAACAAGAGCATATGGTTTATGTCCTGCCATTTGAAGGCGACGTGATGTTAGAATGGCAACCAAGTGACCAAGGTGAAGACTATCAGCTGTAGGATCATAACCAGTATAATAGGATACTTGCCCTTCTGTTAATGCTTTGACAAGGGCTTCTTCATCAGTTGTTTGAAAAACTAAGCCACGTTCTTTGAGTTCTTCGAATATGTTCACGAGCTTTCTCCTTACTTAAAATTTTGAGGGTGATATTTGTGTCTTTTAGCTGGGCTAGATTTTCCCTCAATGATATTGTAGTTTACAGGCTATTATATCAAAAAGCGGTGCCTCTATGCAAGCTTTATCAAAGTTTGGTATAATATTATCGAGGTATTAGAATGAGTAAGAGTAAGAGAAATAAAAATAAGAAAAAAGCAGATCATCAGAAGCTTGGCTTACTTGATTTTGGATCAGTCTTTTTGAGGACAGTTAAGTTATTAACCGACTTTTTTTATATTATTGTCATTTTGTTTGGCATGTTGGGAGTTGGTTTAGCTTTTGGTTATCTTGCTAGTCAGATAGATGCGGTTAAAATCCCTGATAAGGAGAGCTTGGTCAGTCAGGTGACATCTTTGACGCGCGTGTCACAGATGTCTTATTCTGATGGCAGTTCGATTGCTGCCATTGATACGGACTTGCTACGTACACCAGTTGCTAGCGAAGCTATTTCAGAAAATATCAAACATGCTATTGTAGCAACTGAGGATGAAAATTTTGAAGGGCATGATGGTGTGGTTCCTAAGGCGGTTTTCCGTGCGACTTTGGGGTCTGTTCTTGGCCTAGGTGAAACTAGTGGTGGGTCAACGTTGACGCAACAATTAATCAAGCAACAGGTGCTAGGTGATGATCCAACCTTTAAACGTAAATCACGTGAAATTATATATGCGTTGGCTTTGGAACGTTATTTGAGTAAAGATGAGATTTTGACCGATTACCTGAATGTCTCACCTTTTGGACGTAACAATAAGGGTGAAAATATTGCTGGTATTGAAGAGGCAGCTCAAGGTATTTTTGGGGTGTCTGCAAGTGATTTGACAATTCCACAAGCTGCATTTTTAGCTGGTTTGCCTCAAAGCCCGATTGTATATTCTCCGTATACAGCAGCTGGTCAGCTAAAAGATGCTGAGAATATGGCTTATGGTCTTTCTCGTCAACAAGATGTTCTTTACAATATGTATCGTGCAGGCTATTTGACAAAAGATGAATACAATGAATATAAGTCTTATGATGTTAGTCAAGACTTTATTCAACCGGCATCTGCAACGACAAGTTCTCACGATTTCCTTTACTATTCTGTCCTAGAAGAAGCACAAGATATCATGTATGATTACTTTATTGAGAAAAATGGTGTTTCTGAACAAGAATTGAAAAACGATACAACGAAAGAATCTTATCGTAAATTAGCTTCTGAAACTTTGCAACAAGGTGGCTACACGGTCAAGACAACGATTGATAAGAATGTCTACAATGCTATGCAAAACGCAGTAGCACAGTATGGTAGCACACTGGATCAAGGAAGTTCTCAACAAGTCGATGTTGGGAATGTCTTGATGGATAATTCTACTGGTGCGATTTTAGGATTTATTGGTGGCAGGGATTATTCAACCAACCAAAATAACCACGCTTTTGATACTGCGCGCTCACCAGGTTCAAGTATCAAACCGATTATCGCTTACGGTATTGCCATTGATCAAGGACTTCTTGGCAGTGCAAGTATTCTTTCTAATTACCCAACGAATTTCTCAAGTGGTCAACCAATCATGCACGGTAACGACGTCGGAACTGGCATGATTAACCTTCAAGAAGCACTTAATACATCATGGAATATTCCAGCTTATTGGACTTATCAGATGTTACTCAATCACAATGTTGATATTGCGTCTTACATGAAGAAAATGAATTATAGCGTTGACAACTACGCGATTGAAAGCCTGCCTTTAGGTGGTGGTATTGAAACAACTGTTCTTCAACAAGTAAATGCCTATCAAATGATTTCAAACGGTGGTGTTTACATGAAAGGCTATTTGGTTGATAGCATCACTAATAATAAAGGTGATGTCATTTACCAACACAAGGCAAATCCAGTTCGTGTATTCTCAGAAGCAACAGCTAGTATTTTGAACCAGTTATTGAAAGATGTTGTTAAAGGTGGCGCAACTACCGAGTTCTATAAAGATTTACAAGCTTTGAATAGTCAAGCAGCGCAAGCAGATTGGTCAGGAAAAACAGGGACAACCGACAATTATACGGATGTTTGGTTGATGCTTTCAACACCAAAAGTAACTTTAGGTGGTTGGGCAGGTAATGATGATAATACCTCTCTAGACTCAATGGCTGGATACAAATACAACGCTCAGTATATGGCTGATTTGGTTAATAGCATTTATAATGCTCATGCGAATACATTTGGAACAGACAAATACAACTTGTCTTCAAATGTGATTAAGTCAACGGTTCTAAAAGCAACTGGTTTGCAGCCTGGTACAGTAACGGTAAATGGTCGCTCGCTTAACGTTAGCGGTGAGACAACGACAAGTTATTGGGCTAAGACTGGAGCGGGTAATATGACCTATAAATTTGCTATTGGCGGAACGGATAGTGACTACACGAAAGCATGGGATGCATTGCTTCATAATCCGGCGATTAAAACCAACAGTAGTAACTAAAAACACTTGCAAAAATTTAAAAAATAAGGTATAATATTAGCAACTATTTGTCGTTTTCTTTAGTTGAAATATTGTCCAACTAAAGTTTGCAGCAGTTAAATCACACTTTTTATGGTCAGATTTAGCTGCTCTTTTTGTGCCTAATTTTAGAAAAAATGCAGTTTGTAACCTATATTTAAAGTTTCTAAAAATTCACATCAACGACACACTTGGCGGGGTGTTTTAAGTACCCTAACTATAAAGGTCAAAATGAAAAAGTAATGATTGTTCTCGTCGTATGAAGAGAATTGTGGTTATGATGGAGTTTATAGACCTCTGTATTTTAATGAAGGAGTAAAAAACTTGGCAGGACATGAAGTTCAGTACGGGAAACACCGTACACGTCGTAGCTTTTCAAGAATCAAGGAAGTTCTTGATTTACCTAACTTGATTGAAATTCAAACGGATTCTTTTAAAGACTTCTTGGATAACGGATTAAGAGAAGTTTTTGAAGATGTACTTCCAATTACAAACTTTACGGATACTATGGAACTTGAATTTGTTGGTTACGAATTGAAAGAGCCTAAGTATACGCTTGAAGAAGCTCGTATCCACGATGCATCTTACTCAGCACCTATTTTTGTAACCTTCCGTTTGATTAACAAAGAAACAGGAGAAATCAAAACTCAAGAAGTTTTCTTCGGTGATTTCCCAATTATGACTGAAATGGGTACATTCATCATCAACGGTGGTGAACGTATTATCGTTTCTCAGTTGGTTCGTTCTCCTGGTGTTTATTTCAATGATAAAGTTGATAAAAACGGTAAAGTTGGTTACGGTTCAACTGTAATCCCTAACCGTGGAGCATGGCTTGAATTAGAAACAGATTCAAAAGACATTGCCTACACACGTATCGACCGTACACGTAAAATTCCATTTACAACACTTGTACGTGCTCTTGGTTTCTCAGGTGATGATGAAATCATGGATATCTTCGGTGATAGCGAACTTGTTCGTAACACTATCGAAAAAGATATTCATAAAAACCCAGCAGATTCACGTACTGACGAAGCACTTAAAGAAATTTACGAACGCCTTCGTCCAGGTGAACCAAAAACAGCTGATAGCTCACGTAGCTTGCTTGTCGCTCGTTTCTTTGACCCACGTCGTTATGACTTGGCAGCTGTTGGTCGTTACAAAATCAACAAAAAACTTAACATCAAGACTCGTCTCTTGAACCAAACAATTGCTGAAAACTTGGTTGATGCTGAAACAGGTGAAATCCTTGTTGAAGCTGGTACAGTAATGACACATGACGTTATCGATTCAATTGCTGATCAATTGGATGGTGACCTTAACAAATTTGTTTACACACCAAACGATTATGCTGTTGTCACTGAACCTGTTGTTCTTCAAAAATTCAAAGTTGTATCACCAGTTGATCCAGACCGCGTTGTTACAATCGTTGGTAATGCAAATCCTGATGATAAAGCACGTGCGCTTACACCAGCTGATATCTTGGCTGAAATGTCGTACTTCCTTAACCTTGCTGAAGGTCTAGGTAAAGTTGATGATATCGACCACTTGGGTAACCGTCGTATCCGTGCCGTTGGTGAATTGCTTGCTAACCAATTCCGTATTGGTCTTGCTCGTATGGAACGTAACGTTCGCGAACGTATGTCAGTACAAGATAACGAAGTGTTGACACCACAACAAATCATCAACATCCGTCCTGTAACTGCAGCCGTTAAAGAATTCTTCGGTTCTTCTCAATTGTCACAGTTCATGGACCAACACAACCCACTTTCTGAGTTGTCTCACAAACGTCGTTTGTCAGCCTTAGGACCTGGTGGTTTGACTCGTGACCGTGCTGGTTATGAAGTTCGTGACGTGCACTACACTCACTATGGTCGTATGTGTCCGATTGAAACTCCTGAAGGACCTAACATCGGTTTGATCAATAACCTGTCAACATACGGACACCTTAACAAATATGGTTTCATCCAAACACCATATCGTAAAGTTGACCGCGCTACAGGTGTGGTTACAAACGAAATCGTTTGGTTGACTGCCGATGAAGAAGATGAATACACAGTAGCACAGGCTAACTCAAAACTGAACGAAGATGGAACATTTGCTGAAGACATCGTTATGGGTCGTCATCAAGGTAATAACCAAGAGTTCCCATCAAACATCGTTGACTTCGTTGACGTTTCACCTAAACAAGTAGTTGCCGTTGCGACAGCATGTATTCCTTTCCTTGAAAACGATGACTCTAACCGTGCTCTCATGGGTGCCAACATGCAACGTCAAGCGGTGCCATTGATCGATCCACACGCACCATATGTTGGTACTGGTATGGAATATCAAGCAGCCCACGATTCAGGTGCTGCCGTCATCGCTAAACACGATGGACGAGTTGTCTTCTCTGACGCTGAAAAAGTTGAAGTTCGTCGTGAAGATGGTTCACTTGATGTTTACCACATCACTAAATTCCGTCGTTCTAACTCAGGTACAGCTTATAACCAACACACACTTGTTAAAGTTGGCGATATCGTTGAAAAAGGTGACTTCATCGCTGATGGTCCTTCAATGGAAAAAGGTGAAATGGCCCTTGGTCAAAACCCAATCGTCGCTTATATGACTTGGGATGGTTATAACTATGAAGATGCCATCATCTTGAGTGAACGTCTTGTTAAAGAAGATGTTTATACATCGGTTCACTTGGAAGAATTTGAATCAGAAACACGTGATACTAAGTTAGGCCCTGAAGAAATCACTCGCGAAATTCCAAACGTTGGTGAAGAAGCTCTTAAAGACCTTGACGAAATGGGTATCATTCGTATTGGTGCTGAAGTTAAAGAAGGTGACATCCTTGTAGGTAAAGTAACACCTAAAGGTGAAAAAGACCTTTCTGCTGAAGAACGTCTTCTTCACGCAATCTTCGGTGATAAATCTCGTGAAGTTCGTGATACATCACTTCGTGTACCACACGGTGGAGATGGTGTCGTTCGTGACGTTAAAATCTTTACACGTGCAAACGGTGATGAATTGCAATCAGGTGTTAACATGCTCGTTCGTGTTTACATCGCACAAAAACGTAAAATCAAAGTCGGAGATAAAATGGCCGGTCGTCATGGTAACAAAGGGGTTGTTTCTCGTGTTGTTCCAGTTGAAGACATGCCTTACCTTCCAGACGGAACTCCAGTCGATATCATGTTGAACCCACTTGGGGTGCCATCTCGTATGAACATCGGACAAGTTATGGAACTTCACCTTGGTATGGCTGCTCGTAACCTTGGTATCCACATTGCAACACCGGTCTTCGACGGGGCAACTTCAGAAGATCTTTGGGATACAGTTAACGAAGCTGGTATGGCTAGCGACGCTAAGACAGTTCTTTACGATGGACGTACTGGTGAACCATTTGATAACCGTGTATCAGTTGGCGTCATGTACATGATCAAACTTCACCACATGGTTGATGATAAACTTCACGCACGTTCAGTTGGTCCTTACTCACTCGTTACACAACAGCCTCTTGGTGGTAAAGCACAATTTGGTGGACAACGTTTCGGTGAAATGGAAGTTTGGGCTTTGGAAGCTTACGGTGCATCAAACGTCCTTCAAGAAATCTTGACTTACAAGTCAGATGATGTGACTGGTCGTCTTAAAGCTTATGAAGCCATCACTAAAGGTAAACCAATTCCAAAACCAGGTGTGCCAGAATCATTCCGAGTTCTTGTTAAAGAATTGCAATCACTTGGTCTTGACATGCGCGTACTTGACGAAGATGACAACGAAGTTGAACTTCGAGACCTTGATGAAGGTGAAGATGACGACGTAATGCACGTTGATGATCTTGAAAAAGCTCGTCAAAAACAAGAAACAGAAGAAGATGAAAAAGCTGAAGTTTCTGCAGAAGAAAAATAATAATAGGAAAGAATAATTTGGGCATAAGAGTTGCAAGTAAATCTTGCTCCTCTTGGTCGGATTGTTTGGATAAGTCCTATAACGATAAATGATGTCTTGCAGACAAAAGTTTATAAGTCGTGACAAGTTAGAAAGTAGCTCTGCTATTTTCAAAAGAACAATAAAGAAAGGTAAAACTAGTGGTTGACGTAAATCGTTTTAAAAGTATGCAAATCACATTAGCCTCACCAAGTAAGGTCCGTTCATGGTCTTATGGTGAAGTTAAAAAACCTGAAACAATCAACTATCGTACGCTCAAACCAGAACGTGAAGGTCTTTTTGATGAAGTAATCTTTGGACCAACAAAAGACTGGGAATGTGCTTGTGGTAAATATAAACGTATTCGTTATAAAGGAATTGTTTGTGACCGCTGTGGTGTTGAAGTAACACGTGCTAAAGTTCGTCGTGAACGTATGGGACACATTGAATTGAAAGCTCCAGTATCACACATCTGGTACTTCAAAGGTATTCCATCACGCATGGGACTTACTCTTGACATGAGTCCACGTGCTCTTGAAGAAGTTATTTACTTCGCTGCTTATGTAGTTATCGATCCAAAAGATACTCCGCTTGAACCAAAATCACTTTTGACTGAGCGTGAATATCGTGAAAAATTACAAGAATACGGACAAGGATCATTTGTTGCGAAAATGGGTGCGGAAGCTATCCAAGATCTTCTTAAACGCGTTGATTTGAAATCTGAAATCGCTGAGCTTAAGGAAGAATTGAAAACAGCAACAGGGCAAAAACGTATCAAAGCTGTCCGTCGTTTAGATGTGCTTGATGCCTTCTACAAATCTGGTAACAAACCAGAATGGATGGTACTTAACATCTTGCCAGTTATTCCACCCGATCTTCGTCCAATGGTTCAATTGGATGGTGGACGTTTCGCTGCATCTGACTTGAACGACCTTTACCGTCGTGTTATCAACCGTAACAACCGTTTGGCTCGTTTGCTTGAATTGAATGCCCCTGGTATCATCGTGCAAAACGAAAAACGTATGTTGCAAGAAGCTGTCGATGCTCTTATCGATAACGGTCGTCGTGGTCGTCCAATCACAGGTCCTGGTAGCCGTCCTCTTAAATCTTTGAGCCACATGCTTAAAGGTAAACAAGGTCGTTTCCGTCAAAACTTACTTGGTAAACGTGTTGATTTCTCTGGACGTTCAGTTATCGCTGTAGGTCCAACACTTAAAATGTATCAATGTGGTGTGCCACGTGAAATGGCTATCGAATTGTTCAAACCATTTGTAATGCGTGAAATCGTTGCTCGTGATTACGCTGGTAACGTTAAAGCTGCTAAACGTATGGTTGAACGTGGAGATGAACGTATTTGGGATATTCTTGAAGAAGTTATCAAAGAACACCCAGTACTTCTTAACCGCGCACCTACTCTCCACCGTTTGGGTATCCAAGCCTTTGAACCAGTCCTTATCGATGGTAAAGCACTTCGTCTTCACCCACTTGTTTGTGAAGCCTACAATGCCGACTTCGATGGTGACCAAATGGCCATCCACGTACCACTTTCTGAAGAAGCTCAAGCAGAAGCACGTCTTCTTATGCTTGCCGCAGAACACATCCTTAACCCTAAAGATGGTAAACCAGTCGTAACACCATCTCAAGATATGGTTCTTGGTAACTACTACCTAACTATGGAAGAACCAGGTCGTGAAGGTGAAGGAATGATCTTCAAAGACCGCGATGAAGCAGTTATGGCATACCGTAATGGTTATGTTCACTTGCACACACGTGTTGGTATCACAGTTGATAGCATGCCAAACAAACCATGGACTGATGAACAAAAACACAAAATCATGGTTACAACTGTTGGTAAAATCCTCTTTAACGACATCATGCCTGATGATCTACCTTACCTTCAAGAACCAAACAATGCTAACTTGACTGAAAAAACTCCAGATAAATACTTCTTGGCACCTGGTCAAGATATCCGCACTGTTATCGACAGCTTGGATATCAACGTTCCATTCAAGAAGAAAAATCTTGGTAACATTATCGCGGAAATCTTTAAACGTTTCCGTACAACAGAAACATCAGCCTTCCTTGACCGCTTGAAAGACCTTGGTTACTACCATTCAACTCTTGCTGGTTTGACAGTGGGTATCGCCGATATCCCAGTTATCGATAACAAACAAGAAATTATCGATGCAGCCCACACGAAAGTTGAACAAATTAACAAAGCCTTCCGTCGTGGTTTGATGACTGATGATGATCGTTATGTTGCTGTTACAACAACATGGCGTGAAGCTAAAGAAGAACTTGAACAACGTCTGATTGAAACACAAGATCCTAAGAACCCTATCGTTATGATGATGGACTCAGGAGCTCGTGGTAACATCTCTAACTTCTCACAACTTGCCGGTATGCGTGGTTTGATGGCTGCTCCGAATGGACGTATCATGGAATTGCCTATCTTGTCTAACTTCCGTGAAGGTTTGTCTGTCTTGGAAATGTTCTTCTCAACTCACGGTGCTCGTAAAGGTATGACTGATACAGCCCTTAAGACTGCTGACTCTGGTTACCTTACTCGTCGTTTGGTTGACGTTGCCCAAGATGTTATCATTCGTGAAGACGATTGTGGAACTGACCGTGGTCTTGTCATCCGTGCTATCACTGATGGTAAAGAAGTTACAGAAACTCTTGAAGAACGTCTTGTTGGTCGTTACACTAAGAAATCTGTTAAACACCCTGAAACTGGCGAAGTTATCGTTGGTCCAGACGTATTGATTACTGAAGATATGGCAGCTGAAATTGTTAAAGCTGGTGTAGAAGAAGTAACAATCCGTTCAGTATTTACATGTAACACTCGTCATGGTGTATGTCGTCACTGTTATGGTGTCAACCTTGCTACAGGTGATGCGGTTGAAGTTGGTGAAGCAGTTGGTACAATTGCCGCTCAATCTATCGGTGAACCTGGTACACAGCTTACAATGCGTACCTTCCACACGGGTGGTGTTGCGTCAAATACCGATATCACACAAGGTCTTCCTCGTATCCAAGAAATCTTTGAAGCTCGTAACCCTAAAGGTGAAGCAGTTATCACTGAAGTTAAAGGTACTGTTGTTGACATCGAAGAAGATGCTTCTACACGTACTAAGAAAGTTTACGTTCAAGGTAAAACTGGTATGGGTGAATACGTGGTACCATTCACAGCTCGTATGAAAGTAGCTATTGGTGATGAAGTTCACCGTGGTGCTTCACTTACTGAAGGTTCTATCCAACCTAAACGTCTCCTTGAAGTTCGTGATACATTATCAGTTGAAACTTACCTTCTTGCCGAAGTACAAAAAGTATACCGTAGCCAAGGGGTAGAAATCGGTGATAAACACGTCGAAGTAATGGTTCGTCAAATGCTTCGTAAAGTTCGTATCATGGATCCAGGTGATACAGATCTTCTTCCAGGTACACTTATGGATATCGCAGACTTCACAGATGCTAACAAAGATGTTGTTATCTCTGGTGGTATTCCTGCAACTGCACGTCCAGTACTTATGGGTATTACTAAAGCTTCGCTTGAAACTAATTCATTCTTGTCAGCTGCATCATTCCAAGAAACAACTCGTGTTCTTACAGATGCTGCTATCCGTGGTAAAAAAGATCACCTTCTTGGTCTTAAAGAAAATGTTATCATCGGTAAAATTATTCCAGCTGGTACAGGTATGGCACGTTACCGTAACCTTGAACCACAAGCTGTTAATGAACTTGAAACAAGTGAAGAAGCTGAAATAGTTGAAGCAACTGCAACAACAGAAGCAGAATAATCTGATTTCACATTTTAGTTTAATAAATGAAAAAGGCCTGAGTTTATCTCAGGCCTTTTTGTTAAGCTTTTTTAGATGATAATGGTTATAAATAAGCAAATATATTTTAAATTAGCTTTAATTCTTATATAATAAAGAGCATAAGGAAGTGAAAAAATGTATCAAGTAATCAAAATGTTTGGGGACTGGGAACCTTGGTGGTTTTTGGATGATTGGCAGGATGATATCATCGAAGAACAAACTTTTGAATACTTTGAAGAAGCTGTGTCATTTTACAAATCAGAATGGCAATCGTTAAGAATGAATCTGCCGATCTGTAAGTGTCATGATAATTTTCAAGCTGCTTTCTGGGATCAAACCGAGAAACGTTGGTGTGAAAATTGTGGTGATTATTTGCAGCAATATCATTCTCTTTTAATCTTAAAGGATGGGCAAGAATTGACGAAAGAGTATTTTGCTTATCATTTTAATGTTCGAGATGACGAACCAAGCCCCAGACCTCAAAATTGCAAATTTAAACCTTAATCATGGAAGTTTTCCATGGTTTTTTTCTTTTTTTGAGATTTTTTTACGAATATAAAAGTGAGGAGGTCAACATGATTCAGGAAAAAGCAAAGCAGCTGATTAAGGATGCTGTTGAAAAGAATGTGCAAGATATTTACATTGTTCCTAAGAAGGAGCACTATGAAATTTATCAACGTGTTGGAGATGAACGTCAGTTTATCCAAGAAGTTGCTAGTGATGAAATGACAAGCGTGATTAGTCACTTTAAATTTGTTGCGGGAATGAATGTTGGTGAGAAACGTCGTAGTCAGCTAGGGTCTTGTGATTATGAATTTGCTGAGGGTGAAGAGATTTCACTGCGTTTATCCACTGTTGGTGATTATCGCGGGCGTGAGAGCCTGGTCATCAGACTTCTTTATTCAGGTCGTCATGATTTGCAATATTGGTTCGATGGGATGAAGAATATTTTAGAGGCGATTGATAGTCGAGGCCTTTATCTTTTTTCCGGGCCGGTAGGGAGTGGAAAGACTACTCTCATGTATCAATTGGTTCGTGAAAAGTTCCCCGATAAGCAGGTCATTACGATAGAAGACCCTGTTGAGATTAAGCAGGATAATATGTTGCAGCTGCAGCTTAATGATGAAATTGGCATGACTTATGATAATCTCATTAAACTCTCGCTTCGCCATAGACCTGATATTTTAATTATTGGAGAGATTCGTGATAGTGAGACAGCGCGTGCGGTTATTAGAGCTAGTCTAACAGGTGTGCTCGTCTTTTCAACTATTCATGCGAAAAGTATCCCAGGTGTTTATGCCAGATTATTGGAGTTGGGAGTTAGTAGACAAGAGCTCGAAAATAGTTTACGAGCGATTATTTATCAACGATTAATTGGCGGTGGAGGTATTGTGGATTTTGCCAAAGGAGATTTTGAACACTATCCCCCAACAAGGTGGAATGAGCAAATTAAAAGCCTTGCTAGGGACGGACATATTGGCCTTGAGGAAGCAAAAATCGAAAAAATTGCCCTTTAAAAAACAGCAGAAGGTGATTCAATTATTTAACAATCTCTTTAACAGCGGCTTTAATTTAACAGAAATTGTTTCTTTTTTGAGACGAAGTCAGTTGTTGGCGGAAGTTTATGTGGACAGTATGCAAGAGTCATTGTTAAGTGGGGCAAGTTTGGCAGATATGATGGCTAAGCTGGGCTTTTCAGATACAATTGTCACCCAGATTGCTCTTGCGGATGTTCATGGGAATTGTCAGCAGAGTTTGTTAAAAATTGATGGTTACTTGGCTAGTATGTCAGTTGTTCGAAAGAAATTGATTGAAGTGGCGACTTATCCTTTGATTTTGTTTAGCTTTTTAATTCTGATTATGTTGGGCTTGAAAAATTATTTGCTGCCGCAGTTGGAAAATCAAAATTTTGCAACTCAGATTATCAGCCATTTTCCTATGATTTTTTTGGGTGGCTTTGCTCTTTTAGCTTTAGGAATTCTGCTTGGGGTTCTGTATGCCGAGCACTTATCGCCAATTTATCTGTATAGTCAGTTAAGTCGTTTGCCAATATTTGGTCGGCACGTGCGCCTTTATTTGACGGCTTATTATGCGCGTGAGTGGGGAAATCTTATCGGACAAGGTATCGAACTGATGGAGATTGTAGAGCTTATGCAGCGGCAAAAATCACGTCTCTTTCAGGAAATTGGAAAAGATATGCAGGAAGCTTTGTTGTCTGGTCAGTCTTTTCATCAGAAAGTGCTGGATTACCCTTTCTTTTTGCGTGAACTTAGCTTAATGATTGAATATGGCGAGGTCAAGTCAAAATTAGGTCGTGAGTTAGATATTTATGCCGAAGAGACTTGGCAGAATTTCTTTAGTCAATTGACGCAGGCAACGCAGCTAATTCAGCCTTTGGTCTTTGTCTTTGTTGCTTCAATCATCGTTTTAATTTATGTGGCAATGCTTTTGCCGATGTATCAAAATATGGGAGGAAATTTTTAATGAAAAACATTTGGAAAAAACTACGTAAAAAGTCTGTAGAAGCTTTTACACTTGTGGAGATGTTGATTGTTTTGCTAATCATTGGTGTCTTGATGCTGTTATTTGTGCCAAACTTGAGCAAGCAAAAAGAGGTTGTGCATGAAAAAGGAGATGCTGCTGTTGTCAAAGTTGTCGAAAGTCAGATGGAGCTTTATGAAGTGAAGACAGGTAAACAACCAACTGTAAATGATTTGGTGAAAGCTGAATATATTTCAAAAGACCAAGCTCAAACATATAATGCGGCTAAAAAATAAAGCTTTTTACGCCTTTACCCTTATCGAAAGTTTGCTGACTTTAGCAATTTCTTGTTTTATGGTCATCATGCTATCAGGTTCGGTCAATCATATTTTTCAATCGGTCGATGAAACTTTGTTCTTTCTTTCCTTTGAAAATCTTTATCGCGATACACAAAAATTGGCTAGTATTAAGCAGGAAAGTCAGACTTTGCAGATATCGCAAGATGCGATTTCAAATGGAATCACTAGTGTTAAGGTTCCTAAAACTGTATTGGTTGACAAGAATTATCAGCTTGTTTTTGATAAATCAGGGGGTAATTCATCTCTTACCAAGATACAGTTTCATACAGAAAACCAGGCAATCGATTATCAATTGTACATAGGAAGTGGTAACTATAAAAAAACAGAAACTAAAAGCTTACATACTCCTTGAGGGCTTGGTAGCTCTTGCTTTATTAGCAACGATTATCAGTCTGGTCTTAGGAGAAATGGACCGTAGTCGCACTCAAATGCAAGAGAGTTTGCATCAGCAAGAAGTACTTAATGTAGCGACCATGGCCGTTCAAACAGGACAAGACCATTTGGCCATTAATGGGGTTGAGGTGCGTATGGTTAAGCATGATAATGAGATTTCCGTTTATGATGGGCAAAATGAGGTGCTGCATGTCACGAAAAATTAGATTAAGAGCTTTTACCCTTTTAGAAAGTTTGGTAGCTTTGCTGGTTATCTCAGGTTCCATATTGGTTTATCAAGGATTGACCCAAAGCATTTCAAGCAATGTCCATTATTTATCGGCGAATCAAGAGGAAAAATGGTTGCTCTTTTCTCAGCAGCTGCGTTCTGAGCTTGCTGGTTGTCAGTTGAATAAAGTTGCTGACAACAAACTCTATGTTAGTAAAGGTAATCAGCAATTGGCTTATGGCTTGTCTAAGGCTGATGATTTTCGAAAAACAAATGCCTCAGGTCAGGGTTATCAACCCATGTTCTTTGGCGTGACGTCATCTAGCATCAGTCAGGATGGCAATAAGGTGATAATTAAACTGCAATTAGGCAGTGATATGGAGAGATGTTTTGTTTACACTTTTAAGACGACAAGTTAAAGCAGGAATTTTATTATATGCCTTACTGATGGCGGCTATCTTTGCACTGCTTTTGCAATTTTATTTGGGGCGCGTGGTTGCAAGTGAACGTCAACATCAGGCACAGATAAAATCAGCCCAAGCTTACCTGATGGCAGAAATGAGTAAAGACTTGGCTGATGAGGAATCAGGACAATACCAATTTGATAAAGGAACAGTAAGTTATCACTACAAAGACAAACTCTTAGTAGAGACCGTTACGTTAGGTAGCAAGGAGGAGTTTCAATACACGTTTTACCTTCCTAAGAAAGAAAAAAAAGCACTTGAAAAAGAAAGTCACTAGTGCTTTCTTTTCATTTTCAAGGTTTTTTGATATGATTAGTCTTGGAGGGGAAAATGAATTTTGAAAAAATCGAAACAGCTTACGGGCTGATTCTAGAAAATATACAGTTAATCGAAAATGAGTTGAAAACACACATTTACGATGCTCTTATTGAACAAAACTCTTTTTATCTTGGTGCTGAAGGTGCCAATGAGACAGTAGCTGCTAATAATGAAAAACTACGCCAACTTGATTTAACTAAAGAAGAATGGCGTCGTGCTTTTCAGTTTATTTTTATTAAAGCTGCTCAAACAGAAGCACTTCAGGCAAATCACCAATTTACACCTGATGCAATTGGCTTTATCTTAATGTTCCTTATTGAGAATTTGACAGCTTCAAAAGAACTTGATGTTTTAGAAATTGGTAGCGGAACAGGTAACCTTGCACAAACCTTGCTCAATAATTCATCTAAAGACTTGAATTACCTTGGAATTGAAGTTGATGATTTGTTGATTGACTTGTCAGCAAGTATTGCCGAAGTGATGGATTCTAAAGCTCAGTTCATTCAAGAAGATGCTGTGCGCCCACAGATTCTTAAAGAAAGTGACGTCATCATCAGTGACCTTCCAGTCGGCTTCTATCCCAATGATGAAATTGCAAAACGCTACAAAGTAGCAAGCAGTGAAGAACACACTTATGCGCATCATTTGTTGATGGAACAATCTCTCAAATATCTCAAAAAAGATGGTATTGCTGTCTTTTTAGCACCGGTTAGTCTTTTGACAAGTAAACAAAGTGATTTGTTAAAGGCATGGTTGAAGGATTACGCTGATGTTATTGCGGTGATTACTTTACCAGAACCTATTTTCGGCAATGCGGCCAATGCTAAGTCAATTTTTGTCTTGAAGAAACAGGCTGAACATACTCCAGAAACATTTGTTTACCCGCTTGCTGACTTGCAAAGTCGCGAAGTTTTAACAGATTTTATTGAGAAATTTAAAAAATGGAATGTTGAAAATATGATTTTTTAAAATAGTTGTGCTAAAATGGAGATATATTATGAAAGCGCTCTAGAGGTAAATTTATGGCGAAAACTATTTCTATTAATGCAGGAAGTTCAAGTCTCAAATGGCAACTGTATAAGATGCCTGAGGAAGAAGTTATTGCAAAAGGTTTAATCGAACGTATTGGCCTTGCAAATAGTGTTTCTACAGTGAAATTTAATGGTCAGAAGTATTCGGAAACGAAAGACATTCCAGACCATACAGCTGCTGTAAAAATCCTTCTTGATGACTTGATTTCGATGGACATTATTGCTAGTTATGATGAAATAACTGGTGTTGGTCACCGCGTGGTGGCTGGGGGTGATTATTTCAAAGAATCGGCCCTGGTAACCGATAAGGTGATTCAACAGGTTGAAGAATTGTCAATGCTAGCACCGCTTCATAATCCTGGAGCAGCTCTTGGGATTAAAGCGTTCAAGGAAATATTGCCTGATATTACGAGCGTTGTTGTTTTTGATACTGCTTTCCATATGACAATGCCTGAAGTAGCTTACCGTTATCCTATTGCTAATCGTTATTACACTGATTATAAGATTCGTAAATATGGAGCACACGGTACAAGTCATCAGTACGTTGCCCAAGAGGCAGCTAAGGTTTTAGGCAAACCTTTAGAAGACTTGAAATTGATTACTTGTCATATTGGTAATGGAGTCTCTATTACAGCCATTAAAGGTGGTAAATCTGTTGATACTTCAATGGGATTAACTCCGCTTGGTGGTACAATGATGGGAACACGTTCAGGAAGTATTGATCCAGGTGTCATTACTTATCTTCTAGAATGTGAGCCAGCGATGGCTGATCCTAAAAAAATTCGTACCATCTTGAATCGTGATTCAGGTTTACTCGGTATTTCGGAAAAATCAAGCGACATGCGTGATATTCTAGTAGGAAAAGCAGAAGGTGATGAAAAATGCCAACTTGCTTATGATATGTATGTTGATCGCTTGAGAAAATATATTGGACAATACTTCGCCGTTTTAAACGGTGCCGATGCTATTGTCTTCACCGCCGGTATCGGTGAAAATTCTAGTGATGTTCGTGCGGATGTCATTTCTGGAATGACTTGGTTTGGTGTCGATGTTGACCCAGCTAAGAATATTTCAGGTGCTTATGGTGTGATTTCAACAGATCAAGCTCGCGTAAAAGCAGTTGTTATTCCAACGGATGAAGAACTTGTGATTGCGCGTGATGTTGAACGTTTCAAACACCCTACTAATTAGTTATCAAAATATTATGATAAGACCAGAAAAGCTGACCTATGGGTCAGCTTTTTTGATGCTTTTATAAAAAATGTAAAACAAACTTGACATAAAATGTAAAGCGTACTATACTTTAAATGTAAAGTTAACTTTACTAATGATAAGTCGTTGGAGGGATAAATGGAAACAAGAATTCAAGAACTTCGAAAAGCAAATAAAGTTAGCCAAGCTGAGCTTGCTGAGGCACTTGGAGTTACCAGACAAACCATTATTTCCTTAGAAAAAGGACGCTATAATGCTTCTTTAGAATTAGCGCATAAAATTGCCAAATATTTTGGCATAACAATTGAGGAAATCTTTATTTTTGATGAAGCGTAAAGGGGGAGATGTAGAAATGGAAAAGATTAGAGCTATAGTTGATAGGCAAGAAAGTAGAAAAGAAACTGGAATGTTCTTGTTGTTTTTAGGAGAAAGTTTATTTGTTTTTAGCTACTTCATGAAGATGAGCGATTTTCTTTTTGGGATGGGGCTTGGTATGAGTATGATATTAAATTTACTTGCAGTGATTTTTCTATCAGCAAAGGGAGAGGAGTAAATGATGTTATTAAAAGCTGTTGCTAGCTGGAACCGTAAGAAAAGTTTTGAAGAGTATCGCCGATATTTACTAAGACTTTCATACTTTATCTTAGCTTTATCTGGCCTTAGTTTGGTGTTAGCTAGTTTGATAAGAGACAATGATTTTGCGTCAGGATTAATGCTTGGTGGTAGCAGTGCTGGTCTTGTTTTTGCTATTTACTATTGGCTGCTTTCTCGTCAGCCAAAACGTTTAAAAGCTGCTTACATTGCTCTTTATGATGAACGTAATCAGTATATTTTACGAGTGACTGCTGTATCAACTTTGATTTTTATGTTTCTTGTAAATGTGATTATGATTGCTTTGTATGCCTTCCTGGGCATTGCCTTTTCTTATGTTATTTTATTGATGATTTGGTTGTATTGTTTGCTTTTAGGATTTTTAGGCTTACGAATTATTTTTTCAAAGATTTTATAATGGGGGAGATTCTTATGAAAAAATTGGTATCATTTTTTAAATATTTGGGGTTAGCGGTAGGCGTGATTTTCTTGGAACAGTTGCCTGTTGCTTTTCTAAGAAAAAATCAGCCTTTTTGGCAAATACTTATGCTGATTCTAGCTTTTTTAGTGGTGACTTTAGTAACGGTTTTGATTGCTAAGCGTTTAGGCTTTTTAAATCATGCTAGTCAGTTGTTGACGAGAGATGCTTGGAAGAGTATTTTTATGGGATTTTTAGTTATGATTCCTGTGAGAATGCTTGGAGGCATTACTTTAGTTTTGGAGCATGGTACAAAGGCAAATACGCTGAATCAATCAGTTATTGAAAATCTTGGCATGTCACCAGCTTTGCTTTTTGTGATGACAGTTGTGGCAGCTCCAATTATTGAAGAATTTGTTTTTCGTGGGTTGATTGTCAAACAAGCCTTTCATTTTTCTAAGTTAGGTGTTTTGGTCAGCAGTTTGCTTTTTGGAGCACTTCATATGCCGACAGATTTGGGAAGTTGGATTCTTTACGGTGGTATGGGATTAGTGTTAGCGATGATTTATCGCAAAACACAAAAGCTAGAGTTTTCTATTGCTGTTCATGCTCTGAATAATTTTCTAGGTGTTCTTAGTATGATTTTATAAAAAAAAGCGACTGAATTCAGTCGCTTTCTTGGTGTATTACAAGGCTTTTGCTTTTGCAATTGTCGCATCAATACTTGAAACAACGCTTGCAGTTAAGCCAGTTTTTTCAAGGTCTAGAAGGCCTGCAATGGTTGTTCCACCAGGACTTGAGATTTTATCAATCAAATCGTGTGGGCTGTCAGAACCTTGAAGAAGATTTTCAGCACTAGCAAGGACTGTTTGTGTCACGATGTCTAGTGATTTTTCTTTTGGAATACTGTATTTAACACCAGCTTTGGCAAGTGCCTCGATAAAGAGGTAAATGTAAGCTGGGCTTGATCCAGCAAGGGCTGTAAAGGTATCAAAATCTTTTTCAGGGATATCAAAGGTTGAACCAAAACTGTCAGTGATTTCTTTGGCAGTTGATAGAAGTTCAGCAGAGACTTTGTCATTTGTACAAATAGCAGTTGTACTTTTCAAGATTTGTGCATTAAGGTTTGGCATAATGCGGATTAATGGAAGGTTTGGATCTGTTAATTTACCAAGGCGTTCAAGAGTGACACCAGCTGCCATTGAAAGAATAGGTTGGTGGAAGCGAAGTCCAGCAAGGACAGGTTCAAACATTTGTGGCTTGATGCCAAGGACAACCAAATCAGATTGGTCGATGAGTTCTTGGTGTGAAAGTGCTGCTTCAACTTCAAGTTGTTCTGCAATTTCGCGTGAGCGAGGAAGTGAAGAACCTGAAATGATGATATTGTGTGATGTTGTATTAAGTCCATTGATGATGGCAGTTGCCATTTTTCCGACTCCGATAAATCCGATTTTCATAGTAAAACAAAGGGGAAAGTACAAGAGAAATGTTTAATGACCTGAGTCCCCTAGCTCCTTTCTAGTATTTTTTGATGAGGTCAACAGTTGAGCGGTCTAATTTTTTAACGATAGCTTGAATGAAGGCTTGGGCTTGCAAGAAATCATCCATAGTATAAAGGCTTTGATGTGAGTGAATGTAACGTGCACAAACACCGATAGTTGTTGATGGGATACCATCGTTTTTGAGGTGAGCAGCACCAGCGTCTGTACCACCTTTTGCAGCATAGTATTGGTATTTGATGCCTGCTTCTTCGGCAGTTGTGAGCAAGAAGTCACGCATGTCTTTTAACATAACATGTCCTGGATCGTAGAAACGGAAAAGTGTTCCGTCACCGATTTTGCCTTGGTTGCCATAAATGTCGCCAGCAGGTGAACAGTCAACGGCAAAGAAGAGTTCTGGTTGGAATTTAGTTGCTGAGACATGTGCCCCGCGAAGACCAACTTCTTCTTGAACGTTAGCTCCAGCGATAAGGGTGTTATCAAGTTTTTGTCCTTTAAGGCTTTCAAGCAATTCTGTTACCATAAGCACACCAAAGCGATTGTCCCAAGCTTTTGAGATAACATTTTTTTGGTTAGCTGTAAGGATTGTTTCAGATTTTGGCACGATGATATCGCCAGGAAGGATACCAAATGCTTCGGCTTCAGTTTTATCTGTAAATCCAGCATCAAAAATGATGTCATCGATTTTTGGAAGAGAAGCAGAGCCATTTGCACCGCGAAGGAAGTGTGGTGGGACTGAGCCAGAAACAACAGGGATGGCAGAGCCGTCATGTGTGTAAAGTGTGAAACGTTGAGAACTTAAAACGAGTGGGTTCCAGCCCCCAATACCAACAGCACGCAATGTTCCGTCAGCTTTGATGTCGCTGACCATAAAACCGACTTCATCCATGTGGGCAGCAACCATGATGCGTGGGGCATTTTCAGCGTCAGAGTGTTTGATACCGAAAATACCCCCAAGTCCATCAGTTTGCACCTCATCAACAAGTGAAGTGATTTTTGAGCGAAGATAGTCACGAATGCTGTGTTCGTATCCAGCGATACTGTCAAGTTCAGTGACTTCTTTTATTTTTGAAAATAAATCTGACATAAAAACCTCGATTCTATGATTTCTATTTTACCACGTTTTCTGACAATTTTTAGATTGAAATAACATTGAATATTTGGACCTTGGTATTATGTGCTGAAATATGCTAAAATAAAGCGTATGAGAAACAAAAAAAGAAGCTTACTGCCAAGTCTTGGTCTAGTGGGAGTCGGCGGTGTCATCGCTTTGGGAGCAATCTTAAAGAAGAAACGCGAAGAAAAGCGACAAGAACAGATTAAAAATGCTATTCGTGAATATTTCAGCCGATTTGGTAGCATTTTGGTGCTTTATTTGAATGCTTATGAATCTGATGCAGAAAAGATGACTGGGGGTCTCGTTTTAGAGGACGGTCGGACGTTTCAATTTGTTTACCAAGATGGTGAGATTAGCTATGAGGAGGAGAAAAATGATTAGCCCAAAATCCTATGAAGAAATGGCTACCTATCTAGAAAAACCTGAAAAAGTGGTTTTCTTTTTTACGGCAAATTGGTGCCCAGACTGCCAATTCATCTATCCAGTCATGCCTGAAATTGAAGCAGAAAATCCTGAATTCACCTTTGTCCGTGTGGATCGTGATGATTTCATGGAAGTAGCACAACGCTGGAATATTTTTGGGATTCCAAGTTTTGTAGTGACTGAAAATGGAAAAGAAATTGGTCGTTTAGTTAATAAATTACGCAAAACCAAAGCAGAAATTAGCAGCTTTTTAGCTAGATTGAAATAGGAGAGAAAATGATTTTTACGTACAACAAAGAACATGTCGGTGATGTCCTCATGGTAATTGTCAAAGATAGCAAAGGTGCTAAACTTGACTATGAACGCAAAGGCAATGTCTCACGCGTTTTCCTTGAGAAAAATGGTGAAACAGTGGCTTGGAATATTTTTGAAGTATCAAGCCTAATTGCAATTGATGGTGTTGGACAAGTGACTTTGTCTGATGAAGACGTTGCTAAATTGAATGCTGAGTTGACAAAAGAAGGCTTTAGCGAACAATTGGAAAATGACCCTTCACCAAAATTTGTTGTTGGTCAAATCAAAGAAATGGTTGCTCACCCAGACAGTGATCACTTGAACATTTGCCAAGTGCAAATTTCAGATGATAAAACTGTTCAAATCGTCGCTGGTGCACCAAACGCCGCAGTTGGTTTGAAAACAATCGTTGCCCTTCCAGGTGCTATGATGCCAAACGGAAGCCTTATCTTCCCAGGTGCCCTTCGTGGTGAAAAGAGCTTTGGTATGATGTGCTCACCTCGTGAATTGGCACTTCCAAATGCTCCACAAAAACGAGGAATCATCGAACTTGATGACATAGCTGTAGTCGGTGAAGCCTTTAATCCAGCAAAACACTGGAAAGGATAACATAATAAAAAACGAGTTAGAATAATCTAGCTCGTTTTAGTTTTTTCGTAAAGTAAGGTGTTGTAGAAAAGCGATGTCTTTATAGGGCTTTTGATTAGCGACAGCTAATTCCATTTTTGTTAAACGTTCTAGCCAACCATCCTCAGTTTTGAATTCATTTGGCTGAAGGGCATAAAATGTGCGCAGACCTTGGTAATTTTCAAGAGTAAAGTTAGTTTTGTTGGTAAGCTCTTCAATACTGTAAGTTTCCCCACGTCCGAATGATGAACTATTGTAACTGTCTTTCCCATCTAAGAGATAAAGTGCATCTTCAATATTATTGTTAAAAATGACTTGATGTAAGACTTTTCCAGTAAGATTGTGTTTAATTAAGGAAAGTTCACCATGTGGTTTTAAGAGGCGTTCAAATTCATTAAGGTATTTTTGATGTTGAGATTTGTCGATGTATTCAAAGACATTGTGACAAACGATGATATCAAAAGATGAATCAGGTAATTCTTTTAAAGCATCTAGACTACCATTGATTTTAGTGAAGGTCTGTGTGCCATCTGCAAAAAGCATATCAGCATTTGGCTCAATCGCAGTAACGGTATTATTTTGTGATAAATATTCTGAGGTTGTTCCAAAACCAGCACCAAAATCAAGGACTTGTTTATCTTTGATGTGGCTTAGTTGTGCAAAAATCAAACGGTACATGATTTTTCCCCAAGGCTGATTCAGCATTTCTTTGTAGGCATTGATGTTGACTGTCATAAAATCTCCTAGCTTGTAAAATATATTTTATTTTAACAGAATATTTTGAAAAAATTCTTTTTTAAAGTGGATTACCAAATTTTTTTCGAATAATAAGATAGGAGGTAATTGATGTATAATAAAGTTATTATGATTGGGCGTTTGACAGCGCAGCCTGAATTGGTGACAACGCCAACCGAAAAATCTGTTACACGTGTAACACTAGCCGTTAACCGTCGTTTTAAATCACAAAATGGTGAGCGTGAAGCGGATTTTATTTCGCTTGTGGTTTGGGGGAGTTTAGCAGAAACGCTCGTTTCTTATGCTGGAAAAGGGAGTTTGATTTCTGTTGATGGAGAGCTTCGTACGCGTAAATACGAAAAAGATGGTCACACCAATTATGTGACAGAAGTGCTCTGCCATTCTTTCCAACTTTTAGAAAGCCGTGCCCAACGTGCCATGCGAGAAAATAATGTGGCAAACGACCTCGCTGACTTAGTTTTAGAAGAGGAAGAATTGCCGTTTTAACCAACCCAAGCTCGAGTTATTTTTTGACTTGGGCTTTTTTTGTTATTTAGTGAGATAAATTTTTCGGTTCTGTTGCAAAGTTTTAAATCTACTATCAAATAAGGTAGAATAATAGAAAAAGATAGCAGGAGGAATGACGATGAATCATTTTAAAGGAAAGCAATTTCAGCAGGATGTGATTATTGTAGCCGTGGGCTACTATCTTCGTTATAACCTTATCCACGGTGTTCAAGAAGCAACTCCTCAGCAATAAGCGCTAGATTTCCAAAATATGAGAAACTATTTTAGAAATCTAGTTCTTATTTGCTCGGAGCTGGACGCTTCTTTCACAACCTCTATCCTCGATCTTTTTGGTCATACACTTCTTTGACGTTGATAAATTGATCAAGTATTGGATTTTCTCCTTTTAGGTCAGCTTCGAAACGGATACCGTCAATATTGATTCTGGCGTTACGGTAGTAGTCAGTTCCTAGTTGTCCCCATGCAGGAGTTGAGGCATCGACATTGCAGAAGATATCAAATCCTTGTTGTTTCAAGTAAGCAAATTTTTGATTTGCTTCAGAATAAGGTTGCCAATCGCTGATGTCAGCGCCAAATGGGTAGATCAAAATATTTGTTTTGCCTAAAATAGGTGCAACTTCATTTTGCCAACGTTCATTATCTTGTTGGATATCGGCTAAAGAAGCTTGTGTCATATTCAAGTGTCCCCAAGTATGAGAAGCAAAACTCCAACCATCTTTCTTTAATTGATCAGCAACTTTTTTGGCTGCTTCGATTTCTTTGTTTGTTTTTTCGTTATCACCATATTCTGATTTTGATGTACGGTAACCTAATACACCATTATAGCCTGTTAAAGCTAATGTTCCTTTGGCGCCTTGATAAGAAAAATCGGGATGTTTTTTAATGAATGAATCGATCAATGGAACCATATCATAGTCACCAACAGTTTCCTTCTTATTGTCGATATAAATATTCTTGATTTGGTTCTGTTTATCGACAATCAACTTACTTGGAAATCCTGAATTGTCCATGTATTCATAATAGCTGACATCGTCTTGCGAAAGAATTAACGGTTTCTTTCCTTCTGGAAGAGAAACACCTGTAAAGGTCAGTTTTCCATCTGTTCCTTTTTTGACTAATCCATTTAGGTTAACAAGAACATAGTTATTTTTATATAACTGATCAATGGTTTTATTGAATTCGGAAATAGTGACCATATAATCTTTATACCCTTGTGCTTGCTGGGTATGAAAAGCCTTAGCTGGATCAACAATCAGACTATGAAAGAAGACGTGTGAGATTTTGGTCGGGTCTTCCCATTTTACCAAGGATTCTTTTTCTTTTTTCAAAGTTGCTAACAATTGTTGCGCTTCTTTGGCGTCGTCTTTTTCAAGTAAGGCGATGGCTTCATCATAATGATAACTTGCAGCAAGCTGTTTTGCTTGATCAAGCTGTTTCGTCGTTTGTTTATCTTCAACAGGTTTTGAGCTGCTGCTTGAGTGTTGAGTTGTTTGACTAGTGTTTTCTAATTTATTGTTTGTTGCTCCTTGTGTAACAAAAAAGATACTTACACCTAGAATAATAACAGTGCATACAGAAGTGACAGCCAATATGATTTTGTGTGTATGTTTCATTTTATCGTCCCCTACTACTTTTTGATTTCAAAAACCCCCGTAAGCTTTTCTTAACCTTTTGAAAAACTTCCCATAACCATTGTAACGAATATAGGGTTCGTTTGCAAAGTTTTAAATCTACTATCAAATAAGGTAGAATAATAGAAAAAGATAGCAGGAGGAATGACGATGAATCATTTTAAAGGAAAGCAATTTCAGCAGGATGTGATTATTGTAGCCGTGGGCTACTATCTTCGTTATAACCTTAGCTATCGTGAAGTTCAAGAAATCTTATATGATCGTGGCATTAACGTTTCTCATACGACGATTTATCGTTGGGTGCAAGAATATGGCAAACTACTCTATCAAATTTGGAAAAAGAAAAATAGACAGTCCTTCTATTCGTGGAAAATGGATGAAACCTATATCAAAATTAAGGGGCGTTGGCATTATCTCTATCGAGCGATTGATGCGGACGGTTTAACCTTAGATGTCTGGTTACGAAAGAAACGAGATACACAAGCCGCTTATGCTTTTTTAAAACGACTCCATAAACAATTTGGACATCCTAGAGTCATCGTAACAGATAAAGCTCCCTCTATTGGATCTGCCTTTAAAAAGTTACAAAGAAACGGGTTATACACCAAAACAGAGCATCGAACCGTGAAATATCTTAACAATTTAATAGAACAAGACCATCGACCAATTAAACGACGGAATAAATTTTATCGAAGTCTACGTACTGCCTCAACCACGATTAAGGGCATGGAGACCCTTCGAGGAATATACAAAAAGAACCGAAGAAATGGAACACTCTTCGGCTTTTCAGTTTCTACTGAAATCAAAATATTAATGGGAATACCTGCTTAAATTGACGGTTGGTCAGAGATAGTGTTTTTGAGTTTCAGACTTTGCAACAGAACCAGAAAAACATCTCACCAATCAAAGTAATGCTTCTTTTAGTAGTCGTTGCCTTTGTCGGTGTTCTTGTTGGCTTCTTCAACCCTGGTCTGTCTTACTAATCCAGCAGATATTGAAGGTAATTATTATGACAAAATCAGAATTAATCAGATGTTATGAAACTGAAATAGCTTATCAAAAACACATGCTTGAAAATTTAGGTCGTTGGATGACCTTATTTCTAGCAGTAACGAGTTTAGGATTTTTACTCATTTATTTCTTTAACAAACACATCACTTTGCTAATTCTCGGTTTTGTCTTAATGATTTCTGGAAGTATAGAAATGCTGTTATTTGGTTACGGCATATACCATGGCAAAAAGAATGTTGCCAAGGTTATTGATGATTTTGAAACGAAACTCAATCTTTTAAAAAACTATTCTAAAATAGCAATACAAAAAAATTACAATACTTACTCAAACACTCAACATGAAAAAGTTTCTAGCAGATAATCTCCATGCTAGGAACTTTTTTATTATTATTATTTTTCTGAATTTTAAAAATATATTGACAAAACATCAAAATAAGGCTAGAATAGTTTACAATCAAAAACAATTGATGCAAGTCAATACCTAGCACTCATTGATTTGTAAATCTTAACAGGAGAAAAAGTATGCTTAATTTAATGTCTATAACGACTGAAAAACTGAATCGATACTATTACTTTAGTTTCTTTAGATAGACGTTTGTAGCCATCATGGATGCAAACGTCACCTGCGTTTGTATCTATGAAGCTAAAGCATTTTGCCTGTTTTGAAAAGCCGATTAGATACTTAAAAATCTAACTGGCTTTTAAGTGTTTCTACTTTTTTTGCATATGCATAAAAACCAGTTAGTTTTTTGAACTAGCTGGTTTTTGTTGTGATTGATTTAGGGGAAATCCCTAATGGTGATATTAGGTTACCTTGTCTAGCACGTGCTTTAGGCAAGTAAGTAAAAAGTAGAGGAAGGTAAATTATGAAAAAAGGTTTAACGGCTTTAATGGCTGTCATGTTAGCCGCACTCACCTTAGCTGGGTGTTCGTCAAGCAAAAATGCAAGCAAAGATGTTGTCCATCTTGGCATTCTCCAATATGTGGAGCATCCATCATTGACTGCTGCGCGCAAAGGTTTTGTGGATGAATTGAAAAAAGAAGGTTATGTCGAAGGTAAGAATCTTAAGCTAGATTATGAAAATGCTCAAGGTGACCAGTCTAATCTTCAAACCATTTCCACAAACCTGCTTTCAAATAATGACTTGGTGCTTGGTATTGCGACGCCAGCCGCGCAAACTTTGTCAAATCTATCATCAGATGTTCCCGTGGTCTTTACAGCCGTTACCGATCCTGTGTCAGCTAAATTAGTAGATACTATGGAAACTCCTAACGGCATTGCGACTGGAACGAGCGATATGTCTCCTATCTCAAAACAGGTTGAATTGCTGCAAAAAGTTATGCCTGATGTGAAAAAAGTTGGGATTATGTACACAACTAATGAACGTAATTCAGAAGTTCAAGTTGAAGAAGCACAAAAAGAATTTGCTAAAGCAGGCATTAATGTCATTACCAAAGGGATTTCATCAACTAATGATGTTCAAGACACTGCTAAAAGCTTAATGAGTCAAACACAAGTTCTTTTCATCCCAACAGATAATATGATTGTCAGTGCCATTTCACTACTTACTGAACTATCAAAAGAAATGAAAGTTCCAGTTGTTGGTGGCTCTGCAGACGTAGTTGATCAAGGCGTCCTTTTCACTTACGGTGCCAATTACGAGGCGCTTGGTCGTCAAACAGCTAAATTAGCAGTTCGTATTATCAAAGGTGAAGACGTAAGCAAGGTTGCTGCAGAATATCCTAAAACTCTCAATGTTGTTGCTAATGATGGTATGGCAAAAACGCTTGGCATTGACTTAAGTAGCATTGAAAATGAAGCAACTAAAGCATCGACTGATGATAGTGAAAAGGCAAGTACGCAGGCAAGTAGCACTGCTAAAGCAAATCCGACAAAAACATCAAATAAGTCAGCTAAAAAAGCTTCAAATGCTTGGATTGATATCATTTTAACAGCTATTTCACAAGGTCTCTTGTGGGCTATCATGGCTATCGGTGTGTTTATTACTTTCCGCATTTTGGATATTGCTGACCTTTCTGCTGAAGGATCATTCCCACTTGGTGCAGCTTCAACAGCTATCATGATTGTTAATGGTATTAATCCATTGCCTGCGACAATTGGTGGTTTTGTGGCTGGTATGTTAGCTGGTGCTGTTGCTGGCTTCTTGCACACCAAGATGAAAATTCCAGCGCTCTTAACAGGGATTATCGTGTTAACAGCTCTTTATTCTGTTAACCTTTTGGTTTTGGGTAGTGCCAATGTGTCACTAGTTGGTCAAGAAACTCTTGTAACAGTGATGACGTCAGCTCTCAGCCTTTCAAAACTTTACGCCGTGATTTTGATTGGTGTTATCTTTGTAGCTTTGGTCATTCTATTACTTGTGGTCTTGTTGAACACACAAATGGGACTTGCTCTTCGTGCGACAGGTGATAACCTTGCTATGGGTGAAGCTAACGGGATTAAAGTTGACCGTATGAAGATTCTAGGTTACATGGTTTCAAATGGTTTGATTGCTCTTGCTGGTTCACTCTTAGCGCAAAATAACGGCTACGCTGATATGAATATGGGAACAGGAACAATCGTTAATGGCTTGGCTTCAATTATTTTGGCTGAAGTGATTGTCAAATACTTGCCACTTGGTAAACGCCTCTGGTCAATTGTTCTTGGATCAATTCTATACCGCTTGGTACTTGTTATTATCTTAGCCATGAATGTGGATGCCCAAATGCTTAAATTGGCCTCAGCAGTTCTTCTTGCTTTGATTCTTTATGTTCCAGAAATTCGCAATAAACTACACATTAAACCCTCAAAAACATTGACTCCAGGAGGTAACGACTAATGGCACTTTTAAGCTTATCAAATATCCATAAAACTTTTGAAAAAGGAACCGTTAATGAAAATCATGTCTTGCGTGGCCTTGACTTGGATATCGAACAAGGGGATTTTATCTCAGTTATCGGGGGAAATGGTGCTGGGAAATCAACACTTATGAATTCCATTGCAGGCGTCGTTGACATTGATGAGGGTGATATTGTCCTAGATGGCCAGTCTATTCGTAAAACTTCAGTTGCCGCACGTTCAAAAGACATTAGTCGAGTCTTTCAAGACCCACGAATGGGAACAGCAACCAATTTAACAATTGAAGAAAATATGGCGATTGCTTACCGTCGTGGTAAAAAGCGCAGCTTCTTCAAAAAATCTGTCACTGAACAAGAACGTGAATTGTTCAAAGAAACATTGACAGAACTTGGTTTAGGACTGGAAAATCGTATGAAAATAGATGCGTCTTTCTTATCAGGAGGGCAACGTCAAGCACTAACGCTTGCCATGGCAACCTTGGTGCGCCCCAAAATTCTTCTTCTTGATGAACATACTGCGGCCCTTGATCCCAAAACAAGTGACATGGTCATGCAGCTGACTAAGAAAGTCGTTGAAGAAGAGAAACTCACAACCTTGATGATTACGCACAACATGGAACATGCTATCGAGTATGGTAATCGTCTCGTCATGCTTTATCACGGGAAAATCGTCGTGGACGTTCGTGGCGAAGAAAAGAAAAATCTCACCGTCGCACAGCTTATGAACCTCTTCCGCAAAAACAGTGGTCAAGTCCTAAATGATGATGCTTTGGTATTAGGATAATAAGAAAAAAGACAACTTAGATGACTTAGGGTCTAAGTTGTCTTTTTTAGTGTTTTTTTCTTGACTATTTTTGACCAAGTGTTAGAATAGTTTTTGTAAACACTAGCACTCTTATGCAATGAGTGCTAACAACAATAAAAATATTGGAGGCAAAAGCATGTTGAAACCATTAGGTGACCGTGTGGTCTTGAAAGTTGAAGAAGAAAAAGAACAAACAGTTGGTGGTTTTGTCCTTGCTGGCGCAGGCAAAGAAAGCACACAAACGGCAACTGTTGTAGCTGTTGGTACTGGTGCCCGTACATTGACAGGTGAATTGGTCACACCAAGTGTTGCAGCTGGAGATAAAGTGATTATTGAAACTGGTGCAGGTGTCGAAGTGAAAGATGGTGACGATGCAGTTACTATCGTTCATGAAGCAGAAATTTTAGCTGTAGTAGCATAAGATAAATTAACAAAATAGTAGCCTTTAGTTACTTAGTTAGAATGTAGATAAACTAAAATTAATTATTTGTTGCAGTTGAATTTTAGGATTATTTGCGAGTGAAGCAAGCAATAAAACGATACTTTCTGCTGTGATGAAAGTGGCTGAAATAGTAATAAATCAGCCACCCGGAAGTTTTGAGACTCTCGGCTCAAAACTCAGGTATGGAATTCCGTAGGAAGTCGCTGCCGACCGCACCACCTAAAGAAAGTATCAGAAAAAGGTCTTGTCTTCAACCTAGATAGCTTTTAGCTACTTAGTTTTATTTGGAATACATAATAGAAATCAAATAGGGGAATAGATATGGCAAAAGATATTAAATTTTCATCAGATGCACGCGCAAGCATGATGCGTGGGGTTGATATTTTAGCAGACACTGTTAAAGTAACCTTAGGCCCTAAAGGTCGTAATGTTGTTCTTGAAAAATCATTTGGTTCACCACTTATCACTAATGATGGTGTGACAATTGCCAAAGAAATCGAACTAGAAGACCACTTTGAAAACATGGGTGCAAAATTGGTTTCAGAAGTTGCTTCTAAAACTAATGACATCGCTGGTGACGGTACAACAACTGCCACAGTATTGACACAAGCAATTGTTCGTGAAGGTCTTAAAAACGTGACTGCTGGAGCTAACCCAATCGGTATCCGTCGTGGTATCGAAGCAGCTGTTAAAGTGGCCGTTGACGAATTGAAATCAATCGCTCGACCAGTTGCTAACAAAGAAGCTATTGCCCAAGTCGCAGCCGTTTCATCACGTTCTGAAAAAGTTGGTGAATACATTTCAGAAGCTATGGAAAAAGTTGGTAATGATGGTGTTATCACAATCGAAGAATCACGTGGTATGGAAACAGAACTTGATGTAGTAGAAGGTATGCAATTTGACCGTGGATACCTTTCACAATACATGGTTACTGACAACGAAAAAATGGTTGCTGACCTTGAAAATCCATACATCTTGATTACAGATAAGAAAATCTCAAACATTCAAGATATCTTACCACTTCTTGAAGAAGTGCTCAAAACAAGTCGTCCACTTCTTATTATTGCAGACGACGTTGATGGTGAAGCTCTTCCAACACTTGTCCTTAACAAAATCCGTGGTACTTTCAACGTTGTAGCTGTTAAAGCTCCAGGATTTGGTGACCGTCGTAAAGCAATGCTTGAAGATATCGCTATTTTGACTGGTGCTACAGTGATTACAGAAGATCTTGGTCTTGAGTTGAAAGATGCTAACATGGCAGCTCTTGGTCAAGCCGCTAAAGTAACTGTTGATAAAGACAGCACAGTTCTCGTTGAAGGTGCTGGTGATGCTGATGCTATCGCTAACCGTGTCAATGTGATTAAATCACAACTTGTTTCAACAACATCAGAATTTGACCGTGAAAAACTTCAAGAACGCTTGGCTAAATTAGCTGGTGGTGTTGCAGTCATCAAAGTTGGTGCTGCTACAGAAACAGCTCTTAAAGAAATGAAATTGCGTATTGAAGATGCCCTTAACGCAACACGTGCCGCTGTTGAAGAAGGTATCGTTGCTGGTGGTGGTACTGCCCTTGTTAACGTTATTTCTAAAGTTGCTGAAATTGAACTTGACGGTGATGAAGCTACAGGTCGTAACATCGTTCTTCGCGCTCTTGAAGAACCAGTTCGTCAAATTGCCTTCAACGCTGGTTACGAAGGTTCAGTTATCATTGAACGTTTGAAAAACTCAGAAGTTGGTACGGGGTTCAACGCTGCTAACGGTGAATGGGTGAACATGGTTGAAGCTGGTATTATTGACCCAGTTAAAGTAACACGTTCAGCGCTTCAAAATGCTGCTTCAGTAGCAAGCCTTATCCTTACAACAGAAGCCGTTGTGGCTAACCATCCAGAACCTGCTGCAAGCACACCAGCAGCTCCTGGCATGGATCCATCAATGATGGGTGGATTCTAATCCAAAATACGAATAGATTAATTAGAAAGAACACCCCAAGCGGGTGTTCTTTTTGTTGATTATGTGATTTATGTATCTAAAAGGAATTTGATATAATTAAAAAAAGTAATTTTTAAGAAAGCGGGGTGTGTTATCGTGGATGAAAAAGAAATGATGAGCTTAGGTGAGTTATATCGTGAATTACGTATGGCACGGGGCTTAAAGTTAAAAGGTGTTGCTGGTCAGAAGTTGTCAGTTTCGCAGCTATCAAAGTTTGAAAATGGGCAGAGCATGCTTACAGCAGATAAACTTTTAGTGGCGATTTCAGCGATTCACATGAGCTTTTCAGAATTTGGGCACGCCCTGAATCATTATCAAGAAAGTTCTTATTTTAAACTTGGAAACCAGTTGGCTAATTTACAAGTGGCTGGTGATATTGAAGGACTTAAAGAGGTGTTGAAGAATTATGAAGCTGATGAAAATTTGATACCTATAATCGTTTGACACGGATTGATATTGTCAGTGCTATTTATGCCCTTGATCCAAGTTATGAGATTAAAGAAGATGATAAGCAATTTTTGACGTAATATCTCTACAGAATCGAACAATGGACAGAGTATGAACATTATCTTTTTGGGAATACCATGTCGATTTTATCTGATGCTGATTTGATTTTCTTAGGAAGGGCGCTTGCTGAACGCAATGAATTTTATCTGTCACTTCCTCAACATAAAAAAGCTGCGCAGTTGACCTTTATTAATATTATCTTGGCTTTTATCGAGCGTAATCAACTTTACTACACGACTTATTTTATGACTAAGCTGGAAAGCATGATTAATTATCAAGACATGTTTACCGTAGTATTTTTAACCTTTTTAAAAGATACCTTGGTTTATTTGAAAGGTGAGACTGATGATGTTCAACCAATGAGAGAGTGTATTGAGATGGTTGAAAAATTAGGAAATCCTACAATGGCTAAACTCTTGGAGGAACATTTGGAACAATTTATTAAATGATATAAATAATAAAAATTGAAGGATTAAACTTTCCGTTTTTTATTAGAGTGAACAGACTTTGGATTAAAAAGGTCAGAATAAGAAGTGCTATCAATAAAAAAATTTTCTTAGGTATATAATGACTCCCTATGTCCTTATTATATCGTAAAAAACAGGGAATTCTCGATATTATCATATATGAAAAAACAAAAAGTGAATTTTCATATTTGCGAATTTCTAATAATTGCTTTTTTCCATGGTATATTATACTCGTAAGTATTTGAAGAAGTACTTACAGAGCAATATTAGTCTTGGTTAGGCAAGATATTTTTACATGTGAATAAATCAATTGTTTGGGAGCTTTTGATTTTTGGGAGTCATGTGTGATGGGAAGTATTGCTCTAAAGGGATGGGTTTTTATCCAGGAGAGTTAGCAATATGCTAATCATGGCATCTGAATCTTTGGATTGAGGTGTATAAGTCATATCTTTTTTTCTTATTGAGCGACACTGTCTGTAGTATTAGTAGTATTATGCGTTCAATTACAAAAATTAGTACATTTCCGAGAGGTATGACATGAGATAGGTTTATTGAGAGTGTTTTAGCCAGGTGATTGTTCACACCAAAAAAGCGACTAATAACTCAGCTAGGCATTCTTGTAAACTGATTTACTTTTGACATCGTATTTTCAGTTGGGGGCAGCTGAAAATATGTTGGTGCAGCTTGACTGTATAACTTTCTGAAAAGACTGACAGCCACACTAAAAAACTTAGGAGAAAGCAAACCTTTTTGATTTGGTAAGGTTTGCTTTTTTCTTGGGTAAAGTTATAAAATAATCGTAAAAAACCTTTGTCTGTAGTATACTAAGATTAGAAAATGTTGGTTTAGTTTTAGATATGCTTACTGTATGAAGGGAGTAGGCTTATGATGTTTTGGTTAGGTGTTGCAGGTGCGGTTTTAGTTGCTATTTATCTTGTTATTGTTGATAACAAAGATGATTTCTGAAAAGTAAAAGGTGGCCTTTTAAGCCACCTTTTTAGGTGTTATATGGTGTGATTTTTCTGTAATGGTAGCTTAAAAAGTTTTTGGTATAATAATGACTTAAGATTTGATGGAATAGGGAGACTAAAGATGAAAAAGTTTAAACACACGCTAAAACGTAAAAAAGTCTGGATTCCTAGTGTGATTGTGGGAGTGCTACTCTTGGTCTTTGTGGTTTGGAGAAGTTTTCACTACTCTAAAAAACAAGTCATTCGAGATTATGTAGCAGCCTACCAAAAATCTGGGGATACTTTTGACAATATCAAAGGTTATATCGTTTGGGCTGATAACAATGAAAAGGTTACAACTGATGAAGCTAAGTATGCGACACTTACCAAGTTATCAACATCAGAAGCTGACAAGTTAAGTAGAGATTTAATAAACGCTGATGCTTCTGATGATGCTTACGTTAAAAAAATCGGTCGTAAATTTTTGATTTTCCCAAATTATCGTATCGCTTTGAAACCTTTAGATTTGACCATTAAGACGAATGTTGATAAGGTCGACATTTTGCTCAATAAAAAGAAAGTTGCGCTTAGTGATTCAACTGATTACAGCATCAAGCTTGAACGCTTGCCAATCGCTGATTACACGGCAAGTATTTCTGGAAAATATAATGGCAAACCAATCGAGTTAAGTAAAGATTACGATGGCAAGGATAAGGTTCTTGATTTATCGGTGACTTTTAAAAACTTTAAAGTCACAAGTAACTTAGTTGATGGTGAGCTTTATTTTGATAACACACGCGTAGGCACTTTGGAAAATGGTGAGTACGAGGTTAGTGATTACCCGTTGACAGATTCAGCTAAAGCTTACGTGAAGAAGAAATTCTCAGATGGTGATTTGAAATCACAAAAACAAGCTCTAGCAAGTATCGCTGAGGGGGGCACAGTTGCTTTGAATGTCGATAATCTTTTGGACAGTGAAACCACTGGCAAAGTCTTGGTATCAGCTTTTGACCAAATGATTTTGTATTTGAATGCCGGGCAAGACTCATCAACGCTATCTACGGTTTTTGAAGATGGTGGCAATAATGACTTTTACAAAGGTTTGAAAGAAAGTATCAAGGCTAAGATGCAGACTGACAGCCGCAAGGCGACAAGTCTAACAGTGCCAAATATCACTTTGACCAGTCTATCTCAAGTCGGCAGGGAAACTTATGTGGCAGGATTTACAGCAACTTATGATTTCCACTACGATAAATCGACAGATACTGAAAAGCAAACATCAGGTGAAGTCATCCAAACCTTAGAAGGTAAAGTAACCTTGAAGAAAGCTGGCGCGACTTATGTCGTTGCTAATTCAGGTCAAAAGAGCATCACAGTGATAAATGAAGACAATCAAGTCAAAGGAGAGTCGCTCTTCCCAGAAGCCATGCTTGGCACATGGAAAGTCGATGATAAGAGTGATACGTCATTTACCTTTGAAGCTGATGGGACAATCACTCAAACGACTAAAAATAATAAGAAACAAACCAAGGTTACGGGTATTGAAGACAAAGGAAATAATGTCTATCATTATCTTTATGGAGATGATGCTGATACAAGTGTCTTTACAGTTAGTGGTCTTGGCGGCGTTGGTATCAAGTATACCTTTGGTATTAAAGTAGATGGCAATAAATTAACTTTAGTTGTATGGCAAGCAAATAAAGATGCTGATTTTGATTACAGAAAGCCAATGCTTGGCAGCACTTTGAGCAAAAAATAAGAAAAAGGAGTAGGGATGTAAAGGTTGATTTATCAACGCATTAGAGTCCACTTAACTGCGTTTTGCTTATTATAATTGCATAAATAAAGAGGTTGGTGATAAAAGTCACCAACCTCTTAATGTAATCCTGCTTCAAATGTTTTTGATTTGGCTTCAACACTGATTTTCTCAAGAGTAAATGGGTGTGTGAAGCTGAGTTTATGCGCGTGGAGCATGAGACGTTTAGCAGGAATTTTGCTGTATAATGGGTCACCGATGATGGCATGACCGTGTGTTGACAGATGGACGCGGATTTGGTGCGTGCGTCCCGTTTTTAAACGACATTTGACCAAAGTTCCTTTAGGAAAAACTTTGAGGCGGTCAACGATGGTTAGGGCAGTTTGACCATTTTTGCGGTCAACGACACGTTTTCTGCGGTCATGACGGTCACGTCCAATTTTATCTTGAAAGACTTGGTGTTTAGGTTCAAATTTTCCTTGACCTAGTGCCCAATATTCACGTGAAATGTCTTTGTTTTCGAGCAGGCGATTGAGAATTGGCAGAACAAAAGGGTTCTTAGCAAACATAACAGCGCCGCTTGTTTCCATATCTAAGCGGTGAATGACGTAGCAAGTCTTTCCAACGTAGGCAGAGACATGGTTTAGCAGAGCGATTTCATTTTGCTCGTTGCCATGGGTTTTCATGCCTTCAGGTTTATTGACAATGATGAGATGCTCATCTTGATAAAGACAATCAACTAACTTGCTATCACCAAATGGAATCGTTTTTTGTGGGTAATCGTCGTCATCAAAAGTCAGTTGGATAGTGTCGCCTGTTTTGACCAAGCTCTGCCAGTTGATATTTTCCCCGTTAATCAGCAGGTGCTTTTTGGTGCGTAAAAAATGGCGAATTTTTCGTGGAATTAGTAAATGCTCTTCTAATAGTTCCTTAACTGTGCTATCTGGGTAAGGATTTTTAAGCGTATATGTTAAAGTCATAGCTCTATTATAGCATGAGTGCGCAAAAAAAAACGCACCTTATGGTGCGCCTAGATTTACTTGTCCTTAGCTTCGTTTTCGTGTAGCCAATCATGGTATTTTTCCAAAAGGTTAACAGCCATTTGGGTTGCGACAGCCATTGAGTAAGCTTCAGTGCCTTCAGCTTCACTTTCTGAAACTTCGATTTTTGTTTCGTCGTAAACGGCTTTTAAACTATCGTGTGACAATGTTTTTTTGAATGCTTCAAATCCTTTGTTCATGGTAAAATCCTTTCTAATACATGTGCAAGTATTGTGGACAATTGTGACAACCAGATAAGTTGTGAGCGTTTTTATTGATACTTTTATTTTACCACAAAAGAGATGAAAACGTTGTAATCAAAATGAAATCCCTTTTCATCTGACGTTTTTCAAAAAAACTGTTATAATGTGGTTATGTTAACGTAGAAATATAAATTCTTGATTTAAAAGCGTTTTGAGCTATTTTTTATAATTGTAGTAGAGAAACTGACCAAAAATTAACCAAGCAACATATTTTTAATCAATTAGGTATAGAATAAAGTGCATTAGTTTTTTACTAGTGCATTTTACTGTATATTAAATAGATTTTTTTAGTGACAGATTTTGAATTGGTAATTGGTATTTGCAGATTAGTTTCATGTTGCATTAAAGTTAAAATATTCTTAAAAAACATTGACGTTTAAAAATAGAAGTTGCACAATAAGCATAGGAAGAAGTATTTATATTGAAAGCAGAAATATTATTTGACTATTACTTAATTTAAAGTCGTTGCATAGAAAGGGAAAATAACGGAAACAATATTTTTTAACTACTTTAATTAAACTTAAATCATTTACCTTGACGAAACTTATGAAAGTGTGATTTGTTATGAAAAAGATATTATTTATAATAGTTTTTTCTTTTAATGTATTGTTTTTATTATTCGGAACTAATTCGGCTTTTGCTTTGGAGAGTGATGTTTCTTATACTTTAACGCAGGAGCAAATAAATACAGAGTTTGAAGGGTTAAGTGATAATCAGACTGTAGTGGCATTGCCTGACGGTGAGATTATTTTTAGTGTTAATCAAGGATATGTCTTTTCTAATGAAGAGGTTACACAAAATCAGGGCTATGTAGCTACAGTGGATCAGCTAAAAGATGAGTATCAAACTAAAGAATTTGTCACTTCTGTTAGTGTGATTCCAGAAGTTCCGTTGACTAGGGCGGCTGCACCATCTGCTACGGCTAAAATTTTGCGAAGTGGATAAGTCTATCGTTCAGCGGCTTTTAGTGGTACTGGATGGCGTTTTTCCGGTCTAGGATTTAAATCGGTAGATGGCACAGGTGCTTATTTAGCATGGCAGACATTTAATGATGATAGACGCGTTGGGGATTATAATGAGGCAACTAGAACATTAGGAGGAACTCCTACGGGTACCCTTTTATATAGAGGCACGAGAATATATGTGTTGAGTCGTTATGTCTATCCGTTGTACTATTACACTTATAATCCAGTAGTTGGAACGTACTATATAGTTGATAATATTTGAGGAAAAAGATGTTAAAAAAAGTATTGCCTATATTAGGATTTATTATACTAGTTGTCAGTGTATCTGATATTTAGCAAACTAAAAATTGGATATTGTCAAAAATAGGTTACTTTTTAGAGCTTTACGCATATCGTAACAACAAAATAAGAGTAATTCAGTACCTCTGCAGTAAGCATGCTTCTTTGGTACTGAATTGCTCTTATTAAGACGCTTGTAAGGACATTGGAACACAATTTAGTGGATTTGTTTGTGAAAATTATAAATTTTTATTTAGGTGCTATGAATCCGTATAAGGTTATATCAGAATAGTCCATATGATAGTAAAGAATAATCTATTTGAATGGAAAGCTATTGACAATAACTAAAAATACAATTTTTAAGAGTCATATTCCGTGTTTTGTAAATATTTTGAGCTATAGTGTAGTGGCTGCATTTTTAGTGTTTTTGAGTTTTATGGTGGTTCGTGAGCTTAATAATTAGCATCAAAGCTATAAGATAGAGTAAGATGAAGCAAATCAAAGTAGCGGTGTATGTATGGGTTATTGCATATGACGTTGCTAATAACATTGGTCCGAAAAGAGCAGCCATTGCCCAAGCTGTTAAAATATAACCGTGTAAAATGGCTAATTCCTTTGCGCCATAAATATCGCTGAGATAGGGTGGAATTAGAGAGAACCCTGCCCCATAACAGGACATTAAAATAGCCATTGCAATAACAAATAATATTGGAGAATGGGAAAGCATGATCATTATTGTCATAAGAATATTAACAATGAATAAAATTAAAAAGGTTAAAGGACGACCTATAAAATCTGAAAGACTTGCCCATAACAGTCTTCCAAAACCATTAAAAACTCCCATAATTCCTACAATAATTGCTGCCTCACTAGCAGATATTCCAGCTAAATCTTGAGCCATTGGAGCAACAACTGAAATAAGTCCCAGTCCACAAGAAATATTGATGAAAAAAATCATCCATAACATATAGAAATCCCATGTTTTTAAAGCTTTTTTAGCAGAGACGCCTTGGGTGATATCCGTTGGTAAATTATCTTTAGATAAAATGTAAAAATCTTTGCTTGTAGGGAGTTTGATAAACTGTGAAACAAGAATCATTACAACGAAATACATTACTCCTAGTATATAAAATGTATTAATAATTCCAGAATGTATTATTAACCACTGTGCCATAGGACTAGTTAAAAGAGCTGCGAAACCAAATCCCATAATAGCTAATCCAGTAGCTAAACCACGTTTATCTGGGAACCATTTAATAATAGTGGATACAGGTGTAATATACCCAGCACCTAATCCGATTCCACCAATAATTCCATACCCTAGATAGAGTAGAACAATACTATTCTTTGCAATAGCCAAACCAGTTAATATGTTGCCTAAGGCATAAAGAAAGGCAGATATACTTCCAGTTAATCTAGGACCAAATTTTTCTACGAGTTGTCCCATAAAAGCAGCGGACATTCCTAAACAAAAAATAGCAAGCGAGAAGGCAAAAGCAATGGCTGATTGATCCCATCCTGTTTCTGCGATAATTGGATTTCTGTAGACGCTCCAAGCATAGGTTGAGCCTAGCATTAAATGTAAGATAACACCACATGTTGCGATGAAGTAACGGTTAGTTTTCATTTTTTCTCCTTTTACGAATGTTATTTTATATATAGTCTTATTCGTTAGGATTTTATAGTAACTTTTTTATAAAAATAAGTAAAATAATAAGATTTTAAATAAGTGAGTTTATATTCTTAGTAATTAACCTAAAGGTATTTTATTAAAGAAAGTCATCGTGTGGATAGTTGGAAGTAAGGTTTAGAAAAGGTGAAGCTATCATATTTTCTATAAAGTTGGAAGTTTATCTCAAACAGAATAGTTGTGCTAGTATGAACTTTGTAGTAGCATAGCGTTATACAGTTCTACATACTATATTCCAACATCAAAGTAATATAGTATGTAGAATTAGAAAGGAAATGTAAATAATGATTGAAATTACATTTTTAAACGCCGTAAACCAAGAACGAGTGGTGACGTTTGACTCATACGAGGAATTCGAACGTTCACAGCAAGCTTGCTCAATCGATATTGCCGACTATTACAAAGTCACTAAGGTCGTTTATAACGGTCATGTGCTGGATTATTCAGGAAATTATGGCAACCTATTTTACTACTTTTTAAAACAAGATTTAACACAATATCGCTAATATCATGTCTGTTATTTAATGATGCGGTGCTTTTATGGGAGAACAAAAATGAAAACATATGATTTATTAGTCATTGGCTTTGGTAAAGCTGGAAAGACACTTGCTGCTAAGATGAGTTCTCTTGGCAAGAAAGTTGCTCTTGTTGAAGAAAGTTCTTCAATGTATGGAGGAACTTGTATCAATATTGGCTGTATTCCAACAAAAACATTAATCCATGCAGCTGAAAATCATTTAACATTTGAGCAGGCAATGGCTGAAAAAGAGGTGGTTACGCATCGATTAAATCAAAAAAATAAAGCCAATGTGGTCAATGCTGGTGTAGATCTTTATGATGCTAAAGCAAGTTTTGTCTCTAATAAGGTTATTAAAATAGTTGCTGGCGAGGATAGCGAACAGATAACAGCTGATACTATAGTGATTAATACAGGCGCCATTTCAAATCGTTTGCCTATCCCAGGATTAAAGGAATCTAAAAATGTCTTTGACAGCACTGGTATTCAAAAATTAGAAACTTTGCCACAAAGGTTAGGAATCATTGGAGGGGGTAATATCGGGCTTGAATTTGCCAGCCTTTATGCTAATCTTGGTAGTAAGGTCACCGTTTTTGAGACTGCTAACCGTATTTTGCCACGTGAGGAGGATGTCGTTGCGCAGCTAGCAAAAGAATACATGGAAGAAGACGGTATTTCCTTTGTTTTAAATGCTCAGATAAATGCTTTAGAAAATGATGAAGATGATAATGTTATTTTAAGCAATCATGGTCAGAAAATGAGTTTTGATGCTGTCCTTTATGCGACTGGTCGTAAACCGAATATTACTGACTTGGGACTTGAAAATACAGATATTGTGGTAACAGACCGTGGTGCCATTGAGGTTGATAATTATTGTGAAACTAGTGTTCCAAATGTTTATGCTGTTGGGGATGTCAATGGCGGACTCCAATTTACTTATGTGTCATTGGACGATTATCGCATAGTTTTTAATAAATTAACTGGACAGAGTGATTATAACGCTAGTCAGAGAAATAATATCCCCACTACATTATTTATTAACCCTGCTTTGGCACGTGTAGGTTTAACAGAAAAAGAGGCTGCAGAGGCAAATCTTCCCTATAAAGCAAATGAATTAATGGTTTCAGCTATGCCTAGAGCTCATGTTAATGGTAACCTTCGAGGTATTTATAAGGTTATTGTTAATGAAAAAACACAAGATATTTTAGGAGCAACTCTTTTTGGTGAAGGTGCTCAGGAAAATATAAACCTGATTAAGTTAGCTATGGATAACCATATTCCATACACTTATATTAAGAATCAAATATTTACGCATCCTACTATGGCAGAGAACCTTAATGACGTTTTTAATTTTTAAAATAAAAGGGTGATTAGAAAGATTTGACTAGTTCCTTGTCAAGTAGTTAGTGAAATAGTAAAAATAGTTAAGCAACCTGATTCCTTAATTCTAAAGGAGTCAGGTTATTTAGTTCTCTTTAAATATGGTTATATAGACTAATTTGAATTATTGCTTATATAGTTTGACATATATTGATGTTATTGATATATGAGGATATAGTAACGTGCAATTATAAATGCTTAATTTAAGGGCATTTTAAACTTTTTTTATAATTATAGTAAGAGAGCTAACTAAAAATTAACCCAGCAACATATTTTAATCAACTAGGTATAAAATAAAATGCATTAGTTTTTGGCTAATGCATTTTACTTCAGTGAGAAAGTCATGATATTCATGATATTGGTGACTGTTGATGATGTTTAGAAACGTTGATTTTATCATGTTTTAGTCAAAGTAAAAATATATAAATTATACTAGTTTAGCTAGTATGTTTTATTGTGTATATTTGACACACATACATTTGTATGAAACAGGTATTTTTGTGGTTTTTGAGAGCTATAAGTTAGTGTTAACCAAAAACTAACCAAAAAATGAATAAATAAGTAAAAATAAGTGGTAGGTAGTTGTTGAATGAAAAGAAATGAAAACTGTAAAATAGTAGTAAATAATAGTATTTGACAATAAGTATTTTTGAAAAAGCATATTAGATGTTATAATGTGGTTATGACAAAATTTAAAATGATTAAAGAAAAGCTTCTTTCTTTTTTCAAATCAGAAAAAGAAGAAGTGCCTTTCAAGAATCACATCAGTCAGGAAAATGACAATGATTATCTGGCTGATGACTTAAGTGACTTTGAAACTGAAAATACTGAAGAGCAGGCAGCTCCAACCTACCAACGTAGTAAAGGGTACCACGAAAAAGCAAAGAAGCAGCCAGCTTGGCTGCAAAAGCTTTCGCGTTTTATGCCATCACCTAAGAATCCTATTAGACGTTTTTGGCGTCGTTACCGAGTTGGAAAAATCTTACTCATTTTGGTTGGTATTGGTGTTTTAGCCATTGGCTCTTATCTTTTTGCTGTTGCCAAATCAACCAATGTCTCAGATTTGCAGGACGCATTGAAGGCAACAACTGTTATTTATGATAAAAATGACAATCAAGTTGGTTCGCTTTCAGGGCAAAAGGGAACTTACGTTGAGTTAAATGCCATTAGCGATAACATGAAGAATGCGGTAATTGCAACAGAAGACCGTTCATTTTACAAAAATGGCGGGATTAATTACTCTCGTTTCTTCTTAGCTTTGTTCACCATGGGACGTTTTGGTGGTGGGTCAACCATCACGCAACAATTGGCTAAAAATGCTTATCTAAGCCAAGAACAAACGGTCACTCGTAAAGCCAAAGAATTCTTCTTAGCGATTGAATTGACCAAAAAATACAGTAAAGATGATATCTTGACCATGTATTTGAACAATGCTTATTTTGGAAATTCGGTTTGGGGTGTCCAAGATGCCAGCCGCAAGTATTTCGGAACGGACGCTGCCAATCTGACTGTTGAACAATCAGCTATCTTAGCAGGGATGCTAAAGGGTCCTGAAATTTATAACCCTTACTACTCCGTAGAAAATGCGACAAATCGCCGCAATACGGTTTTAGGTGTTATGGTTGATGCAGGCAAAATCACACAAGCAGAAGCCAATCAAGCTAAGCAAGTTGATATTGCAAGTGAATTGAATGATACTTATACTGGCAATTCTGATGATTATCAGTATGGTTCATACTTTGATGCGGTTATTCAAGAAGCTGAGAAAAAATATGGCTTGTCTGAAAATGATATCATCAACAACGGCTATAAGATTTACACAGAATTAGACCAAAACTATCAAGCAAATATGCAGGCTGTTTTTGATAACACAGCTTATTTCCCAGTATCTGATTATGATGGTCAAACAGCCCAAGGAGCTAGTGTTGCCATGGATCCGTCAACTGGTGCAGTTCGTGGTTTGGTTGGACGTGTCAGCCCAAGTTCAGCAACTTTCCGTAGCTTTAACTACGCGACACAAACCTCACGAAGCCCTGGTTCAACCATTAAACCTCTAGTGGTTTACTCACCAGCTGTTGCTTCAGGTTACGCCATTACGACTGATTTACCAAATACACCTAGGGATTACGATGGTTATTCTCCAACGAACTACGCCGGTATTGAAACAGCAGACCTTCCAATGTATCAAGCTTTGGCAAATTCATACAATATCCCAGCGGTTTACTTGCTTCATAAAATCGGTGTTAGCAAGGGAATGAGCTACGGTCAAAAATTTGGTCTTAACATGAAAAATGTTAAGGAAGAGTTGGGCGTTGCCCTTGGTGGTGGTGTTACAACCAACCCACTTGAAATGGCTCAAGCTTACGCAACTTTTGCTAATGGCGGTGTGATGCCTAAAGGACATTTGATTACGAAAATTGAAAATGCTAGCGGTCAAGTGATCGCAGAATTTAAACCATCAACCAAGCGCGTGATTAGCCAATCTGTAGCTAACAAAATGACCAGCATGATGCTTGGAACTTTCTCAAACGGTTCTGCGGTCAACGCCAATGCTTATGGTTACACGATCGCAGGTAAGACTGGTACTGTGGAAGCTAACTTCAATGCTGATTTGACCAGTGACCAGTGGGTTATCGGTTATACGCCAGATGTGGTTATTGCACAGTGGATTGGTTATGATTCGACAGATGAAAATCACTACCTGACTGATGCAAGTTCTGGTACAGCGTCGATAATCTTTAGCGCAGTAGCAAGTAGCATTTTGCCATATACTGCGGGAACAGAATTTACCGTTGAAAATGCTTATAGCCAAAATGGTTACGATTTGGTTTACAGCGCTAATGGTCAAACAGCCACAAGCCAATCATCAAGCTCTGATAACATCCTTGATAAGGTTCAAGAATCAGCTCAAAATGCCGGAGATAAGATTGGTCGGGCGGTTAAAGATGCTTGGGATAACTTCTCAAGTTGGTTCAACAAGCAGACTAACTAAGTTACTTGCCAACTTACGAAAAACATGATAAAATAAGGTCTCGGAGGAATTATGGCACAGAAAAAAGCAAGCTTAGCTTGTACAGAATGTGGAAGCCGTAACTACTCTATCGGAGTTAGTAGCAACCCTAAACCTGTACGACTAGAAGTTAATAAATATTGTAAACATTGTAAAAAATACACGCTACACAAAGAAACACGATAATTTGTAGCGGTCATTCTCAGCTTTAGAGTAATGAGCGAGATGATAGAATAAGGAGGAGTCGCCTGTGGCATTCATTAAGGGAGTATTTACGATTTTAAGTGAAACAACTTGGCCAGATCGTAAACAACGTTGGAAAGATTATATCTCTGTACTTGAATATACAGCATTCTTTACCATTGTTATTTTCATTTTCGATAAATTGCTCTCACTGGGAGTGATGGATTTGTTAAATCGATTTTAAAAACTGAGCTGGGTTTTACCCAGCTTTTTTGTGTACATTTGGCAGTAATTCGTTGACAGCGCTTATTATTTTTCCTATAATAAAATAAAGAAAAGCACCCAAGAAGCCTTTAAGGGGCTTTTTTATAATGGAGGAAATTATGTTAGATTCTTTTGATAAAGGTTGGTTTGTGCTACAAACTTACTCTGGTTACGAAAACAAAGTAAAAGAAACTCTTTTGCAACGTGCACAAACTTACAACATGTTGGACAACATTTTGCGTGTTGAAATCCCAACACAAACTGTTAACGTTGAAAAAAATGGGAAAGTCAAAGAAGTTGAAGAAAATCGTTTTCCAGGTTATGTCTTAGTTGAAATGGTGATGACAGACGAAGCTTGGTTCGTTGTTCGTAACACACCAAACGTTACTGGATTTGTTGGGTCACACGGTAACCGTTCAAAACCGACACCACTTTTGGAAGAAGAAATCCGTTCAATTCTTATCTCAATGGGACAAACTGTTGATGTCATTGACACAAACATCAAACCAGGTGATGTGGTTCAAATCATCGACGGCGCCTTTGCAGGACAAGAAGGACGTGTTGTTGAAATCGAAAACAACAAAGTGAAATTGATGATTAACATGTTCGGAACTGAAACACAAGCTGAATTGGAGCTTTACCAAATCGCTGAATTGTAATGTTTTTTCACAAGTCTAACGTGTATATTGGCTTATATTCTAAAATGCTGACTTCTTAGACGGAATTCGGCGTTTTTTGTATTTGAATGCTATTTTGATTCAATATCTTCTTTTTCGATTTCTTCATGATAGTATCAACGTGGTATAAAATGACGTTGTTGACTTGCTTGTCAGTGGCAATAAGTTAATCACAATAGTACAAACCATAAAAACATCGTAAATTTTTTCAATGGTTGCTAGGTTATCAGAAGGTTTGATAATATCAAAAAGCTGTTTTTTCATAAATGTTTCCCTGATGTTGTTAGGATTATTATAAACATAGCAAAAACACTCTAAATAGCATGTTTTTTGCTATAATTAAGTAACAAACTGAGAAAGAACGGAGAATAAGGATGGCTGTCGGTTTAGTATTAGAGGGTGGCGGCATGCGCGGTTTGTACACCGCTGGTGTTTTGGATACATTTTTAGATGCGGGAATTAAGGTGAATGGTGTTGTCTCGGTATCTGCTGGGGCCCTTTTTGGAGTGAATTTTTTGTCAAAACAAAAAGGCAGAGCCCTCCGTTACAATAAAAAATATGCCTCAAATCCGGGGTACATGGGACTTCGTTCATGGCTGAAAACAGGAAATGTGGTCAATAAAGAATTTGCCTACTACAAAGTTCCGATGGAACTGGATATTTTTGACGAGGAAGCTTTTGAGAAATCAGGTGTACCTTTCTATGTAACAGTAACTAATTTATCAACAGGAAAAGCTGAGTATCATAAGGTTGACAATGTCTTTGAACAAATGGAGTTACTTCGTGCGAGTTCAGCATTGCCTTTGGCGTCAAAAATCGTTGAGTGGCAAGGCAATAAATACCTTGATGGTGGCCTATCAGACAGTATCCCAGTTGATTTTGCCAAAAGCCTTGGTTTTGATAAATTGATTGTTGTTTTAACACGTCCAATTGATTACCGTAAAAAGCCAAGTAATGGTCGTGTCTATAAACTTTTTTACAGAAAATATCCTAAGTTTGTAGAAGTCGCTTCAAAACGTTATCAACACTATAACGACACCATTGAGCACATTAGCAATTTGGAAAATGAAGGCGAACTTTTTGCCATTCGCCCAAGCCAAAATCTGGAAATCGGACGACTTGAAACCAACCCCGACAAATACGAAGAAATTTACCAAATTGGTGTCAAAGATACCAAATCAATCATGAAACAATTGAAAGATTATTTAGCAAACGACTAAATGAGCATTTGATTTGACTAAAAATTCTTCTTATCACCTGAAAACAGGCATGAAATCCCTTGTGATTTCGCCTTTTTTCTTTATTCTTTTCGTGGTATAATAGTAACCAACACTAAGAACATGGAGAATGACATGGTAACTTATAATCATAAAGAAATTGAGAAAAAATGGCAGGCCTATTGGGCTGATAATCATACGTTTAAAACAGGAACAGATGCTGATAAACCAAATTTTTATGCGTTGGATATGTTCCCTTACCCATCTGGAGCTGGTCTGCACGTAGGACATCCAGAAGGATACACTGCGACTGATATTCTTAGCCGCTTTAAACGTGCTCAAGGTTACAACGTTCTTCACCCAATGGGTTGGGATGCTTTCGGACTTCCTGCCGAACAATACGCAATGGATACAGGTAATGACCCAGCTGAATTTACAGCTAAAAACATTGCAAACTTCAAACGCCAAATCAACTCACTTGGTTTCTCATATGACTGGGATCGTGAAGTGAACACAACTGACCCTAATTATTACAAATGGACTCAGTGGATTTTCACAAAATTATACGAAAAAGGTTTGGCATACGAAGCTGAAGTGCCAGTTAACTGGGTTGAAGAATTAGGTACAGCTATCGCCAACGAAGAAGTGCTTCCTGACGGAACTTCAGAACGTGGTGGTTACCCAGTTGTCCGTAAACCAATGCGTCAATGGATGCTTAAAATCACAGCTTACGCAGAACGTTTGCTTAACGACTTGGATGACCTTGATTGGCCAGAATCAATCAAAGACATGCAACGTAACTGGATTGGTAAATCAACTGGTGCTAACGTTACTTTTAAAGTTAAAGACACTGGCAAAGATTTCACAGTATTTACAACTCGTCCAGATACACTCTTTGGTGCAACTTACGCTGTTTTGGCTCCAGAACACCCACTTGTTGAAGCTATTACAACACCAGAACAAGCACAAGCTGTTGCGGATTACAAACATCAAGCAAGTCTTAAATCTGACCTAGCTCGTACAGACCTTGCTAAAGAAAAAACTGGTGTTTGGACTGGTAGCTACGCTATTAACCCAGTAAATGGTAAAGAAATGCCAATCTGGATTGCTGACTATGTTCTTGTAAGCTACGGAACTGGTGCTATCATGGCTGTTCCTGCCCACGATACACGTGACTGGGAATTCGCAAAACAATTTAACCTAGAAATCATTCCAGTTCTTGAAGGTGGAAATGTTGAAGAAGAAGCTTACACAGAAGATGGACTTCACATCAACTCTGGCTTCCTAGATGGTCTTGATAAAGCGCAAGCTATTGACAAAATGGTCGAATGGCTTGAAGCAGAAGGTGTTGGTAACAAGAAAGTAACTTACCGTCTTCGTGACTGGCTCTTCTCACGTCAACGTTATTGGGGTGAACCAATCCCAATCATCCACTGGGAAGATGGTACAACAACAGCTGTTCCAGAGGAGCAATTACCACTTGTATTGCCAGTAACAAAAGACATCAAACCTTCAGGTACAGGTGAATCACCACTTGCTAACTTGACTGATTGGCTTGAAGTGACACGCGAAGACGGCGTTAAGGGTCGCCGTGAAACCAATACAATGCCACAATGGGCTGGTTCAAGCTGGTACTTCTTGCGTTACATTGATCCACACAACGATGAAAAATTGGCTGATGAAGAGCTTCTAAAAGCTTGGTTGCCAGTTGATATTTACATCGGTGGTGCAGAACACGCTGTACTTCACCTTCTTTATGCTCGTTTCTGGCATAAATTCCTTTATGATTTAGGTGTCGTTCCAACCAAAGAACCATTCCAAAAACTCTTTAACCAAGGGATGATTTTGGGAACAAGCTACCGCGATCACCGTGGTGCACTTGTGGCAACTGACAAAGTTGAAAAACGTGACGGTTCATTCTTCCACATTGAAACTGGTGAAGAACTTGAACAAGCACCAGCGAAAATGTCTAAATCACTTAAAAACGTTGTTAACCCCGATGATGTGGTTGAACATTATGGTGCAGATACACTTCGCGTGTACGAAATGTTCATGGGACCACTTGATGCCTCCATCGCATGGTCTGAAGAAGGTCTTGAAGGCTCACGTAAATTCCTCGACCGCGTCTATCGCTTGTTGACAACAAAAGAAATTGTTGCAGAAAACAATGGCAATTTGGATAAAGTTTACAACGAAACAGTCAAAGCTGTAACTGAACAACTTGAAGCCATGAAATTCAACACAGCTATTGCGCAATTAATGGTATTCGTCAACGCAGCAAATAAAGAAGATAAACTCTTTGCTGACTACGCTAAAGGCTTTGTACAATTGTTAGCACCATTTGCACCACACCTTTCTGAAGAATTGTGGCAAACATTGACACAATCAGGCGAATCAATTTCATACGTTGCATGGCCAACATGGGACGAAGCAAAACTCGTTGAAAACGACGTTGAAATTGTTATCCAAATCAAAGGTAAAGTTCGTGCAAAACTTGTTGTACCAAAAGATTCAAGCCGTGAAGAACTTGAAAAACTTGCTCTTGCTAACGACAAAATTCAAGCAGAAATTGCTGGTAAAGATATTATCAAAGTGATTGCTGTACCTAACAAACTTGTTAATATCGTGGTAAAATAATCACTACATATAATCTTGAACTCCTGTCCAATGGACAGGAGTTTTTGGTTTATAACGATGATGTTTGGTAAAACTTAGTAAAATCCAATAGTAAACGTTTACAAAAAATTATCTAAAAGGTAAAATAAAAGAAAGAACCTAAGAAAGAGGGAAAAATGGAAGTAAAACAAGAAATTGTTGAGATAATTAATCGGCAAAAGATTGAAAAATACACTATTATTAATGATAATGGTGTCCAAGTTGGTTTACTAACGCTGGGAGCAACTTGGCAAGAATTTTTAGTGCCAGATGACAAAGGTGGTCAGAAAAATCTTATCATTGGTTTTGATGAGCCAAGTGATTATCTGAAAAGTCCTTTATGTGCAGGTCAATCAATCGGACGTGTTGCAGGGCGTATTAATCAAGGGAAAGTTAACCTTGATGGCAAAGAAATTCAGCTACCACAAAACGAAAAAGGAAACACTCTTCACGGTGGTCCAAAAGGTTTCCACAAACACATTTGGCAAGCAAGAGTTGAAAATGATATTGACAAAGCCACTGTTGTCATGACTTACAATGCCAAAGAAAGCGTTGATGGTTTCCCTGGTGATATGTTGGTAACAGCACGTTTTACGCTGGATAACGACAATTGTTTTACAATCACTTACACTGGTAAAAATGGCGGTCAAGCGACCCTCTTTAACCCAACTAACCACGTTTACTTTAACCTCGGTGAACGCCAAGACTTGGCACACCATACCTTTACTTTGGCTGCTGACTGTTACTTGGAAACACGTGATGATTTGGTGCCAACAGGAAAATTCATTGACGTTGCTGGCACAGCTTATGATTTTCAAACTGGGCAAAACCTTGGAGAGGCTATCGCTGATACAGGCGGGCTTGACGATGCTTTCTTGGTAAATGCTTCGCTTGATAAACCTTGTGGAGAATTGAAAGATGAAGAAAGTGGCGATTCTGTTCACCTTTATTCTGACCGTGATACTTGGGTCGTTTACAGTATGGGTGGTATTCCTGAGGATATTTATCCAGCGCGTGATAAGGGTAAAATGGCTAAAGAATTTGAAGCCTTAGCGCTTGAAGCACAATTTCTCCCAGATGCTATTAATCATGACGGTTTTGGTGATATTGTTCTTCCAGCCAATACCGAAAAGACTTATACTATTGCTTTTGAATATCATAAAGGATAATATAATTTTACAAATTCAGTTAAAAAAGAGATTTCTGTTTGGAATCTCTTTTTATAATTTACAATTGATTCTTGAATTATGATTGAGAAAATCCAGTCAGAGCAAAATAGTTGTGTGAAAACATACTTTGTAGTAGCATAGTGTTATACAGTTCTACATACTATATTCCAACATCAAAGTAATATAGTATGTAGAATTAGAAAGGAAATGTAAATAATGATTGAAATTACATTTTTAAACGCCGTAAACCAAGAACGAGTGGTGACGTTTGACTCATACGAGGAATTCGAACGTTCACAGCAAGCTTGCTCAATCGATATTGCCGACTATTACAAAGTCACTAAGGTCGTTTATAACGGTCATGTGCTGGATTATTCAGGAAATTATGGCAACCTATTTTACTACTTTTTAAAACAAGATTTAACACAATATCGCTAATATCATGTCTGTTATTTAATGATGCGGTGCTTTTATGGGAGAACAAAAATGAAAACATATGATTTATTAGTCATTGGCTTTGGTAAAGCTGGAAAGACACTTGCTGCTAAGATGAGTTCTCTTGGCAAGAAAGTTGCTCTTGTTGAAGAAAGTTCTTCAATGTATGGAGGAACTTGTATCAATATTGGCTGTATTCCAACAAAAACATTAATCCATGCAGCTGAAAATCATTTAACATTTGAGCAGGCAATGGCTGAAAAAGAGGTGGTTACGCGTCGATTAAATCAGAAAAATAAAGCCAATGTGGTCAATGCTGGTGTAGATCTTTATGATGCTAAAGCAAGTTTTGTCTCTAATAAGGTTATTAAAATAGTTGCTGGCGAGGATAGCGAACAGATAACAGCTGATACTATAGTGATTAATACAGGCGCCATTTCAAATCGTTTGCCTATCCCAGGATTAAAGGAATCTAAAAATGTCTTTGACAGCACTGGTATTCAAAAATTAGAAACTCTACCACAAAGGTTAGGAATCATTGGAGGGGGTAATATTGGGCTTGAATTTGCCAGTCTTTATGCTAATCTTGGCAGTAAGGTCACTGTTTTTGAGACTGCTAACCGTATTTTGCCACGTGAGGAGGATATCGTTGCGCAGTTAGCAAAAGAATACATGGAAGAAGACGGTGTTTCCTTTGTTTTAAATGCTCAGATAAATGCTTTAGAAAATGATGAAGATGATAATGTTATTTTAAGCAATCATGGTCAGAAAATGAGTTTTGATGCTGTCCTTTATGCGACTGGTCGTAAACCGAATATTACTGACTTGGGACTTGAAAATACAGATATTGTGGTAACAGACCGTGGTGCCATTGAGGTTGATGATTATTGTGAAACTAGTGTTCCAAATGTTTATGCTGTTGGGGATGTCAATGGCGGACTCCAATTTACTTATGTGTCATTGGACGATTATCGCATAGTTTTTAATAAATTAACTGGACAGAGTGATTATAACGCTAGTCAGAGAAATAATATCCCCACTACATTATTTATTAAACCTGCTTTGGCACGTGTAGGTTTAACAGAAAAAGAGGCTGCAGAGGCAAATCTTCCCTATAAAGCAAATGAATTAATGGTTTCAGCTATGCCTAGAGCTCATGTTAATGGTAACCTTCGAGGTATTTATAAGGTTATTGTTAATGAAAAAACACAAGATATTTTAGGAGCAACTCTTTTTGGTGAAGGTGCTCAGGAAAATATAAACCTGATTAAGTTAGCTATGGATAACCATATTCCATATACTTATATTAAGAATCAAATATTTACGCATCCTACTATGGCAGAGAACCTTAATGACGTTTTTAATTTTTGAAATAAAAGACGACCAGCAGATTGTCAAAAAATTGATAAAATCGTAACAAATTGATTTTAAAACAAGCAAAAAGCCCTAAACAAAGGGCTTTTTCTTATGACGTTTAGTCCTCCCTATAGGGCTCGAACCTATGACCCATGGATTAAGAGTCCACTGCTCTACCAACTGAGCTAAGGAAGGATAAGAAGCTGTATTGGCACCGTGATTCACGATTTGTATTGAACCCGCAATCTACAAGCAGGTGGGCAACTCGCTTCTCCTTAGTTGCTTCCGCGTGTAACGGCCTGCATACTGGAGAAAGACTACTGTTTCCCGAAATACAAATATTTAGTCGGTCAACACATTGATGTGAATTCGTATGCCACAGCAATAACCTATATATCTATGATAGCATTTTTAAAAAATATTTCAAGGGCAAATCTTATTTTTTAGAAAGCGATTTTCTTTTTAAGCATTAATGAAAACTATTAAAATGAGAAAGTACCATATTATCATTATTTAGACAGTTCATCAATTCGCTCTTTGTTAGCACCGAGGGCGCGTTCGTATTTTCCGGTTTGGTTAGCATCAAAATAATTTTTTTCGACTAACTTATCTGGTAAATACTGCTGTTTAACCCATTTTTCAGGATAGTTGTGAGGGTATTTGTAATCTTGGGCGTTACCAAGTTCTTTGCTACCAGCATAGTGACCATCACGTAAATGGCGTGGGATTGGTAGTGAGCCGTTTTTGTGCAAATCAGTGATAGCTTCGTCAATAGCTGTGTAGGCTGAATTTGATTTTGGTGACAAGGCTAGATCAATTACGACGTTAGCAATCAAGATGCGTGCTTCAGGAAAACCGATTTTTTGAGCAGCATCAAGTGCTGTAACGGTATGAATCTGGGCATCTGGATTGGCAAGACCAATGTCTTCATACGCGATAACAGTCAGTCTTCTAGCAAGGCTTGGCAGATCCCCAGCTTCAATCAGACGAGCAGCGTAATGCAGGCTAGCATTGACGTCAGAACCACGGATGGATTTTTGAAGGGCTGAGAGCACATCGTAGTGTCCATCGCCGTTTTTATCCATGGTAATGTAGCTTCGCTGCAAGCTATTTTCAACGGTATCAAGGTTAATGTGGCGAATACCTTTGTCATCAGCCTTGGTTGACATGACTGCTAAATCTAGCGAGTTAAAGGCAGAGCGCAAATCACCGTTGGTAGCTGTTGCGATGAAATCAAGAGCATCCGCATCAATATCGACACCAAATTCAAAGCCGCGCTCTTTATCTGATAATGCAGTTTGGAGGGCTTGCTTGATATCGTCGGTTGATAAGGGTTCTAACTCGAAGATTTGCACGCGTGAGCGAATGGCAGGTGTCACTGAGAAAAATGGATTTTCAGTTGTCGCTCCAATCATGATGATATTGCCGTTTTCAAGCAATGGTAGTAGAAAATCTTGTTTGGTTTTATCAAGACGATGGATTTCATCGAGCAGTAAAACCAGTCCACCAGAAAATTTAGCTTCCTCGGCAATTTCTTGCAGGCGCTTTTTACTGTCTGTTGTAGCGTTGAACGTCCGAAAAGCGTATTTGGTTGTTCCTGCGATAGCGCTAGCGATTGAGGTCTTCCCGATACCAGGAGGACCGTAGAGAATCATTGATGACAGCATATTGGCCTCCACCATACGGCGAATGATTTTTCCTTCACCGACTAGATGTTTCTGGCCAATCACTTGGTCAATATTCTTAGGGCGCATTCGCAAAGCGAGATTATTTGGCATGAATATCCTCCAGATAATAACTGTAAATGAGGTCATCAACGTAATTATGGTTTAGGTAAAATTGATTTTTCAAAATAGCCTCTTGTTTAAAGCCTAATTTTTCGTAGAATGTGCAGGCTTTTTCATTTGATGATAGCACATGAATGAGAACTTTTTGGTAGCCGTCAGCTTTTGTCATATCGAAGAAAGTTTGGATAAGTTTGCGTCCGATACCTTGACCGCGCGTTTTTTCAGAAACGGCAATGCCAAAAGTTACCACGTGATGACCGCTAGGGAAAGGATAATAAGTATGGTAATCAAGAACACCTAAAATGTCCTGATTTTCTTCAGCGACAAGATAATGTGTTCCATTTTCAAAATCTTTGATGATTTTATCCTTATTTGCAATAGGTAGCGGAGCTGGCGTGTTAAATGTATCCCATGTTTGGTTTTCTAGTATAACCACTTGTTCAATATCTTCTAGCTCCATTGGTCGTATTTGCATGTCATTTCCCCTTAAGTATGATAAAATAATTGTAACACAAAAGAAGATTGGAAGAAATTTTTAATGGCTAAATTTGGCTTTTTATCAGTATTAGAAGAAGAAATGGATAAGCACTTCACGTTTGATTATGCCATTGATTGGAATAAGAAAAATCATGCGGTGGAAGTGACTTTTATTTTGGAAGCGCAGAATCAATCTGCGGTTGAAACTGTGGATGACCAAGGTGAGGTTAGCAGCGAGGATATTGTTTTTGAAGATTACGTACTATTTTACAACCAAGCAAAATCTAAAGTTGACCATGATGACTACTTGGTGACTGTTCCTTTTGATGCTAAAAAAGGATTCTCACGCGAATTTTTAGCGTATTTTGCAGAAACATTAAACGATGTTGCAACTAAAGGTCTTGATGATTTGATGGACTTTTTAGCAGATGAAAATGCAACTGACTTTGCTCTTGAATGGGATGCTGAAAGCTTTGAAAAAGGCAAAGCAGAGTTAAAAGAAACAGAATTCTTTGCATATCCGAGATATTAAGATGGTAAAAAGAGGTAAAAATATAAATATGTTTCTGATGGATGGTGAAGTCACTGGTAAGATTAAGTGTACTTTATCCAACTGGACAGGCGTGATTTATAAAATTCCTAGAATTCAGTTAGGTGATTTAAAATCAAGACCTGAGATGAAACAAAGTGGTGTTTATTTTTTACTTGGTCGTGATGATTCTAATCAGCAGGATACAGTTTATATTGGTCAAGCAACGAGCTGAAAGAATGGCGAAGGTGTTTTGTTACGTGTTCAAGAGCATACTAGGGATAATCATGCTGATTATTTCAATGATGTCATTGTATTAACAACGCAAAATAATTCCTTTGGGCCGACTGAAATCAGTTATTTGGAAAACAGATTTACTCAGCTAGCAAACGAAGCAAATCGTTTTGTTGTTCGAAATGGTAACGAACCAAATTCTGGCAATGTAACTGAAGAAAAGCAATCTGAACTGGATGAGGTTGTTGAGAATACAAAAACAATAATTGGAACCCTTGGTTATCGAGTATTTGTTCCTATGATTAACGGTGACAATTCTGTTGATGAAGAGCCAATTGAGGCTGAAACTGTTCTTACTCTTAAACGTAACATTAAGCGATCAAACCGTGAAATTATTGCAACTTGCCGACAGACAGCAGAGGGATTGGTTGTTCTTGAAGGCAGTATGATTGAACTTACAGATGGTAAAGGACTTCCAAAATCTATTCGTGACTTGCGACAAGAGTTACTGAAAGAGGGAATTATCAAGGATGGTATCCTCAAGAAAAATCGATTTTTCAATAGTCCACCTTATGCAGCATCTTTTGTTTTAGGTATGCCTACAAACGGTCGTACTGATTGGAAGGATTCAAATGGATGTAGTTTGAAAGAGAGAGAAGAAAATTTATAATAATATGTAAATGTTCAGGTGTTTTATTGTGGATAAAGGGAGTTAATAGCTCCGCCTGAAATAGATTAGATAGAAAGGAAAAGGTTCGGTTAGTATTTTAACTGAACCCGCCCGAAACAAAATAGAAAAGGAGTATGAGGATAAGTGTTCATCTTTGAACACGGACGGAAAACTCGGAAAAAAGATAAGCTTGACTAGTGTCTGTCGACACGTCATCAAGCTTTCTATTTTTTAGTCGTTTTCTAGTCGTCCTTTGTATCAGAAATATGGACAAGTGGCAAGAGTTGACTGTTGAGGTCTTGCGTAATGCAGAAGAGGCTGCGTCAAATATTTTGATTGAATTGGGTAGTCAAGGGGTTGCTATCGATGATAGTGCTGATTATCTTGGATATGTTGGGAAATACGGTGAAGTTTTCCCAGAAATCAAACAAGTAGAAACTGTTAAAATTACAGCTTATTACCCAGAAAATATCGATATTGAAGCTGTTGAAAGGGAGGCAGCTAAGCGTTTGGCTGAATTAAGTGATTTTGGTGTTGATACTGGTGAGGTTCACTATGAGACACAAGAATTGGCTGAGCAAGATTGGGCTGAAAATTGGAAGAAATATTATGAACCAACACGCATTAGCCATGATTTGACAATTGTTCCAAGTTGGACAGATTATGAAGCTGGTGAAGGTGAAAAGACTATTCGTCTAGACCCAGGTATGGCTTTTGGTACAGGAACTCACCCAACGACAAAAATGAGTCTTTTTGCGCTTGAACAAGTACTTCGTGGTGGTGAAACTGTAATTGATGTGGGTACTGGTTCAGGTGTGCTTTCGATTGCAAGTTCACTTCTTGGGGCAAAAGATATCTATGCTTATGACCTTGATGAAGTAGCCGTGCGTGTGGCACAAGAAAATATTGACCTTAACGCCAATACTGAAAACATCCATGTGGCTACAGGTAATCTTTTGCAAGGTGTGGATATCAAAGCTGATGTTATCGTGGCAAATATTCTCGCTGATATTTTGGTCAATATGACAGAAGATGCTTATCGTCTTGTGAAAGACGAAGGTTACCTTATCATGTCAGGTATCATTTCTGACAAATGGGAAATGGTTCGTAAATCAGCTGAAGATGCAGGGTTCTTCCTTGAAACGCATATGGTTCAAGGCGAATGGAATACTTGTGTTTTCAAAAAGACTGATGATATTTCAGGTGTAATTGGAGGATAAATGCAACAATATTTTGTAGCAGGACAAGCTCAAGACGTCGTTACAATCACAGATAAAGACACGGTAAAACATATGTTTAACGTTATGCGTCTGATAGAAGATGAGGAAGTTGTCCTTGTTTTTGATGACCACATCAAACGCTTGGCAAAGGTTGTCGATAGTGCTGAGCACCGTTTTGAAATTATCAAAGAGCTTGATAGCAATGTTGAGATGCCAGTTGAAGTGACGATTGCTGCGGGATTTCCTAAAGGTGATAAACTAGAATTTCTTGCGCAAAAAGGAACAGAACTTGGTATGGCAAATCTCTGGGCATTTCCATCTGATTGGTCTGTGGTCAAATGGGATGGTAAAAAACTAGCCAAAAAAGCAGATAAATTGGCAAAAATTGCTCTTGGTGCTGCTGAGCAAAGCAAACGTAATGTCATTCCAGGTGTGACTCTTTTTGATAAAAAAGCAGCTTTTCTTGCTGAACTTGACCAGTTTGATAAGATTTTCATTGCTTATGAAGAGTCAGCAAAAGAAGGTGAAACGGCTATTTTAGCGCGTGAATTGAGCCAAGTCAAAGCAGGAGAGAAAATTCTCTTTATCTTTGGCCCAGAAGGCGGAATTTCACCAGATGAAATTGTGGCATTTGAGGAAAAAGGTGGCTTAAAAATCGGTTTAGGGCCACGTATCATGCGTGCCGAAACGGCACCACTTTATGCTTTATCAAGCGTCAGCTATGCTTTGGAATTATTAAAATAAGAGTGAGATTTTTCTCGCTCTTATTTTATTTTTTGATTGACAGTGCTTTAAAAAATTCTTATCCTATAGATAACGATTTTAAGATTAGGATACAAAATGACAACGATAAAGGATGTAGTAAAACTTGTTGGTGTCTCTACCGCAACAGCCTCAAGGGCTTTGCATGACAGTGACATGATTAGCAAAGCAACTAAGGAACGCGTTTGACGTGCCATGGAAAAATTAGATTATTCACCAAATTATTCTGCGCAAAATTTGGTGAACCGTACGACTAACACCATTGGGATTGTGCTGCCAGTTCGTGAGGGTCAAGATTCTCTTGGCAATAACCCCTTTTTCATGCAAATTATTCAAGATATTTCAAGTGTTTGTAGTGAGCATGATTATATGGTTAGCTTGGCAAGTGGGCGTACGGTAGGTAGATGAGCTACGCAAAAATTGTCAGGCACTGATTCGCAGCGGAAATATTAGCAAATTTATCTTTTTGTATTCGCACAAAGATGACCCTGTTTTTGATTTTGTCAAAAAGCAGAAAAAAGTTTCTTGTGTAGTTGTCGGAAGTTCTTATGAAAAGCTTGCTACCAAATCTGTCCAATTTGTAGATAATGATAACTACCAAGCAGGACGAGATGTTACTCAATTTATGGTGAGTAAAGGTTTTGAACACCTTGTCTTTGCCTACACTGACATGAATAAATTGGTGCAGACTGAGCGTTATCGAGGTTGTTGTGAGTATCTGCAAGAGCATCAAAAAGACAGTTTGTCTCTTCATTTTTCAAGGGTCAAAGAAGATGAGAACATTCTTAAGTTTCAGCAATTCTTAGCTGAGCACCCAAAAACGCAAGTCTTTATTGCTTGTGATGATATCATGGCTATCCGTTTGCAACGCTTATTTAAAAATAGCAAACAAGAAAAGTCTTATGCTGTGATTAGCTTTAATAATTCTTTGATTACAGAAATTGCTAATCCTGCTTTAACATCGGTTAATATTTTTCCTTATCAGTTTGGTGAAAAAGCAGCGCAATTACTTTTGGAAAAATTAAGAAAAAGCGCAAGCCAGAAAGTCATCATTCCTCATCAAATCATTGAAAGAGAATTAACGATTGTATTTTAATTAAAAAAATAAAAGTGTAAAGAAAGCTTTGTTTCATTGGTAAAGCATCTCTTTGCTCTTTTTTTGTTTTAAAATTTTTATCGAAAACGCTTTACAAAATAAAAATACGTGCTATAATAAAATCATCAAAAGTAGCGCAAACGTTTGCGTAAATTATTCAACTAAAAAATCGTTTGTTTTATACAAATCAATTAATATTAGTGACGTTATTGCTTGATTTGTAGAGCAAATGGTTTCCGAGAAAAAGTTTTAAGGAGTTGTTTCATGAAGAAGGCATTTAAAAAATTGACCAGTTTCGAATTTTGGCAAAAATTCGGTAAATGCTTGATGGTTGTTATTGCCGTTATGCCGGCAGCCGGTTTGATGGTTAGTATTGGTAACTCGCTCCTGCTAATCAATGCTAACTCAGCTATACTTGCTACTGTTGGTAATGTTATCGCACAAATTGGTTGGGGGATTATCAATAACCTTCACATTTTGTTTGCTCTAGCTATTGGTGGTAGCTGGGCAAAAGAGCGTGCTGGTGGTGCATTTGCTGCTGGTATCGCATTTATTCTCATCAACTTGATCACTGGTCACGTTTACGGTGTATCACTTGATATGATTGCTGATAGTAAAAGTGTTGTTCACAATGTTCTCGGTGGCAAGATGCTTGTCTCTGACTACTTTGTCAATGTGCTTGGTCAACCAGCGCTTAACATGGGTGTCTTTGTAGGTATTATCTCAGGTTTTGTTGGGGCAACAGCTTACAATAAATACTATAACTACCGCAAATTGCCTGATGTTCTTTCATTCTTCAATGGTAAACGTTTCGTACCATTCGTTGTTATCTATCGTTCAGTTCTTGTTGGTTTGTTTATGGCACTTGTTTGGCCAATCATCCAATCAGGAATTAATGGATTTGGTATGTGGATTGCGTCATCACAAAACTCAGCTCCATTCTTAGCTCCATTCTTGTATGGTACTTTGGAACGTTTGCTTCTTCCATTTGGTCTTCACCACATGATTACTATCCCTATGAACTATACTTCACTTGGTGGTACTTATGAAATCTTGACTGGTGCTCAAAAAGGTACTGAAGTCTTTGGTCAAGATCCACTTTGGTTAGCATGGGTAACAGACCTTATCAATCTTAAAGGTTCAAATCCTTCAGATTACCATCACCTTATGGCAACTGTAACACCTGCCCGCTTCAAAGTCGGACAAATGATTGGCGCAACTGGTACACTTATGGGGATTAGCCTTGCCATGTACCGTAACGTTGACCCAGACAAGAAGAAAAAATACACTGCAATGTTTATCTCAACAGCAGCTGCTACATTCTTGACAGGTGTTACTGAACCAATCGAATACATGTTTATGTTTGTCGCAATGCCACTTTATGTTGTATACGCACTTGTACAAGGGGTGACATTTGCTCTTGCTGATTTAGTTAACCTTCGTCTCCATTCATTTGGTAATATCGAACTTTTGACACGTACACCAATGGCTCTTAAAGCAGGTCTTGGTGGAGATTTAATTAACTTTGTTATTTGTTGTATCTTATCAGGTGTTGTGATGTACTTCATCGCAGACTTTATGATTAAGAAATTTAACTTTGCCACTCCAGGTCGTAACGGTAATTACGATGACATGGATGATGACGCTGCTGCATCAACAACTGGTGCGACAGTATCTGCAAACTCTCAAATCGTTCAAATCATTAATCTCCTTGGTGGCCGCGATAACATTGAAGATGTTGATGCTTGTATGACACGACTTCGTGTAACTGTCAAAGATGTCGCACGAGTTGGTGATGAAGAAACTTGGAAAAAAGCTGGTGCTATGGGTCTCATTATCAAAGGCTCTGGTGTTCAAGCTGTTTACGGACCAAAAGCAGATATCTTGAAATCTGATATTCAAGACCTTCTTGATTCTGGTGCTGAAATTCCAACAATCGACTTAGCAGAAGTTAGAGGTAACAATGTTACAAAAGTCTCATATAAAGGTGTCACAGAAGATGTTCTATCAATCGCAGATGGTGAAGTAAAACCAATCACAGCTGTTAAAGATCCCGTATTTTCAGCTAAAATGATGGGTGATGGCTTCGCTGTCGAACCAGAAAATGGTAATGTTTATGCGCCTGTGTCAGGTATTGTCACAAGTGTCTTCCCGACTAAACATGCCTTTGGATTATTGACTGATAGTGGTCTTGAAGTTCTTGTTCACATCGGACTCGATACTGTTGCTCTTAACGGTGTGCCATTCTCTGTTAAAGTAGCAGAAGGTCAACGTGTTCAAGCAGGTGATCTTTTGGTGGTGGCTGACTTGGCAGCTATCAGTTCAGCAGGACGTGAAACAACAATTATTGTTGCCTTCACAAATACAGCAGAAATTAAAGCAGTCAATTTAACACAAACAGGAAAAGTTTCTGCTAAAACACCTGTTGCAAAAGTAGAACTTTAAGCTTATATTACTAATAGTGATAAAGAGATTTGGGTTAAAACTAAATAGAAGGGAGTCCGGGGTAAACATCTCGGACTCTCCTTTAACTTGAGGGGAAAAGACATGGCAAAATTTTTAACACTTAATACGCATTCTTGGTTAGAGGCAAATTCGTTAAAAAAATTATTCGATTTGGCAGAAAATATTTACATTGAGAATTATGATGTCATTTGTCTTCAAGAAATTAACCAAGACATTCGAGGCTTGGCTGCAAACGATGTAGAAGGGTATGAAAAATTACCGAGTAGCCCCGAATTACACCGTGATAATTATGCTCTTCAATTGGTCAATTACCTCAGAAGCCAAGGAAGACATTATTATTGGTCTTGGGCTTATAACCATATTGGATATGATAAGTATAATGAAGGCGTTGTGATTTTATCGAAAAATCCAATTAAGGTAAAAGATATTCTTGTCTCTGCGGTTGATGATGAACATGATTATCATACTAGACGTGTCCTAGCAGCTGAGACTGAAGTTGATGGCAAACCAGTTACCGTGGTGAGCCTTCACATGTCTTGGTTCGGTAAAGGATTTGAAAGTGAATGGGCAAAACTGGAAGAAGCGCTCAGCGATTTTCCTAGCCCCCTTATCCTTATGGGAGATTTCAATAATCCTACCGATACGGCTGGCTATGACATGATTTTAAATAGTCCGCTTGATTTGCAAGATAGTCACAAAGTGGCTAAATCCATTCAAGGTGATCATACTATTATCGAAGATATTGATGGCTGGGAAGGCAATAAACAGTCACTCAAAGTTGATCATGTTTTTACAAGTAAAGATATTGAGATTCAATCCTCAATCGTTGTCTTTGATGGCGGTGAATCTCCAATCGTCAGTGACCATTTTGGTCTTGCTGTCGACCTTAACTACTAATTAATTCTACCTCCTAATTATTTGTTTGTTTTTTTAAAAAGCGCCCTTGTACCGGGGCGCTTTTGATGTGTAAAAGTATGGATTTTATTGATTAAAAAATTCTCTGATGAAGTAGTAAAATGTAGCATGCGATTTGGTTATTGTGTGATATGATGGATCCGCTGTGAGAGTATTAAAATAAAGAGATTAATTGTAGGGAGAAGATATGGTAGTATTTAATGTAGAAATCGAAGAAGTCCTTCAAAGGGTTGTAGAAGTTGAGGCAGAAGATAAAGCTCAAGCATTGAGATTGATAAGTGAACGCTACAGACAAGAAGAGATTGTTTTGAATGAAAATGATTATAAAGGTTATGAAATTAGGGTGATTTCAGATTAATAAAATAAGAGCGGACATTATGACCGCTCTTATTGTTATATAATTTTAGTCATTATTCCACAATTGGGCTTTTTAGGTAAGCATCAACGAGGTGTTCTGTTGCTTGGACAGAGTCGATGTGTGTGCGTTCGTATGAGTGGCTTGATTCGATACCTGCGCCAAAGAGGGCGTGTTTGACTTCGGCACCTGCACGAAGAGCAGCAGAGGCGTCACTACCATAGTATGGGTAGATGTCTAATTTATATGGAATTTTATTTTCTTCAGCTAGGGCAACAAGATGTTGGCGAAGTTCGAAGTTATAAGGCCCAGAACCGTCTTTGACGCAGATTGAAACGCTGTATTCATCTGTTTGTTGGTCATCACCCATTGCTCCCATATCAACTGAAAGGTATTCGACTGTTGCAGTTGGAATGCTTGAGTTAGCACCGTGACCGAGTTCTTCGAAAGCTGAGAAGTAGAAGTGAGTTGTGTATGGCAAAGTGATATTTTGAGCTTTGTATTCTTTGAGTAATTCAATGAGAATGGCTGCTGATACTTTGTCATCCAAGTGACGTGATTTGATGAAACCTGATTCGGTAACAACCACGCGTGGGTCAAATGAGATAAAGTCTCCAACTTCGATACCAAGGGCGCGTGTTTCTTTTTCGTTGGTTACTTTTTCGTCCAGACGAATTTCCATGTTAGCTTGATTGCGTTCAGCAGTTCCAGCATCTTTGTAGACATGAACAGAAGTTTGGTGCATAAGGATTGTACCACTAATTTTTTTACCATTTTTGGCAACATGGATAGTACAATTTTCACCTTCGATAGCGTTGTAGACAAAGCCACCGATAAGGTCCATTTTAAGGCGGCCATCTGGTTTGACAGCACGAACCATGGCACCAAGGGTATCAAGGTGAGCTGTGACCACGCGGTGTTTGCTGTCATCTTTACCAGTGACAGTGACCATAACGCCACCTTTATTTGTGCGGACAGGAGCGTAGCCGAAACTTTCAAGCTCAGCAATCACGTAATTCATAATGTGGCTTGTGTAGCCAGTAGGTGAAGGAATATTTGCAAGTTTTGTAATATAATCAACTGTTGTTTTCATGAATTCTCCAATACATTTCTTATAACTGACCTCATTATACCATTTTTATGTTAATTTTTAGGTATTCTTAATCAGTTGTATTTCGTTTGATTAGTTTTGGTGCGACTTCTCTATGTTGAATCGTCTGCTGTTTGCCTTTGGTTTTACGGTGTTCTTGGATTAAATCTTGTAAAATATCAAGGGCAGTTTCTGTGATTTTAGAGATGTCTTGCTTGATACTTGATAAAGGTAAAATAGCTTCGCTTGCAATTGGCGAATCGTCAAAACCGATGATTTTGTAATTATCTGGCAAGCAACCGTATTTTTGGAAAACAGCATTTAAGAAAATGTTGGCATAAGTATCATTGGCTAGGAAAATTCCTTTACGTTTGCCAGCGTAGTTTTTATCGATTTCTTTAAATAACTGGGTGATGCTTTGACTGATTTCGCTGTAGTTGCTACCAAGGTCTTTTTGATAGATTTGATAAGGAATATCGCTATCGCTAGAAATGGTTTTAAACCCAGCGATACGACCATAAGCAGGGATGTCCTCATTGACGAAGTTATTGATGTGAATGAGAATATCACAATTATTTTTTATCAAATGGCTGGTTGCTTGGACCCCACCAAGGTGGTTGTCGGTATTGACGCTACTGATAAATTGCGCTTCGCGCTCGATGCTAACGATAGGGATATTGTAAGATGCTAGTTCTTCTGATGGAATCGTATGACTAAGGGTAATCAAACCTTGAATGTTGTAGGCTTGGAGTTCTTGGATATACTGACGTTCTAACTCGATATCATCATCGCCAAGGAAGACCAGGAACTTATAATGATTATCTGAGTAGCTAGTCAAAATTTGATTTAAAATGGCTGAGTAATAGTGAAGGTAGAGGTTTGGAATGATGATTCCGATGAATTCAGTCTGTCCCTTAGCTAGAACTTGAGCGATTTTATTTTCTTGGTACCCCAAATCATCAAGCGCTTTTTTGATAATGCTACGGTTTTTTTCAGTCAGTGAGTCAGGGTTGTTAAAATAGCGCGAGATTGTTGTTTTTGAAAAATTGGTATATTTTGCAATATCGGAAAAAGTGATTTTTTGTTTACTCATACAGTGTTCCTTAAGTCTTCTTTACAATCTATAGTATATATCTAAAATCCTTTTAAGTCAAAGAAGTAACCGGTTATATTTTTGGAACTTTTTTTTAAAAATGCTATTGACAAGGCAAACATTAAGGTGTAAACTTTAGATAAAGTAACCGGTTACATTACAAATAACTTTGGAGGGTGTTATGCGTAGAAGGCTCTTAAAAACATTAATGGTATCACTTTCTGCAGGGCTTTTGTTAACAGGATGCGGCAACAGTAAACCTGAAGTTGGCAGTATAAAGGGGTATGACAAGGGAGAAGAGTATCTATCAATCTGGGTTCATTCAATTGAAGATACCGATGAAGGACAGGCTTATAAAGAATCGGTCAATACCTTCAATAAAAAATACAATGGTAAATATTTTGCGGACATTGAATTTATTCCTCGAAATGATAGCGGTGGTGGTTATTCTGATAAAATCAATGCCTCTGTTATGTCTGGAGGATTACCTGATGTGTTGACGGTAGATGGTCCCAATATCGCAGCTTATGCAGAAAATGGTATTATTCAACCTTTGGCAAAATTATCGAATAAGGAAAAGAGTGCTTATCTTGACTCGATCATTGCTCAAGGAACTTATGATAATAAACTCTACGCTCTGGGAGCTGTAGAGTCTAGCGTGGGGCTTTATTACAATAAAGATATTTTAGCTGAGGCTGGTGTTAGTGTACCTGACGCTAATCACCCGTGGACTTGGTCAGAGTTTTTAGAGGTCTTGAAGAAAGTTCAACCGATTTGTGAAGAAAAGGGGGGCTATCCTTTGGATATGACTTTCCCAACGGGTGAGACAACGATTTATTTTTATGCACCATTTTTCTGGTCAAATGGAGGTGACTTTGTTGACAAGAGTGGTTTGAAAGTTGATGGCATCTTTAATTCAAAAGAAAATCTAGAAACGGTTAACTATTTTAAACAAATTCTAGCAAATGGCTACATGTCGAAAGTTGCTATTAGTAATTTATTTGAAAGTGGACGTGCGGCTTTCAAAATCGATGGCGCGTGGGAAGTTAATTCGGTTTATACAAGTTATGAACAATTAAATCTTGGTGTTGCTCCATACGTTGTTTCAGATAACTGGGATGGTGGTCGTTACACTCCAACAGGATCTTGGGCATTTGCAGCTTCTAAAACGACAAAAAATATTAAAGGGGCAACAGAATTGGTTAAGTGGATGAGTGGCGCTGAAAGTGGCGAACGTCTTTGGGATAAAACCAAGAGTTTCCCTTCAACTTACGAAGCTTACAATCATATCAGTACATTCTCCGAAGATGCAAACTATGCCGCACTTTATAACCAATTGAAAGATTATGGACATCCTCGCTCAATCACACCAGTTTATCCGCAAGTTAGTGACCGTGTTCAGGCAGTTCTAGAAGATAGTGTTCTCTCTGGTGCAGATGCCAAGGAAGAACTTAATCACGCGGTTGATAAAATCAATGCGAAATTGAAACGTTATGTTCTTGAGGAGAAAGAAAATGAAAAAGAATAAAGCTGAATCTATTATGGGGATGGCCTTCTTTGGCCCAGCTCTGGTCTTGTTATCGGTCTTCCTATTTATTCCTTTGATTTTGACGTTTGTCTTTAGTTTTACGGATTTCTTTGCATTAAATCCTAGTATGACTCACTTTGTTGGTCTGGATAATTTTAAAGAAGTCTTTAAAGATGAGACTTTCCGAAAGGCTTTCTGGAACACAGTTAAATTTGTTTTAATCATTGTTCCACTACAGGGCGGTGGAGCTCTCTTGCTAGCTTTGATTATTAACAAAGTTACCCATTTCAAGAAATATTTCAAAGTGGCTTTCTTTGTTCCGGTTGTTATGTCTTTGACTGTTGTATCAACCTTGTGGATTCAAATTTATAGCCCAGAAGGAATTCTTAATGCTATTTTAGGATTCTTTGGTATTGATGCTCAGCCTTTTATCAATAGTGCTGACCAAGCGTTACCTTCTATTGCCATCATGAGTGCTTGGCAAGGTGTTGGTTATCAAATGATTATCTTCCTTGGTGGTCTTCAAGGAATCAGCCCATCACTTTATGAGGCAGCTGAAATGGACCATGCAACACCATGGCAAAAATTCAAGGATATTACTTTACCAGAATTAAAACCATTGCTTGTTTTCGTCTTAATCACAGTAACAATTGGTGCCTTTCGTATGTTGGTTCAACCAATGGTGATGACTGGTGGTGGCCCTTCTAATTCAACTTATACTGTTGTGTACGATATTTACGAAACGGGTACTGTTAACTGGGAAATGGGACTTGCTTCAACTATGGCAATTGTCTTTGCTGTCTTTGTTATCATTTTAACTGTTATCCAAAATATCTTGACCAAAGACAAGGAGGAAAAATAATATGTTAACACAAAAGCAAAAGAGATGGAGTTGGATATTTTCAATAATTTTGCTCATTTTGTCCTTGTTCTTCCTCTTTCCAGTTATTTGGATGTTGGCTAATTCCTTTAAAGGTGATGCGGCTATCACCACTGATATGAATACCCTTAGAGCTTTTGTACCACCAGCATTAACAGGTTCATTTTTTGATAATTATGTGACTATTCTCTTTGATACACAGTTTATTCGTTACATGGTGAATACATTATTTTATGCAGCGATTTTAATTGTGCTTAGTATCGTTGTTAACGGACTTGCCGGCTATGCGCTTGCTAAAATAAAATTTCCATTTAGAGATCAATGGTTATTAATTATTCTAGCTTTGATGATTGTTCCAATGGAAACAACAATCACTATTCATTTCTTGATTATTGCTAAAGCAGGGCTTTTGAACACCATGCTTGGTTATATTTTACCGATGATTGTGTCACCGTTTAATATTTTTCTTTTCCGCCAAGTCTTTGTTGGACTTCCTGATGATGTCTACGAAGCTGCTCAATTGGATCATTGTGGTCCGGTCAAATATTTCTTTACCATGGTTTTGCCAATGTCTAAATCAGTAGTTGCAACGGTCAGCGTCTTTACTTTCCTAGGTGTTTGGAATGATTATCTCTGGCCATCATTGGTATTTACATCAAGCGACTTATTAACAGCACAAATTGGTTTAAATGCGATTACGTCAAATGATGCAACAACTGTTGGTCAAACTCTTGCTGTGATTACACTTGTTACCATTCCTGTTATTATCATCTATTCATTCTTCTCTAAATATATTGTCGAAGGTGTGATTTCAACAGGATCTAAGGAAGGATAAATCTTATGAGTTTTATTGAATTTAAAAATATTACAAAAAAATATAAAGGTAATGATAAAAATTCAGTGACTGATTTTACACTGGATGTTGATAAAAAGGAATTTATTGCATTTGTTGGGCCTTCTGGTTGCGGAAAATCAACAACGCTTCGTATGATGGCTGGTTTTGAAGAAATTACTAGCGGTGATTTGTACATTGATGGCAAACGTATAAATGAAGTGGCACCAGCTGATCGTGGGATTTCAATGGTTTTCCAAAATTATGCTTTATATCCTCATATGACAGTTGAAAAAAATATCTCTTACGGTCTTAAAAATATGAAAGTACCTGCCGATGAAATCAAACAAAAAGTTGATTGGGCGATTGATATTTTGGGACTTGAAGAATATCGCAAACGCAAACCTAAAAATCTTTCTGGTGGTCAACGCCAACGTGTAGCACTTGGTCGTGCGATTGTCAAAGACCAAAAAGTTTTCTTGATGGACGAACCGTTGTCTAACTTGGATGCCAAATTGCGTATCAGCATGCGCAATGAAATCAGTAAACTTCATCGCAAATTGGGGTCAACAACCATTTATGTTACTCATGATCAAGTTGAAGCGATGACTATGGCAGACCGTATTGTTATTATGAAAGATGGAGTTGTTCAACAAGTTGGGACACCGATGGACCTTTACGAACATCCTGTTAATAAATTTGTTGCTGGCTTTATTGGCGCACCACAAATGAATTTTTACAATGTGTCTGTAAATGGTCAAACCATTGTATTTGAAGATGGCAATAGCATGGAAATCCCTAAGGTTATTGCTAAGAAATTGGCTGGTCGCAAGCGTGTGATTATGGGAATCCGCGGTGAAGATATCAAATTTGACCCAGCAAACCTTGAAGTTTATGCAGGAAATGAACAAAAAGCTGTTATCAACAACACTGAGATTATGGGAAATGAAAATAACCTTTATTTTGAATTTGGTGGTGAAACCACTGTTGCACGTGTGACAAAATACGACGTCAGTCAAATTGGTGATGACGTAACATTTGTCTTCATGCCACATAAATTGCATTTCTTTGACATTGAAACTGAAGAAGTGATTTAGAAAAGTAGTAGGAAGGATTGTTTAAACTTATGCACACGCTTGAAGAAGCACAAAATTATATTGAACAAAATCGTATTGATAAAAGAAAGCGCCCAGCATTTCATGTGACGGCACCGGTTGGCTGGATTAACGACCCAAATGGTTTTTCAACTTACCAAAATAAAGTACATTTGTTTTATCAATATCATCCCTATTCGACAAACTGGGGACCAATGCACTGGGGGCATGTTGTTAGCTCTGATATGATTAAATGGGAAGAGCGCCCTGTTGCTTTAGCGCCGGACCAAGCTTACGACCATGCTGGTGTTTTTTCAGGAAGTGCTCTGGAAACGCCAGAAGGACATGTTCTTATCTACACAAGTGTCGAAGAAAAAGAAGATGACACTGGCAATAAAACCGCTTATCAAACACAGTCTCTTGCAATCGGTGACGGTGAAAATTATCACAAAGTTCCCGAAAACCCTATTATCCTTGGCAACCAACTCCCAGAAGGCTTCAATCAATCAGATTTTAGAGACCCTAAAGTCTGGTTCGAAGATGGTAAATATTGGTTGGTTGCAGGTAATTTAAGCAAAGAAAAGCATGGACAGATTGTTCTCTTTTCGAGTGACGATTTACGCCACTGGCAGTATGAAAATGTTTTGGCAGGCGATGAAGATGGTGTTATCGGAAAAATGTGGGAATGTCCTGACTTTTTCAAATTAGATGGAAAACATGTCTTAATCACTTCGCCACAAAACATGTCAGCGACAGCGTATGAATTTCATAATGGACACAACGCGGTTTATTTTGTTGGTGATTATGATGAAGAAACACACACCTTTGACAAAGGTTGCCCACATGCGCTTGATTATGGTTTAGATTTTTATGCGCCTCAGACGACTCAATTGCCAGATGGTCGTCGCATCTTGGTGGCATGGATGAAGTCATGGGATTCGCTAGCTATTCCTGATGGGCAAGAATGGCAAGGCATGATGACTCTTCCACGTGAATTATCTCTTGAAAATGGCCAACTCGTCCAACGACCAATTCACGAATTATCTGATTACCATACCAATACACTTGAATTTTCAGGAGTTATTAGCAAGTCATTTGAAATGATTGAAGGGGTTTCTGGTCGTCAGATTGACATGACCTTGCGTTTATCTGGAACTGCTTATATATCATTTACCATTGATTTGGCAGTTGGTGTCAATCATTATACACGATTTACTTACAATCGCAGTCTTAATACGATTGAGGTGGACCGTACCTATTCCGGGTTGCAGGCTGATTTGAATTGTCAACGCAAAATGACGGTTTCATCTGCTGATAGCATTGAGCTACGTTTCATTTTGGATAGCTATTCGATTGAGTTATTTGTCAATGACGGTGAAAAAGTCATGTCGACAGAGATTCAAACACCACTTGATTCACAAAAAATTCGTTTCTTCAGTGATGGTGAAACCAAGCTATCTTTGGTGAAACACGATATTATTATTCCTTAACCTTGCGACTAAATTATCTATAATCCTAATCTCCTCAAAGTAGATAATGTAATCATAGAAAAAAGAAAGTGAGACATCCAAGACTCATAATCCCCTTGGATAAGTTTCACTTTCTTTTTGTGTATTCACAATAATCTCTGCCAAACGTTCAATATCAGCACTTGTGCCTCGAAGTTCAAAATCACCAAGCATTGGAAAACCAAAGCGCTTAGCGTATTGTTTAGCTGTCAAGCAATACTGCTCGTTGAAGTTGCGATTGCCAGAGCCAATGATTCCAAAGCAGTGTTTGTAGTTATCGTGTGCTGCGATAAAATCTCCCAAAGGATTTGTCAAAATCTCAACATCACCTGAGTCAACCCCGTTTCCACCTTCGAGATAAGTCGGTAAAACTGCGATAAAAGGTGATGTGACTGGAAAAGTTTCATGCTTAAGTTCTTTGATATTGATAGTTTTGCTTTCAAGTTGGTAATGTTCTTTTAAGTATTCTCCTAAACGTTTAACAAAACTTTGAGTGTTGCCACTTAGGCTGATATAAGCAATGGTTAATGTATTTTCTGTCATAAAATTCCTCATGATTGTTTTACTTTTAGCCAATTTATCATATTAGAAATGAATAGACAAGCAATTAGATTTGAAAATAGGAGTAGTGCTGTTTTGCGAAAATGCATAAAAGTTTACTCTTTTATTTTAAAAGACTAGACTTATTAAAATAACTGTGATATACTTTTATTAAAGATGTTGGTAGCGCAATCATTTACAGTTACTAAGTCTATTATTTAAAAGGGGAGAATAACCATGGCAAAAGCATTAATTATCTGTGTTGCCGGAATGTCATCATCACTTATGGCACAAAAAACAACAGATTATTTTAAAACACAAGGAAAAGACATTACTGTTGAAGCAATCAGTTCAAACGAAGGGGAACGTGTGATTACTGATGCTACTTATGATTTGTACCTTGTTAGTCCACAAGCTACAATGTATTACAACCAATTTGCGGCAGCGGGTGAAAAATCAGGGCGACCTGTTGTCAAAGTTCCACCACAAGCTTACGTTCCAATCCCAATGGGTGTTGAGAAAATGGCTAATTTGATTTTGGAAAATATTTAATGAGGTGCTGCTAGATATGACTGAAGAAGAATTACAACTTGCTGCTTTTGAAATTATTTTACACAGCGGCACAGCCCGCACCTCTGTTCACGAAGCTCTTGATGCTATGAAAAATGGAGCATTTCAAGAGGCTGAAGAAAAATTAGCTGCAGCTGATGAAGAACTTTTACAGGCTCACCATGCTCAGACTGATTTGCTACAGAAATATGCAAGCGGTACCGAAATCAAAATTGAAATCATCATGGTTCACGCACAAGACCACTTGATGACAACAATGACACTGAAAGAAGTTGCCATCGAAATGATGCACATGTACAAAAAAATCAACGCTTAAACAAACACCATCTTTGATGGTGTTTTCTTAAATGAATTGCATTAAATAACACCTTATCGTTATCTGATAAGGTGTTTTTGTGAAATTAATAAAAGGATTTATGAGGAAAGCTCTTCTTTGAGGAGTAAGTAGAGCTAGGAATTGTTGAATTCTACTGGGATTAAGGTAGTGAATTAATCTTCAAATCCGTTATCGATGGTTACTTGTTTGAACCATTCACCAGATTTTTTAATAGTTTTGATTTGTGTATGGATATTATTTGAGATGAAACCGTAGCGGTTACGGTAAGCATTCATCCAAGACCAGCAATCGATTGGTGTCCAAAGGTGATAGCCAAAGCAGTTTGAACCTTCTTGGATACCACGGTGAAGGCAAGCCAAGTGTTCTTTGATGAAGTCGATGCGGTAATCATCTTGGATTTTTCCATTTTCATCCATGAAGCGTTCTTCGCGAGAAACACCCATACCATTTTCTGAGACAAACCAAGGGATATTTTTATAGTTATCACGAATGTTAATGGCGATGTCGTAAATGGCTTCTGGGTAGATTTCCCAACCTTTGTCGATGTTCATGCGACGACCTGGCATGTTGTATTCGTCATAGTAACGATTTGGCATCCAAGCACCGACAGAATTTGGTGCGATGTCTGGTGCTTTCACACGATTTGGGTGATAGAAGTTAACACCTAAGAAATCAATGGTATTTTCTTTAAAAATTTGAGCATCTTCAGGTTCTGTTTGCCAGATGACGCCATCTTTTTTGAGAATTTCTTCAAGTTCTTCTGGGAAATGCCCATTGATTGCTGGCTCAAGGAACATTTTGTTGTTCCAAAGTTCAGCAAAGTGTGCAGCAGCTTGGTCTTCTTTAGAATCAGAAGCAGCATAAGTTGGTGTTAAGTTTAAAACTGTACCAATGTGACCACCGTCTTTGTCTAAACCAAGTTCTCTGAATTTAGCGATGGCTTTTGCTGAAGCGATGTTTAAGTTGTAGGCAACTTGAACAGCTTTTTTACCATCAACTAATTTTGGATAGTGGAATTGATAGAGGTATTCACCGTCGACAACAACCATTGGTTCGTTGTGAGTTGTCCAGTCTTTGACGCGGTCACCGAAAGCCTTGAAAGCTTGTTCAGCAAAACCAACATAAAGGTCAACCACGTGGCGTGATTCCCAACCTCCATATTTGTGATAAAGCTCGACAGGTAAATCAAAATGGTGTAGGTTCATAATTGGACGAATGCCATTTTCGATGAAGCAGTCAATAACGTCATTATAGAAGTCTACTGCATCTTGATTAACGGTATTTTTTTCGAGGTCATCAATCAAGCGTGTCCATTGAATAGAAGTACGAACACTGTTGAGACCGATTTTCTTCATCAAAGCAATGTCTTCTTTGTAACTATTATAGAAGTTTGATGCTGTGTCTGGACCAACTTGGTTGTAAAAAGCTTCAGGTTCTATTTCGTACCAGTAATCAAACATATTGGCATGTTTTTTATGGAAACGACCCTCGCTTTGAGGACCAGATGTCGCAGCTCCCCACCAGAAGTCTTCTGGAAATGTGTAAGTTGCCATAAGATTCTCCTTAAAAATATATATTTTTTGATTTTACAAGTACAATTATACACTTTTTAAAATAAAAGACAATATTTTTATATAAAAAGACTAGACTTTTACAAAAAATAAGTTATAATGATAATGTAAAAACAAACTTAATGGAAAGAGGAGTGTTTATGAACAAGTTTCTAGATGCTATCAGTGACAAACTTTTGCCTTTGGCAAACAAATTGGCTTCCAATCGCTACTTGTCGATTTTACGTGATGCCTTCATGCTTGCCTTCCCGTTGACCATGTTTGGATCAATTGTTGTCGTTATTTCTAACCTTCCTTTTTTAAACGATGGCACGAAAGCGCTTTTATCAAGTCTGTTTGGTAATGCACAAAATGCGACAATGTCGATTATGACCGTCTTTGTAACCTGGGGGATTGGTTACTACCTATCTAAATCATATGATGAAGATGGTATTTTTGGCGGAGCAATTGCATTTGCAAGTTTCCTTCTTTTAACACCGTTTTACACTTTGACAGATAAAGGTCAAGAAGTATCTAACGTTCTTAGCCTAGATCGCTTAGGGGCAAAAGGCATGTTCCTAGGAATGATTGTGTCATTTATCGCAACTGAAATTTACTGCCGCGTCAGCAAAAAAGGTTGGCAAATTAAAATGCCTGACAGCGTGCCACCTGCAGTTGCAAAATCATTTGCTGCTTTGATTCCAGCAGTTTTGACATTATCAATCTTCACAGCGCTTAATGCAATCGTAACAGGTGCTTTCAATACAAACCTTCACGATGTGATTTATAATGTTATCCAAATGCCTTTGGTTGGTCTTGGTAGTAGTATTTGGGCGACACTTATTGCTATCTTTTTTATCCAATTCTTGTGGTTCTTTGGTCTTCACGGACAAATCCTTGTTAACTCTGTTATGGACCCAATTTGGAACACTTTGATGTATGATAACTTGGATGCTTATAAAGCAGGTGAACATATTCCTCACATTATTTCAAAACCATTCATGGAAACATTCACTGTTGGTCTTGGTGGTTCAGGGATGACTCTTGCGGTCGTTATCATCATGGCATTTATCATGAAGAAAAAACAATACCGTGACGTTGGTCGTTTGGCACTTGGTGCTGGTATCTTTAACGTTAATGAACCTGTTATCTTTGGTTTGCCAATCGTTTTGAATGCTACAATTCTTATTCCTTGGGTGATTTCACCAATCATCGTTACAGCTCTTAACTACTTCGTAATGGCAATTGGCCTTGTTCCTGCACCAACAGGAGTATCTGTTCCTTGGACTGTGCCAGTCTTCTTTAGTGGTATAATTGCGACAAACTCACTTGCTGGCGGTCTTCTTCAAATTATTGACTGCTTGATTGTCGGATTTATCTGGCTACCATTCTTGCATATGCTGGACAAACAACCTGATTCTGCGCTATAATAAGACTATAAGTTTTAAAAATTAGTCTATATAAGTGGAATAGGAGCGATCTATGTCAAAATATGAAGAGATTGCAGGGATTATTCGAACAAGGATTTCAGACGGAACTTACCCAATTGATTCGATGCTGCCGATTCAATCTAACTTGGCAAAAGAATTTGGGGTAAGTCGAATGACTATCAAAAAAGCTATTGAGATGTTAACCATTGAAGGTTTGGTCCTTTCAAAACAAGGTAATGGAACGAAAGTTTTAAATTCATCGTTTTGGGATAAAGAGGATTCGAGATTTCGATTGAACAACTACAATGGCTTAAGCCACGACATGAAGGATGATTCTCGCAAATTAACGAGCAAAATCATTGAATTTACCGTTGAATTTCCTGATGTGGAGATTGCTGAACGTCTTCAGGTCGAACAATCAGCACCAGTTTACAAAATTATTCGTCTACGTTTGCTAGATGGTAAACCATATGCTCTTGAGCATACTTATATGGCGTGTGACTTGGTTCCTGGATTGGATGATAGCATTTTGTTGGCATCGGTTTATGATTATCTTTGGAACACTTTGCATCTTAAATTTGCTGGATCTTATCGTCATATCACTGCTGAAAAACCTGATCAATACGATAAAGACTATTTAGCTTGTCGGGATGATGATCCTATTTTGCAAGTGGAACAAGTTGTTTATTTGGAAAATGGTAGACCAATTGAGTATTCACGCACGAGAAATCGTTATGATGTACGCGGATATTCACTGTTGGATGTTAAGAATATTTAGCTGGGAAACCCAAAAGAACTTTGGGTTTCTTCGTGGTAGACAAGCAGATTTGCTTGAAGAAAGGAAATTTTTTATGGCAGAACCATTATTTTTAAAAGCACAAATGCATGATAAAATTTGGGGCGGAACAAAACTTCGCGACGAATTTGGTTACGATATTCCGACTGAAACGACTGGTGAATATTGGGCTATTTCAGCTCACCCAAATGGTGTTTCAATTGTGGATAATGGTACATATAAAGGTGAAGGTTTAGATAAACTTTATCGTGAGCACAAAGAACTTTTTGGAAGTCCAAAATCAGAAGTCTTTCCATTATTGACAAAAATTCTTGATGCTAACGATTGGCTTAGTGTACAAGTTCACCCAGATGATGCTTATGCCCTTGAACATGAAGGTGAACTCGGTAAGACAGAATGTTGGTATGTCATTGCTGCTGATGAAGATTCAGAAATCATTTATGGTCATAATGCCAAATCAAAAGAAGAACTTGCTGAGATGATTGAAGCAGGCAAATGGGACGATTTGTTGACAAAAGTTCCAGTCAAAGCTGGTGATTTCTTCTACGTACCAAGTGGTACAATGCACGCTATCGGTAAAGGTATCTTGATTTTGGAAACACAACAATCAAGTGATACAACTTATCGTGTTTACGATTTTGACCGTCGTGATGCGGCTGGAAACCTTCGCGACTTGCACATTAAACAATCAATTGATGTTCTAACAATTGGTGAACCTGCAAACAGCACACCTGTGACTGTAGATGTGGATAACTTGAGTTCAAGCCTTTTGGTGTCAAATGAATTCTTCGCTGTTTACAAATGGGTTGTGTCAGGTGCCGTAAACTTTACCCAAACAGCGCCATATTTGTTAGTAAGTGTTCTTTCAGGTCAAGGTAGCTTGACTGTGGATAACCGTGTTTATAACCTTAAAAAAGGTGATCATTTCATCTTGCCAAACGATGTAAAATCATGGCAACTTAATGGCGATTTAGAAATTATCGCTAGCCATCCAAATGAAAAATAAATGTTCGTAAGCATGAGTGAAATAAAAAATCCGAGAGACATTCTGAACCGCACCCCAAAAGTTAGACACAAAATCTAACGATTGGGGTGCTTTTTGTATGAAATTAACTTATGAAGATAAACTAGAAATCTATAAACTCAGAAAACAAGGTGTGTCTTGGCCTCAGCTGGGTCAAACCTATGATGGTATTTTTTATTCCAACGTTACGAAGTTTGGAGATAACTTGTTGATAACCTGCTGCCCAGTTTGAACTATCCCAAGCTCCGCCCCATTCATTGGCAATATTTAAGATGACGTGGTCTTCGTTTCCAATGAGAGCATCTTTCATTTCCATCCAGTAATTAGCAGTATTTTCCAAATATTGAATGTTCTCTGAACCAGTAGCATCGTGTGCTTCGACGATAGCAATCAAGTGGTTGTCTTTACAAAGTGTGATGAGTTTTTGAATTTCTGTTAGTGAAGTTTTGCTGTATTGCTGCCCGTCTCCCATAACGATACGAATACAGTTTTATTAGTTTTCTCCCCCTAAAAAAGTTTTAGGCCCTTATGTTTTGAATGTAACTTTTTTCCGCGGTTAATAAAGTAATTGTATACAAATAATCAAAAAAAGTTTCAGGAAGCGCATTCTAAAAAAGCATAACATAATTATTTGTAAAAATATATACTTTTATAAAATAAGATGATAAAATGGAGCTGTCAAAAGAAAGAGGTGGCGAATAGCTTATTGATTGACAAATTTATTATCCGATAATTGAAAAATTTTATTAGTTAACCATAAAAATCAGAGCAACTTTTAAAATCTCCTGGGCTGTTTTGATTTTTTATGGTTACATTTTATGGGAAAATGTATCATTTGCAAGAAATTATCAATTAACATTTGGAACTTTAGCTCTTCTAGTTTAAAATATAGATAATAATATGCATTAGTTTATATATTAGATTTAGAGGAGAAGTAATGGAAAAATATAACCTTATTGCAAATGATGTGCGTAAGAAAATTTTAGAAGGTGTTTATCAACCGAATGAACAACTGCCTTTTGAAAAAGATTTTTGTCGCACGTACAAGGTTAGTAAGATGACGGTCAAAAAAGCCTTAGATATTCTCGTTACAGAAGGCTTGATTTACAAACGTCGTGGGGCAGGGACTTTTGTTATGGACCTGTCAGTTGAAAAAATGAAGAAAATGTTGATGGATATCCAAATGATGGGGACAACAGCATTTTATCCAGACAAAAAAATTACAAGTCGCGTGATTGATTTTACGGTTGTGAAAGCAGATGTGAAAATTGCAGAAAAACTAAAAATTAAGGAAACAAGCTTCGTTTATAAAATTCATCGTGTCCGCTTAGTTGATGATAAACCAACGGTTATCGAAGAAACTTACATGCCAATCGATTTGATTACAAGTTTGAAAATCGAGCATGTGGAAAATTCGATTTATGATTATATTGAAAATGATCTTGGTTTAAAAATTCAATCAGGCCACCGTACGATTACTGTTCGTCGTACGACGGATGAGGAAGCTAATTACTTGTCACTTGAAAAAGGTGACCCAGTAGCAGTAGCTGTTCAAACGGGTTATTTAACAAATGGTGCTGCGTTTGAATATTCAATTAGTACACATCGCTATGATGAATTTTCATTAGAGATTGTTTTAACACACCGCTAGCAGTGTTTTTGCTAGGTAGAAATGGAGAAGAAAATGAATTTAGTCGTGTTTGATATTGGTGGAACTTCTGTGAAATATGGCCGTTACCAAGATAGTGCCATTGATAAAAAAGGTTCCTTTCCAACTCCCAAAACTTGGGAAGAAATGAAAGAAAACTTGCATCGTGTCTTTACAGAATTGTCAGATGCAGATACCAAAGGGGTTGCTATTTCAAGCCCTGGTGCTGTGGATACTGAAGAAGGTGTGATTAAAGGATTTAGTGCTATTCCATACATTCATAACTTCAAGATTATTGATGAATTGGAAGCTATGTTTGGCTTACCTGTGACTATCGAAAATGATGCTAACTGTGCTGGCCTTGCTGAAAGTCAATTTGGTATCGGAAAAGATAGCAAAAAATCAATTTATTTCATTCTTGGGACAGGTATTGGTGGTGCAGTTTGCCTTGATGGTAAATTGTACAAAGGAAGTAGTCTTTACGGTGGTGAATTTGGTTTCATGATTATCAAAGACGGCATTACGCTTAGTAACCTAGCTAGTCCCGTTGCCGTGGCTAAAAAATACGCTAAAGAGCATGGCTTGACTGATTTTACTGGCAAAGATTTATTTGATTTAGCAGATGCTGGCAATAGTGATGCTAAGGCTGCCTTGTCAGAAATGTATGATGTCATTGCTATCGGTATTTTCAACTGCCTTGTCAGCATTAACCCTGATTTGGTTGGTATTGGTGGCGGTATTTCTGCGCGTGAAGATTTGGTGCCAGAGCTTGATAAACGTATCAAAGCTTTGATTGAAATAACAAATGCGCGTGAATTAGACTATCAATTAAAAGTCTGTCAATTTAGGAATGATGCCAATCTATTTGGAGCTGTTTCTAACTTTTTAAACACAAAGTGAGGCAGCCATATGGAAATTAGAAAGAATGACCGTATTGTCTTTTTTGGTGATAGTATCACTGAGTGGGGACGTGACAAAGCGGACCCAGTAAGTCTCGGAACTGGCTTTGTGAGCTTAGTAGCAGCTGATTTGTTGGAGCATCATAGAGATTTTCATTTACAATGTTTCAACCGAGGAATCGGTGGCAATAAAGTTCAAGATTTGTTGGACCGCGTTGATACTGACTGCCTTTCTTTGAAGCCAGATGTTGTGATTTTAATGGTTGGGATTAACGATGTTTGGCATTTAGTTGGTAAAGATGGTTTTGCTAGCGATAGCGAGCAAGAGCGTTTTGAGACGATTTATCGACAATTGTTGCAAAGTTTGAAGAGTGCGGGAGTTGAGCGAATTTTGCTGATGGAACCTTATGTTCTAGATTACCCAGAAGACCGTATGACTTGGCGTAAAGACCTTGATCCAAAGATTCAGATTGTCCGCCACTTGGCGCGTGAATTCAGTCTTAAATTAGTTCCGCTTGATGGTTTGATGAATGAGCAAGCTTTGCTTAATGGCAGACGCGAACTGACAGGTGAAGACGGTGTTCATCCAACCTTGGCAGGAGCAACCGTTATCGCTCAAGAAATTTTAAAACGCCTGACTTTTGTTTACTGACATAATGTACCAGATTTTGGTTGAAAACTAAAAAGTTGACCTGAACAGTTTTTGGTTCAGGTCTTTTTATCTAATGCATTGGTATTTTGGGGCGTTTAGTGTTAAAATAGTAACAATATAAATCTGTATGCGAGAGAAAAGAAGAGGTCCTTATGGCAAAAATTGTGAATTTGACGGGTGAAGAGGTGGTTGCACTCACAGCCCAATACATGAGCGAATCTGATGTGGCGATTGTTCAAAAAGCATTGGATTACGCGACAAAAGCACATATCTCACAAGTTAGGCAATCAGGCGAGCCTTATATCATCCATCCTATCCAAGTTGCAGGTATTTTAGCAGATTTGCATCTTGATGTGGTGACAGTGGCTTGTGGTTTTTTGCATGACGTTGTTGAAGATACTGAGATTACTTTAGATGAAATCGAAGCTGAATTTGGTAAAGATGTTCGTGATATTGTCGATGGTGTTACAAAACTTGGTAAAGTTGAGTACAAATCACATGAAGAGCAATTGGCTGAAAATCACCGTAAGATGCTTATGGCCATGTCTAAAGATATTCGTGTGATTTTGGTAAAACTTGCCGACCGTCTTCATAATATGCGCACTTTGAAGCATCTTCGTAAGGACAAGCAAGAACGCATTTCACGTGAAACCATGGAAATTTATGCTCCCCTTGCTCATCGTTTGGGGATTAGCCGCATTAAGTGGGAATTGGAAGATTTGTCATTCCGTTACCTCAATGAAATTGAGTTCTACAAGATTTCGCACATGATGAACGAAAAACGTCGTGAACGTGAAGCTCTGGTTGATGAAATCGTCAAGAAAATTAAAGATTACACTGAAGAACAAGGGCTTTACGGAGACGTTTACGGTCGTCCAAAACACATTTATTCTATTTATCGCAAAATGCGTGATAAAAAGAAACGATTTGACCAAATCTATGATTTGATTGCCATTCGTTGTATCATGGAAACCCCTAGCGATGTTTACGCTATGGTTGGTTATATTCATGAATTGTGGCGTCCAATGCCAGGGCGTTTCAAAGATTATATTGCTGCGCCTAAAGCCAACGGTTACCAATCTATTCACACGACTGTTTACGGACCAAAAGGACCAATCGAAATTCAAATCCGTACCAAAGAAATGCACCAAGTCGCTGAATACGGGGTTGCTGCTCACTGGGCTTACAAAAAAGGGATTAAAGGCAAGGTTGACAGTCAAGAACAAGCTGTCGGCATGAGCTGGATTAAAGAATTGGTTGAATTGCAAGACGCGTCAAACGGTGATGCGGTAGACTTTGTTGATTCAGTTAAACAAGATATTTTCTCAGAACGTATCTATGTCTTCACCCCAACAGGTGCCGTGCAAGAGTTGCCAAAAGACTCTGGGCCAATTGATTTTGCTTACGCCATTCATACCCAAGTTGGCGAAAAGACTGTTGGTGCTAAGGTTAATGGTCGTATGGTACCACTAACTGCCAAACTTAAAACAGGTGATGTGGTTGAAATTGTAACCAACCCAAATTCATTTGGACCAAGCCGCGACTGGATTAAAATTGTTAAGACAAACAAAGCCCGCAACCGCATCCGCCAATTCTTGAAAAATCAAGATAAGGAATTGTCAGTCAACAAGGGTCGTGAGCTTTTGGTGGATTATTTCCAAGACCAAGGTTATGTGGCTAACAAATACTTGGATAAAAAACACCTTGAAGCCATTTTGCCACGTTTCAGTGTTCGTAGCGAAGAAGCTCTTTATGCGGCAGTTGGTTTCGGTGAAATTAGTGCGGCAGCTGTTTTCAATCGTCTAACGGAAAAAGAACGCCGCGAAGAGGAACGTGCTAAAGCGAAAGCAGAAGCAGATGAGCTCATGAATGGTGGCGAAATCAAGACAGAAAATAAAGAAGTCTTGAAAGTTCGCAGTGAAAATGGTGTTATCATTCAAGGAGCGTCAGGTCTTTTGATGCGTATCGCTAAATGTTGTAACCCAGTCCCGGGTGACCCAATTGAAGGTTATATTACCAAAGGACGTGGAGTTGCCATTCACCGTGCGGATTGCCACAATATTAAGAGCCAAGAAGGCTATGAGCAACGTCTTATCGAGGTCGAATGGGACGATGCTACTAGCGCTAATAATGATTACATCGCTGAAATTGATATTTATGGTCTTAACCGTTCAGGGCTTCTAAATGATGTTCTTCAAGTCCTTTCAAACGTTACTAAGAATATTTCAACCGTTAATGCCCAACCAAGTAAAGATATGAAATTCGCAAATATCCACGTTAGTTTCACAATTCCAAACTTGACGGAATTGACTGCTGTTGTCGATAAAATTAAAATCATCCCAGACGTTTACTCTGTCAAACGTACAAATGGATAACTAAAATGAGCTGATAATGCAGCTCATTTTTTGGTTTGGAAGAGAAAAGGTAAGTGCTTTTTTTATTTTTCTGAAAATGTTAAAATGACAATAATGAAAGCGAATTTATTTTCAGAAAGGAATAGATATGAAAGTAGTCATTCAACGTGTTAAAGAAGCACAAGTTACGATTGATGATGAGCTGGTTGGAGATATCAGTCAAGGCTTATTGTTGTTAGTTGGAGTAGGACCAGATGATGAGCAAGAAGACCTTGATTACGCTGTTCGTAAAATTACTAATATGCGTATCTTTTCAGATGATATGGGCAAGATGAATTTATCTGTCCAAGATATTAAGGGAAGTATCTTATCAGTGTCTCAATTTACTTTGTTTGCAGAGACCAAAAAAGGTAATCGGCCTGCATTTACGGGCGCTGCAAAACCTGATAAAGCTGAAAAAATGTACCTCGACTTTAATGAAGCACTTGCCCAATTCGTTCCTGTTGAAACAGGTGTTTTTGGTGCTGACATGCAAGTTAGTCTAGTCAATGACGGTCCTGTTACTATTATTTTGGATACAAAATCTCGTTAAGTTAAGTTAAGAAGGGACGGAGGTAGAAGATGTCATTAGAAAGATTATTCCCAGAAGCTGTTGAGGCTGGTAAAGTCGAACATGCAGAAGACTGGGTAGCTATTGAGGAAAATGGGCAAACTTATTACCTACCTCTAGCAAATCTGAGCGAGCGTGAAAAAGCATTACTAGCTTTGCAAAATGACGGTATTTTAGAAGACAAGGTGACTGAGAATCCTTGGTACCGTTATTTAATTCAAGATGATTTGAGTGTGGCAAAAGATTATAAAGCCTTGCAAATCATTTACATCGATCACAAGGAATCCTTGCCAGAAGAACTGTGTGATTTTTTTGTGACCTTGTTACCCAATTTACTTGCGACGGTGGTCATTTCAAAGACCAGAACACTACTCATTCTTGATCAAGAAGAGATGATTGAAGCAAAAGATTTAATCGACGATGTGCTGCCGACTTTGGAAAGTGACTTTGGTATCAAGTTAACCATTTTCTTTGGCAATGTCTGGTGTAAATTTCAAGCCGATGATTTGCCAGCTTTTTACCGTGAAGAAAGTCGCTTGTTTACCAATATGAGATATTTCCGTGGTAATGAACGAACAGTCAGTTTTTCACAAATGTTGCTGCTAGCTTATGCGTACCAGCTTGATTTGCCAGCTATTAAACATAAAATGCTACAAGCTATCGATGATAGTAAAGACATCAGACCGATTATCATGACCATGTGGCAAGAGCAGGACAATCTTGCTAAAACAGCACAAAGTCTTTATATTCACCGTAATTCCTTGCACTATAAAATCGAGAAATTTCGTCTCTTGTCAGGCTTGAATTTGAAAAACCTTAGTGATTTGGCATTTTCGTATCTCTTAATTATGGAAAATTAGTTTTGGGCATATTGCACAAAAAATCTTGTAACTCCTGTCTATATCATGTAAGCGTTATCTTTGTTATAATAAAACCACATAGATCAAAGGAGTTAAAAAATGGTAGAACTTAATCTTAATCATATTTACAAAAAATACCCAAATGCAAGCCACTATGCCGTTGAAGATTTCGATCTTGACATTAAAGATAAAGAATTCATCGTTTTCGTAGGACCTTCAGGTTGTGGTAAATCTACAACGCTTCGTATGGTTGCTGGTCTTGAAGATATCACAGAAGGTGAACTTAAAATTGACGGCGAAGTCGTTAATGATAAAGCACCAAAAGACCGTGATATTGCCATGGTTTTCCAAAACTACGCTCTTTACCCACACATGACTGTTTATGATAACATGGCATTTGGGCTAAAACTTAGAAAATATAAAAAAGATGAAATTGACAAACGTGTTCGCGAAGCCGCACAAATTCTTGGCTTGACAGAATTCCTTGAACGCAAACCTGCTGACCTTTCAGGTGGTCAACGTCAACGTGTTGCCATGGGTCGTGCTATCGTGCGTGATGCCAAAGTATTCTTGATGGACGAACCTTTGTCAAACTTGGATGCCAAACTTCGTGTGTCAATGCGTGCTGAAATTGCTAAAATTCACCGTCGTATCGGTTCAACAACAATCTACGTTACTCACGACCAAACAGAAGCCATGACACTTGCTGACCGTATTGTTATCATGAGTTCTACTAAAAACCCTGACGGTTCAGGAACAATCGGTCGTGTTGAACAAATTGGTACACCACAAGAACTTTACAACCGTCCAGCTAACAAATTCGTTGCTGGTTTCATCGGAAGTCCAGCCATGAACTTCTTTGAAGGAACAGTCAAAGATAATACCTTGGTTAGCGACTCAGGTTTCACAATTACTTTGCCAGAAGGTCAAAAGAAATTACTTGAAACTAAAGGTTACAATGGTAAAAAAGTCATCTTCGGTATCCGTCCAGAAGATATCTCAAATAACCCACTTGCTCGTGAAACATACCCAGGAGCAACTCTTGAAGCTGAAGTTACTGTTTCTGAATTGCTCGGTGCTGAAACAATGCTTTACGTTAAAGTAGGTAACACTGAACTTGTTGCTCGTGCGGATGCGCGTGATGTTTACCAACCAGGTTCAAAAGTGGAATTGACATTGAATGTTGCCAAAGGTCACTTCTTTGACTCAGAAACGGAGGTAGCTATTCGCTAATTTAACGCTATCAAAAACAGAACTCTTCTAGAATACAACCCAAAAAGCCTTACGTCTAACGACGGAGGGCTTTTTTGGGTTTTCATCATAAAATAAAGTTACTTACCAAATGATAAGTAACTTTTTATTGTCTAAACTTATTCGTCAGCGACCATGATATCAGTTAATTGACCAAATTTTTCTTTAGCATCTTCAGAAATACTAGAATCAGTGACCAGGTGATCGATTTTGCTAACATTGTAGAAATCATAAAAATCGTATTTATTGAATTTTTCATGGTCGACGAGAAGGAATTTTTCAAAGGCATTATCAAGAGCAATGCGTTGAATTTCTCCTTCATTTTCGCTGTAAGTGGCTACAGAATTCCCAAAGACACCATTGGCACTGACAAATGCTTTTGAGAATTTGAGATTTTGCAAGTAGTTAGCAGTCAGTGAGCCGACAAAGGCACCTGTAATATCACGATATTCACCGCCGGTTAAGATTAAATCGGTGCTTTTATTTTGATTTAAAATAGTGAATACTGGCAAACTATTTGTCACGACACGGATGTTTTTGGCAATAAGTTCGTGAGCAAAATGTTCCAGCGTTGTTCCAGGACCGATGAAAACTGTTTCGCCATCTTGGATGAATTGACTTGCAAATTTTGCAATAGCGCGTTTTTCTTCAATTTGTAGTTCTTGTTTTTCAGTGTTTGATTTTTCGTATTTAGGTTTTACTTTTGGTGTATCGATACTTTGGGCGCCACCATGGATACGAATCAACAAACCTTCTTTATCGAGTTCGTCAAGGTCACGACGAACAGTCATATCTGAAACACCAAGTTCTTTAATGATGTCGTTAACAGTAATAACACCTTTTACGTTGATTTTCTCAAGAATCCACTGGAGGCGTTCTTTTTTTAACATACTAAACTCCTTTCTTTTTTATTTCTCTTTGTCATTATCATAGCACAATTAAATTACTAACTCAACAAATAAGAAAAAAAAGAAACAATTCGAAACATTGTCGTCATAAAGGTAACAATTACTGAAAATAAAGGATTTCTATGACGTTGTTTTCAATGAAGAAAACAAAAATCAACAAACATTTTTAAAAAATACTAAACAAATATGTTGACAAATGTTTGTTTTAGTTTTATTATATAAACATAAAAAAACGTTTTTAAAAAATTATCTAGATAAAAGAAAAATTTTGAGGTGTTAAAATGACAGTTATTCTTGGTTCAGATGCTGCAGGTGAAACTTTGAAAAATATTATCAAAAATTACTTGCTTGAAAATGATTATGATGTTAAAGACGTCACAGAGGTTAATAAAGATTTCGTTGATAACACGCTTGCTGTTGCGGCTGGTGTCAACGAATCAGATGAAAATTTAGGTATTATGATTGATGCCTATGGTGCAGGTAGCTTTATGACAGCAACTAAAATCAAAGGTATGATTTGTGCGGAAGTTTCAGATGAACGCTCTGCTTATATGACACGTGCTCACAATAATGCTCGCATGATTACTATGGGTTCTGAAATTGTCGGAGTTACTTTGGCGAAAAATATTGTTAAAGGATTTTTGGAAGGTCACTATGACGGTGGTCGTCACCAAATCCGTGTCGATATGCTAAATAAAATGTGCTAGGAGCGAGGAAGATAAAATGAAAATTGCAATTGGATGTGACCATATCGTAACAACAGAAAAAATGGCAGTATCAGATTTCTTGAAATCAAAAGGTTACGAAGTAATTGACTGTGGGACTTATGACCACACACGTACGCATTACCCAATTTTTGGTAAAAAAGTCGGTGAAGCGGTGACAAGCGGTAAAGCAGATTTAGGTGTTTGTATCTGTGGAACAGGTGTTGGAATCAACAACTCTGTCAACAAAGTTCCAGGCATTCGTTCTGCTTTGGTTCGTGATATGACAACAGCGATTTACGCTAAAGAAGAATTAAATGCTAATGTCATTGGTTTTGGTGGCAAAATCACAGGTGAATTACTCATGTGCGATATTATTGAAGCCTTTATTAAAGCTGAATACAAACCAACAGCAGAAAATAAAGCTTTGATTGAAAAAATTGCACAAGTCGAAACGGTTAATGAGGACCAAACATCACTAGATTTCTTTGATGAATTTCTTGAAAAATGGGACCGTGGCGAATATCACGACTAGGAGAAAATCAGATGATTCTTACAGTAACACTGAATCCGTCAATTGATATTTCTTATCCGCTTGATGAACTAACTTTGGATACGGTCAATCGTGTTTATGAGGTTAAGAAAACAGCAGGTGGTAAGGGTTTGAACGTCACACGTGTGCTATCAGAAATTGGTGACAATGTGACTGCGACAGGCTTTATCGGTGGAAAGCTCGGTGACTTTTTAACCAGTAGGCTTGATCAAAATGGTATTCAACATCGTTTCTTTCCGATTCATGGGGAAACCCGCAATTGCATTGCGATTTTACATGAAGGTTTGCAGACAGAAGTTTTGGAAGCAGGTCCGATGATTGACCGAGATGAGGCAGATGGTTTTCTTAATCATTTTCGTTACCTTTGCCCATCTTATGAAGTCATCACGATTTCAGGAAGCCTTCCAGCGGGGCTTGAAAGCGATTATTATCAAAAAGTCATTGGCCTTGCTAATTCGCAAGGCAAAAAAGTGGTGCTAGATTGTTCTGGTAAGGCTCTGGAAGCTGTTTTAACAGGTGATGACAAACCGTTTGTTATCAAGCCAAATACAGAAGAATTATCACAACTTGTTGGAAGAGAAGTGAGCGATGATGTGGAGGAGTTAAAAGAAATCTTGCAAGATGATTTGTTTACAGGGATTGATTGGGTGGTCGTTTCACTAGGCAGCAAAGGAGCTTTTGCGAAACACGGTGACCACTATTACCGCGTTACCATTCCAAAAATTGATGTCGTCAATCCTGTTGGTTCTGGTGATTCAACGGTGGCTGGTATTGCGTCAGCAATTATCCATAACCTTTCCGACAAAGACTTCTTACGTCATGCGAATGCCCTTGGTATGCTAAACGCTCAAGAAAAAGTGACAGGTCATGTCAATATGACAAATTACGAAAACTTATTTAATCAAATTCAGGTAGAAGAGGTATAAGAAAAATGGTATTAACACAAGAAAAACGCAGATTACTTGAGAAGCTTAGTCGTGATGGCGTGATTTCTGCTTTGGCATTTGACCAACGTGGAGCACTTAAACGCATGATGGCGAAATATCAAACAGAAGAACCAACAGTTGAACAAATCGAACAATTGAAAGCCTTAGTTTCAGAAGAATTGACACCGTATGCGTCATCTATTCTTCTTGACCCTGAGTATGGTTTGCCAGCAAGTAAGGTTCGTAATGCGAATGCTGGACTTTTGCTTGCTTATGAAAAAACAGGTTATGATGCGACAACGACTAGCCGCTTGCCAGATTGCTTGGTCGAATGGTCTGCTAAACGTCTTAAAGAAGAAGGAGCTGATGCAGTGAAATTCTTGCTTTATTATGATGTTGATGGTGATGAATACGTTAATCTTCAAAAACAAGCTTATATCGAACGCATTGGTGCCGAATGTAAAGCTGAAGATATGCCATTCTTCCTTGAGATTTTGACTTATGATGAAAACATCACTGACAATACAAGCGCAGCATTTGCCAAAGTAAAACCTCACAAAGTTAACGAAGCCATGAAAGTTTTTTCTGACGACCGCTTTGGTATTGATGTGCTCAAGGTTGAAGTCCCTGTCAACATGAAATATGTTGAAGGTTTTGCGGACGGTGAAGTGGTTTACACTAAAGAAGAAGCTGCTAAAGCTTTCAAAGACCAAGAAGCAGCAAGTCATTTACCATATATCTATCTTAGCGCAGGTGTTTCAGCAAAGCTTTTCCAAGAAACGTTGGTATTTGCGGCTGAATCAGGTGCTAAATTCAATGGTGTCCTTTGCGGACGTGCTACTTGGGCTGGCTCTGTACAAGTGTATATCGAAGAAGGCGAGGCCGCAGCGCGTGAATGGCTAAGAACACAAGGACGCAAGAATATCGAAGAACTCAACGCAGTCCTTATCAAAACAGCCAGCTCATGGAGTGAGAAAGTTGTAGAACCAGCACTTGCCTAATCTAACTCACTAAAACTTCTTTTATTATTTTGTTTTTACGCGTGATGAGAATGGCAGTTATGAGGCTGTTCATTCTCATTTTATTTAGGAGAAAGTAATGGTTATTGAATTAAAAAATGATTTCTTAACAGTTCAATTTAAGGAATTTGGTGGCGCTTTGTCATCCATAAAAGATAAAGACGGCGTCGAATATTTGTGGCAAGGAAATCCAGAGTATTGGAGTTCACAAGCACCAGTATTATTTCCGATTTGTGGGAGCTTACGTGATGATGAAGCCATTTATCGTCCTTGTACGCACCCACATTTTACAGGAATCATTCCACGTCATGGCTTAGTGCGCAAGAAAAATTTTACGTATGAGCAGATATCTGATAATAGCCTAGCATTTTCTATTCGAGCAACTGATGAGACTTTGGCTAATTATCCTTATGATTTTGAATTAAGAATTGTTTATACTTTGGTTGATAAGACGATTTCTGTGACTTATCAAGTGACTAATCATGAAAAAGCTAAGGCTATGCCTTATTTTATTGGAGGACACCCAGGTTTTAATTGCCCTTTGCTTTTTGATGAGCGTTATGAAGATTATTATCTCGAATTTGAAAAAGAGGAGACTTGTACTGTGCCGGAAACTTTTCCTGAAACTGGGCTTCTTGATGTCAATAAGCGCACGCCATTTTTAGAAAAGCAAAATATTCTAAATTTGGATTATGCTTTGTTTGCCAAAGATGCCATTACTTTGGATAAATTAGCTTCACGCAGCGTTTCTTTGAAATCTCATAAACACGATAAAGGATTGCGTTTGGATTTTGAAGATTTTCCAAATTTGATTTTATGGTCAACCGTCAATAAGAGTCCTTTTATTGCTCTAGAGCCGTGGAGCGGCTTGTCAACGTCGCTTGATGAAAGTGATATTTTAGAAGATAAACGTCAAGTAACTTTTGTAGCGAGTGGGGAAACGAGTAAAAAATCCTTTGATATTACGATTTTTTGAATTTGTTTAAAATAAACAAAAAAAATCAAAAAAACACAAAGAAAGGGTTTACAAAATTAAAATTATGTGTTATATTATAATCGTAGAAATTAATAGAGTGGATTGTAACTAAGACATTAGGCAAGACCGCAAATGACCTAGAAGGGAGGATTCTAGTTTGTTTGTGGTTTTTTTATCTAGAAACCACGTGAGGAGAGTAGAATGTTTCGGATTGTACAAGCGCTCAACAATAATGTCGCTCTGGTAAAAAATGAGCAGGATGACCAAGCCGTTGTCATGGGGCTAGGGATAGTCTTTCAAAAGAAAAAAGGTGATTTAATCACTCCAAGCAAAGTCGAGAAAGTTTTCCTTTTGAAAACAGAGGAATCCAAAGAAAACTTTTTAACCCTTTTGAAAAATATTCCGCTTGATATTCTAACGGTGACTTATAACATGATTGATGATTTGGTAGCCAAATATCATTTTCCTGTTCAGGAATACCTATATGTAAGCCTTACCGACCACGTTTATTTGGTATATCAAAAGCTTTTAAAGGGAGCTTATCAGGATAGTCATTTACCAGATATTTCAGCGGCGTATGTTACTGAGTTTCAAATGGCGCAAGAAGCTGTTGCTATTTTAAGTCAAAAGTTGTCAGTAACTTTTCCAGATGATGAAGTCGGACGAATGGCTCTGCATTTCATTAATGCCAAAGGTGATTACGAAGTTTCTGATAATAACAAAGAGGATGCAACTAAAAAAGTGCTAGCTTTGATTGAGAACGAATTGGCTAAAAATAACATCAAGCGGAGCGCAGAAAACAGTAATCTTTACAACCGTTTGATGATTCATCTCACCTATCTGATTAATCGATTGCAGACAAATCAACAAGATGAAACGTCGTTAATCAATATGGAGGAATTTGTTAAATCAGATTATCCACAAGCTTATCAAATCGGACAAGCTATTTACGATGTGATTGAAAAAGAATTAGACATAGATTTATCACGCAGTGAACGTGTTTATCTAGTTATACATATTCAACGTTTATTGAAATAAGGAGAGAAAAATGTACAAATTACCAGAAGATTTTATTTTTGGTGGCGCAACAGCAGCTTACCAAGTTGAAGGTTCAACAAAAGAAGGTGGTAAAGGAGCAGTTGCTTGGGATGATTTTCTAGCTGAACAAGGTCGCTTTAGTCCAGACCCTGCAAGTGATTTTTATCACCAATACCCACAAGATATCGAACTTTGTGAAAAATTTGGTGTCAATGGGCTTCGCTTATCAATTGCTTGGAGCCGTATTTTCCCAAATGGAACTGGTGAAGTCAATCAAGAAGGTGTGGATTTCTATCACAAGGTTTTTGCAGAATGTCAAAAACGTGGCATTACAGCATTTGTAACTCTTCATCACTTTGATACACCAAAAGTTTTGTTTGACAATGGTGATTTCTTAAACCGTGACACGATTGAAGCTTTTGTTGATTATGCAAAATTCTGTTTTGAAGAATTTACAGAAGTTCGTCACTGGAGTACTTTCAATGAAATCTATCCAGTCGCAACTAACCAATATCTACTTGGAATTTTCCCACCAGCAATCAAATATGACCTGTCAAAAGTCATTCAATGTCTGCACAATATGATGTATGCGCATGCGCGTGTGGTTAATTTGTTCAAAGACGGTGGCTACCAAGGCGAAATTGGTGTGGTTCACTCTCTTGAAACAAAATACCCTGCAACTGATAGTGAAGAAGATAAACATGCCGCTTTCCTAGATGATGCTCTTTCAATTCGTTTCTTACTTGATGCAACTTATCTAGGTTATTATTCAAACGAAACAATGGAAGCGCTTAACGAAATTTGCGCAGCGAATAATGCTAGCTATGAATTCCTTGACAGCGACTTTGAAGAAATGAAAAAAGCTAGTCACCGTAACGATTATCTTGGTATTAACCATTATCAATGTCACTTTGTCAAAGCCTACAATGGTGAAAATGCTATTCATCACAACGGTACAGGCGATAAAGGAACATCTGTTTACAAAGTTAAAGGTATCGGCGAACGCATTTACAAAGAAGGTATTCCACGAACTGATTGGGACTGGCTCATTTACCCAGAAGGCTTGTATGATTTGCTTCTTCGCATCAAAGCAGATTACCCACACTATAACAAGATTTACATCACAGAAAATGGTATGGGTTACAAAGATGAATTTGATGATGGCGTTGTTATGGACACAGCTCGTATTGATTATTTGAAAGTTTACCTTCAATCTCTTGCTAAGGCAATTGAGGCTGGAGTTAATGTTAAAGGATATTTCCTATGGTCATTGATGGATTGCTTCTCATGGTCAAATGGTTATAATAAACGCTATGGTTTGTTTTATGTGGATTTTGAGACACAAAAACGTTATGCAAAAGCGTCAGCTTACTGGTATAAACACATTAGCGATACAAAAATTGTAGAATAGGGGATTTAGAAAATGGATAAAAAAGAATTGCAAATGTAAAAAGTATGTTTAGGATTCTAATTTCTATATTAATCATGGAAAAACTGAGGAATTTTATGTTTAATCAATGATGTAACTTTAACTGATCACATTTATTGTGCTTACCAGTCTATTCAAGCAGGTAACTACCAAAGTAGTAAGTTGTCAGATATTTCCAATGAGTATCCAATTGAATATCAAATTGGTGAAGAAGCTCTTTCCATTTTCAAATCAAAATTATTTGATGGTTTTCCTGAGGACGAACTTGGAAGAATTGCTATTCATTTTATAAATGCCAAGAGAGAAGGGGAAGTGACTCCATCGTTTCAGATTAGTCGAACGAAGCATATTCTTGAATTAGTTAAGCAGGAATTGTCTCGAGACAATATTGAACGAACTCCATAGAATAGTAATTTCTATGATCGTTTCATGGTTCATCTAAGTTATTTTTTGGATTATATTGATCGATCTAGGAAAGATAATACGTCCTTGCTGGGAATGGAAGAACATCTAGAGGTTTCGTATCCTAAGGCTTTTGAAATAGGAAACAGAATCTATAATGTCATTGCAAGAGAAACAGAAGTGGATTTATTCCACAGTGAGCGAATTTATATCGTTCTTCATGTTTAACGTCTCTTGTAAAAATTTAATTTGCTCTATATCATTAAAATTATAAGGAGGAACTATTATGAATAGAGAAGAAGTCCAATTACTTGGCTTTGAAATTGTCGCTTATGCTGGTGATGCTCGTTCTAAACTTCTAGAAGCATTAAAAGCTGCTGAAGCTAGCGATTTTGCTAAAGCAGAAGCTCTTGTTGAAGAAGCAGCAAATTGCATTGCGGAAGCTCACAAAGCGCAAACATCTATGCTTGCTCAAGAAGCTGCGGGCGAAGAAATTCCATACAGCATCACAATGATGCACGGACAGGATCACTTGATGACAACCATTTTGTTAAAAGATGTGATTCATCATCTTATTGAATTATACAAAAGGGGAGCTAAATAATGAACAAACTCATTGAGCTTATTGAAAAAGGGAAACCATTCTTTGAGAGGATTTCTCGTAATAAATATTTGCGAGCGATTCGTGATGGTTTCATTGCAGGGATGCCTGTAATCTTATTCTCATCTATCTTCATCCTAATTGCGTATGTGCCAAATGCTTGGGGATTCCACTGGTCTAAAGATATTGAAACACTCTTGATGACTCCATATAACTATTCTATGGGCATCTTGGCCTTCTTCGTTGGTGGTACAACGGCTAAGGCTTTGACTGATTCAATGAACCGCGACCTTCCAGCAACCAACCAAATCAACTTCATTTCTACAATGTTGGCTTCTATGGTTGGATTCTTGCTCATGGCTGCCGAACCCGCTAAAGAAGGTGGATTCTTAACAGCATTCATGGGGACAAAGGGGTTGCTAACAGCCTTTATTGCTGCATTCGTTACTGTTAATGTTTACAAAGTCTGTGTGAAAAACAATGTGACTATCCGCATGCCGGACGAGGTTCCACCAAATATTTCACAAGTATTTAAAGACTTGATTCCATTTACATTGTCAGTTGTACTCTTGTATGCACTTGAATTAGTTGTGAAAGCAAGCCTTCATGTAACAGTTGCTGAATCAATTGGTACTCTTCTTGCTCCACTATTCTCAGCTGCAGACGGATACCTTGGTATTACTATCATCTTTGGTGCTTTTGCCTTCTTCTGGTTTGTAGGTATCCATGGTCCTTCAATCGTAGAACCAGCAATCGCTGCAATTACTTACGCAAATATTGATAACAACTTGCATTTGATTCAAGCTGGACAACATGCCGATAAAGTCATCACATCTGGTACTCAAATGTTTATCGTTACCATGGGTGGTACTGGTGCAACCTTGATTGTTCCATTCCTCTTCATGTGGTTGTGTAAATCAGAGCGTAACCGTGCAATCGGACGTGCATCTGTTGTTCCTACATTCTTCGGTGTAAACGAACCACTCTTGTTCGGTGCTCCAATTGTATTGAACCCAATCTTCTTTGTTCCATTTGTCTTTGCTCCAATTGCAAACGTGTGGATCTTCAAATTCTTCGTTGATACCTTGGGAATGAACTCATTCTCTGCTAACCTTCCATGGGTAACTCCTGGACCTCTTGGTATTGTTCTTGGTACGAACTTCCAAGTACTTTCATTCATCCTTGCTGCGCTATTAGTAGTAGTTGACGTGATCATTTACTATCCATTCGTTAAAGTTTACGATGAACAAATTCTTGAAGAAGAACGTTCAGGTAAATCAAACGATAGCTTGAAAGAAAAAGTTGCTGCAAACTTTAACACTGCTAAAGCAGATGTTATTCTTGAAAAAGCTGGTGTGGAAGGCGAACCAGTTCAAAACAATATCACAAAAGAAACAAACGTATTGGTTCTTTGTGCCGGTGGTGGAACTAGTGGACTTCTTGCCAACGCTTTGAATAAAGCTGCTGAAGAATATGATGTTCCTGTGAAGGCTGCTGCTGGTGGCTACGGTGCTCACCGTGAAATGTTGCCAGAATTTGACCTTGTTATTCTTGCACCTCAAGTAGCTTCAAACTATGAAGATATGAAGGCTGAAACAGATAAACTTGGAATCAAATTGGCTAAGACTGAAGGAGCTCAATACATCAAGTTGACTCGTGATGGTAAAGGCGCTCTTGCATTCGTTCAAGAACAATTTCAATAATAAATAGATTTACTGTTGATTGAAGTGAGATGGAGAAGGATTAATCACTGACTCCTCTCCATCTTGCTTTGTTTCTATTTTATGATTGAGAAGGGGAAATTTATGTCAAAAACATTACCTAAAGATTTTATTTTCGGTGGCGCAACAGCAGCTTATCAGGCAGAAGGTGCTACACATACAGATGGAAAAGGTCCTGTTGCTTGGGACAAATACCTAGCAGATAACTATTGGTATACTGCTGAACCAGCGAGTGATTTCTACCATAAATATCCAGTAGACATACAGTTGGCTGAAGAATATGGCGTAAACGGAATCCGTATTTCTATTGCTTGGTCACGTATTTTCCCAACTGGCTATGGTGAAGTCAATCCAAAAGGGGTAGAATTCTATCATAAGTTATTTGCAGAATGTCATAAACGTCATGTAGAACCGTTTGTAACTCTTCACCACTTTGATACACCTGAAGCTCTTCACTCAAAGGGAGACTTCTTGAATCGTGAAAACATCGAACACTTTGTAGATTATGCTGCCTTCTGTTTTGAAGAGTTCCCAGAAGTCAACTACTGGACAACCTTCAATGAAATTGGCCCAATCGGTGATGGTCAATACTTGGTAGGTAAATTCCCACCGGGTATTCAATATGACCTTGCCAAAGTCTTCCAATCTCACCACAATATGATGGTTTCTCATGCACGTGCTGTGAAATTGTACAAAGGCAAAGGTTATACAGGTGAAATTGGGGTTGTTCACGCCCTTCCAACTAAGTATCCTTTGGATCCTAAAAATCCTGCAGACGTTCGTGCTGCTGAATTGGAAGATATCATCCACAACAAATTTATCTTGGATGCGACTTACCTTGGACACTACTCAGATGCAACCATGGAAGGGGTAAACCACATCTTATCAGTAAATGGTGGTAGCTTGGATCTTCGTGAGGAAGACTTTGCAGTCCTTGAAGCAGCTAAAGATTTGAACGACTTCCTTGGAATTAACTACTACATGAGTGATTGGATGGAAGCCTTTGATGGTGAAACTGAAATCATCCACAACGGTAAAGGTGAAAAAGGAAGCTCTAAATACCAAATCAAAGGTGTTGGACGTCGTGTGGCTCCTGACTATGTCCCTCGGACGGATTGGGACTGGATTATCTACCCTCAAGGTTTATATGACCAAATAATGCGTGTCAAGAAAGATTATCCAAACTACAAGAAGATCTACATCACTGAAAATGGACTTGGATACAAAGATGAATTTGTGGACAACACTGTTTACGATGATGGCCGTATTGATTATGTGAAACAACACTTGGAAGTATTGTCTGATGCGATTGCCGATGGTGCAAACGTAAAAGGATACTTCATCTGGTCATTGATGGACGTCTTCTCCTGGTCTAATGGTTATGAAAAACGTTACGGACTCTTCTACGTTGATTTCGATACACAAGAACGTTATCCTAAGAAATCTGCACATTGGTACAAGAAATTAGCTGAAACTCAAGTGATTGAATAATCTCACTTGAACGTATTCTATTTTGTTATCAGATATTCTAGAAAAGGTGGCTCTTTGCCACCCACTACAGTTGACAAAGAGCTGAACTTTGAAGTCGTAGAACTAAAGATGTTTAGAGGCATTGTAGCCAATATCGGCTAAGCCTTTAAAAACGGTAGCTCTATGATTGTGGACAGGTTGGCAAAGTGGCAAAGGAAAACTATCTATAATGGCTAGTTTATCAGATGGAAGCATTTCACTCATAGCTTTTCGGATTAATTGGACGAGCCAAATCAATTGTTTTGACCGACGATTGAAATGACCTCTTTCTAGTAGCTGTCCACAAGGAAAGAGGTGGTAGATGCTGTAGAAATGACGCTGTAACGTTATGCCTAGTTCAGCCTGTAACAAGAGCAAGATAAGAATTGATTCATCTGAAACTTTGGCTAAACTAACATTACGCCGATGTTTGAAGGAATTTGGACAGTAGTTTTGGTAGAAGTGATGACAAATTTGTGATAATTGCTGTACATTCCATTGTAAATGATGAGATTTAGCAGTATACTGCAAGTGGCTCATTTGGACTAACCTCCTATATGTTTCATAACTTACGCTATTTTGAAATGAACTAGCACCACGAGTAAAAGGTATCCTAGTAGCCTTTATCACTGTTAATGTTTATAAATTCTGTGTGCTTCATGACATCACCATCAAGATGCCAAAAGAAGTACCTGGTACTATTTCTCAAACATTAAAAAAGTTGTTGTGGTTGAAACAGCTTATGCTAATACTCTTGACAATCTTGACCAAAAGACAAATGCTGTCACAGTAACAGAAGAAGCAGCAGCTGGTTACAAAGCTAGCCAAGATGGTCAGTACGAATTTTTGACAGACTTGGTTGATAAGATTAAAGATGTCAAAAATAACAATGGACTTGGTTTCTTCTATTGGGAACTACTCTGGTATAACGGTAATGTCTCATGGGCCACACAAGCAGGAATGTCATATCTTGGCGTTTCAGATGTGACAGGTAACGAATGGGAAAATCAAGCTGTCTTTGATTTCCAAGGAAATGCTTTACGTGGCATCAAAGCCTTCAATTACTCTAATCTAACAAATCTCCTTCAAAACAATAGCTTTGAATGGGACGGTTATACCGAAAGTCCATCATCTTGGAATATTTGGAAAAATGGCCAAATTTCTGGAATCAAGACAGAAATTTACGATAATACGCGTTATAAACTCAGCTTCTGGTCAGACAAGGCTTATGAAAGTTCTATCTATCAAACAGTAGGAAATCTCAGCTCGGGTACTTACAAACTAAGCATCGATGCTATGGGTGATACAGGTCTTGAAACTGCAGAACTTTATATTAAAAATTATGGTGGCAGTGAACAAAAAATCTCTCTCAAAGACTCAAGTACTTGGAAAACCTATACCATTGACAACATTCAAATCACAAACGGACAATGTGAAGTTGGCGTTTACGTCAAATCATCAGCCAACAAATGGCTAAATATCGATAACGTCCGACTAGTGAAAGTTGATTAAAACATTTCTCCCCCAAGAATTTAGTTCTTGGGGGAGTTTTTTATTTTATTTTTTCAGCGCTTTTCGGTAATTGCTTGGACTTTGTCCGAAATGTTTTTTGAAAGCCTTGCTGAAGGCAAGAGCGTCTGGAAAGCCTACAGCGTTTGCGATTTCTGAGATGTGAAAAGTCGTGCTGGTAAGCAAATCAGCACTTTTTTCCATGCGGATTTGGATGAGATAATCCTTGAGAGAATAACCTGTTTCTTCTTTGAAAATCTTGTACAAGTAGGAGCGATTTAGATTGAGCTTTTTGGCAATATCACTAATTTTTAATGGATTTCCATATTGTGTGTGAATGATTTTTTTAGATTGCTTGATGTAATTTTGAATCAAAATACTGCTATCAGACATTGCTTTGCTTGGAAATTCTTCTATTAGAAACGCTAGCAATTTGTAAAGTTCAGCAATCAGCTGAAGCTCTGTAATGTCATCGAGTTTTTGATCACGGAATTGTGTTAATTTGACTAGCTGATCGAGGATTTTAGAGTTGAGCGTTGAATGACAAAAATAGTGTTCAAGAAGTTGTGTTTTATTTAAGATGCTTTCAGCTTTTGAGCCACTAAATCCAACCCAAAGATAAGTCCAAGGGTGCTTGCTATCAGCTTGGTAGAAGGTCACTTTTCCTTTTGGCAAAATGAACATATCACCTGTTTTAAGTTCGGTCGTTGTGCCATCAATTTTGAAAGTTCCCTCGCCATCAACAATGAAATGAAGGACGTAGTTATCCCTAACAGTAGGTCCAAAAGAGTAGTTTTTATCACAAATCTCAGCACCATAATGGTCGACGTTCAGGTCAAAATTATTCGTGCCAAATTCGTTGTAGGTATTTAGAACATTCAAAGTATCAACTCCTTTATAAACAACATTTTACCATATTTGCCCAACATGATACCATTCAAGAGGTAACTAAATGATGGTAAAATTTTAGTAAACAAAGGGAGGAATTATCATGGGAATTCGCATCGAAGGGAATCTTTTTTACATTCAAAGTAAAGAGATGTCAATGATTATCGAAAATAAAGAAGGGGATTTGCTTCTTCGTCATATTGGAGGCAAAATCGCCAAATATCACGGCTCAAACGCTATTTTGGAGAAGGACCACGCTTTTTCAGGAAATCCAACTCCAGATAACCGCACCTTTAGTTATGATACACAACGCCAAGTTTTTGGCGTTCATGGATTCGGAGATTTCCGACAACCATCTCTAAAAATAGCACACGCTAATAACGAATTGACACAATTTAAGTTAACATCTAGTGAGATTTTAAATGGTGCAAACGAAGCAACAGGATTACCTAATCCACATTCAACAGAAGATGCCGAAACTTTAGTTTTGACACTTGAAGACAAAGTCGCTGCGCTAGAATTAAAACTTTACTACACTGCTTATGCTGATTGCAGCACTATTTCAACTCATGCTGAGGTTCGAAATTTATCAGATAAAGCAGTTGTTATCAATCGTGTTTTGTCAACCATGCTTGATGTGCCAGCTTCTGCTTATGATGTGGTGACATTGCAAGGTGCTTATGCACGTGAAAAAACGGTTCGTCGTCAAAAAGTTGAACAAGGTATTTTCACAGTTGCTTCAAATCGTGGTGCTTCAGGTCATTCCCATACACCTGCCATGATTTTATGTGACCACACAGCAACAGAAGATGCTGGTCAGGCTTTAGCTCTTCAACTGCTTTACAGCGGTAATTTCCAAGCTTTTGTCCAAAAAAATCAATTGAACGAAGTTCGTTTAGGTATCGGAATCAACGATGATAATTTTGCTTGGCAACTATCAGCTGGCGATAGCTTTGAAACACCAGTGGCTTTGATAACCTTTTCAAATCATGGTCTTGGAAAACTTACTCAAGAAAGTCAATTGTTCATTCAAGATCACATCATGCCAAAACAATTTGCACATGCTGAACGTCCAATCCTCATTAACAATTGGGAAGCAACTTATTTTGATTTCAAAAAAGAAAAATTGCTTGATTTAGCTGACGAAGCAAGCAAACTTGGTATCGAGCTTTTTGTTCTTGATGACGGTTGGTTTGGTAATCGATTTGATGATAATCGTGCGCTTGGTGACTGGGTTGTCAACGAAGAAAAACTCGGTGGACCTTTGAATGACTTGATTACTGAAGTGCATGCCAAAGGTTTGAAATTTGGTTTGTGGTTTGAACCAGAAATGATTTCTGTTGATAGTGATCTTTATCGTGCGCATCCAGATTGGGCTATTCAAGCTGAAGGTCGTGGTCATACTTATTCTCGTAATCAATTGGTGCTCAACCTTGCAAATCCTGATGTCGTAGCCTACATCAAGGCAGCTATTGATAAGATTTTGACAGAAAATGCTATTGATTATGTTAAATGGGATTATAACCGTAACATCACAAATATCGGAAATGGTGATACTTACCTTGCGACCCAAATGCAATCTCATGCTTACATGCTAGGCTTGTATGATTTGGTGTCTTATTTAACAGAAAAACATAGTAACATTCTCTTTGAATCTTGCTCAGGTGGCGGTGGGCGAAATGACCTTGGTATGATGCGCTATTTCCCACAAGTTTGGGCTAGTGACAATACTGATGCTATTTCACGTTTGCCAATTCAATACGGCTCAAGTTACCTTCACCCAACCATTTCAATGGGCTCTCACGTATCAGCAAGTCCTAATCACCAAATGGGTCGCACAACACCGATTGAAACTCGCGGTAATGTTGCCATGATGGGAAATCTTGGCTATGAACTTGATTTGACAAGCTTGCCAGAAAGTGACAAAGAAGTAATTGCTGCTCAGGTTGCACACTACAAAGACATTCGACCAGTTGTCCAATTTGGAAAACAATATCGCTTGATTAATCCAGAAGAAGGGTCAAATGAAGCAGCGGTTCAATTTGTTTATGAAGATAAGGTTGTCGTGACTTACGTTCGTACACTTTCAACGATTGAAACAATTGAAACAACACTTAAGCTGAAAGGTTTGGAAGAAGAAGCTCTTTACTGCTTGCAAGGAACAGACCAAGTTTACTCAGGAGCAGAGCTCATGTACGCGGGCCTCATAGCGATTCTCCCACAAGGTGATTACCTCAGCAAACAATACTATTTCGTGAAACAATAAGGAGGTTTTCCATGAAATGGCCTAAACGATTAATAGTGACTGGAGTGGCAATGTTGACAGCGGCAGCTGCTTTGACATTGACAGCTTGTTCAAAAAACAGTGATTCCTCTAATGATGGCAAGGTAACTATCGAATATTTCAACCAAAAAACAGAAATGGTTGATACGCTAAAAGAAATCATTAAGGATTTTGAAAAAGAAAATCCAAAAATCCATGTCAAAATGACCAGTGTGCCAAGTGCTGGTACTGTTCTAAAAACACGTATGCTTGCAGGTGATGCTCCGGATGTCATTAACATTTACCCTCAGAACGTTGATTTTAAAGAGTGGGCAAAAGCAGGTTACTTTGAGAATATGACTGGAAAATCATATCTTAAAAACATCAAAAATCATTACGAAAAAAATTATGCTGTCAACGGCAAAATTTATAGTGTCCCGCTATCAGCCAACGTTTCAGGGATTTATTTTAACAAGACAAAATTTGAAGAATTAGGTCTCAAAGTTCCAGAAACTTGGGATGAATTTGAAACACTTGTTAAACAGATTAAAGCTGACAGCGAAACCCCGTTTGCGCTTGCTGGTAGTGAAGGTTGGACTTTAAATGGCTATCACCAACTAGCTTACATTAGTGTAACTGGTAGCGGCGATAAGGCAAATGATTACCTTCGTTTTTCTCCGGTGAATTCTATTTCAACAGATGACAAAGAAGTAAAAAATGTCTTGAAACGTCTTGATTTATTGGCTGAAAAAGGAAATCAACAAACTAACTGGGAAGGGGCTTCTTATAATGATTCTGTTGTAGCCTTTGCGACTGAAAAAGCTTTAATGTTACCTGGCGGTTCATGGGTATTAGCAGCCATTAAGCAACAAGACCCTAAATTTGACATCTCAACCTTTGCCTTTCCTGGGAATGAAGTTGGTCAAGAAGTGACTGTTGGTGCAGGTGATTTGGCTTTGTCTATCTCATCAGCAAGCAAACACAAAAAAGAGTGCGAAAAATTCATTTCTTATATGGCTTCAGCTAAAGCAATGCAAAAATATTATGACGTCGATGGCTCACCAGTATCTGTAAATGGTGTGGTTGAAGATGAGAACTCTCCCCTTGCTCCGCTTTATCGATTAGCTTTTACAGATAAGCACTATGTTTGGCTTGGTGAAAATTGGACAAGCGAAGAAGACTTCTGGAGTTTGACAGCCAATTATTTGATGAGCGAAGATGCTAAGCAATATACAGATGAATTAAATGCCTTTTTCAATCCGATGAAAGCCGATGTGACGAAGTAGGAGGAAACTAGAATGCGAAAATTTTTAAATAAATATTGGGGCTGGGTGTTCTTGATTGTTCCCTTGATTTTACAAGCAATTTTCTTCTATTTCCCAATGATTCAAGGTGCTTTCTACAGTTTTACAAACTGGACTGGATTGACTTACAATTTTGATTTTGTTGGTGTCAACAATTATAAAATCTTGCTAACGGATACCAAATTCTTTAAAGCTCTTGGCTTTACTTTGATTTTGACCATTGCGTTAATTGTCGGTGAAATTGTGATTGGTATCTGGGTGGCGCGTGCTTTGAATACTAAAATCAAAGGTCAAACGTTCTTTAGAGCTTGGTTCTTTTTCCCAGCTGTTTTGTCAGGGTTGACAGTGTCTTTGATTTTTAAACAAGTTTTTAACTATGGTTTGCCTGCTATCGGCGAAGCTTTGAATATTGAATGTTTAAAAACAAGTCTTTTAGGAACAACTGGCGGTGCTGTTTTTGCAGCAATCTTTGTTATGTTGTGGCAAGGTGTTGCCATGCCGATTATTCTCTTCCTATCTGGTCTTCAAACCATTCCGAGTGAGATTACAGAAGCGGCAGCAATCGATGGCGCAAACAGCAAACAAACGTTCTGGAACATTGAATTACCATATCTGTTACCAAGTATTTCTATGGTCTTTATCATGGCACTAAAAGGTGGCTTAACAGCTTTTGACCAAATCTTTGCTTTGACTGGTGGTGGACCAAGTAATTCAACAACATCAATCGGACTTTTGGTTTACAATTATGCCTTTTCAAGTAACCAATACGGTTATGCTAACGCAATTGCCTTGATTCTTTTTGCCATCATTGTTCTTGTTTCAGTGTTGCAACTTAAATTATCAAGTCGTTTTGAAGTATAGGAGTGAGAGATGAAAAAAGAAGAACGTTATAATACTTTTTGGAAATATGTGCTCTTAATTGCGGGTTCAATTCTGATTTTGATTCCTTTATTAGCAACTGTCTTTAGTTCGTTTAAGACAACTAAGGATATCATGCAACATTTCTTTGCTTTTCCAAATCCTGTCACTCTAAGCAACTACACACGCTTGCTTGCTGATGGCATCGGACATTATTTCTTAAATTCAACGATTATCACCGTTGTATCAGTGATTTTGGTGACTTTATTTATTCCTGCGGCTGCTTATTCAATTGCTCGTAATATGAGCAAAAAACGTGCTTTCAATATCATGTACAGTTTGTTGATTTTGGGAATTTTTGTGCCATTTCAAGTTATCATGATTCCAATCACAGTGATGATGAGTCGACTTGGCTTGACTAATATTTGGGGTTTGATTATCTTGTACTTAACATATGCTGTACCACAAACCTTATTCTTGTATGTCGGATACATCAAGTTAAGTGTTCCTGACAGTTTGGATGAAGCAGCTGAGATTGATGGTGCTGATAAATTCACAACTTATCGCAAAATCGTCTTTCCAATGTTAAAACCAATGCACGCTACAACTTTGATTATCAATGCACTTTGGTTTTGGAATGACTTCATGCTTCCACTCTTGATGCTGAATAAATCATCAGACTCTTGGTCATTGCCACTTTTTCAATACAACTACACAGGACAATACCTCAGCGACTACGGACCAAGCTTTGCATCATACGTCGTTGGTATTATTACTATCACAATCGTTTACCTCATTTTCCAAAAACATATCATTTCAGGAATGAGCAACGGCGCAGTGAAATAAGGAGTCGACGCAGTGTCATCCAGACACAAGGAGGCTCATCTTTTTCACCCAGCCCGTAGCCCGAGTTCAACTTTTGCTGGGTGCTAAAATCCAAAAGGGTAAAGGAGTAACTATGACAATACAAAATAAAACAATGCTTATTACTTACTCAGATAGTCTGGGAAAGAATTTGAAAGAATTAAATGAAAATCTTGGCAAGTATTTTGGAGAAGCTGTCGGCGGGGTTCATCTTTTGCCATTTTTCCCGTCAACAGGTGACCGTGGTTTTGCGCCAGTCGATTATGATGAGGTTGATGCTGCATTTGGGGATTGGGATGACGTGAAGGCATTGGGTGAGAAGTATTATCTCATGTTTGATTTCATGATTAACCATATTTCTCGTCAATCAAAATATTACAAAGATTATCAAGAAAAGCACGAAGCTAGTGCTTACAAGGATATGTTTCTTAACTGGGATAAATTTTGGCCAGAAAATCGTCCGACACAAGCTGATGTGGATTTGATTTACAAGCGTAAAGACCGCGCACCAAAACAAGGAATTCACTTTGCGGACGGTTCAGTTGAGCATCTCTGGAACACATTTGGTGAAGAGCAGATTGACCTTGATGTGACAAAAGACGTGACCATGGATTTCATTCGAAAGACCATCGCGCATTTAGCTGAAAATGGTTGCGACCTTATTCGATTAGATGCTTTTGCTTATGCAGTTAAAAAATTAGATACTAATGATTTCTTTGTAGAACCAGAAATCTGGGAATTGCTTGATAAAGTCCGCAGCATTGCTGCGGAATCTGGTACAGAGTTGCTTCCAGAAATTCATGAGCACTATTCAATCCAGTTTAAGATCGCTGAGCACGATTACTATGTTTATGATTTTGCCCTTCCGATGGTGGTTCTTTATAGCCTTTACAGCGGAAATGTTAATCGTTTGGCGAAATGGCTTAAAATGTCTCCCATGAAACAATTTACGACACTTGATACGCACGATGGTATTGGAGTTGTTGATGTCAAAGATATCTTGACGGATGAGGAAATTGATTACACGTCAAATGAACTTTATAAAGTAGGTGCCAACGTCAACCGAAAATATTCAACAGCCGAGTATAATAATCTTGATATCTACCAAATCAATTCAACTTACTATTCTGCGCTTGGGGATGATGACAAGAAATATTTCTTAGCTCGTTTGATTCAAGCTTTCGCGCCAGGCATTCCACAAGTGTATTATGTTGGCTTTTTAGCTGGTAAAAATGATCTTGAATTGTTAGAAAAAACAAAAGAAGGTCGCAATATTAATCGTCATTATTATAGCAGTAGCGAAATTGCAGAAGAAGTCAAACGTCCAGTTGTTCAAGCTTTGCTAAAATTATTTACTTTCCGTAATCAATCGGCTGCTTTTGCCCTGGATGGCAGTATTGAAGTTGATGAACTTGATAGTCACACAATTCTTATTACACGTCGTAATCAAGGCAGTAGTGTTGTCGCACAAGCAAAGATTAATCTAAAAGATTTGACTTATCATATCACAGAAAACGGTCAAGAAATTACCTTTCTATAAAGCTAAAAGCAAGGGATTATCCTTGCTTTTCTCTGCATCTGGGTTTGAGTAATGCAAACGCTTGCGTGAAACAAAAGAAAAAGCTAAAATAGAGACAAAGAATTCTAAAATGAGGTGCGTTATGGAAAAACATTGGTGGCACAAAGCAACGATTTATCAAATTTATCCAAAATCTTTTAAGGACTCAAACGGTGATGGAGTTGGTGATTTAAAAGGAATTATCAGTAAGCTTGATTACCTGCAAAAGCTCGGAATTACAGCGATCTGGCTCTCTCCAGTTTACCAGTCTCCAATGGATGATAATGGCTATGACATTTCAAATTATGAGGCGATTGCTGATATTTTTGGCGATATGTCTGATATGGAAGAATTGCTAGAAGAGGCAAAAGCGCGTGGTATCCGCATCATTATGGACTTAGTGGTTAATCACACGTCAGATGAGCACGCTTGGTTTGTCGAAGCGCATGAAAATCCTGATAGTAAGTATCGTGATTTTTACATTTGGCGTGATAAACCTAATGAGCTCGATTCTATTTTTGGTGGCTCTGCTTGGGAATATGATGGCAAAACTGGGCAATATTATTTGCACTTTTTCAGCAAGAAACAACCTGATTTGAATTGGGAAAATCCGCTGTTACGCCAGTCTGTTTATGATATGATGAATCGCTGGATTGACAAAGGTATTTCTGGTTTTCGTATGGACGTGATTGACATGATTGGGAAGATTCCTGACCGCTTAATCTCAAATAATGGTCCAAAATTGCACGACTACCTTAAAGAAATGCACCAAAAAACTTTAGCCGGAAAAGATTTGTTAACGGTTGGTGAAACTTGGGGAGCAACTCCGGAAATTGCTAAGAAGTATTCATCGCCAGCTGAGAAAGAATTGTCCATGGTATTTCAATTTGAGCATATCGGTCTTCAACACAAGCCAAACGCTTCAAAATGGGAATACGAAAAAGAGCTAAATGTTCCTGCTCTCAAAGCTATTTTCAACAAATGGCAGACAGAACTGGAGCTTGGTCAAGGCTGGAATTCCCTTTTCTGGGACAATCATGATTTGCCGCGCGTGCTTTCTATCTGGGGTGACACTGACGATTATCGTGAAAAATCAGCCAAGGCGCTAGCCATTTCCTTACACTTGATGCGAGGAACGCCTTACATCTACCAAGGAGAAGAAATCGGCATGACTAACTATCCTTTCAAAGATTTGGAAGAAATTGATGATATCGAGTCACTAAATTTTGCCAAAGAAGCCCTTGAAAATGATAAGACACCAGAAGAAGTCATGGATAGCATTCGCATGATTGGACGTGACAATGCTAGAACACCGATGCAATGGGATAATGGCAAGAATGCAGGATTTTCAACAGCTGATAAAACTTGGTTACCAGTTAATCCCAATTACACAGAAATTAATGTACAAGCAGCTCTAGACAATCCAGATTCTATTTTCTACACTTACCAAAAACTCATCAAACTTCGCAAAGAAAACGATTGGTTGATTGATGCGGATTTTGAACTTTTGGATACAGAAGATAAGGTTTTTGCTTATCTTAGAAAAACAGCAGATGAAACTTATTTAGTAGTCGCAAACTTATCAAATCAAGTACAAGCCTTTGAAAGCAACTTTGCTTACCAAGAAACCATCATCAGCAACACCTCAGAATTAACAGAATTTGAAAACCACAAACTCCAACCATGGGATGCTTTCTGCGTAAAAGTTGGGTAGTAAAAAACAGCTCCTAATTAGGAGCTGTTTTTAGGTTTATTTTGTGCTATCACGTAAAGTCAAGTTGGTAGCTAGTCTTGTCATTGTTGGGACGGTGTGGCGTTTGATAAGTTGGCGATTTAAGATATCAACAGCTGTGCGTCCCATTTCTTCAGTATAGACTGTGATACTGGATAGAGCAGGAAAGACCTGCTTCGTTAGAGGTGTGTCATTGAAAGAAATGAGGCTGACGCGGTCAGGAACAGCAATATTAGCTTCTTGAAGCGCACGAAGGGCACCTATGGCTAGAGTGTCATTTGCAACAAAGAAAGCTTGTGGAAGGTCGTCGCCCAATTTTTCGATAGCTTCTTTCATCAAAGCGTATCCTGATGGGGCAGAAAAATCTCCTACAAAGACATAGTCAGGGTTATAGAGATTATTTTCGTAAGCATAGTTTTTAAAGGTACGGAAACGTTGGTCGACAATGAGTTCTTTTTGGTCAGTTGTACGTTCTTCCCCAGCAATTATCCCGATTTTAGTAAATCCTTTTTTCATGAAATAATCGAGAACCTTGACAACGGCGTTATCAAAATCCGTAGTGACGCAAGGGTGACCAGCATTTAAAGTATCACTATCAACGAAAACTAGGTTTTTTGAATGGTTTTCTAGACTGTGAATTTGTTGGTCTGAAAATTTACCAATAGCGATAATCCCGCTAACACTTTCTGAAATCGTTAGAATGTCATTGTTAAAATAGCGTACAACGTCATAACCCAGTTCTTGAGCACGTTTTTCAAGACCAATACGAATGCTGTAATAGTAAAGGTCGTTTAACTCTTCTTGTTCACTATACCATTGGACAATGGCAATCTTTTGACGTTCTTGTGTGATGTTTGTGTTGCGTTTGTGTTTTTCGTAACCTAATTCTTCAGCAACTGTCAAAATACGGTGACGTGTCTCTTCACCAACTGAGAGGGTTTTATCTTTATTAAGGACACGTGAGACGGTCGCTGACGAAACATTTGCTAGCTTTGCGATATCTTTTAATGTAGCCATAGGTCATCCCTTCTTTCTTGATAGTATTATATCACATCATTAGGAAAAATAAAACTTTTAAGTAAAACTTTAGTAAATATCATTGACTTGTTTTAACTAAGACAGTAAAATGAAACCGTAATCATAATAAAGCAATAAAAAAAGGAGACTCTCATGAATACGAAAGAACTTAATCAAGCTTTTATTAACGTTTTTGGAACAGAAGCCGATGCTACATTTTTCTCACCAGGTCGTATTAATCTAATTGGTGAACACACTGACTACAACGGTGGTCACGTATTCCCTGCAGCTATCACTCTTGGAACATACGGGGCAGCTCGTAAACGTGATGATAAAGTTTTACGTTTTTATTCAGCTAACTTTGATGATTTAGGTATTATTGAAGTGTCACTTGATAATCTTACTTTTGATAAGAAAGATAGCTGGACAAATTATCCAAAAGGTGTCATTAAATTCTTGCAAGAAGCTGGTCACAAAATTGATAGTGGTTTTGAACTTTACGTCAACGGTAATATTCCAAATGGTTCTGGCTTGTCATCATCAGCCTCACTAGAACTTTTGGTCGGTATCGTAGCCGAAGAATTATTTGACCTTGAAGTTGAACGTTTAGACTTAGTAAAAATTGGTAAACAAACAGAAAATGAATTTATCGGAGTAAATTCTGGTATCATGGACCAATTTGCCATCGGTATGGGTGTTGACAAACAAGCTATCTACCTTGATACAAATACATTAGAATATGAACTTGTTCCACTTGATCTTGGTGACAATGTCATTGTCATCATGAATACTAATAAACGTCGTGAGCTTGCTGATTCAAAATATAACGAACGTCGTGCAGAATGTGAAAAAGCAGTAGAAGAACTTAACCAAATGCTTGATATCAAGACATTGGGTGAACTTGATTTGCAAAGTTTTGACGAATATAGCTATCTTATTAAAGATGAAAATCGTCTCAAACGTGCCCGCCATGCTGTCTGGGAAAATCAACGTACCCTTCAAGCCAAAGAAGCTTTGATGGCTGGTGAACTTGAAAAATTTGGTCGTTTGGTGAATGCCTCACATGTCTCACTTGAGCATGATTATGAGGTAACAGGTATCGAACTTGATACCCTTGCTCACACTGCTTGGCAACAAGAAGGAGTTCTCGGAGCTCGTATGACAGGAGCGGGATTCGGTGGCTGCGGTATTGCCATTGTTGCTAAAGATAAAGTTGATGAATTTACTAAAAACGTTGGGCAAGTTTACACTGAAACAGTTGGTTATGCGCCAGCTTTCTACATTGCTGAAATCGCTGGTGGTTCACGTGTCTTATCTAGAAAATAATTAAGATTAGAGAGATAAAATGAAACTTTTAGATACTTTTGTCGCTAAGGTAATTGAAGCAAGCGACTATACAGAAGATGATATGTTTTACTTGCGTAACCGTGTCCTAGCCCTTGTGGGTGAGGATGGAGCAGAGCAAGAAACGCAAGAAACAGATTTAATTGCTCTCAAAGAAGAGTTGGTTGACTTAGCTGTAAAAAATGGCAAAGTTGGCGAATTAATGGCAGAAAAAGATTGCTTGGGTGCTGAATTGATGAACTTCATCACCCCAATCCCGAGTCAGGTGAATCGTCGTTTCTGGGACACTTATGCTAAATCTCCTCAACAAGCTGTCGCAGATTTTTATGACCTAAGCAAACGTAATGACTACATTAAAATCGCTGCAATTGCCAAAAATATTGCCTTTACGACGCCGTCACAATACGGTGATATTCAGATTACGATTAATTTATCAAAACCTGAAAAAGACCCTAAAGCAATTGCTGCTGCTAAGTTAACCAAGGCATCTTCTTATCCAAAATGTCAGTTATGTATGGAAAATGAAGGCTATCAAGGTCGAATTAATCACCCAGCGCGTGCTAATCACCGCATCATTCGCTTGAATCTTGGCGATGAAAAATGGGGCTTCCAATACTCACCATATGCCTATTTTAATGAACATTGCATTATCCTAAATACTGAGCATGTGCCGATGGTTATCAGTAAAAATACTTTTGCGCAGTTGCTTGATATTGTCGATATTTTCCCAGGTTACTTTGCTGGGTCAAATTCAGACTTGCCAATCGTCGGTGGGTCAATCTTGACACACAATCACTATCAAGGTGGTCGTCATGTCTTTCCAATGGAAATAGCCGAGCTGGACAATGAATTTCATTTTAAAGGTTATTCTGATGTGACAGCAGGTATTGTCAAATGGCCAATGTCAGTGCTTCGTTTACGTAGTCAAAACAAGGCACGCTTGGTTGAGTTGGCTGAAAAAATTCGTTTGGCATGGCGCGATTATTCTGACGAAAGTATTGATGTATTAGCTTATACAGGCGACACACCACATCACACAGTTACTCCAATTGCACGCAAACGTGATGGTCAATTTGAACTGGATATCGTTCTTCGAGACAATCACACGACAGCTGAATTTCCAGACGGTGTTTATCATCCACATGCTGATGTGCAACACATTAAAAAGGAAAATATTGGACTTATCGAAGTTATGGGGTTAGCTATTTTACCGCCACGTCTGAAAGATGAACTGCTAGAAGTTGAAAAATATCTTTTGAACCAGTATAATGAAATCGCTGACTATCATAAAGATTGGGCAGATGAGATTAAAAAACGTACGGATATTACGGCTGATACAGTGCATAATATTGTACAAGAAGAAGTTGGACACGTTTTTGTTCGTGTTCTAGAAGATGCCGGTGTTTACAAACGTGATGAAAAAGGTCAAAAATCCTTTATGCGTTTTGTAAATAGCATTGGGTTAGAATAGGAGAAATAAATGTCAATTTTGGTGCTTGGTGGAGCTGGCTACATCGGCTCTCACATGGTTGATCGTTTAATTGAAAAAGGTGAAGAAAAAGTTGTTGTTGTCGATAGTTTGGTGACAGGACACCGTGCAGCGGTTCATCCTGACGCAAAATTCTATCAAGGAGATCTTGCTGATCAAGATTTCATGCGTAAGGTTTTCACAGAAAATCCTGATGTGGATGCTGTCATTCACTTTGCAGCTTATTCATTGGTTGCAGAATCAATGGAAAAACCATTGAAATACTTTGATAACAACACTGCTGGCATGATTAAATTGCTTGAAGTGATGAATGAATTTGGTGTTAAATACATTGTTTTCTCATCAACAGCAGCAACTTATGGTATTCCAGATGAGCTTCCAATCAAAGAAACAACACCACAACGCCCAATCAATCCATACGGTGAAAGTAAACTCATGATGGAAACTATTATGAGATGGGCTGACCAAGCTTATGGCATTAAGTTTGTCCCACTTCGTTATTTCAATGTTGCTGGTGCTAAACCAGATGGTTCTATCGGTGAAGACCATGGACCAGAAACACACTTGTTGCCAATTATTTTGCAAGTAGCACAAGGTGTTCGTGAAAAAATCATGATTTTTGGTAATGATTACAACACACCGGATGGTACAAATGTGCGTGACTACGTTCACCCATTTGACTTGGCAGATGCTCATTTACTTGCTGTAAAATATCTTCGCGAAGGTAATCAATCAACAGCCTTTAACCTAGGTTCTTCAACTGGTTTTTCAAACCTTCAAATCCTTGAAGCAGCTCGTAAAGTAACTGGTAAAGAAATTCCAGCTGAACTTGCAGACCGTCGCCTTGGTGACCCAGATACGCTTATCGCATCATCAGATAAAGCGCGTGAAGTCCTTGGTTGGAAACCTCAATTTGACGATATTGAAAAAATCATTGCATCTGCTTGGGCATGGCACTCAAGCCATCCAAATGGATACAACGACTGTTAATATGACATAAATCTAGTCTGAGACATTTGTCTCAGGCTTTTTGTGCATTGTATAGAATGATATGAAAAAGGATGAGATTATGAAAGTGATTAGCACGAATTGCTTAGATGACAAGCAGAGACTGGCTGCTGAAAAATTGATTAGAGAGGTTCAAGATTTTGATGAGACACACCGCATTCCCTACTTATCCAATAATCTTAATTTTGACCAAAAAATGCCAGCTTTCTTTTTAGCTTATGAGAAGAATCAACTTGGGGGTGTTGACAGTCTATGCTGATGAGCCAGACGAGGCAGAAGTTGCTATTTTGGTTCACCCAAATTATCGACGCTTAGGGTACGCTAAAGAATTGTTTCATGTTTTCCGTGAAACCATGAAAGAGTACCACCTGAATTTTACGGTAATGTCGGAGCGAGCTTTCTTAGCAAAACAGCCAGATATGCTGGCTAATCTTGACATGACTTTAGAAGATGATTTTGAGTATTGGCTTAGTCGACAACGAAAGGCCTATTTGCTTGAAAAGCGTGATGACTTGTTGGTTACCAAAGCTAGTAGAGAACACTTTGAAGCTATTGCAGACTTTCAAGCGAAAGCTTTCGATGAATCTTATGATGTTACCTTATGTTACGCCAAAGAGGCTTTGGTTGATGAAACTGGAAAACTTTATATCGTGATGAAAGACGAGAAAGTTGTTGCTTCTTGCACGGTGGATTTTAGCACGACTTATAATTACCTTTATGGTTTAGTAGTTTCTGAAGGATATCGCGGCCAAGGGATTGGAACTTATTTTATGAAAGTGCTTGTCAATGACTTGTTAGCTGAAAACGATAAGGCTTTTCAAATTGCAGTTGAATCAGATAATTTAGCTGCTAAACGTCTTTATGAAAACTTAGGTTTTGAAGAACGGACGTAGGTTGTTTACGCTAAGATGACTGACGCTAGTAAACTTTGGAAGTTTTAACGGTCATTTCTTGCGTTGTTAAATGTAATTTGGTATAGTTGTCATTAAGCTTATATTTATGGAGGATTCTTATGCCAACAGTTATTATGTTGCTCGTTATGGTTGGTTTGATTTGGTTCATGCAACGTTCTCAAAAGAAACAAGCACAAGCCCGTCAAGATCAACTTAAAGCATTGCAAAAAGGTGATGAAATCGTAACAATCGGTGGTCTTTACGGTGTTGTTGATGAAGTTGACACTGCTAACCAAAAAATGGTTTTGGATATCGATGGTGTTTATCTAACATTTGAACTTGGTGCTTTAAAACGTGTTGTTAACAGAGCTGAACAAGAGGTTGTTGAAGAAGTAGTTGAAGAAACAACTGAAGCAGCTCAAGATACTGCCGTTGAAAGTGAAGACTAATCATAGAAATTACCAGATGAGAAATCATCTGGCTTTTTTTATGCCAATATTCCCTAAAAGCCATCAATTAAGTAGAGAAAAAATGGCTATTTTATGGTAAAATATTATGATGAGTATGCTTTTAAGGAAATTGTATGTTTAAATTTAATTTTAGAAAAAAGAAAGAGGCTGTAAGCCTTGACAAAATTCCAAATCATATTGGAATTATTATGGACGGAAACGGTCGTTGGGCTAAGAAACGCATGCAACCACGTGTCATGGGACACAAGGCTGGTATGGATGCTTTGCAGGATGTGACGATTGCTAGCTCAGAACTTGGTGTAAAAGTTTTGACAGTCTACGCTTTCTCAACAGAAAACTGGTCACGACCCGAGGACGAAGTCAAATTCATTATGAACTTACCCGTTGAGTTCTTCGATAAATATGTCCCTGAATTGGACGCTAATAATGTCAAAGTTCAAGTTATTGGTGAGACAAATTGTTTGCCAAAAGCAACTTTTGATGCGATGAAACGTGCTTGCGAACAAACGAAGCACAATTCTGGTCTTATTTTGAATTTTGCGCTTAACTATGGCGGCCGTTCAGAAATTACAGAAGCGGTTAAAAATATTGCCCAAGAAGTGCTTGAAGCAAAAATCAGCCCAGATGATATTACAGAAGATGTGATTTCGAATCATTTGATGACGAATCACTTGCCGTACTTGTATCGTGATCCGGATCTGATTATTCGAACAAGTGGTGAACTTCGTCTTAGTAATTTTCTACCATGGCAATCAGCATATAGTGAATTTTACTTCACACCTGTTTTATGGCCTGATTTCAAAAAAGACGAGTTGATTAAGGCGATTGCTGAGTACAATCAACGCCATCGCCGTTTTGGTGGAATCTAGAAAGGAAATATCATGAAACAACGTGTGATTTGGGGAGCGATTGCCCTATTGATTATGCTGCCGTTTCTATTGCATGGAGGCCTATCGTTTCAAGTCTTTGTAGGCTTTTTAGCAATGGTTGGTGTGGCAGAAATGTTACGTATGAAACATCTTGAATTTTTCTCAATTGAAGGTGTTTTGTCAATGCTTGGTGCCTTTGTTTTGACAGTGCCTTTGGATAACTACTTTACATCACTACCGATAGATTCTAACTTTGCCGTCTATGGGTTGTTGGTTTTCTTGCTTTTGGCAGGAACAGTTATCAATTGTGATGATTATTCATTCGATGATGTCTCTTATCCGATTGCAGCTAGCCTTTATGTGGGAATTGGTTTCCAAAACTTGGTCAATGCTCGTATGGGTGGCTTAGATAAAGTGCTCTTTGCTTTATTTATTGTATGGGCAACTGATATCGGTGCTTATATGATTGGTCGTCGTTTTGGTCAACGTAAATTGATGCCGAAAGTTTCTCCAAATAAAACTATCGAAGGTAGTCTTGGCGGGATTGCTTGCGCTGTTGTCGTTTCATTTATCTTTATGTTGATTGATAAAGCTGTTTACGCTCCGCACAATCTCTTTGTTATGTTAATTTGCGTTATTTTGTTTAGTATTTTTGGTCAATTCGGTGATTTGGTTGAAAGTGCGATTAAACGTCATTTTGGCGTTAAAGATTCTGGAAAACTTATCCCTGGTCATGGTGGTATCCTAGACCGCTTTGATTCAATGATTTTTGTTTTCCCAATTATGCATCTATTTGGTCTTTTTTAATTGAGTTGTTTGGCAATGGCCACAAACTTTTGGAGTTTGCTTACTAGTGAATGGTTATTAGGATAATAATGTTACTGGTATAGAGAGGAGCAAAATGCTCGGAATTATAACGTTTATTATTGTTTTTGGGATCTTAGTTATTGTCCACGAATTTGGTCACCTATATTTTGCTAAAAAAGCAGGTATCTTAGTGAGAGAATTTTCTATCGGGATGGGCCCGAAAATCTTTTCTCATTTTGATAAGGAAGGGACAGCTTATACGTTTCGTATTCTTCCTTTAGGTGGTTATGTCCGTATGGCAGGCTGGGGTGATGATACCACTGAAATCAAGACGGGTACACCAGCTAGCCTGAGTTTGAACAAAGACGGACTTGTGACACGTATTAATTTGTCACACAAACAGTTGGATAATACAGCTCTTCCTATGAATGTGACTTCTTATGATTTGGAAGATAAATTAGAAATCACAGGATTGGTTTTAGATGAGCAAAAGACATACACTGTTCATCACGATGCCACAATCGTTGAAGAAGATGGCACAGAGATTCGCATTGCGCCCCTTGATGTGCAGTATCAAAATGCTACTGTCTGGGGACGTTTGATGACAAACTTTGCTGGTCCGATGAATAATTTTATTCTAGGAACGCTAGCTTTCATCTTACTTGTCTTTATGCAAGGTGGAGTCCCGAATCCCTCGACAAATGCTGTGCGAGTGACTGACGGTGGTGCCATGCAAGCTGCAGGTGTCAAAGATGGTGACAAGGTATTGGCAGTCGGTGATTACAAAGTCTCAAATTGGTCTGAATTGACTGAGGCTGTTGCCAAATCGACAAAAGGTATTTCAAAAGATACCACGATTCCTGTTACCGTAAAAGATGCTTCTGGAAAAACAAAGACTCTTGATATTAAGCCAGTCAAAAATCATGGTAGCTATCTTATCGGAGTTTCTTCAGCTTTGAAAACAGGTTTCTGGGACAAGATTACTGGTGGCTTCCAAATGTCTTGGCAAAGTGCCATGTTAATTTTAAATGCTTTAAAAGGTATTGTGTCAAATTTCAGCTTGGATAAACTTGGTGGTCCCGTAGCTATGTATCAGGCGTCAAGTCAAGCAGCTTCCTATGGATTGACATCAGTGATTAATCTGTTAGCTCTCTTGTCAATTAACCTTGGAATTGTTAACCTTATCCCGATTCCAGCTTTGGATGGTGGGAAAATCTTGATGAATCTTATCGAGATTGTTCGTCGTAAACCACTCAAACAAGAAACAGAAACTTATGTCACTCTAGTTGGTGTAGTCATCATGATTATCTTGATGATTGCCGTTACTTGGAATGATATTATGCGAGTTTTCTTCTAACTTACATAAAGACTAATCAATAATTTAGTACATCATATTTTGAATACACATTTTTTAGAAAGGAATTGATACGGTCTTCTCTAAAGATACGAGTAAGTGAGCTACTTGCCTAAACAACAAGCGGCTTACTTATTTTCGTGATTTGACCGCAATATTTTATTATGAAACAATCACAAACGCTTATCCCAACGCTTCGCGAAATGCCAAGCGACGCTCAAGTTATCAGTCACGCTCTTATGGTTCGTGCTGGTTATGTTCGCCAAGTCTCAGCAGGTATCTATGCTTACCTACCACTTGCTAACCGCACAATTGAAAAATTCAAAAAAATCATGCGTGAAGAGTTTGAAAAAATCGGTGCCGTTGAAATGCTTGCACCAGCACTTTTGAACGCTGATCTTTGGCGTGAATCAGGTCGTTACGAAACTTACGGTGAAGACCTTTATAAACTTAAAAATCGCGATAAATCAGACTTTATCCTTGGACCAACTCACGAAGAAACATTTACAAGCCTTGTTCGTGATGCGGTTAAATCATACAAACAATTGCCACTTAACCTTTATCAAATCCAATCTAAATACCGTGATGAAAAACGTCCACGTAACGGACTTCTTCGTACGCGTGAATTTATCATGAAAGACGGTTACAGTTTCCACGCAGACTACGAAGGTTTGGATAAAACTTACGAAGAATACCGCAAAGCTTATGAAGTAGTCTTCACACGTGCAGGACTTGATTTCAAAGGTATCATCGGTGATGGTGGTGCTATGGGTGGTAAAGACTCTCAAGAGTTTATGGCTATCACTCCAGACCGTACAGACCTTGACCATTGGGTTGTTCTTGACAAATCAATCGCTTCAATCGATGAAATTCCAGAAGATGTATTAGAAGATATCAAAAAAGAATTGTCATCATGGTTGGTTTCAGGGGAAGATACTATTGCTTACTCAACAGAATCAAGCTATGCTGCTAACCTTGAGATGGCAAGCAACGAATACAAACCATCAACAAAAGTTGTTGCTCAAGAAGATGTTAAACGTGTGGAAACACCTAACTGTAAATCAATCGATGAAGTGGCTGCTTTCTTGAACGTTGATGATGAACAAACAATCAAAACACTTCTATTCATTGCTGATAAAGAACCAGTTGTTGCTCTTCTTGTCGGAAACGACCAAGTCAACGATGTTAAATTGAAAAACTACCTTGGTGCTGACTTCCTTGACCCAGCTACTGAAGAAGATGCTGTTAAGGTCTTTGGAGCAAACTTTGGCTCACTTGGCCCAGTTAACCTTCCTGAAAACGTTCGTATCGTGGCTGACCGCAAAGTACAAGATGTTGCTAATGCAGTTGTTGGTGCTAACGAAGATGGTTACCACTTGACTGGTGTTAACCCAGGACGTGACTTTGAAGCAGAATACGTTGATATTCGTGAAGTTAAAGAAGGTGAAATCTCACCAGACGGTAAAGGTGTTCTTAAATTCGCTCGTGGTATCGAAATCGGACACATCTTCAAACTTGGTACTCGCTATTCAGAAAGCATGGGTGCTACAATCCTTGACCAAAACGGTCGTGCTGTGCCAATCATCATGGGATGCTATGGTATCGGTGTTAGCCGTATCCTGTCAGCTGTTATCGAACAACACGCTCGTCTCTTCGTTTCTAAAACACCAAAAGGTGCTTACCGCTTTGCATGGGGTATTAACTTCCCTAAAGAATTGGCACCATTTGATGTTCACGTTATCACTGTTAACGTGAAAGACGAAGAAGCACAAGCTTTGACAGCTAAAGTAGAAGCTGAATTGGTTGAAAAAGGTTACGAAGTTTTGGTTGATGACCGTAACGAACGTGTCGGATCAAAATTCTCAGATAGCGATCTTATCGGACTTCCAATCCGTGTGACAGTTGGTAAAAAAGCTGCTGATGGTATCGTAGAAGTTAAAATCAAAGCAACCGGTGATACAATCGAAGTTAACGCTGAAAACCTTATTGAAACACTTGAAATTTTGACAAAAGAAGACTAATAAGATTTAGGTCGAGAGCGTAGGCCCGACCTTTTTCTTTTGTCTCGAAAAATGCTCACTTTTATGATAAAATTGAAAGACGATATTGATAGATAAAGAAGTAAAAGGGCGGCTCATGTCCCTCTTTTACTTAGGATAGAAAGATAGATTTTTGGAATTGAGGTAATTGACGCTTTATGTCAGAGTTATTTAAAAAATTGATGGAGCAAATCGATATGCCGCTTGAAATGCGACAATCTTCTGCTTTTTCATCTGCAGATATTCGTGAAGTTAAGGTACACTCAGTATCCCGCCTCTGGGAATTCTATTTTTCATTTGCAGAGATTTTGCCGATTGAGATTTATCGTGAGTTAGCTTATCGCTTGGTTAATACCTTTAAGCAAGCGGATATTACAGCGACTTTTGATATTCAGGCAGAAAAAATTGATTTCTCACAACCACTTTTACAAGCTTACTATGAAGAAGCTTTTGAGTATGCTCCGTGTGATAGCGCTAGCTTTAAAGCCTCTTTTAGCAAGTTGAAAGTCTCTTATGATGGTGAAAAAATATTGATTGCAGCGCCAGCTTTTGTTAATAATGACCATTTCCGAAAAAATCATTTGCCAAATTTGGCTCGTCAATTTGAAGCTTTTGGTTTCGGAAAAGTGATGGTTGATATGGTTTCTGATGAAGCTATGACTCAAGCGCTTCGTGAAGATTTTACAAATAATCGTGAAGCCATGGTAGAAAAAGTAGTGCAGGAAAATCGTGAGGCTGTCAAATCCCTTGAAGCATCAATACCACCAGCTGAAGAAGCTCCAAAACCAAAGCTTGATTTCAAAGAACGTGCCAAACAACGCCGTGCAGGTTTTGAAAATGCTGAAATCACGCCGATGGTTGAAATCACAACAGAAGAAAACCGCATTGTCTTTGAGGGAATGGTTTTTGATGTTGAAAAGAAAACTACCCGTACAGGTCGTCATATCATCAATTTCAAGATGACAGATTATACATCAAGCTTTGCCATGCAAAAATGGGCTAAAGATGATGAAGAATTGAAAAAATGTGACATGATTGCCAAAGGTTCATGGCTTCGTGTTCGCGGAAATATTGAGAACAATAATTTTACGCATGCCCTTACCATGAATGTGCAAGATGTCAAAGAAATTGTTCACCACGACCGCAAAGATTTGATGCCAGAAGACCAAAAACGTGTGGAATTCCATGCGCATACGAACATGTCAACCATGGATGCTTTGCCAACGGTTGAAGAGTTAATTGATACAGCTGCTAAATGGGGTCACAAGGCTGTTGCCATCACTGACCATGGAAATGTTCAAAGTTTTCCTCATGGTTATCACAGAGCTCGTAAGGACGGTATTAAGGCTATTTTCGGATTGGAAGCTAATATTGTTGAAGATAAGGTGCCGATTGCTTACAATCCTGTTGACTTAGAGTTAAATGAAGCGACTTACGTCGTATTTGACGTGGAAACAACAGGACTTTCTGCGGTGCACAATGATTTGATTCAGATTGCTGCTTCAAAAATGTATAAAGGTAATATTGTTGAGCAGTTTGACGAATTCATCAATCCAGGTCACCACTTGTCAGCCTTTACGACAGAATTGACTGGTATCACGGATAATCATGTCCGTAATGCAAAACCAATCGAACAAGTCCTTCAAATGTTTCAAGATTTCTGTAAAGACACTGTTTTGGTTGCCCACAATGCAACCTTTGACGTTGGCTTTATGAATGTTAACTACAAACGTCATGATATGCCAACTATCACACAGCCAGTTATTGATACACTTGAATTGGCACGAAACCTTTACCCAGAATACAAACGTCATGGTTTGGGACCGTTGACCAAACGTTTTCAAGTCTCTCTTGAACACCATCACATGGCCAACTACGATGCCGAAGCAACTGGTCGCCTACTCTTTATTTTCTTGAAAGAAGCGCGTGAAAATCATGGTCTTACCAACATGATGGACTTGAACACTAAGCTGGTGGCTGAGGACTCTTATAAGAAAGCTCGCGTTAAGCATGCGACGATTTATGTTCAAAACCAAACTGGGTTGAAAAACATCTTCAAGCTGGTCAGTCTTTCAAATGTTAAATATTTTGAAGGAGTAGCGCGTATTCCAAGAACGGTTCTTGATGCGCACCGTGAAGGACTTCTGTTAGGAACAGCTTGTTCAGAAGGTGAAGTTTTTGATGCTGTTTTGACATCAGGTGTGGAAAAAGCTGTTGAAGTGGCTAAATACTATGATTTCATTGAAGTCATGCCGCCTGCCATTTATGCACCGCTATTGGTACAAGGAACAATCAAAGACGAAGAAGGCATTCGTCAAGTCATTCGTGATTTGATTGAGGTTGGACGTCGTGTGAACAAGCCTGTTCTTGCGACTGGTAATGTTCACTACATTGAACCAGAAGATGAAATTTACCGTGAAATTATCGTCCGTAGTTTGGGACAAGGGGTACCGATTAACCGTCCGATTGGTCGTGGTGAAGATGCTCAGCCAGCCCCACTACCAAAAGCGCATTTCCGCACAACCAATGAAATGTTAGACGAATTTTCTTTCCTTGGTGAAGACTTGGCTTATGAAATCGTCGTTAAGAATACGAGTGATTTTGCTGAGCGCTTTGAAGAAATCGAAGTGGTTAAGAAAGATTTGTACACGCCATTCCTCGAAAAATCAGAAGAACGTGTCGCAGAGATGACTTATCAAAAAGCCTTCGAAATCTATGGTAACCCATTACCAGATATTGTTGACCGACGTATTGAAAAAGAATTGACTTCGATTTTGGGTAACGGATTTGCCGTGATTTACTTGGCGTCTCAAATGCTGGTTATTCGTTCTAATAAACGTGGTTACTTGGTTGGTTCACGTGGATCTGTTGGTTCAAGTTTTGTGGCAACCATGATTGGAATTACCGAAGTTAACCCAATGCCACCACATTATGTCTGTCCAAATTGTCAGCATTCAGAATTTATCACTGATGGTTCTGTCGGTTCAGGTTACGACCTTCCTGACAAGGATTGCCCAAAATGTGGCACACGTTATAAGAAAGATGGACATGATATTCCGTTTGAAACCTTCCTTGGGTTTGATGGGGATAAGGTTCCCGATATCGATTTGAACTTCTCTGGTGATGACCAACCATCTGCCCACTTGGATGTTCGTGATATTTTCGGTGAACAATACGCTTTCCGTGCAGGAACTGTTGGTACTGTCGCTGACCGCACGGCTTATGGATTTGTTAAAGGTTATGAACGTGATTATGGCAAGATGTATCCGGAAGCAGAAGTTGAGCGTTTGGCGCAAGGGGCTGCAGGGGTGAAACGTACGACTGGACAACACCCAGGTGGTATCGTTGTTATTCCAAACTACATGGATGTTTATGACTTTACACCAGTTCAATACCCAGCGGATGATCTTTCAGCTGAATGGCAAACCACTCACTTTAACTTCCACGATATCGATGAAAACGTCTTGAAGCTTGATATCCTCGGTCATGATGATCCGACGATGATTCGTAAGTTGCAAGACTTGTCTGGTATTGATCCCAAAGATATTCCTGCGGATGACCCAGATGTTATGGCGCTCTTCTCAGGTACTGAAGTGCTTGGTGTAACTCCTGAACAAATCGGAACACCGACAGGTATGCTTGGTATCCCAGAATTCGGAACAAACTTTGTTCGTGGCATGGTTGAAGAAACGCACCCAACGACCTTTGCCGAATTACTTCAGTTATCAGGGCTATCACATGGTACCGACGTATGGCTTGGAAATGCCCAAGATTTGATTAAAGAAGGTATCGCGACACTGAAAACCGTTATCGGTTGTCGTGACGATATCATGGTTTACCTCATGCACGCGGGACTAAATCCAAAAATGGCCTTTACCATCATGGAACGTGTGCGTAAAGGACGCTGGTTGAAGATTTCTGATGAAGAACGTAATGGCTACATTCAAGCAATGCGTGACAATAATGTGCCTGATTGGTACATCGAATCTTGTGGTAAAATCAAGTACATGTTCCCGAAAGCCCACGCGGCTGCCTACGTATTGATGGCCCTTCGTGTGGCCTACTTCAAGGTTCACTACCCACTTTATTATTACTGCGCCTACTTCTCAATTCGTGCCAAAGCTTTTGATATCAAGACAATGAGTGCTGGTCTTGATGCCGTTAAAGAACGCATGGCTGAGATTTCAACCAAACGTAAAAATAATGAAGCTTCAAACGTTGAAATTGACCTTTATACAACACTCGAGTTGGTCAATGAAATGCTTGAACGTGGCTTTAAATTTGGTCAATTAGACCTTTACCGTAGTGATGCAACAGAGTTTATCATTGACGGTGATACCCTTATTCCACCATTTGTAGCTATGGATGGTCTGGGAGAAAACGTTGCAAAACAAATCGTTAAAGCGCGTGAAGAAGGTGAATTCCTTTCTAAAATGGAACTCCGCAAACGCGGTGGTGTTTCGGCAACACTAGTTGAAAAAATGGATGAAATGGGAATCCTAGGTAACATGCCAGAAGATAACCAACTCAGTTTGTTTGACGATTTCTTCTAAAATCATTACAATAATAAAAAAGAGCGAACAAATTATTTTCAGACTGTCTGAGGTAATTTGTTCGTTTTCGTATCAGTTAAAATATCAGGAGGAAACATGTCAGATATTACGAATACCGCTGTAAAAGCCATGGTTGTTTTGCGAAAAGCGTATCGAACAATTGATGCTAAAACGTCAGAATCATTCAAGGAAGATGATTTAACGCAAACTCAATTTAGTGTTTTGGATGTTCTTTACAGCAAAGGTCCCATGAAAATCGGTGAGTTAATGGAAAGTATCTTGGCAACGTCTGGCAACATGACGGTAGTAATTCGTAACATGGAGAAAAAAGGATGGGTGACCCGTCACACTTGCCCAGACGATAAACGTGCTTATCTGGTAACTCTAACAGATGCTGGTCGTCAGGTTATTGAGCGCGCTTTGCCGCTACACATCGAAAAAATCCAAGACATCTTTTCAGTTCTCACTGAAGAAGAGCAAAAGGAGCTTATCCGACTTCTAAAAAAATTTAAGCCGCGTGAGCATATTAATTTACAAAAGTAGCAATAATTCGTACAATGACAATATAGAGAAAGTACTATTTAGTGATAAATAACTTTTAACAGACTAATTAACCTTAAAAGGGAGATATATCATGAAAAAAATTCTATTTGTTGTTGGTTCATTACGTGAGGGATCTTTTGATCAACAATTTGCTCAAAATGCTGAAAAAGCACTTGAAGGCAAAGCAGAAGTATCATACCTAGACTGGTCACAGGTTCCGGTCTTTTCACAAGATTTGGAAGCTAACACACCAGCTGCTGTGCAAGCTGCACGTGACGCTGTCTTGGCAGCTGATGCTATCTGGTTCTTCTCACCAGTTTATAACTTTGCGATTCCTGGTTCAGTAAAGAACTTGCTTGACTGGTTGAGCCGTGCCCTTGATCTTTCAGATACAACAGGTGCTTCAGCACTTAATGACAAAGTCACAACTGTTTCAATCCTTGCAAACGGTGGACACGAACAAGTAGCCGAAGCTTACCGTGCCTTGTTCCCATTCATCCGTACGAAATTTGTTGATGAAATCACAACAACACGTGTGAATGACTCTGCTTGGGCAGATGGCAAGTTCATTGCAACTGATGAAGTCATTGCTAACCTTGAAAAACAAGCAGAAGCAGTTCTATCTGCAATTGATTAATTCTTAATTTTAGTTAGTTTTTAACAGAAAAAAGCACACTTTTTACAGTGTGCTTTTATTATGTATGGTCGTAAAAAAAGAGGTTTTCAACCTCTTTTTTAGCTTATTCAACAATTAGCATGCCATCTTTAATGGCAAATGGATTTTTTTCATCGATGCGGTCGTAGAACATGATACCGTTTGTGTGGTCGATTTCGTGTTGGACAACGATTGAGTTGTAACCTTTAAGTTTGATGCGGTGTTTTTCACCGTTTTTGTCGAAGTATTCAACAGTCACACGAGAATGACGAACAACGTATCCTTCAACGACACGGTCAACAGACAAGCAACCTTCACCATCAGCAAGAGCAGCGTCTTGAACTGAGTGAGCAACAACTTTTGGATTGTACATAACTTCTTGCAAGCTGTAAGCTTCTTTTGGTGGGTTACCATCTTTGTCTTCCATATTTGGAACAAGAACAGCAATGATTCGTTTTGAAACGTTCAATTGAGGTGCTGCAAGTCCGACACCGCCGCGTAAGCCCATTTTTTCAGCAGTTACAGGATCTTGTGAATTTTTCAAGAACTGCATCATTTTTTCACCCAAAATGATTTCTTCATCAGATAAAGGGAATGTGACGTCGTCACAAACTTGACGCAAAGTTGGGTGACCTTCGCGAATAATATCATTCATATTGATTAAATGACTTGGTTTTGCTAGTTTTTCAATAACTGACATAGTTTCTCCTCTAATTATTCTATATAACACTATAGCATAAAAATGCTTAACGAGAAAGCTATTGGCTTAGTTAGTAATCTTCAAGTTGATAAGTTTCTTCATATCTTTGATATAATAATAGGGGCGACGTTTTTCGATGATTCCTGAATCGATGAATTCGTGAATCACGCGAAGTAAGTGACGATAGCTGACGCTAAATGAATCAGCAAGACTGGTTAATTCTAATTTGAAGACGCCTTTGTCTTCAATCGCCAAGATGTGAGTGGCTAGACGTTCTTTAAGTGTGTAATTCAAATTGGTAGAAGCGCGAATATTTTGCTCATAAAGTGATTGAGCGAGCCCTCTACTGAGATTTAGAAGCAAATCATTATCCGCTAATAATTCCTCGCGAATCCCAGTTAAAGGGAGTTGGATGACTAAGGTATCCTCAAGAGCAACAACTGAAGACACAATTGGCTGATCAGTTAATAATTCAATATCTCCGATAAGTGTTGTTTTTTCTTTGATATCTAAAATATGCTCTTTTCCGTTAAATAAGCGACGAACAATTTTTAATTTTCCCTTTGCAAAATAAGAGAGTGCTGTTAAGGCTTCTCCTTGGTGACAAATCGCATCTCCAGCAACTAGTTCACGGACTTGCAATTTATCAAAATAATGTCTAGGAAAGATTTTTTCAAGCTGATAGTCTTGGATATATTTTTCTAAAGACACACAGACCTCCTTTGTTGTGACAAAAGTCATATTTTTATGCGCTAACTTTGATTATACTGGAAATGATGAAAAAAACAAGTAAGGAGTTTCTATGAAAACATTTTTGGAGAAATTTAGTCTCCTATCTCTATCTTTGATGCTGGTCTCGACGTTATCTCCGTCGACAGCATTACCCCAAATGATTACAACATTTCATCAACAAGGATACGCTGCTAGTCAGGTGGAATTTCTATTTTCACTATCATCTTTTGCGATTCTTGCCATGTTGTTACTAAATCCAATTATCGAACGTCTAATCTCTGAACGTCTCAGTATCATCTTAGGTCTTCTTTTGATTGCCTTTGGTGGTAGCATGCCAGTCGTTTTTCAGACTTATTCATTAGTTTTTGTATCACGTATTTTGCTTGGTATCGGAATTGGTTTGATTAATTCTCGTGCCATCAGTATTATCAGTGAGACTTATGCTGGACGTGAACAAGCTCAGATGCTTGGGCTTCGTGGTTCCTTTGAAATTATTGGTAATGCTTTATTGACCATGATTGTTGGTTTCATTGTTGTTATTGGTTGGTCATGGACATTCAGTGTTTACTTATTTGCTTTGCCGATTCTTGCTGTTTACCTTGTTTTTGCACCAAAACCTAAGGTTGAAGTGGCAGAAGTCCAACAAGATGAGGCTCGTGCTAAATTTAAAAAAGAAGATATCTTGTATATCGTCGGACTATCTTTATTGGCAGGTTTTGTTATTAATATCAATAGTGCTAACAGTTTACGCATTCCAGTTATTGTTGACCAATTACATCTTGGAAGTCCTCGTCAAGCAAGCTTAATCTTGAGTGGTATGATGCTTATGGGAATTCTTTCAGGAATTTGTTTTGAAGGTTTGCTTGGACGCTTTAGTAAAAACTTGATTACTATCTCAATGATTCCATTTGCTCTTGGACTATTTATGGTAGGTTTTGCTAATAATCTTTGGGTGATGCTAATCGGTGCAATGCTGTCAGGTTTCTGGTACAGTATTGTAGTTACCTGCGTCTTTAGTGATGTTTCAACTAACGTTTCACCGCAATTAATTGGAAATGCGACTACGCTTATCTTGATTTTCTGTAATCTTGGTGGGGCAAGCGCAGCAATTGTTTTGAACCTCTTCTCAAAATTTAGCCCACAACCAGGCTTTGCCTTTGTTATTTACGCTATTATCAGCTTGGTTATTTGCCTAGGTTTGATTATTAAAACACGTTTTTCAAAGAAAAATTAATTTGTGTTAAAGTCACGTTAAATTAAGGGAAAACCTTTGACAAAAGTAGAAACAATCTGCTACAATAAGGACTGTCGTAAGACAAGTAACTTCTTCTTGGTCGTAGGATCCGCCAAAAACCTACCACTCGGATGAAGCAATATAAAGGAGAAAAATTATGGCAATCTCAAAAGAGAAAAAAAATGAAATCATCGCTCAATACGCACGTCACGAAGGTGACACAGGTTCAGTTGAAGTTCAAGTAGCTGTTCTTACTTGGGAAATCAACCACCTTAACGAACACATTAAACAACACAAAAAAGACCACGCTACTTACCGTGGATTGATGAAAAAAATCGGTCACCGTCGTAACTTGTTGGCATACCTTCGCCGCACAGACGTTAACCGTTACCGCGAATTGATCGCATCGCTTGGTCTTCGTCGTTAATCTGACGTTCGGTCGAGCAAAAGCTTCTTGGTTTTTCCAAGGAGCTTTTTTTGTATATTCAGCTGCTTATTTTGAAAGATATTGAAGGATCAATTTTTAATGAAAATGAGTTTTTACAGAATATGAAAATGTCAAAAGTGGCAAAAGTATTAGTGTAAAAGGAAAAGTTAGGTATATAAATGTATCCCCTTACATTGGCTTTAAAATAAAAATGAAAAAGCTTACAAATAATACTTGACCTTTTTTTGAAAAAGGGTTAATATAGTTGGTGAAGAATATCACAATAATATGATGATTAAAGAATTTAACTGTTGATTTTGTGTAGTTTATATAGTGAAGAGAACCTCAAGTAATAATATTGAGTTTTGAAATTCCAGACTATACGGTCTTGTTTTTATTTTAGTATCAATCATTAATATAGTTCTTCTCAAAAAATGAGGCACTTATTTTTAAGGGTACTTATAAGGAGGTTTTCTTAATGGCTAAAGCAACAAATGCAGATGTAAAGAATAACGAGTTGATCGCAGAAGAATTGGCTCAACAGTACACTGGAGCTCTTGTCGAAAAAGCTCTTGAAGCTGAACGTGTTTATGCAACTTATTCACAAGAACAAGTTGATAACATTGTCGCAGCGATGGCTCTTGCAGGTTCAGAAGCTTCGCTTGAATTAGCAAAAGAAGCTCATACAGAAACTGGTCGTGGTGTCGTTGAAGATAAAGATATTAAGAACCACTTCGCTACTGAGTATGTTTATGAACGTATTAAAAATGAAAAAACAGTAGGTATCATTGGGGAAGATAAGGTTTCAGGAAGTATCCAAATCGCAGCACCTCTTGGTGTTTTGGCTGGTATTGTTCCAACAACAAACCCAACTTCAACAACAATGTTCAAGATTTTGGTGGCTCTTAAAACACGTAATGCGATTGTCTTTGCCTTCCACCCACAAGCGCAAAACTGTTCAGCACATGCTGCACAAATTCTTTATGATGCAGCGATTAAAGCCGGTGCTCCAGAAAACATTGTTCAATGGATTGAAACACCATCTCTTGCAAATACATCAGCGCTTATCCAAAATCCGAAGATTGCTTCTATTTTGGCAACTGGTGGACCTGGTATGGTAAATGCCGCTCTTAAATCAGGTAACCCATCAATGGGTGTTGGTGCTGGTAATGGTGCTATCTACGTTGATGCAACAGCACACGTTGATCGCGCTGTTGAAGACTTGTTGTTATCAAAACGTTTTGATAATGGTATGATTTGTGCCACTGAAAACTCTGCAGTTGTTGAAGCACCGATTTATGACGAATGGCTTCAAAAAATGCAAGATAAAGGTGCCTACCTTGTGCCTGAGAAGGACTATAAAAAACTCGAAGATTTTGTCTTTAATGACAGACACGGTGTTAATGGTCCAGTTGCTGGTATGCCAGCTCGCTGGATTTGTGAACAAGCCGGTGTGAAATTGCCAGAAGGAAAAGATGTTCTCTTGTTTGAACTTGATAAAAAAAATATCGGTGAAAAACTATCTTCTGAAAAACTTTCTCCACTCCTTTCGGTTTACAAAGCTAAAGATCGTGCTGAAGGTGTTGAAATTGTTGAAGCACTTCTTGACTATCAAGGTGCAGGACACAATGCTGGTATTCAAATAGGTTCTCAGGCAGACCCATTTGTTGCTGAATATGGCGACGCTGTGAAAGCATCACGTGTCTTGGTTAACCAACCAGATTCAGTCGGAGGTATCGGTGATATTTACACAGATGCACTTAAAGCTAGCTTAACACTTGGAACAGGATCATGGGGGAAAAATTCATTGTCACACAATCTTTCAACTGGCGATCTCTTAAATGTTAAGACAGTTGCCAAACGTCGCAACCGTCCTCAATGGATTCGCCTGCCAGAAAAAACATACTATGAAAAAAATGCTATCTCTTACTTGCAAGATGAATACGAACCGATGCAACGTGCTTTGATCGTTGCTGACCCAGGAATGGTTCAATTTGGTTTTGTTGATACTGTTCTTGCTCAATTAGCATTGCGTGATGAAAAAGTTGCAACATCAATTTACGGTACTATCAAACCAGACCCAACACTTGGTCAAACGATTGAAATTGCCAAACAAATGCGTGATTTCAAACCTGATACAGTTATTGCAGTCGGTGGTGGTTCTGCCCTTGATGCGGCTAAGATTGCACGTTACATCTACGAATACTCACTTGATCAAGAAGCTGATTTCCTTGATAGCTACGAAAATGTCAGCGAACTCTTCTTACGTTTGCAACAAAAATTCATCGATATCCGTAAACGTATCGTGAAATTCAAACACCAAACAGCAACACGTCTCTTCTGTATTCCAACAACATCTGGTACAGGTTCAGAAGTTACACCATACGCTGTTATTACTGATGACCATACTCACGTTAAGTATCCTTTGACTGACTATGAATTGACTCCACAAGTTGCCATTGTTGACCCAGAATTTGTTATGACAGTGCCAAAACGTACAGTAGCTCTTTCTGGTCTTGATACTTTGTCACATGCCCTTGAAGCTTATGTTTCAGTTATGGCATCTGATTTGACTCGCCCATGGTCACTTGAAGCCATTAAGCTGGTTATTGAAAACTTGGAAGATTCATATAACTATGATCCTAAACACCCAACACTTCGTGGTGAACAAGCACGTGAAAACATGCACTACGCAGCAACTCTTGCTGGTATGGCCTTCTCAAATGCTTTCTTGGGTATCAACCACTCAATCGCACACAAAACTGGTGGTGAATTTGGTCTTCCACATGGTCTAGCTATCTCAATCGCTATGCAACACGTTATTCGTTACAATGGTGTGGCTGGAAATGTAAAACGTTCAGTCTTCCCACGTTATGAAGAATATCGTGCACAACGTGACTACGCTGATATTGCTCGTAGTCTTGATCTTAAAGGTAAAGATGATGCAGCATTGGTTGAAGCACTTTGCGAACGTATTGATGCTTTGATGAAAGCAGTTGATGTTGACCCTCGTCTTTCTGCAAATGGTGTTACGAAAGAGGCCTTTGACGCAGCTGTGGATAAATTGGCATCACTTGCTTACGATGATCAATGTACACCAGCAAATCCACGTCAACCATACATTTCAGAATTGAAACAATTGTTGATTGATATGTTCTAAGAAAAACTGAAAAGATTATTGTCGATATATTTAGCAGTCAATTGTCAATAGCTCATTAATTTTCAGACTCAAAAAACATATCTAGTCTTGAATTTTCAAGCTCGAGAAAAAACAGTCCATAGGGCTTAACTCGCCTTCAAATTTTCAGGCTCGTGAAAAAACAGTCCCCCTGGACTGTTTTTTTATGCTACAATGTGGGTGTAAAGAAATAGCTAAATATGTCAGATATTTTAAAAAGGAGACTGTTATGGTTGGATCATTAATTGTTGGTGCGCTTATTGGGATGATGGCCGGTGCTATCACGAAAAAAGGTGAGTCAATGGGCTGTGTTTATAATATTTTTGCAGGTCTTGTTGGTTCATTCGTTGGGCAAAGTTTATTTGGATATTGGGGACCGACTTTAGCAGATATGGCAATTTTACCTTCTGTTTTGGGAGCTATTATTGTCATTGCTGTAGTTGATTTATTTTTTGGATAATAGTCTGGTAAATCGTTATAAAGTGAAGCAGTTACTGAGTGGTAGCTGCTTTTTAATGATTCTTAAAAAACTATGCTACAAGCTCTGCTATTTCCTATAAAATGTGATAAAATAATGGAGATACGTAGTTTTATGCAAAGACGAGTTTATAAGTCTTTTACAGACTAGTTTTTGTAGAAAACAGACGTATCAAAATAAAATATTAGAGGAATAAAAATGTCAAAACAAACTTTTGAAACGACTTTTGCTGGTCGTCCACTTGTTGTTGAAATTGGTCAAGTTGCTAAACAAGCTAATGGCGCTGCAGTGATTCGCTACGGTGAATCAACTGTTCTTAGTGCAGCTGTTATGTCTAAAAAAATGTCAACTGGTGACTTCTTCCCGCTTCAAGTAAATTACGAAGAAAAAATGTACGCTGCTGGAAAATTCCCTGGTGGTTTCAACAAACGTGAAGGTCGTCCAACAACTGATGCGACTTTAACAGCGCGTTTGATTGACCGTCCAATTCGTCCAATGTTTGCTGAAGGCTTCCGTAACGAAGTTCAAGTGATTAACACTGTTCTTTCTTATGATGAAGACTCTAGCGCACCAATGGCAGCCATGTTTGGTAGCTCACTGGCTTTGTCAATTTCAGACATTCCATTTAACGGACCTATCGCTGGTGTTCAAGTGGCTTACATCGATGGTGAATTCATCATTAATCCATCAGCTGAACAAAAAGAAGCTTCACTTCTTGAATTAACTGTTGCCGGTACAAAAGAAGCTATCAACATGGTTGAATCTGGTGCTAAAGAATTGTCAGAAGATATCATGCTTGAAGCTCTTCTTAAAGGACATGAAGCAGTTCAAGAATTGATTGCCTTCCAGGAAGAAATTGTGGCTGCTGTTGGTAAAGAAAAAGCAGAAGTTGAATTGCTTCAAGTTGACCCAGGATTGCAAGCTGAAATCATTACAGCTTACAATGCGGACCTTCAAAAAGCTGTTCAAGTCGAAGAGAAAAAAACGCGTGAAGCAGCAACAGAAGCTGTCAAAGAAGAAGTAACTGCTGTTTACGAAGAACGCTACGCCGATGATGAAAACTATGAAACAATCATGCGTGATGTGGCTGAAATTCTTGAACAAATGGAACACGCTGAAGTCCGTCGCTTGATTACAGAAGATAAAATCCGTCCTGATGGTCGTCGTGTTGACGAAATTCGTCCATTGGATGCTGAAATTGATTTCTTGCCAAAAATTCACGGTTCAGGTCTATTTACACGTGGACAAACTCAAGCCTTGTCAGTTTTGACACTTGCTCCAATGGGTGAAACACAAATCGTTGATGGACTTGGTGCTGAGTACAAGAAACGTTTCTTGCACCACTACAATTTCCCACAATTCTCTGTTGGTGAAACTGGACGTTACGGTGCGCCAGGCCGTCGTGAAATTGGTCACGGTGCTCTCGGTGAACGTGCTCTTGCGCAAGTTCTTCCAAGCCTTGAAGAATTCCCGTATGCTATCCGTCTTGTAGCTGAAGTTTTGGAATCAAACGGTTCATCTTCACAAGCTTCAATCTGCGCAGGTACCCTTGCGCTTATGGCTGGTGGTGTGCCAATTAAAGCACCTGTTGCTGGTATCGCTATGGGATTGATTTCAGACGGTAGCAACTACACAATCTTGACAGATATCCAAGGCCTTGAAGACCACTTTGGTGACATGGACTTTAAGGTTGCAGGTACTCGTGAAGGTATCACAGCCCTTCAAATGGATATCAAGATTGAAGGTATCACACCACAAATCTTGAAAGAAGCTCTTGCTCAAGCTAAGAAAGCACGCTTTGAAATCCTTGATTTGATTGAAGCAACTATCCCAGCACCTCGTACTCACTTGGCACCAACAGCACCAAAAATCGATACAATCAAGATTGATGTTGATAAAATCAAAGTAGTTATTGGTAAAGGTGGTGAAACCATCGATAAAATTATCGAAGAAACTGGTGTTAAAATTGACATTGACGATGAAGGAAATGTTTCAATTTACTCATCAGACCAAGCAGCTATCGACCGTGCCAAAGAAATTATTGCTGGTTTAGTTCGTGAAGCTAAAGTTGGTGAAGTTTACCACGCTAAAGTTGTTCGTATTGAAAAATTCGGTGCTTTTGTTAACCTCTTTGATAAGACAGATGCCCTTGTTCACATTTCAGAAATTGCATGGACACGTACAGCTAACGTTTCTGATGTTCTTGAAGTTGGTGACGAAGTTGATGTTAAAGTTATCAAAGTAGATGACAAAGGACGTGTTGATGCGTCAATGAAAGCTCTTCTTCCACGTCCACCAAGAGCTGAAAAACACGAGAAAGAACACAAGGGTCATTCACCGTTTGGTGGACACTTGCGTGATAACAAAGAAAAACACGATAAAATCGACTAATCACTTTTTGACTTGCTCATCTTTTGTAAATGTGGAGTTTAACGATGACAAATTTAAATGAACTTGATTTGCGTTTGCGTGCATTTGTAAACGCACCAGATAATTTTTTAGATAGCATTGCTCTTGTCAATGCTTTGCACAATATTCCTGTTTTGGCGAGTGACCAACCTTACGCTCTTGATATTGAAGGGCAAAAGGTTACGCCTGTCTTTTCTGACAAAGAAGATCTTGAAAATTTCAAAGAAGAACAAGACAGTGCCAAAACTCAAAATTGGGTTGAACGTCCAACTTTGGATGTTTTGAAAGAAGTCATTGAAAAAGGATTGACTGGAATTGTCTTTAACCTTAAAAAATCAGGTGATTTTGGGAATTCAACAATTTTTAAAAGCAGTGAATTAATCCAATTTTTAAATGCTTACACAACTATTTTGAATAAACTTGTGGGTGAGGAAAATCGTAAGGCTGATACTTTAGACAAATATTATCTTGTCCCAGCTTTTGTTCACCCACGTGATGATAAAAGCTTTGACCGTATGTTCCCAACAATGTCTACACCAGAAGGTAAAAGCTATGTCCCAGCCTTTTCAAATCTTCAAAGCTTTGCTAAATGGTATAACCACAAAGATTTTGGAACACCATTTCGCAATGCTCAAGGAAGTATCTTGACATGGCGTTTGGCTGATATTTATCAACCTGGGCACGGTGAAAATGATATTGACGAAACGGTTGGAGTTGCCATTAATCCCTTTGATGACCAACAAATTCTTGTTGATTGGTCTGAAATCGACGAAGACGAATAAAAGAAAGGAGAAGATATGGGTTGGTGGAAAGAAACCATTGATATTGTAAAGAAAAATGATCCAGCGGCTCGTAGCTCTCTGGAGATTATACTAACTTACCCTGGTGTCAAAGCCTTGGCTGCACATCGTATCTCACATTTCTTATGGAAACATGGCTTGAAATTATTAGCGCGCATGCATAGCCAATTCTGGCGCTTTTGGACACAAATTGAAATTCACCCAGGAGCTGAAATTGCTGAGGGTGTCTTTATCGACCATGGTTCTGGTCTTGTTATTGGTGAAACAGCTATTGTAGAAAAAGGGGTTATGCTTTATCATGGTGTGACTCTGGGCGGAACTGGTAAGGATGTCGGAAAACGTCATCCAACCGTTCGCGAAGGAGCACTTGTTTCAGCGCACGCACAAGTTATTGGACCAATTGAAATTGGAAAAAATTCCAAAGTTGGAGCGGCAGCTGTCGTTGTATCGGATGTTCCAGCAGATGTAACAGTAGTCGGAGTACCAGCGAAAGTTGTTCGTGTTCATGGTAAAAAAGATGAAAATGCTATTCATGACCTTGAAGAACACCGCGAGTACTATACTTCAAAACTTGAAGCAGCTTGCTACGAAAGTTTACATTCATCAAAACTTTAATAAAAACTAAGATGAGATTGGAGGAAGGAACATGACAATTAAAATTTACGATACAATGACCAGAAGTCTTCGTGACTTTGTCCCAATTACTGAAAATACAGTTAACATGTATGTTTGTGGACCGACTGTTTATAACTATATTCACATTGGAAATGCTCGAAGTGTTGTTGCTTTTGACACGATTCGCCGCTATTTTGAATACCGTGGCTACAAAGTAAACTATATTTCTAACTTTACTGACGTTGATGATAAAATCATCAAAGGTGCAGCTAAAGCTGGTATGGACACTAAAGATTTTTCAGATAAATTCATTGCAGCCTTTATGGAAGATGTCAAAGAACTTGGCGTTGAGCCTGCAACAAAAAATCCACGTGTCATTGATTACATGGATGAAATCATTGCTTTTGTTAAAGATTTGGTAGATAAAGGTTTTGCTTATGAAGCAAATGGCGATGTGTATTTCCGCGTGGCTAAAAGCAAAAACTATGCTAAATTAGCAAATAAAACTTTGGAAGACCTTGAAGTTGGTGCCAGCGGTCGTGTTGATGGCGAAGGTAACATCAAAGAAAATCCACTTGATTTTGCCCTTTGGAAAGCGGCTAAGCTGGGTGAAGTTTCTTGGAAAAGCCCTTGGGGACAAGGACGTCCTGGTTGGCACATTGAATGTTCTGTAATGGCGACAAGTATCTTGGGTGATACCATTGATATTCACGGTGGTGGAGCTGATTTGGAATTCCCACACCACACTAATGAAATTGCTCAATCAGAAGCCAAAACTGGAAAAACATTTGCTAATTACTGGATGCACAATGGTTTTGTCAATGTTGACAATGAAAAAATGTCAAAATCTCTTGGCAACTTTGTGACAGTCCACGACATGTTGAAAACTGTTGATGGTCAAGTACTTCGTTTCTTCCTTGCGACTCAACAATATCGCAAACCTATCAACTTTACCGAAAAAGCTGTTCACGATGCATCTGTTAACCTTAAGTATTTGAAAAATACCTTTACCTTGCCACTTGGCAAAGCTGTTGATGCAGCTGAACTTGCAAAATTCAAGGCTGATTTTGAAGCAGCTATGGATGATGATTTCAACACAGCAAATGGTATTACAGTTGCCTTTGACATGGCAAAATGGATTAATTCAGGAAATTATGATCAAGTAACCAAAGATACTTTTGCTAAAATGCTTGCTGTCTTTGGTATTGTCTTTGAAGAAGAAGTACTTGATGCGGATATCGAAGCATTGATTGAAAAACGCCAAGAAGCACGTGCGAATCGCGATTTTGCAACAGCAGATGCGATTCGTGATCAGCTAGCAGCACAAGGTATCAAATTGCTTGATACTAAAGATGGTGTGAGGTGGACATGTGACTAATGTAGATGTCAATCTTATTAATGGTATTGCTCTTGCTTTTGAAGGAGATGCCATTTATTCGACTTATATTCGTAAACACTTGATTTTTCAAGGTATGACCAAACCTAATCAATTGCACCGTAAAGCAACGATGTATGTTTCAGCCAAAGCTCAAGCAATGCTGATTAATATGATGCTAGAAGCGCAGCTATTGACTGAAAAAGAAGAAGAAATTTATAAACGCGGTCGCAATACAAATAGTCATACCAAAGCCAAAAATGCTGACGTTGTGACTTACCGCATGTCGACAGGTTTTGAAGCTGTCATGGGCTATCTTCACATGACTGAGCAGATTGATCGTCTCGAAGAGCTTATCGACTGGTGCATTCAAGCTGTTGAAAAAATTGAAGATTAAGTAAAAAATAAAAATAGCCAGTTCTCGCATGAGAGCTGGTTTTCATGTTATAATAGCACTATGAAGAACAAAGAATTTAATGGTCAAGATGACATCGTTTATGGTGTGCATGCCGTAACAGAAGCCCTTCAAGCTAATACAGGAAATAAACTCTACATTCAAGATGACTTGCGCGGAAAAAATGTTGATAAAATTAAAAGCTTAGCAACAGAGAAAAAAGTGTCTATTTCTTGGACGCCCAAAAAAACGCTTAGTGATATGACAAATGGTGCTGTTCATCAAGGTTTTGTTTTACGCGTTTCAGAATTTGCTTATGCTGAATTAGATACCATTTTAGAAAAAGCTGCTCAGGAAGAAAACCCACTGATTCTAATTTTGGATGGACTCAACGACCCGCATAATTTTGGCTCAATTTTGCGAACAGCTGATGCGACAAATGTCACTGGTGTGATTATTCCGAAACATCGTGCAGTTGGTGTAACACCCGTTGTTGCCAAAACCTCAACTGGTGCTGTTGAACACGTTCCGATTGCTCGTGTGACAAACCTCAGCCAAACACTTGATAAATTGAAAGAACAAGGCTTCTGGGTATTTGGTACCGATATGAACGGAACACCATCACACAAATGGAATACAGCTGGCAAACTAGCCCTAATCATTGGTAACGAAGGAAAAGGCATTTCGCCAAACATCAAAAAACAAGTGGATGAAATGATTACCATTCCAATGAACGGTCATGTGCAAAGCTTAAATGCCAGCGTCGCTGCGGCAGTATTAATGTACGAAGTCTTCCGCCATAAAATCGACTAAAACCTTGTAAAGCCGAAAAAAGCTAGCCATCTATGAAAGGACTAGAACAATTGAAGAAAAAAATCCTCTTAGTTGATGGTTATAATATGATTGCCTTTTGGCAGGAAACACGTCAACTGTTTAAGAAAAATCAACTAGACGAAGCCAGAAATATCTTGCTACGTAAGTTAAATAACTATGCTCATTTTGAAAATCTTGACATCATCTGTGTTTTTGATGCACAATATGTCCCTGGAGTTCGTCAACGCTATGATCAATATAAAATTCAAGTCATCTTTACAGAAGAAGACGAGACTGCAGATTCTTACATTGAACGTACCGCTGCTGAATTAAACACACCCCGTAATCTTGTTGAAGTTGCGACCAGTGATTTGAATGAGCAGTGGACAGTTTTCTCTCAGGGAGCTTTACGCGTCTCGGCTCGTGAACTCGAACAACGTGTTAATACAGTCAAATCAGATTTGGATAAAATGTCTCAACATATTGATTTGACAACACCAAAATTACGCCCTTGGAACGACGGACAATTGGATAAATTGAAGCAATTGCTAGACGATATGTAGTTTAATCAGAAACAGACTTTTAAAAAAGAAGCTCGCGCAATGTGAGCTTTTTTGGTATAATAATTTAAAATCATTTGATTATCAAAGTATTATTTTGAAAATGAAAACTGATTTGATGTTAAAATGTCAGAAAAATCAGTGTTTGATAGTAAAGGAATAATTATGACTTTTAAATTAATAACAGATTCAACAGCTGATTTAGATGAAGAATGGGCAAACGCTCACGATGTTGAAATTTTAGGATTAACCATTCAATTAGACGGAAAAACATACGAAACTGTCGGTGAGAACCGTTTAACGAGTGAAGTATTGCTTGAAAGCATGAAAAATGGTGGCAAGCCAACCACTAGTCAAGTTAATGTGGGACAATTTGAAGAAAGCTTTCGACATCATGCTCAAAATGGGGACAAAGTACTTTATTTGGCATTTTCATCTGTTCTTTCAGGAACGTATCAAAGCTCTATGATTGCGCGTGATATCGTTTTGGAAGAATTCCCGCAAGCTACTATTGAAATTGTTGATACTTTGGCTGCTGCTGGCGGTGAAGGTTACTTGTCCATTTTAGCAGCGCAAGCGCGTGATGAAGGAAAATCTCTTGAAGAAACCGAAGCAATAATTATTGATATTTTGCCACGTTTAAGAACCTATTTCTTGGTTGATGACCTTTATCATCTTATGCGTGGAGGACGTTTATCAAAAACGTCAGCTATTATGGGAAGTTTAGCAAATATCAAGCCACTTTTGTGGATTGAACCATCTGGAAAGTTAGTTCCATTAGCCAAAGTTCGTGGACGTAAAAAAGCCTTGAAAGAAGTCGTTTCCCAAGCAACACAATCATTAGCACATGACACAGCCGTTGTTGCCTATGCTAATGACATCGAAGGTGCTGAAATACTCAAAAAATCATTACTAGAACATGAAGATGTTGACCATGTCCTCATTATGCCACTAGGACCAGTCATTTCTGCCCACGTAGGACCAGGGACATTAGCTGTCTTTTCAATCGGAAAAGAAGCAAGATAATAGAGAAAGGTTAGAATAGTAAGTTCTAGCCTTCTTATTTATAGCTAGCCATAAGAAAATTCTATACCTGATTTCCTCCATATTCGACTGATGAAGTGATATAATTTTTAAAATCAAAGGAGGAAAAGACATGGCTTTGACTTATGCTGTACTTGGAAGTGGTGCAATGGGACTACGTTTTGGGCTGCTATTAAAAGAACACCTCGGTGCTCAAGTGGATTTTATTGATACGTGGAAAGAGCAAATCGACACGATTAGAAAACAAGGTGGTGTTTATCAATCACGTGATGGTAAAAATCGTCATCTGATTCCGATTAGCATTCAGACACCAGAAGAATACCAAGGAAAACCAGATGTTTTTATCATTTTTGATAAACAAATGCATTTGTCGCAATTACTCGAACGAAGCAAGCATTTCTTCCACGAAAATCAATATGTTTTCACAGGAATGAACGGCATGGGACATATCGAGAAAATAAATCTCTATTTTGCGCCTGAAAAAGTTTTAGCAGGAACTTGTCTGATTGGAACGGTCTTGAAAGACGCAGGAAATGTTGATTTTATTGGAAAAGCAGGTGCTGGTTCTATTAATATAGCCGCTCAATCAGGAACGGTCGATGATGTTCAAAAGCAGATAATAACTGAATTTGAAGCCTCAAACCTCAATCCAAATCTGACTGATAATTTTTTAGGAACACTTTACACAAAAGTTGTGTTCAATTCTGTCATCAATACCATTTGTACCCTTTTTGAAATTCGTATGGGACAATTCATTGATTACGAAGGTGCCGAAAAACTAGGACGTCAATTAATTGATGAAGCTTATAACGTTGCCGAATTAGCGGGCATTACTCCTCTGAATAGTCGTGATGAAGAATGGGAGACCATTCGGTATGTTAGCGCGGAAACAAGTCCTCTGCATTATCCGTCAATGTACCAAGATATGAACAAAGGACGTCAGACAGAAGTTGATTATATCAATGGTTATATCTATGATTTAGGCAGGACTTATGATTATCAAGCAAAAACGCATGACTTTTTACGCCACTTAGTTCACTTAGCAGAAAATATCCGTAAATTCCGCTAAGCGTTTTCTATGAAAAAGAAGAAAAATTGGAAAGTTCTAAAATGAAGTTAGCCACCTAAGGGTATCAAAAAACATCGCAGAGAGATATAATTGTAATCACCACAACAACAATTAGAAAGACTCTGAGATGCAACACTAAAAAGTAAACATTTAACACTAACTGAACGTAGAATGATTGAACATTGGCCTCAAGAAGGGCTCTCAAATCGTGAAATCGCTAGGAGATTAGCTAAAGCTCCTCAAACCATTCACAACGAAGTCAAACGTGGTCAGGTTAGACAACAAGTGCGTAAAGGAAAATTTGAAGTGATCTACTCAGCTGATTTTGCTCAAAAAGCCTATCAAAACAATCGCAAACGTTCTGTTAAACAAGTCTCCCTAACCAAGGGACTCAAAGAAAAGATAACTCACTACATCGAACAGAAATACTCTCCCGAGATGATGGTAAAGTCAAAAGGGATACCTGTTCCCATCTCCACCATTTACTACTGGATTCATCATGGACACTTAGGATTGACCAAGGCTGATATGCTTTATCCTCGACAAGAGAAAGCTAAGAAAAAGCATGCTAGTCCCAATTTTAAGCCAGCTGGAAAGTCTATTGAGGAACGACCAGAAAGTATTAATAAGCGTGAGAATATCGGTGATTTTGAAATTGATACGGTTATTCAAACACGGGCAAAAAACGAGTGTCTGTTGACTCTAACCGATAGAAAGAGTCGTTATCAAATCATTCGAGTCATTCCCGATAAGTCCGCGGCTTCAGTCAATCAAGCTCTGAAAGCAATCCTCAAGGATTATCAAATGAATTCTATCACAGCTGATAACGGGGCTGAGTTCAGTCGTTTAGCGGAAGTTTTTGACCCTACTCATATCTATTATGCCCACCCGTATTATTCTTGGGAGCGTGGTACTAATGAGAATCATAATAGACTCATCCGGCGTTGGTTGCCTAAGGGAAGCAAAAATGCGACTCAACAACAAGTCGCATTTATTGAAAACTGGATTAACAACTATCCAAAGAAACTATTCAATTATAAATCTCCTAAAGAGTTTTTACAGGCTGGCTAATTTGAACTTGAAATTTGGCAAAGAAGAAAAATTGCTAAAAAACTTAGAAAAGAGGGTAGGTAAGTGTTGACTTGGTACCACTTTTTTTGGTATTATAATAAATGGTATTGTTTACCCCATTTGTAAGGCCCCGGAACCTTTCAAATAACTCGTGGACCGGAACATCCACACTTTGTAAACAAAAACGAATTCGTATAGGAGAACTCATGAACAAAACAACATTCATGGCTAAACCAGGCCAAGTTGAACGTAAATGGTACGTTGTTGACGCAACAGATGTACCTCTTGGACGTCTTTCTGCAGTAGTTGCTAGCGTACTTCGCGGAAAAAACAAACCAACATTTACACCACACACTGATACAGGTGATTTCGTTATCGTTATCAATGCTGAAAAAGTTAAATTAACTGGTAAAAAAGCAACTGATAAAATCTACTACACTCACTCAATGTATCCAGGTGGTTTGAAACAAATTTCAGCTGGTGAACTTCGTTCTAAAAATGCTGTTCGCTTGATTGAAAAATCAGTTAAAGGCATGCTTCCACACAACACTCTTGGACGTGCACAAGGCATGAAATTGAAAGTCTTTGTAGGTAGCGAGCATACACATGCTGCACAACAACCAGAAGCACTTGATATCAAAGGACTTATCTAAGAGAGAAAGGAGCATCTATTAAATGGCACAAGCACAATACACAGGTACTGGTCGTCGTAAAAACGCTGTTGCACGCGTACGTTTGGTCCCAGGTACTGGTAAAATCACAGTTAACAAAAAAGATGTAGAAGAATACATCCCACATGCTGACCTTCGTCTTGTTATCAACCAACCATTCGCAGTTACTTCAACTGTTGGTTCATACGACGTTTTCGTTAATGTTGTAGGTGGTGGTTACGCAGGTCAATCAGGAGCTATTCGTCACGGTATCGCTCGCGCATTGCTTCAAGTAGACCCAGACTTCCGTGATTCATTGAAACGCGCTGGTCTTCTTACACGTGATGCACGTATGGTTGAACGTAAAAAACCAGGTCTTAAAAAAGCTCGTAAAGCTTCACAATTCTCAAAACGTTAATCCGTTTTTCAGATTTGTACAAAAGAACACTCTTTGGGGTGTTCTTTTTTGCTTTTGAAAAAATTATTGGAGTAGGATTTTAGAGAAGGGACTCAAAATACAGTCATGTGCCTCTTAAAATGCCTGAAAGAGTCTTAGTGTCCTATAAAAGGGAAAAGTAATAGAAGGTGATTTGATGCTTAAATAGAGCCTGTGAGAGCGTCTACTAGAATAAATCAAAAAAACTTAAAAAACATATTGACAGTATAGATGAAGTTTAGTATACTAAATAAGCTGTTGTTTGAGGCAGCAAATATTTCAAAAATGCTTTGAAAAAAGTTCAAAAAACTTCTTGACAAAGCATTGAAGAAATGCTATACTAATATAGCTGTTGTTCGAGAGGGCGACAGAAACAAGTTTGAAAAGAGTTTGAAACTTTCTTGAAAAAAGATGTTGACAACGCGCTTCAAATTTGATAGAATATAGAAGTTGTCTCGAGTAAGACAAAGACCTTTGAAAACTGAACAATACGAACCAAACGTGCGGGTTACGGAAGTAACCTGTCAAAAAACGATAAATCTGTCAGTGACAGAATGAGAACAAGATTAAATGAGAGTTTGATCCTGGCTCAGGACGAACGCTGGCGGCGTGCCTAATACATGCAAGTAGAACGCTGAAGACTTTAGCTTGCTAAAGTTGGAAGAGTTGCGAACGGGTGAGTAACGCGTAGGTAACCTGCCTACTAGCGGGGGATAACTATTGGAAACGATAGCTAATACCGCATAACAGCATTTAACCCATGTTAGATGCTTGAAAGGAGCAATTGCTTCACTAGTAGATGGACCTGCGTTGTATTAGCTAGTTGGTGAGGTAACGGCTCACCAAGGCGACGATACATAGCCGACCTGAGAGGGTGATCGGCCACACTGGGACTGAGACACGGCCCAGACTCCTACGGGAGGCAGCAGTAGGGAATCTTCGGCAATGGGGGCAACCCTGACCGAGCAACGCCGCGTGAGTGAAGAAGGTTTTCGGATCGTAAAGCTCTGTTGTAAGAGAAGAACGTGTGTGAGAGTGGAAAGTTCACACAGTGACGGTAACTTACCAGAAAGGGACGGCTAACTACGTGCCAGCAGCCGCGGTAATACGTAGGTCCCGAGCGTTGTCCGGATTTATTGGGCGTAAAGCGAGCGCAGGCGGTTTAATAAGTCTGAAGTTAAAGGCAGTGGCTTAACCATTGTTCGCTTTGGAAACTGTTAGACTTGAGTGCAGAAGGGGAGAGTGGAATTCCATGTGTAGCGGTGAAATGCGTAGATATATGGAGGAACACCGGTGGCGAAAGCGGCTCTCTGGTCTGTAACTGACGCTGAGGCTCGAAAGCGTGGGGAGCAAACAGGATTAGATACCCTGGTAGTCCACGCCGTAAACGATGAGTGCTAGGTGTTAGGCCCTTTCCGGGGCTTAGTGCCGCAGCTAACGCATTAAGCACTCCGCCTGGGGAGTACGACCGCAAGGTTGAAACTCAAAGGAATTGACGGGGGCCCGCACAAGCGGTGGAGCATGTGGTTTAATTCGAAGCAACGCGAAGAACCTTACCAGGTCTTGACATCCCGATGCTATTCCTAGAGATAGGAAGTTTCTTCGGAACATCGGTGACAGGTGGTGCATGGTTGTCGTCAGCTCGTGTCGTGAGATGTTGGGTTAAGTCCCGCAACGAGCGCAACCCCTATTGTTAGTTGCCATCATTAAGTTGGGCACTCTAGCGAGACTGCCGGTAATAAACCGGAGGAAGGTGGGGATGACGTCAAATCATCATGCCCCTTATGACCTGGGCTACACACGTGCTACAATGGTTGGTACAACGAGTCGCGAGTCGGTGACGGCAAGCAAATCTCTTAAAGCCAATCTCAGTTCGGATTGTAGGCTGCAACTCGCCTACATGAAGTCGGAATCGCTAGTAATCGCGGATCAGCACGCCGCGGTGAATACGTTCCCGGGCCTTGTACACACCGCCCGTCACACCACGAGAGTTTGTAACACCCGAAGTCGGTGAGGTAACCTTTTAGGAGCCAGCCGCCTAAGGTGGGATAGATGATTGGGGTGAAGTCGTAACAAGGTAGCCGTATCGGAAGGTGCGGCTGGATCACCTCCTTTCTAAGGATAAACGGAAGCACGTTTGGGTATTGTTTAGTTTTGAGAGGTCTTGTGGGGCCTTAGCTCAGCTGGGAGAGCGCCTGCTTTGCACGCAGGAGGTCAGCGGTTCGATCCCGCTAGGCTCCATTGAATCGAAAGATTCAAAAGATTGTCCATTGAAAATTGAATATCTATATCAAATTCCACGATTCAAGAAATTGAATTGTAGATAGTAACAAGAAATAAACCGAAACGCTGTGATTTAATGAGTTTAAGGTCAACAGACCAAAATAAGGTTAAGTTAATAAGGGCGCACGGTGGATGCCTTGGCACTAGAAGCCGATGAAGGACGTGACTAACGACGAAATGCTTTGGGGAGTTGTAAGTAAACATTGATCCAGAGATGTCCGAATGGGGGAACCCGGCATGTAATGCATGTCACTCATTACTGTTAAGGTAATGAAGAGGAAGACGCAGTGAACTGAAACATCTAAGTAGCTGCAGGAAGAGAAAGCAAACGCGATTGCCTTAGTAGCGGCGAGCGAAATGGCAAGAGGGCAAACCGATGTGTTTACACATCGGGGTTGTAGGACTGCGACGTGGGACGACAAGATTATAGAAGAATTACCTGGGAAGGTAAGCCAAAGAGAGTAACAGCCTCGTATTCGAAATAGTCTTTAACCCTAGCAGTATCCTGAGTACGGCGAGACACGAGAAATCTCGTCGGAATCTGGGAGGACCATCTCCTAACCCTAAATACTCTCTAGTGACCGATAGTGAACCAGTACCGTGAGGGAAAGGTGAAAAGCACCCCGGGAGGGGAGTGAAATAGAACCTGAAACCGTGTGCCTACAACAAGTTCGAGCCCGTTAATGGGTGAGAGCGTGCCTTTTGTAGAATGAACCGGCGAGTTACGATATGATGCGAGGTTAAGTTGAAGAGACGGAGCCGTAGGGAAACCGAGTCTTAATAGGGCGCATTAGTATCATGTCGTAGACCCGAAACCATGTGACCTACCCATGAGCAGGGTGAAGGTGAGGTAAAACTCACTGGAGGCCCGAACCAGGGCACGTTGAAAAGTGCTTGGATGACTTGTGGGTAGCGGAGAAATTCCAAACGAACTTGGAGATAGCTGGTTCTCTCCGAAATAGCTTTAGGGCTAGCGTCGATGTTAAGTCTCTTGGAGGTAGAGCACTGTTTGATTGAGGGGTCCATCCCGGATTACCAATATCAGATAAACTCCGAATGCCAATGAGATATAATCGGCAGTCAGACTGCGAGTGCTAAGATCCGTAGTCGAAAGGGAAACAGCCCAGACCACCAGCTAAGGTCCCAAAATATATGTTAAGTGGAAAAGGATGTGGGGTTGCACAGACAACTAGGATGTTAGCTTAGAAGCAGCTATTCATTCAAAGAGTGCGTAATAGCTCACTAGTCGAGTGACCCTGCGCCGAAAATGTACCGGGGCTAAAACATATTACCGAAGCTGTGGATACCTTTTAGGTATGGTAGGAGAGCGTTCTATGTGTGAAGAAGGTGTACCGTGAGGAGCGCTGGAACGCATAGAAGTGAGAATGCCGGTATGAGTAGCGAAAGACAGGTGAGAATCCTGTCCACCGTATGACTAAGGTTTCCAGGGGAAGGCTCGTCCTCCCTGGGTTAGTCGGGACCTAAGGAGAGACCGAAAGGTGTATCCGATGGACAACAGGTTGATATTCCTGTACTAGAGTATATAGTGATGGAGGGACGCAGTAGGCTAACTAAAGCGTGCGATTGGAAGTGCACGTCTAAGCAGTGAGGTGTGATATGAGTCAAATGCTTATATCTCTAACATTGAGCTGTGATGGGGAGCGAAGTTAAGTAGCGAAGTTAGTGATGTCACACTGCCAAGAAAAGCTTCTAGCGTTAATTATACTCTACCCGTACCGCAAACCGACACAGGTAGTCGAGGCGAGTAGCCTCAGGTGAGCGAGAGAACTCTCGTTAAGGAACTCGGCAAAATGGCCCCGTAACTTCGGGAGAAGGGGCGCTGGCTTTAAGTCAGCCGCAGTGAATAGGCCCAAGCAACTGTTTATCAAAAACACAGCTCTCTGCTAAATCGTAAGATGATGTATAGGGGGTGACGCCTGCCCGGTGCTGGAAGGTTAAGAGGAGCGCTTAGCATTAGCGAAGGTGTGAATTGAAGCCCCAGTAAACGGCGGCCGTAACTATAACGGTCCTAAGGTAGCGAAATTCCTTGTCGGGTAAGTTCCGACCCGCACGAAAGGCGTAATGATTTGGGCACTGTCTCAACGAGAGACTCGGTGAAATTTTAGTACCTGTGAAGATGCAGGTTACCCGCGACAGGACGGAAAGACCCCATGGAGCTTTACTGCAGTTTGATATTGAGTATCTGTACCACATGTACAGGATAGGTAGGAGCCTATGAAATCGGGACGCTAGTTTCGGTGGAGGCGTTGTTGGGATACTACCCTTGTGTTATGGCTACTCTAACCTAGATAGGCTATCCCTATCGGAGACAGTGTCTGACGGGCAGTTTGACTGGGGCGGTCGCCTCCTAAAAGGTAACGGAGGCGCCCAAAGGTTCCCTCAGAATGGTTGGAAATCATTCGCAGAGTGTAAAGGTATAAGGGAGCTTGACTGCGAGAGCTACAACTCGAGCAGGGACGAAAGTCGGGCTTAGTGATCCGGTGGTTCCGCATGGAAGGGCCATCGCTCAACGGATAAAAGCTACCCTGGGGATAACAGGCTTATCTCCCCCAAGAGTTCACATCGACGGGGAGGTTTGGCACCTCGATGTCGGCTCGTCGCATCCTGGGGCTGTAGTCGGTCCCAAGGGTTGGGCTGTTCGCCCATTAAAGCGGCACGCGAGCTGGGTTCAGAACGTCGTGAGACAGTTCGGTCCCTATCCGTCGCGGGCGTAGGAAATTTGAGAGGATCTGCTCCTAGTACGAGAGGACCAGAGTGGACTTACCGCTGGTGTACCAGTTGTCTTGCCAAAGGCATCGCTGGGTAGCTATGTAGGGAAGGGATAAACGCTGAAAGCATCTAAGTGTGAAGCCCACCTCAAGATGAGATTTCCCATGATTTTATATCAGTAAGAGCCCTGAGAGATGATCAGGTAGATAGGTTAGAAGTGTAAGTGTGGTGACACATGTAGCGGACTAATACTAATAGCTCGAGGACTTATCCAAAAAAGAAACGAGTCAATATTGACAGCGCGTAGGTTTCTTGTTAGAATATATAGGTATTCAATTTTGATTGGATAATCAATCATAGTTAAGTGACGATAGCCTAGGAGATACACCTGTTCCCATGCCGAACACAGAAGTTAAGCCCTAGCACGCCTGATGTAGTTGGGGGTTGCCCCCTGTTAGATATGGTAGTCGCTTAGCATTTATCCGCCATAGCTCAGTTGGTAGTAGCGCATGACTGTTAATCATGATGTCGTAGGTTCGAGTCCTACTGGCGGAGTTTAAAAGCGGTAGACGGAGAGCAACTCATTGAGTTGCTTTTTTTCTGCTCTCATTTGGACATTTTTGTCATGTTCCTTTTTCCTAAATCTTTTTATAATAAGATTACTTTAAAAATAAAAGGGAAAAAGGAGATAGAAACAGTGGATTTTGAACGCTATTTTCAAACGGTTAAACCAATTATTTTAAAATTACGCCGTTATTATTTTGTCAAACTCTGGGATTATGAGGATTGGATTCAAGAGGGACGTATTATTTTCTTTGAACTTGTAGAGGAACATCCTGATCTCTTAATTAATGAAGGCAAACGTTATAGCTACTTTAAAACAAAATTTTCTAACCATGTTAAAGATATTATCCGCCATCAGGAATCCTTTAAACGAAAATTTAATCATATGCCTTATGAAGAAATTGGTGATATTAGTCACTGTGTACCCCAGGTATCTTTCTTTGAAGTCGCAGATTACGTGGCTTATCAGGATAGCTTAGCACGTTTACGAAGAACATTGGGAAGAGAAGATAGACTGAAGTTGGAAAAAGTGATTCGTGGGGAACGTTTTGAAGGGAAGAAAGACTTCTTAAAAAGCATTGAACCGTATTTCTCAGATTTTAGACCATAAGAAAAGACCAGAGGATTCTGGCCTTTTCTTACTCTTCTGATCGGAAGAAAATCCAATTTTAGACTTAAAACATGAATATTTGTTTTAAATAATCTAAAATAATTCGTTATTAGCGAATTATTTTGCTAATTAAATGGAATTTTTCAGAAAATTGTGGTAAAATTGAACAAATATTAGTTTTGGAGGCTTCTCATGAAAGCAATTATTACTGTTGTTGGAAAAGATAAAGCAGGTATTGTAGCAAGTGTTTCAGCAAAAATTGCTGAGTTTGGTTTTAATATTGATGATATTTCTCAAACTGTTTTGGATGATTTCTTCACAATGATGGCTGTTGTCTCATCTGATGAAAAACAAGATTTCACAAAATTACGCTCTGAATTTGAAGCATATGGTGACACGCTCAACGTCAAAATTAACATTCAAAGCGCAGCGATTTTTGATGCTATGTACAATATTTAAGGAGGCTAGCTGTGGATATTAGACAAGTTACTGAAACAATTGCAATGATTGAAGAGCAAAATTTCGATGTTCGTACTATTACGATGGGAATTTCTCTTCTTGATTGTATCGATCCTGATATTAACAAAGCTGCTGATAAAGTTTATAAAAAAGTAGTTGAAAAAGCTGGTTCTCTTGTTGAAGTAGGAGACGAAATTGCTGCTGAGCTTGGTATTCCAATTGTAAATAAACGTGTTTCAGTTACACCAATTTCAATTATTGGAGCTGCAACTGATGCGACAGACTATCTTCCACTTGCACATGCTTTGGATAATGCTGCACATGAAATTGGTATTGATTTCATCGGTGGTTTCTCTGCTTTGGTTCAAAAAGGTTACCAAAAAGGTGATGAAATTTTGATTAATTCTATACCTCGTGCTCTTGCTGAAACAGAAAAAGTATGTTCATCTGTTAATATTGGCTCAACAAAATCTGGTATTAATATGACTGCCGTTGCTGACATGGGACGTGTGATTAAAGAAACTGCTGAATTGTCTGATTTAGGTGCAGCTAAGTTAGTTGTATTTGCTAATGCGGTTGAAGATAATCCTTTCATGGCTGGAGCTTTCCATGGTGTTGGTGAAGCGGATGTTGTCATTAATGTCGGTGTTTCTGGTCCTGGTGTTGTCAAACGTGCTCTTGAAAAAGTTCGTGGTGAAAGCTTTGATGTTGTTGCTGAAACTGTTAAGAAAACAGCCTTCAAAATTACTCGTATCGGTCAATTAGTTGGTCAGATGGCTAGTGAACGTTTAGGGGTTAAATTTGGTATTGTTGACCTTTCACTCGCTCCTACACCAGCTGTCGGGGATTCTGTCGCTCGTGTTCTTGAAGAAATGGGACTTGAAGCAGTTGGTACGCACGGTACAACAGCAGCACTTGCACTTTTAAATGACCAAGTTAAAAAAGGTGGTATCATGGCTTGTAACCAAGTTGGTGGTCTATCAGGTGCTTTCATTCCGGTTTCTGAAGATGAAGGAATGATTGCTGCTGTTCAAAATGGTTCCCTTAATTTAGAAAAACTTGAAGCTATGACTGCTATCTGTTCAGTTGGTTTGGATATGATTGCTATTCCTGAGGATACTCCGCACGAAACAATTGCTGCTATGATTGCTGATGAAGCTGCTATTGGTGTTATTAATCAAAAAACAACAGCTGTTCGTATTATTCCTAAAGGTAAAGAAGGAGATATGATTGAATTTGGTGGACTTCTTGGTGCTGCACCAGTGATGCGTGTTAACCATAATTCGTCTGCTGATTTCATTCACCGTGGAGGTCAAATTCCTGCGCCTGTCCATAGCTTTAAAAACTAATCTGTTAATCATTTTTAGTCATAAAATATCTAGGGTGAAAGTAATTTTTGCCCTAGATTTTTGTTTGAAATCCTTCATTAAAAACTTGTCTGTTTCCTAATTAAGATTGTGTTTTGGACAAAGGAGTAAAGCGAAAAATATGTTATAATAAAGTTGTATTAAAGTCTTAAATTACTATTTATTTTGTTATCACTATTTCTGTTTGTTTCTAGTTTATAGGAGGAAGCCAATGGTAAAAACAAGGTTGTATATTGCTCGTCATGGTAAGACAATGTTTAACACAATCGGTCGTGCACAGGGGTGGAGTGATACTCCGTTGACTGCTGAGGGTGAACGTGGTATTCAGGAACTTGGTGTCGGCTTAAAGTCTGCAGGTTTGACATTTAAGGAAGCTTTTTCGAGTGATAGTGGGCGGACTTTGCAAACAATGGAAATTATATTGCGAGAATGTCAGCAAGAGGACATTCCTTATACGCGTGATAAACGTATTCGTGAGTGGTGTTTTGGCAGTTTGGATGGAGGCTATGACGGTGAGCTCTTCAATGGTGTTCTTCCTCGAGTTTTTGATAAGGACATGACTAAACTGTCTTACGAAGAATTAGCAAAGGGCATTTACAAAGTTGATACTGCCGGTTGGGCTGAAACTTGGGAAGAGCTAAGTAGTCGAATTTTAGAAGGTTTTACTGCTATTGCTAAAAAAATTGAAGCATCGGGCGGTGGCAATGCCATTGTAGTGAGTCACGGTATGACCATTGGTACATTTTTGTGGTTAATTGACCCTACGATACCAAGAGGTCTTGGACTAGATAATGGTAGTGTAACAGTTGTTAGTTTTGAGAATGGCAAATTTATTATTGAATCGATTGGAGTTGTTAGTTATCGTCTCAAAGGTCGACAATTATTAGAAGAAAGAAAAGATGAGAAAAAAGCGTAGTTTACCAACCTTAATATTAGGGTTATTAGTTATTATCATTTTTATTGTTGGAATTTTTGTTTTTGTTCAAGGAAATCAATTCACATTAAAGGGAAATACAAGAAATGTTTCTACTTCGGTGAGTCAAAGTTCATCAGCTAAGTCCTCTTCAGTAGCTGCTAAGAAAAAAGTAGCGAATTTACCTGATGTTTCAACCAAAGATTGGCAATTGGCCTTGGTAAATCGTGACCACATCACGCCAGAAATGAATCCTGATTTGACGCAGATTGATAATATTACGGTTGATTCACGTATTGCTGATGATGCTCGTAATTTCTTGGCTGCAGCGCAAGCTATTGACGCTAGTGAACACTTGATTTCTGGTTACCGAAGCGTTGCGTATCAGGAAGAATTGTTTAATTCATATGTATCGCAGGAAATGGCTGCTGACCCAAGTTTGACACAGTCTGCGGCAGAATATTTGGTTAAGACGTATTCACAACCGGCTGGGGCTAGTGAACACCAAACTGGTTTAGCCATGGATATGAGCACTGTCAATTACCTCAATCAAAGTGATGTTGATATTGTGGAAAAAGTAAAAGATATTGCACCTGAATATGGGTTTGTTCTTCGTTTTCCAAAAGGGAAAAGTGAGTCAACAGGTGTTGATTATGAAGATTGGCACTTCCGTTATGTTGGTAAAGAATCAGCAAAATACATGACTGATAATAATCTTAGCCTTGAAGAATACATTGCTTTGTTGAAGGAGAATAAACGATGAAATCTCGATTCTCTTTTGTTCAATTTCTTGTATTTTTGGCTGTTTTGGTTCTAGGTATTTTTTCACCGCTATATGCTCACCGAGCAACACCTAGTGCAAATAAAACAGAAAAAGTTTCCTATAATAAGTCGGAATTTTTTGCTGACATTGCACCAACGATTCAAGAAGTGGCAGAAGCTTATGGCGTGCGTCCGTCATTGGTGATAGCACAAGCGGCGTTAGAATCTGATTATGGTCAAAATTTGCTAGCTGTAAAATATCATAATCTCTTTGCTGTTTTTGCGCAGCTAGGAAATAAACCTGTGACTTTGAAATACAAACGTTATTTTGTCAATGAGTGGCAAACTGAAATTGGCCAATTTGCTGTTTATAAATCTTGGGATGATGCTATTTACGATTATTTTGATTTGCTGAAATCAGGTAAAATTCGTAATAGCGAAGGTGCTTATGACGTTATGGTTTCTAACAAAGGGTACAAGAAACCAGCACAAGCACTGCAAGATATGGGCTTTAGTTCAGACCCCAATTATGCGAGTAAATTGATTGCTATTATTGAAGAAAATGACTTAACAACATATGATAAATAATGGATTAGCACTCTAGTAAAAAGAGTGCTAATTTTTTATGCTTTTTCCTTGACACTGCTTTTTAGAGGAGTATAATAGAATTATAAATTAGCAGTCGAGGTAAATGAGTGCTAAAAGTTGAAAGGGGCGAGGTTATGATTACACAACGTCAAAGTGAAATTCTAAATTTAATCGTTGAATTGTTTACACAGACGCATGAACCTATTGGCTCTAAAACTTTGCAAGCAACTATCGATTCAAGTGGTGCTACCATTCGTAATGACATGGCTAAACTTGAAAAACTAGGGTTGCTTGAGAAAGCTCACACGTCTAGTGGGCGGATGCCAAGCGCTGCTGGATTTAAGTACTTTGTTGAGCATTCATTGAGTCTTGATAGTATCGATGAACGTGATATTTACCAAGTGGTTAAGGCTTTTGATTTTGAAGCTTTTAAGCTTGATGATATTTTACAAAGGGCAAGCCAAGTTTTGGCAGATATGACTGGTTATACATCAGTGATTTTGGATGTTGAGCCAGCTCGTCAAAAATTAACTGCCTTTGATATTGTTCAACTATCAAGTCATGACGCTTTAGCTGTTTTAACTTTGGATGAATCTAAACCAGCAACCATTCAGTTCGCCATTCCGAAAAACTTTATGTTAAAAGATTTGGTGACTTTGAAAGAAATTGTCGATGAACGTTTGCTTGGTCGCACGGTGATGGATATCCATTATAAGTTACGAACAGAAATTCCACAGGTTTTGCAAAAATACTTCACAGTGACAGATAATATTTTGGATTTGTTTGATTATATTTTTGCAGAATTGTTCAGAGAATTGGTTTTTGTAGCTGGTAAAGTTAATTCACTTGATTATGCTGATTTGGGAACTTATCGTTTCTTGGATAATGACCAGCGAGTGGCGGTTGCGCTTCGCTCTTTAATGAAAGAAGATGAAATTGCCAATGTTCAGGTTGCAGATAGTCAAGAGCCGGCTTTAGCAAATGTGACTGTTTTGACACATAAGTTTCTGATTCCTTATCGTGGATTTGGGCTCCTTAGCTTGATTGGTCCCATTGATATGGATTATCGCCGAAGCGTTAGCTTGGTTAATGTTATCGGGCGAGTTTTAGCGATGAAACTTGGTGATTACTACCGATATCTTAATAGTAATCATTACGAAGTCAACTAAGTTTAGTAATTAATTTAATTTGGTAAAAAGATAGGGAGGGACACAGTGTCAGAAGAAACTAAAAACGAAGAACTTCAAGAAGAAGTTGAAGCCACTGATGTTGTGACTGAAGAAAAAACAAAAGAACAGCCTCAAGAAGAGGCTCAAAACGAAGAATTGCAAAAAGCACTTGAACGTGCTGAAGATTTTGAAAATAAATACCTTCGAGCACATGCTGAAATGCAAAATATTCAACGCCGTGCTAACGAAGAACGTCAGCAATTACAAAAATACCGTTCACAAGATTTAGCAAAAGCTATTCTACCAAGTTTGGATAACTTGGAACGAGCTCTTGCTGTTGAAGGTTTGACTGACGATGTTAAAAAAGGTCTTGAAATGACACGCAATAGCCTTGTTCGTGCGCTTAACGAAGAAGGTGTTGAAGAAGTGGTTGTTGAGAACTTTGACCACAACTTGCACATGGCAGTTCAAACACTTCCAGCGGATGATGAACATCCAGTGGATAGCATTGCACAAGTTCTTCAAAAAGGTTATAAACTTCACGAACGCTTGTTGCGTCCTGCAATGGTTGTTGTTTACAACTAATTGCAAACCCGACCGCAATGTCATTAAACTATAACAGAAAGCATAAAAAGATAAAATCATATAAAAAAAGAGGGATAGAAGATGTCTAAAATTATTGGTATTGACTTAGGTACAACAAACTCAGCTGTTGCAGTTCTTGAAGGAACTGAATCAAAAATCATTGCAAACCCAGAAGGTAACCGTACAACTCCATCAGTTGTTTCATTCAAAAACGGTGAAATCATCGTTGGTGATGCTGCAAAACGTCAAGCAGTAACAAACCCAGATACAGTTATCTCTATCAAATCTAAAATGGGTACTTCTGAAAAAGTATCTGCAAACGGTAAAGAATACACTCCACAAGAAATCTCAGCAATGATTCTTCAATACCTTAAAGGTTACGCTGAAGATTACCTTGGTGAAAAAGTAACAAAAGCTGTTATCACAGTTCCTGCATACTTCAACGATGCTCAACGTCAAGCAACTAAAGATGCTGGTAAAATCGCTGGTCTTGAAGTAGAACGTATCGTTAACGAACCAACTGCAGCTGCACTTGCTTACGGTCTTGATAAAACGGATAAAGACGAAAAAATCTTGGTATTTGACCTTGGTGGTGGTACATTCGACGTATCTATCCTTGAACTTGGTGATGGTGTCTTTGACGTACTTGCTACAGCAGGTGATAACAAACTTGGTGGTGACGACTTCGACCAAAAAATTATTGATTGGTTAGTTGCTGACTTCAAGAACGAAAACGGAATTGACCTTAGCCAAGATAAAATGGCGCTTCAACGTTTGAAAGATGCTGCTGAAAAAGCTAAAAAAGATCTTTCAGGTGTTACTCAAACACAAATCTCACTTCCATTCATTACTGCGGGTGCTGCTGGACCTCTTCATTTGGAAACAAGCCTTTCACGTGCTAAATTCGATGACTTGACTCGTGACCTTGTTGAACGTACTAAAGCTCCAGTTCGTCAAGCTCTTTCAGATGCAGGTCTTTCAATCTCTGAAATCGATGAAGTTATCCTTGTCGGTGGTTCAACTCGTATCCCTGCCGTTGTAGAAGCTGTTAAAGCTGAAACTGGCAAAGAACCAAACAAATCAGTTAACCCTGATGAAGTAGTTGCTATGGGTGCTGCTATCCAAGGTGGTGTTATCACTGGTGATGTTAAAGACGTCGTTCTTCTTGACGTAACTCCATTGTCACTTGGTATCGAAACTATGGGTGGTGTATTTACAAAACTTATCGATCGTAACACTACTATCCCAACTTCTAAATCACAAGTCTTCTCAACAGCTGCTGATAACCAACCAGCTGTAGATATCCACGTTCTTCAAGGTGAACGTCCAATGGCTGCTGATAACAAAACTCTTGGTCGTTTCCAATTGACTGATATCCCAGCTGCACCTCGTGGTATCCCTCAAATCGAAGTAACATTTGATATCGATAAAAACGGTATCGTATCTGTTAAAGCTAAAGACCTTGGTACTCAAAAAGAACAACACATCGTTATCCAATCTAACTCAGGTTTGACTGATGAAGAAATTGAAAAAATGATGAAAGATGCAGAAGCTAACGCAGAAGCTGATGCTAAACGTAAAGAAGAAGTTGACCTTCGTAACGAAGTTGATCAAGCTATCTTTGCAACAGAAAAAACAATCAAAGAAACTGAAGGCAAAGGCTTTGATACAGAACGTGATGCTGCTCAATCTGCTCTTGATGAATTGAAAGCTGCTCAAGAAGCTAACAATCTTGAAGATATGAAAGCTAAACTTGAAGTTCTTAATGAAAAAGCTCAAGCACTTGCTGTTAAAATGTACGAACAAGCTGCTGCAGCTCAACAAGCAGCACAAGGTGCTGAAGGTGCTCAATCAGCTGATTCATCAAACAACAATGGTGATGACGTTGTTGACGGTGAATTCACTGAAAAATAATTGAGTCTTCTAGACAGATTTACATTGGGTTTGAAACTCAGTATGTTGGAAATATAAATCTAAATGCAGAGGTTGCAACCCAGCCTCTGCTTTTGGGTAGAAAGCGACTGAAAGTCGCTTGAATGAACAAGTCTTTTGTGGCGAGAGTCAGATAAGCTTGTTTATAAAAAAACCTTCTAATCAAATAGAAAGGAAAAGTGTTCAGAAATGAACGCGAGCCATGGCTGGTGTCAAAAGAGAGGTGTAAATATCTTTTGTTCAATCTCTTATTTTGACGATGTCTGACGGCTTAATATCATAATTATGAACAATACAGAATTTTACGATCGTTTGGGTGTTTCTAAAGACGCTTCACAAGCTGAAATTAAAAAAGCTTACCGCAAAATGTCTAAAAAGTATCACCCAGATATTAATAAAGAACCTGGTGCAGAAAAAAAATATAAGGAAGTTCAAGAAGCCTATGAAACTTTAGGAGATGAACACAAACGTGCAGCTTATGACCAATATGGTCCTGCTGGTGCCAACGGTGGCTTCGGTGGTGGAGCTGGCGGTTTTGGCGGTTTTGATGGAGCTGGCTTCGGTGGATTTGAAGATATCTTCTCAAGCTTCTTTGGCGGAGGCGGCGGAATGCGTAATCCAAACGCACCTCGTCAAGGAGATGACCTTCAATACCGTGTTAATTTGACATTTGAAGAAGCTGTCTTTGGTGTTGAAAAAGAAGTGGCTTACAACCGTGAATCAACATGTTCAACTTGTCATGGCTCAGGTGCTAAACCAGGAACTAGCCCTGTAACATGTAGCCGTTGTCATGGTTCAGGTGTGATTAATGTCGATACACAAACACCACTTGGTATGATGCGTCGTCAAGTGACATGTGATGTCTGTCATGGTACAGGTAAAGAAATCAAAGAACCATGTCACACATGTCATGGAACAGGACACGAAAAGAAAACACACAAAGTATCTGTTAAAATTCCAGCAGGTGTTGAAACTGATCAACAAATTCGCTTGCAAGGACAAGGTGAAGCTGGCTTTAACGGCGGCCCTTATGGTGACCTCTTCGTTATCATCAATGTCTTGCCAAGCAATAAATTTGAACGTAACGGTTCAACAATTTATTACACAATGAACATCAGTTTTGTTCAAGCTGCGCTCGGTGATACTGTTGAAGTGCCAACGGTTCATGGTGATGTTGAAATGACTATCCCAGCTGGAACTCAAACTGGTAAAACGTTCCGACTTCGCGGTAAAGGTGCTCCTAAATTGCGTGGTGGTGGTCAAGGTGACCAATATGTTACTGTTAATATTGTGACACCAACAAAACTTAACGATGCACAAGTTGAAGCTCTTAAACAATTTGCGCAAGCAGGTGGCGACAAAGTTGGAAATCCTAAGAAAAAAGGTTTCTTCGACAAAGTTAAAGACGCCTTTGATGGTGAATAATTGAAAACTAAAAAGAGATTGGAATCTATTTTCCGGTCTCTTTTTTTATAGTAAAATCTGTATGGGGACAGATTGTTCGAAATTTTCTGGAAAGTCTCTTAGGAAGATGATAAAATACTCACATGGTAAGATATAAAGCAACAATTTCATATGATGGTAGGCTTTTTGCTGGTTTTCAGCGTCAGCCGAGTGAACGTTCGGTACAAGAAGAACTTGAAAAGACGCTGCAGAAGTTAAACAGTGGCACTCCTGTCAAAGTACATGGTGCTGGTCGTACGGATTCTGGTGTTCATGCTTATGGTCAGGTCGTTCATTTTGATTTGCCTCAAGCGCGTGATGTTGAGAAATTGCGTTTTGGATTGGACACGCAATCTCCAGAAGACATTGACGTAGTGGATGTTGAATTAGTCAGTGATGACTTTCACTCTCGCTATAATAAACACAGTAAAACTTATGAATTTTTAGTTGATGCTGGTCGTCCTAAGAATCCGATGATGCGCCATTATGCGACGCATTACCCACATCCGTTAGATTTGGCTTTAATGCAGGAAGCTATCAAGGATTTGGTGGGAACACATGATTTTACAGGATTTACAGCTTCAGGAACATCTGTAGAAAATAAAGTTCGCACGATTACACGAGCAACGGTTGACATTGACGAAAAAACTGGTTTCTTTGTCTTTACCTTCAGTGGAAATGGTTTTCTTTATAAACAAGTCCGCAATATGGTTGGGACTTTGCTTAAAATTGGTAATGGTCGTATGCCAGTTAGTCAGATTAAGACGGTTTTGGAGTCTAAAAATCGTGACTTAGCTGGACCTACGGCTGCGGGTAACGGTCTTTATTTGAAGGAGATTATTTATGACGAATAAGTACATTTTGGCAATTTCTGGAAATGATATTTTTAGTGGTGGCGGTTTGTATGCTGATTTAGCCACTTATACGACAAATCATCTACACGGTTTTTTAGCGGTAACTTGTTTGACAGCAGTGACTGACAAAGGGTTTGAAGTTTTTGCGACAGATAATGACGTTTTTGCGCATCAATTAAACAGCCTCAAGGATGTTCCATTTTCAGGTATCAAGCTTGGACTTTTACCGAATGTGGATGTTGCTGACTTATCACTTGAATTTGTTAAATCTCATACAGAAATTCCAATTGTACTTGACCCAGTTTTGGTTTGTAAGGAAAAACATGATGTTGAAGTATCAGCTTTGCGTGATGAACTTTTGAAATTTTTCCCATATGCTACAATCATCACACCTAACTTGGTAGAAGCAGAGCTATTAGCACAAACGTCAATTAAAACTTTAGATGATATGAAAGCTGCAGCTAAGCTTTTGTATGATTTGGGTGTAAAAAATGTGGTCATCAAAGGTGGAAATCGCTTAAGTAAAGAAAAAGCTATCGATATCTTTTATGATGGTAGTGAGTTTTCAGTCTTTGAAAATGACATTCTTGACACAAATAATATTGGTGCTGGTTGTACATTGGCATCAAGTATTGCAAGTCAGCTAGTACTTGGAAAATCACCTAAAGAAGCAGTTGCTGAATCAAAAGAGTTTGTTTTTCAAGCGATTCGTCACTCAGACCAATATGGAGTAAAACAAAATTATGAGCAGGACTAAGACATATCATTTAACCCTAATGGCTGTTTTGACTGCCTTGAGTGTTGTTTTGGCGTTTATTCATGTCCCAACGCCGACGGGTTATTTGACCCTGTTAGATGTTGGTATTTATTTTACGGCTTATTATTTAGGTTCAAAATATGGAGCGGTTGTTGGTGGCTTATCTGGCTTTCTCATTGACCTGTTGTTAGGTTATCCACAATACATGTTTCACAGTTTAATTGCTCATGGAGCGCAAGGGTATTTTGCAGGATGGACTGGGAAAAAACGCATTTTAGGGCTTATTCTGGCTAGTATTTTGATGGTTGGCTGGTATTTCTTAGCGACTTTTCTTTTAGGTTATGGTCTAGGAGGAGCTTTGGCTGGTATTCCTGGAAATCTTTTACAAAATCTTTTTGGAATGTTAGTTGGTTACCTCGTTTATCTGGCTTATCAACGTTTTGAAAATAAATAGGTACGGAGGTTTAGTATGGATTTAAAGGCTTTAGCGAATCAAACACGAGTGATTGTCGTTGATATTATTGAACGCTCTGCCATTAAAAAAGGACAAATTTTTGTCCTTGGACTGTCATCTAGTGAAGTGGCTGGAGGTTTGATTGGAAAAAATAGCAGCGCTGAAATCGGTGAAGTGATTGTAAAAACACTTCTTGAAGAATTGACTGAGCGTGGCATTTATTTGGCAGTTCAAGGGTGTGAGCACCTGAATCGTGCCTTGACAGTAGAACGTGAACTGGCTGAGAAAAAGGATTTAGAAATCGTTAATGTCATTCCAAATCTGCACGCTGGAGGAAGTGGTCAAGTTGCTGCATTTAAATTCATGCAAGATCCTGTAGAAGTAGAAGAAATTGTGGCGCATGCTGGTCTTGATATTGGTGATACATTTATTGGAATGCATGTTAAGCGCGTGCAAGTGCCATTGATTCCAGTGCAGCGTGAATTAGGTGGTGCGCATGTGACAGCTTTAGCTAGCCGACCAAGATTAATAGGTGGTGCGCGTGCGACTTACACCGCTGATCCAATTCGTAAATTTTAAAAATAAAAGGTTGAAGTGTTAAACTTCAACCTTTTTCTTGTCTTGTTATTTTGAAAGTGTTAGGTTAGCGTACATGGTTGGTAGCGAGATATCATTTTCCAAAAGTGCCTCTTGATAAAGACGATAAAAATTAGAATAGATATAATTTTGTTTACCATTTTGTACGAAAATATCAACACGGAAAACTAGCTGAGCAGTGGTGTTTGTGCATGGACCGAGAATTGTTGGGCTACCAACAATTTCAGGGAAAGCAGGTAATTGCTCCTTGTTGATGGTTTTAATGATGTTTGATACTTTCGCCAAGTCTGTGTGAGCATAGATTGGGATATCAATCTGAACTCGCATATCGCCGCGTGATTTGTTAGAAACAACGGTGATATTGCGGTTAGGAATAAAATGTAATGTTCCATCAAAACCGCGAATTTGCGTAGTACGAATACCAACGCTTGAAATATTTCCTTCGACAGAACCGATAACAACTGAATCCCCAACTTCAAATTGATTTTCAAGCAAGATGAAGAAACCATTAACAACATCAGTTAAGAAACCTTGTGCGCCAAGACCAAGGGCAACCCCAGCAAGTCCAGCCCCAGCAAGTAGACTAGAGACAGGTACACCAAGAATACTTAGCACCCAAGAAATAAAGAAGAAATAAAGGGTGTAACTCATGATGTTGTGAAGCAATTTGACAATGGTTTTTTTGCGAGCTTCAGTCTGTCGTGAAAGTGAAATTGATTTTGCAATAGCGTGTGTGAAAATGAAATTTAACACGCGTTTTGCGATTAAAAATACGATAAGAAGAAGGAGAAGTGATACGATTTTTGAGATGATATCAACTGCAATTTCTTCTACCTGAAGACGTTCGATATATTTTGAAATAATGTTCATACCCATAGTTTATTAAAAAAATACACGTCAAGCAAGTCCTTATTGATTTGTTTTTTGAAACAAAAATTGACAGTGAAAAAATGCTGAAATCAAGCAAAAAAAATTAGCGCCTAAAACCCTTGATATAGCACTATTCTTTGACAAAAAAGCCTGAAATATGTTAAACTAAACTGTATATAAAATTTTAAGGAGAAATGACTTCATGTCTGTATCATTTGAAAACAAAGCTACTAACCGTGGCGTGATTACATTCACAATCGGTCAAGATAAAATCAAACCAGCTCTTGATCAAGCCTTCAACAAAGTTAAGAAAAATTTGAATGCACCTGGATTCCGCAAAGGTCACATTCCACGTGCCGTATTCAACCAACAATTTGGTGAAGAAGCTCTTTATGAAGATGCACTGAACGCTCTTCTTCCTGCAGCTTACCAAGCAGCAGTTGCTGAACTTAGCCTTGATGTTGTTGCACAACCAAAAATTGATATCAAATCAATGGAAAAAGGTCAAGAATGGACTTTGACTGCTGAAGTTGTTACAAAACCAGAAGTAAAACTTGGTGACTACAAAAACCTTGAAGTTTCAGTAGAAGCTACTAAAGAAGTAACTGACGCTGAAGTTGACGAAAAAGTAGAACGCGAACGCAACAACCTTGCAGAACTTATCGTTAAAGAAGGTGCTGCAGAACTTGGTGACACTGTTGTTATCGACTTCGTTGGTTCAGTTGACGGTGTTGAATTTGACGGTGGTAAAGGTGAAAACTTCTCACTTGAACTTGGTTCAGGTCAATTCATCCCTGGCTTCGAAGACCAATTAGTTGGTGCTAAAGCTGGTGAAACTGTAGAAGTTAACGTAACATTCCCAGAACAATATCAAGCTGAAGACCTTGCTGGTAAAGATGCTAAATTCGTTACAACTGTACACGAAGTTAAAGCTAAAGAAGTTCCAGCTCTTGATGACGAACTTGCTAAAGACATCGACGAAGAAGTTGAAACTCTTGACGAATTGAAAGCTAAATACCGTAAAGAACTTGAATCAGCTAAAGAAGTCGCATTTGACGATGCTGTTGAAGGTGCTGCGCTTGAATTGGCTGTTGCAAACGCTGAAATCGTTGAATTGCCAGAAGAAATGGTTCACGACGAAGTTCACCGCGCCATGAACGAATTCATGGGTAACATGCAACGTCAAGGTATCTCTCCAGAAATGTACTTCCAATTGACTGGTACAACTGAAGAAGACCTTCACAAACAATACGAAGCTGACGCTGACAAACGTGTTAAAACTAACCTTGTTATCGAAGCTATCGCTAAAGCAGAAGGATTCGAAGCTTCTGACGAAGAAATCGAAAAAGAAATCAACGACCTTGCTTCAGAATACAACATGGAAGTTGAACAAGTTCGTAACCTTCTTTCAGCAGATATGCTTAAACACGATATCGCTATGAAGAAAGCTGTTGAAGTGGTAACAAGCACTGCAAAAGTAAAATAATTTATCCTTAGATAAATAGTTATAAAGTCAGGTAATCTATAGATTACTTGGCTTTTTATGCCCTTTCTCAGAAATTCTTATAAATCTTTTGACGAATTGACAAAATTAGCGTAAAATAGAGAATAACGAAAATTAAGATAATAGGGTTATTGTGGCTGTTTGCTCACATCCTAAGATTAATAAGGAGAATTACCTTGGAATTAGAAGTATTTGCTGGACAAGAAAAAAGCGAACTTTCAATGATTGAAGTTGCACGTGCTATTCTGGAAGAACGCGGACGCGATCATGAAATGTATTTCAGCGATCTTGTAAATGAGATCCAAAACTACCTCGAAAAATCTGACGCAGAAATTCGTGAAGCTTTACCATATTTTTACTCTGCATTGAACGTTGATGGAAGCTTTATTCCACTTGGCGACAACAAATGGGGACTTCGTTCATGGTATGCTATCGACGAAATCGACGAAGAAATCATTACACTTGAAGAAGATGAAAATGGAGCACCAAAACGTAAACGCAAACGTGTAAATGCCTTTATGGATGGTGATGAAGATGCTATTGACTATTCAGATGATGACCCAGAAGATGAAGACTTCACACCTGAATCATCTGATTTAGAGTACGATGAAGAAAATCCAGATGATGAAAAATCCGAAGTTGAGTCATATGATTCAGAAATCAACGAAATTATTCCAGACGAAGATTTGGACGAAGAGGTTGACATCAACGAAGAAGATGACGAGGATGATGATTTAAATGAAGAGTAGTCATCAGCGTTAGTTTTTTGCTAAATTAAAAAAGTTGTCAATTACCATTTGACAAACGCCACAGGATAGTTTATATTATTATTTGGGCACCTCTTTTTTAGAGGTCGTATGAAAGCTCCCTAACTTTTTAGGGAGCTATTTTTGTTTTCCTAAAAGTAAATGTTTATTTACTTTTTTATCAAATATCTTATGGATGTTTTGATTTGTTGATATTCTTAATCTTCAAGCATTTATCGTTTGCTATCATTTTATTTAAAAGGAGTTTTATTTAATGACTAAGTATATTTTTGTTACTGGTGGTGTTGTTTCTTCTATCGGTAAGGGAATCGTGGCTGCAAGTCTTGGTCGTCTTTTGAAAAATCGCGGTCTTAAAGTAACTATCCAAAAATTTGACCCTTATATTAACATTGACCCAGGTACAATGAGCCCCTATCAACACGGTGAAGTTTACGTGACAGACGATGGTGCTGAAACTGACCTTGATCTTGGTCACTATGAACGTTTTATTGACATCAACCTTAACAAATATTCTAACGTAACAACTGGTAAAATTTATAGCGAAGTTCTTCGTAAAGAACGTAAAGGTGAATATCTTGGTGCAACTGTCCAAGTTATTCCACACATCACAGACGCTTTGAAAGAAAAAATCAAACGTGCCGCGACAACAACTGATTCTGACGTTATCATCACAGAAGTTGGTGGTACAGTTGGTGATATTGAAAGTCTTCCATTCCTTGAAGCCCTTCGTCAAATGAAAGCAGATGTTGGTGCTGATAATGTTATGTACATTCACACAACGCTTCTTCCATACCTTAAAGCTGCTGGTGAAATGAAAACTAAACCCACACAACATTCTGTTAAAGAATTGCGTGGTCTTGGTATTCAACCTAATATGTTGGTTATCCGTACAGAAAAACCAGCTGGTCAAAACATTAAAAATAAATTGGCACAATTCTGTGATGTTGCTCCAGAAGCTGTTATTGAGTCACTTGACGTGGATCATATTTATCAAATTCCACTTAACATGCAAGCTCAAAACATGGATCAAATCGTTTGTGACCACTTGAAATTGGATGTGCCAAAAGCGGATATGTCAGAATGGTCTACAATGGTTGATAAGATTATGAATCTTAAAAAATCAACTAAGATTGCTCTTGTTGGTAAATATGTTGAATTGCCAGACGCTTACCTTTCAGTTGTCGAAGCTCTTAAACATTCAGGTTATGTTAATGATGTGGCTGTTGACCTTAAATGGGTTAATGCCAATGATCTTACGGCTGACAATGTTGAAGAAATGCTTGGTGATGCTGATGGTATCATTGTCCCAGGTGGATTTGGTCAACGTGGGACAGAAGGTAAAATTGAAGCAATCCGCTATGCGCGTGAAAAAGACGTGCCAATGCTTGGTATCTGTCTTGGTATGCAATTGACTTGTGTGGAATTCGCTCGTAACGTATTGAACTTGGAAGGTGCAAATTCAGCTGAGCTTGCTCCGGATACTAAATACCCAATTATTGATATTATGCGTGACCAAATTGATATCGAAGATATGGGTGGAACACTTCGCCTTGGGCTTTACCCATGTAAATTAAAACCAGGTTCACGTGCAGCACAAGCTTATAACAATCAAGAAGTTATTCAACGTCGTCACCGTCACCGTTACGAATTCAATACTAAATTCCGTGACCAATTTGAAGAAGCAGGTTTTGTTTTCTCAGGTGTATCGCCAGATAACCGCTTGATGGAAGTTGTTGAATTGCCAGAGAAAAAATTCTTCGTGGCTGCTCAATATCACCCAGAACTTCAAAGTCGTCCAAACCGTCCAGAAGAGCTTTACACAGCCTTTGTGACAGCAGTGATTGAAAATAGCAAATAATCACTAAAATAGATTAACACTCTTCAAGCTAAAAGCTTGGGAGTGTTTTTTTGATAATACAATTCTAATGAATCTGTACCCCTTTTATTTTTAGGAAAAAATAGTATAATAGTGAGCATGAGAAAAATTAGAATTAGAAAACATCGTGTTTTATTGGGAATTATTGCTCTACTTTTTGTAGTAAGTATCGGAGCAAGTTTTTATTTTTTCCATGTAGCACAAATTCGTGAAGAAAAATCATTCATTAATAATAATGGTCGTTCAAAAGACAATTCTCTCTACGCCTATGAGCAGAGTTTTGACCAACTGACTAAAGAAACGCTTTGGATGACCAACCAAGGTTTAAAACAAGATGCTTGGTATGTTCCTGCAGAAACAGCAACAAATAAAACGGTTATTGTTGTTCATGGGTTTACAAACGATAAGGAAGATATGAAGCCTTATGCATGGATGTTTCATGAGCTAGGCTACAATGTCCTTATGCCCGATAATATGTCGCATGGTGACAGCGAAGGGCAAATCATTGGATATGGCTGGAACGACCGCTTAAACGTCATAAAATGGGCGGAGATGCTAGTTGAACAAAATTCAGACAGCGAAATTACCTTGTTTGGTGTTTCTATGGGTGGGGCTACCGTTATGATGGCTTCAGGTGAAGAAACATTACCAAAACAAGTGGTTAATATTGTTGAAGACTGCGGTTATAGTAGTGTTTGGGATGAATTAAAATATCAAGCTAAAGCTATGTATAACTTACCTGCTTTCCCGATTCTTTATGAAGTGTCTGCAGTATCAAAAGTTCGAGCAGGTTTCTCATATGGACAAGCCAGCTGTGTGAAACAATTAAAAAACAATACGCGCCCAATTCTTTTTATCCATGGTAGCGAAGATAAGTTCGTTCCAACAAGTATGGTTTATAAAAATTATCGTGCAACAAATAGTGAGAAAGACCTTTATATAGCTAAGGGTGCAGCGCATGCCAAATCTTTTGAAAGTGATCCTAAAACATACATTGAAAAAATTTCAGCTTTTTTGCAAAAAAATGAAAAATAGTGTTGACAGAACTATGAATGGCTGATATAATTATTTATGTTGTTAAGGAACAGCGGAAATGGCGGAATTGGCAGACGCGCAGGACTAAGGATCCTGTGATCGCTTTAGATCGTGAGGGTTCAAGTCCCTCTTTCCGCAGAGTGACAAGCCAGAGAGTGCTTGTCTTTTTTGTGCTAAAAATCCATTAATTGAAAATAAAAATGAAAGCAGTGAGAATACTTGAAAAATACTTTCCTATTTACACTGCTTTTTTCACAGAAAATTAACCAAATTGTAAGTAACGCTAGTAATCTGATAAAATTTGTGATAAAATGTACTTGTAAATGGGGGATATCCCAAAAAATAAATAGGAGGCCTATATAATGGCAATCGTTTCAGCAGAAAAATTTGTCCAAGCAGCTCGTGACAATGGTTACGCAGTTGGTGGTTTTAACACAAACAACCTTGAATGGACTCAAGCAATCCTACGTGCAGCAGAAGCTAAACAAGCTCCAATCCTTATCCAAACTTCTATGGGTGCTGCTAAATACATGGGTGGTTACAAACTTTGTAAAACACTTATCGAAAACCTTGTAGAATCAATGGGTATCACTGTACCAGTTGCTATTCACCTTGACCACGGTCACTTTGACGATGCTTTGGAATGTATCGAAGTTGGTTACACTTCAGTTATGTTTGACGGTTCACACCTTCCAATCGAAGAAAACCTTGAAAAAGCTAAAGAAGTTGTAGCTAAAGCACACGCTAAAGGTATCTCAGTTGAAGCTGAAGTTGGTACTATCGGTGGTGAAGAAGATGGTATCATCGGTGACGGTGAACTTGCTCCAATCGAAGACGCTAAAGCTATGGTTGAAACTGGTATCGACTTCTTGGCTGCAGGTATCGGTAACATCCACGGACCATACCCAGAAAACTGGAAAGGTCTTCACCTTGATCACCTTGAAAAATTAACTGCTGCGATTCCTGGTTTCCCAATTGTATTGCACGGTGGATCTGGTATTCCTGATGACCAAATCAAAGATGCTATCAAACTTGGTGTTGCTAAAGTTAACGTTAACACTGAATGCCAAATCGCATTTGCAAAAGCAACTCGTAAATTTGTTGCTGACTACGAAGCAAATGAAGCAGAATACGATAAGAAAAAACTTTTCGACCCACGTAAATTCTTGAAACCAGGTTTCGAAGCTATTACAGAAGCTGTTGAAGAACGTATCGACGTATTCGGTTCAGCAAACAAAGCTTAATCAAACTTCGTTTAGAAAAACTTCCCATTTGGGGAGTTTTTTTGTGTTAATCGTTATTATTTAATTGACAAATTTTAGTTGAGTGATATAATGTCTTTGTTAGCCGATTTAGCTCAGTCGGTAGAGCAACGCACTCGTAACGCGTAGGTCGTAGGTTCGATTCCTGCAATCGGCAAATAGTTTTAAATCCTGATAGTTATCAGGATTTTTGTTTACAAAATCTTTTAGAGTTTTTAGTAGAAATCAGTTTGAGGATAGAAAATCATATGTGCTTTCGTAATTATTTTTTGCTGATTATTTGATAAAAAGCTTGCGAAAACATGCTGAATATGATATTATTTTATGGTATGTGGTGTAAATCACCTAGAATCTAAGTAGGAGGACGCAGATAAAATGGCTAAAGTTTGTTATTTCACAGGTCGTAAGACTGTATCAGGAAACAACCGTTCACACGCAATGAACAAAACAAAACGTGCAGTTAAACCAAATCTTCAAAAAGTTACTATTCTTGTTAATGGAAAACCTAAAAAAGTTTGGGCATCAGCTCGTGCGCTTAAATCTGGTAAAGTAGAACGCGTATAAAATAAAAGCCGAAAGGCTTTTTTCTTTGTTTTGTAGCCGGTAATTTTCCATAATTTTTTACAATACGGCTAATATATGGTAAAATAAACTGATAAAAACTTTTGAGGTAGTAAATATGACTGTGAAAATTAATACAAAAGATGGCCAAATTGAGTTATCTGACGACGTAATTGCAACTGTTGTTGGTGGTTCAGCAACAGAAATTTTTGGTGTTGTTGGTATGGCAAGTAAAAGTGCTCTTAAGGATAATTTTCAAGCACTTCTGCGTAAAGAAAACTACGCAAAAGGTGTTGTTGTCAAATCAACAGAAAGTGGTATTTCAGTCGATGTTTACACTGTGATGTCATACGGTGTGAAAATTTCTGAAGTATCTAAGAACATTCAGGAACGTGTCAAGTTCAACCTCGAAAATCAACTTGGCCTTTCAGCAGACATGGTGAATGTTTACGTACAAAATATTAAAGTTGTAGGAGAAGATTAGTGTCAAATATTACAACAAGTTTATTCCAAGAAATGGTTCAAGCTGCTAGCACCCGTCTTGGAAATCAAGCAGAATATGTAAACTCCCTTAACGTTTTCCCTGTACCAGATGGTGATACAGGAACAAACATGGGAATGACAATTGAAAATGGTGCCAAAGAAGTTGCAAATAAACCTGCATCTACAGTTGGAGAAGTCGGACAAATCCTTTCAAAAGGTCTTTTGATGGGTGCACGTGGTAACTCAGGTGTTATCACCTCTCAATTATTCCGTGGATTCGGTCAAGCAATCAAAGATAAAGAAGAATTGACTGGTAAAGACCTTGCTCACGCTTTCCAATCAGGTGTTGAAGTGGCTTATAAAGCTGTTATGAAACCTGTAGAAGGTACTATTTTGACTGTTTCTCGTGGCGCTGCTACAGCTGCTCTTAAAAAAGCAGAAGAAACTGATGATGCTGTTGAAGTTATGCGTGCTGCACTTGAAGGTGCAAAAGGCGCACTTGCTAAAACACCAGAAATGCTTCCTGTTTTGAAAGAAGTTGGTGTTGTCGATTCAGGTGGTCAAGGTTTAGTCTTCATTTATGAAGGTTTCTTATCTGCTTTGACTGGTGAATACATTGCTTCTGAAGATTTCAAAGCAACTCCAGCGGTTATGACAGAAATGATTAACGCTGAACACCACAAATCTGTAGCTGAACACGTTGCAACTGAAGATATCAAATACGGTTACTGTACTGAAATCATGGTTGCTCTTAAACAAGGTCCTACTTACGTAAAAGAATTTAACTATGATGAATTCCAAGGATTCCTGGGTGGTCTAGGTGATTCACTTATCCTTGTTAATGATGATGAAATTGCTAAAGTTCACGTCCACACAGAAGATCCAGGTTTAGTCCTTCAAGAAGGTCTTAAATATGGAGCTCTTAAAAAAGTTAAGGTTGACAACATGCGTAACCAACACGATGCTGTTCTTGAAAAAGATCAAGCAGCAGCAGCTAGCCAAGAAGTAAAAGATTTCGCAATCGTTGCAGTATGTGCTGGTGATGGATTAGCTGATATCTTCAAATCACAAGGTGTTGACTATGTTATCTCAGGTGGTCAAACAATGAACCCATCTACAGAAGACATCTTGAAAGCTATTGATGCTGTTAACGCTAAAAATGTTATCATCTTGCCAAATAACAAAAATATCTTCATGGCTGCTCAATCAGCAGCAGAAGTGTCTGAAGTCCCAGCTGCAGTAGTTGAAACACGTACTGTACCTCAAGGATTTACAAGCCTGTTAGCCTTCAATCCAACTCAATCATTGGAAGAAAACGTTGAAGCTATGACTGCAAGCCTTTCAGATGTTGTTAGTGGTAGCGTAACACTTGCTGTTCGTGATACTTCAATTGATGGTCTTGAAATCCACCAAGATGACAACCTAGGTATGGTTGATGGTAAAATCGTGGTTTCAAACCCAGACATGACAACTACTTTGGAAGAAACATTCGCTAAAATGATTGACGAAGATAGCGAAATTATCACTATCTACGTTGGTGAAGATGGAAGCCAAGAATTGGCTGAAGAAATGGCTGATTATTTAGAATCAACTTACGAAGATGTAGAAGTTGAAATTCACGAAGGTAAACAACCAGTTTATCCATACTTGATGAGTGTTGAATAATTTCTTATTTAATATAAAAGATAGAAGAAAACCATTTCGGTGCTTTCTTTTTTGGCTTTTTGTCAACTGTAGTGGGTGGCAAAGTTAAGCTCTAGCGAGAACAATTGTTGTTCTCGCTTTTTTGCTGTTCAAAGCGAGGTAAATGCGTTTTTTAAAGTTGTCACAGTTTCTGTAACCAAAAACGTTTCGTTTAATATCTCTGATGAGCTTGTTGTTTGCCTCAAGTTTGGCATTAGAAGTGGCATTAGTGATGTATTTCTGATACCGAATGAAAGTTGTTAATGCTATTTTAAAAGGATGATTAAGTTGAGGCAAAGCTTCCTGAATTAATCCAAAAAATTGTTCGATATTTTTTCTTGTGAGTGGAAAAGAAGTAATTGATAAAGGTTGTAGTATTTTTCAAGTTGCGGAACGTGTTTAAAAATCTTGTCTAAACACTCTTTAGGCGTTAACGTTTCTCTGAAAGTCCTTGAATAAAAGGCATTAGGCGATAGTTTTCGACGATCCTTTTGAATGAGTTTCCAGTAATATTTTAGAACACGATATTCAAGAGATTTCTTCTCAAATTGTTTCATTATTTGAATACGTGTCTGTTTTAGTGCTCGGTTCATGTGTTGGACAATGTGAAAACGGTCAAGAACAATTTTAGTATTTGGGAGTGAAACAGTCTAGGAATAGACTGTTTCAGCCTGAGCCTAGAAACTGGAGAGCGAAGCAACATGATTAAAGGAATGTAATTACCAGACATGTCCATAGTAACGATTTTTACTCCTTCTCGAGCTTCTTTAGAGTATTTGAAAAAGTGATTGCGAATGGTTGTTTGTCGTCTGTTATCAAGGATCGTAATGATTTTCTTCGTGTTATGGTCTTGAGCAATAAAAGCTAGTTTTTCTTTTTTGATAAGAGAATTCATCCCAAGACAGTACTTCAGGTAAGGTTGAAAAGTTATCCTTGAACTGAAATTGTTTAAGCTTACGATACACAGTTGAGGTAGAGAGGGCAAGTTTTTCAGTGATGTGCGTTAAAGCTTCTCGATTAAGTAAGAGTTGAGTTGTTTTCCGCTTCACTAGTTCAGAGATTTGACAGTTTTTCTGAACAAGGGAGGTCTCAGAAATCGTCACTTTATGGTAGTCTTTGCATTGAAATCCTCTCTTCTTCAAACGAATAAGACTAGGGATTCCACCAATTTCAATAAAAGGAATCTTAGAAGGCTTTTGAAAGTCGTATTTGATTTGTTTTCCTTGACAATGGCAACACTTAGGAGGAGTGTAATCAAACGTAGCTTGCACCTCAATATATGTCTCATGTTGAAAAACTTTAGTTAAAGTGATATTTTGTCTTTAATTCCGATTAATTCTGCAGGATGATGGAGTTGCCTCATATGATTCTTTCTATTTATTGTTTCGTTGCTTTAAATTTTAAGTCATATGGGACTTTTTGTATACTCAAAAGCTCCATAACTTCTTAGCAGGATTTTACCTACTACAGAAATTATAGAGCCTCTTTTTGTGTAAAAATTTTTCCTCCATAAAAGGCGTCAATTCAATATCTAATAGAAAGAAAATTGTTAACTAACAAAATTTTCTGAAAATTGTCTTGACTTTATTTTTTAAAGTGTTAACATGGTGTGTAAGATTTAATTGATAGGAGAAAACAGATGAGAAGTGACATGATTAAGGTAGGTGTGGATAAAGCACCAGCCCGTGGTCTTCTTTATGCAACCGGGCAGGTAAAGTCTGCTAAAGACATGCAAAAACCATTTATTGCAATTTGTAATTCTTACATTGATATTGTTCCTGGACATGTCCATTTGCGTGAATTGGCAGATGTCGCGAAGGAAGCTATCCGTGAAATGGGTGGTATCCCTTTTGAATTCAATACCATTGGGGTAGACGACGGAATTGCTATGGGGCATATTGGGATGCGTTATAGCCTTCCATCTCGTGAAATCATTGCGGATGCTGCTGAAACAGTCATTAATGCGCACTGGTTTGACGGTGTTTTCTATATTCCTAACTGTGACAAAATTACACCAGGTATGATTTTAGCTGCGCTTCGTACCAATGTTCCTGCAGTCTTTTGTTCAGGTGGTCCGATGAAGGGCGGTATTGATATGACAGGTCACCAAGCGACTTTGTCAAGTCTTTTTGAAGCTGTCGGAACTTATCAAGCTGGCGATATGTCTAAGAAAGTATTGAATTATTTGGAACAAAATGCTTGTCCAACATGTGGTTCTTGTGCGGGCATGTTTACAGCTAATTCAATGAACTCTCTTATGGAAGTATTAGGTCTTGCTCTTCCTGGAAATGGTACGGTTCTTGCGGTATCTGATCAACGTCGTGAATTGGTTCGTCAAGCAGCCAAACATTTGATGGACAATGTTAAAAGTAACTTACGTCCAAGAGATATTATCACTAAAGAAGCTATTGATGATGCTTTTGCCCTTGATATGGCTATGGGTGGATCTACCAATACCGTTCTTCATACACTTGCTATCGCACGTGAAGCGGGTATCGATTACAATTTAACAGATATCAATGAAATTGCTAAGAAGACGCCATATTTGTCTAAAATTGCACCATCAAGTGTTTATACTATGCACGATGTCCAAGAAGCAGGTGGTATCTCAGCTATTATTAACCAATTGATTAAAAAAGGTACTATCAAGGGTGATCGTATTACAGTTACTGGTAAGACTTTGAAAGAAAATGTAGCTGGTGCAGAGATTAAGAACGAAGAAATCATTCACCCGATTGAACATCCAATTTCTCCAGTAGGTGGTTTATCGGTTCTTTATGGTAATATTGCACAAGACGGAGCTGTTATTAAAGTTGGTGGTGTTGACCCTTCTGTTAAAACATTCTGTGGTAAAGCGATTTGCTGTGATTCACAAGATGAAGCTCTTGAATTGATTGATAATGGTACTGTTAAAAAAGGCCATGTGGTTATTATTCGCTATGAAGGCCCACAAGGTGGTCCTGGTATGCCAGAAATGCTTGCACCAACTTCTAAGATTGTTGGTCGCGGTCTCGGTAAAGATGTTGCTCTTATCACAGATGGTCGTTTCTCAGGAGCTACACGTGGTATTGCTATTGGTCACGTATCACCAGAAGCTGCAGAAGGTGGTAATATCGCTCTTATCGAAGATGGTGATGAAATCTATATTGATTTGACAAATCGTACCATTGATTTACTTGTCGATGATGCGACATTAGAAGAACGCCGCAAACACTTGAAACCATTTAAGTCAAAAATTTCTAGCGGTTGGTTGCGGCGTTACACTGCATTTGCATCATCAGCAAACTTTGGTGGTTCAATGATGACTCAAGAAGAGTTTGAAGAACGTAAAGCAGAGCGTGAAAAATAAGAAAATGAATAAGGCAATTTAAATTTTTTTGAAAGTGTTCAAAATATTTGTTCACTTTCTCTTGCTTTATTTTTTTTAAATGTTATTATAGTAACAAGATATTAGAATTTTTAGATAATTCGGAATTTATATGAAAAGGAGGACTTTGTGAAACAGATTAGATTAAAAGAATCCAAGAATGGATCGGAATTATTATTGGAAACCTTGGCTAGTCTGGGGATTGATACGATTTTTGGCTACCCAGGTGGAGCCGTTCTGCCACTATATGACGCTATTTATAACTTTGATGGTATTCGTCATATTTTGGCTCGTCATGAGCAAGGTGCCCTTCATGAAGCCGAAGGTTATGCTAAATCAACTGGTAAACTTGGTGTTGCTATTGTAACAAGTGGACCTGGTGCGACGAATGCCATTACTGGGATTGCAGATGGTATGAGCGATAGTGTTCCAATGCTTATCTTTACCGGTCAAGTCGGAATGTCTGGTATTGGTAAAGATGCTTTCCAAGAAGCTGATATTATCGGTATCACAATGCCAATCACAAAATACAATTATCAGATTCGTGATGTTGTAGATGTGCCACGCATTGTGACAGAAGCTGTTCATATTGCGACAACAAGTCGACCTGGTCCAGTTGTTATTGACCTTCCGAAAAATATTTCGGCTGCTAAAACAACAGTTTATAATGATCCTACTGTTGATCTTCCAAGTTACCAACCAACCTTGGAACCAAATACTTTGCAGGTCAAGAAAATTTTGACTCAGCTGAAAAAAGCAAAACGTCCATTGATTATCGCTGGTGGTGGTGTCAACTACTCAGGTGCCTCTAAGGAGTTAATTGCTTTTGCAGAACGTTATAACATTCCTGTTGTTTCAACCTTGTTGAGTTTGGGTGTTATGCCAATTAATCATCCCCTTTCTCTGGGAATGGGTGGCATGCATGGTTCATATGCGTCAAATATGGCTTTGACACAATGCGACTTTATGATTAACTTTGGATCGCGTTTTGCAGATCGTTTGACTGGTAATCCAGCTACTTTTGCTAAGAAAGCAGTGGTTGCTCATGTGGATATTGATCCTGCGGAAATCGGAAAAGTCGTCAAGACGCAAATTCCAATCGTTGGCGATGCCAAGCGTACACTACAGATTCTTCTGGAAGAAGATGAAGTTAAAACACGTCACGATGATTGGACTGAATCAGTTCTTGCTAATAAAGCTAAAGTGCCGTTTAGTTATGACTTTGATGAAACAGTTATCAAACCACAACATGCCATTGCGACAATTGGTAAAGTAACAGATGGAGATGCTATCGTGGTTACAGACGTCGGCCAACACCAAATGTGGGCAGCTCAATTTTATCCATATAAAAATGAGCGTCAATTGATTACATCTGGTGGTCTTGGAACAATGGGATTCGGAATTCCAGCTGCTATCGGTGCTAAGTTAGCGAATCCAGATAAAGAAGTTATTCTCTTTGTCGGTGATGGTGGTTTCCAAATGACAAACCAAGAGTTAGCTTTGCTAAATGGTTATGGTGTTCCGATTAAAGTGGTTCTGATTAACAACCACTCACTTGGTATGGTTCGTCAATGGCAAGAATCTTTCTACGATGAACATCGTAGTGAATCAACTTTTGATGATGAGCCAAACTTCCAAATGATGGCAGAAGCCTACGGCATTGCTCATCACAAGTTTACTGATCCGAAAACATTGGAAGAGGACTTGAAAGTTATCACTGAGAACAAACCAATGTTGATCGAAGTTGCAATTTCTAATCGTGAACATGTTTATCCAATGGTTCCGTCAGGTAAATCAAATAGTGAAATGTTGGGGGTGAAGTTTAATGCGTAGAATGTTGACAGCAAAGCTTCAAAATTCAACAGGTGTTCTTAATCGTTTCACAGGCATCCTCTTACGCCGACAAGTTAACATTGAGTCAATTTCAGTTGGACAAACAATGGAAGACAATGTCTCTCGAATTACGATTATTATCGATGTTGAGAGTTTGGAAGAAGTTGAACAAATCATTAAACAATTGAACCGTTTGATTGATGTGCTTCGCGTTCGTGATATTACGGATATTCCACACTTGGAACGTGAAGTGATTTTAGTTAAATTGACAGCACCCACAAGCAAACGTGCCGAGATTTTAGCGGTTATTCAACCGTTTCGTGCAAGTGTTGTTGACGTAGCACCAAAATCAATTACTATTCAGGTAACTGGTGATGGTGATAAAATCGATGCTTTGCTTCGTGTTGTCAAACCCTATGGTATTCAGAATCTTGCCCGTACAGGTGCGACAGGATTCTCAAGAGATTTTTCTTGTTAAACAATTAATTTAGTTAACAGTTGCCTGGACAGGCAGTTAAAATAAAAATAGAAAAGAGATATTTATTATGGCAGTAACAATGGAATACGAAAAAGACGTAAAAGTAGCAGCTCTTGATGGTAAAAAAATTGCCGTTATTGGTTATGGATCACAAGGTCATGCCCATGCTCAAAACTTGCGTGACTCAGGTCACGATGTTATCATTGGGGTTCGCCATGGTAAATCATTCGATAAAGCAAAAGAAGATGGATTTGACACTTATGAAGTAGCAGAAGCAACAAAACTTGCTGATGTTATCATGGTATTGGCTCCTGATGAAATCCAAGCTAAACTTTATGCTGAAGAAATCGCTCCAAACCTTGAAGCTGGTAACGCTCTTGGATTTGCACATGGTTTCAATATCCGTTTTGGATACATTAAAGCTCCAGAAACAGTAGATGTCTTCATGTGTGCTCCTAAAGGACCAGGTCACCTTGTTCGTCGTACTTACACAGAAGGATTTGGTGTACCAGCACTTTACGCTGTTTACCAAGATGCTACTGGTAATGCTAAAGACATCGCAATAGATTGGTCTAAAGGTATCGGTGCTGCACGTGTTGGACTTCTTGAAACAACATTTAAAGAAGAAACTGAAGAAGACCTCTTTGGTGAACAAGCAGTACTTTGTGGTGGTTTAACTGCTCTTATCGAAGCTGGTTTTGAAGTTCTTACTGAAGCTGGCTATGCTCCAGAATTGGCTTACTTTGAAGTTCTTCATGAAATGAAACTTATCGTTGACCTTATCTACGAAGGTGGATTCAAGAAAATGCGTCAATCAATTTCAAATACAGCTGAATTTGGTGACTACGTATCTGGACCACGTGTTATCACTAAAGATGTTAAAGAAAATATGAAAGCTGTTCTTGCTGATATCCAATCAGGTAAATTTGCAGAAGACTTTGTTAATGACTATAAAGCAGGTCGTCCAAAACTTGAAGCATACCGTAAAGAAGCGGCAGCTCTTGAAATTGAAAAAGTGGGTGCAGAACTTCGTAAAGCAATGCCTTTTGTTAACCAAAACGATGACGATGCATTCAAAATTTATAACTAATTTTTGAAGGAATCCACTTATAAAAGGCCGATGTTTGTCATCGGTTTTTTATCTATTAATCAGCAATTTGTCATATAAAATATTTAGATATTAGAAGAGGTAGTTTATGATCTTAGCTAAGGATGTTGTTGACGCCTATGACGTCTTGGAAGATGTTGTTGAACGTACACCCCTAGATTTTGACCGCTATTTGTCGGAAAAATATGGTGCAACTGTTTATCTTAAACGTGAAAACATGCAGAAGGTTCGTTCTTTCAAAATTCGTGGAGCCTACTATGCTATCCATCAATTATCAGAGGATGAAAAAAAACGTGGTGTCGTGTGTGCTTCAGCCGGTAACCATGCTCAAGGTGTTGCCTTTACTTGTCATGAAATGAAGATTCCAGCAACAATTTTTATGCCAGTAACTACGCCACAACAAAAAATTGGACAAGTGAGATTTTTTGGTGGTCCTTATGTGACGATTAAGCTTGTTGGAGACACTTTTGATGCATCAGCACAAGCAGCGCAAGATTTTACAAAATCAGAAGGAATGACTTTTATTGATCCATTTGATGACGAAAATGTGCAAGCCGGTCAAGGAACTGTGGCATATGAAATTTATGAACAAGCTCAAGAAGAAGGGGTAACTTTTGATCAAATCTTTGTGCCAGTTGGTGGTGGAGGTTTGATTGCAGGGGTAGCAACTTACATTAAGGATATTGCTCCAGAAATCCAAGTAGTTGGTGTTGAAGCCTCAGGTGCTCGTAGCATGCGTGCTGCTTTTGACAAAGGTCATCCTGTTAAATTGGAAAAAATCGATAAATTTGCTGATGGGATTGCAGTGCAAAAAGTTGGTGAAAAAACTTTTGAAGTTGCTCGTAAACGTGTGGATAAATTAGTTGGTGTTGATGAAGGTTTGATTTCTGAGACACTTATTGATATGTATTCAAAACAAGGAATTATTGCTGAGCCTGCAGGAGCTTCTTCAATCGCAGCTCTTGAAGTGATGAAAGATGAGATTAAAGGGAAGACGATTGTTTGTATCATTTCTGGTGGTAATAATGATATCAATCGTATGCAAGAGATGGAAGAACGTGCCCTTATCTATGATGGAGTGAAACATTACTTTGTGGTTAACTTCCCACAACGTCCAGGTGCTCTACGTGAATTTGTTAACAATATTCTTGGTCCAAATGATGATATTACACGTTTTGAGTACATTAAACGCGCCAATAAAGGCACAGGTCCCGTTCTCATCGGTATTACCTTGGGTGATAAAAATGACTACAATGATTTTATTGATCGTTTGTCTGGTTTTGATCCTTCGTATATCAATTTACATGGGAATGAAAGCCTCTATAATCTATTAGTTTGATGCTAAAGTAAACTTCTGTTCTCTCTTAAAATTATTATTATATTGATAAGCAAGCCTAGTTGAACCTTACAGTTTGACTAGGTTTTCGCTTTATTTTTGCTTGACTTTTTAAAGAAATAAAATATAATTGTATTAAGTTTTAGGTACAAAAGGAGATTTTTATGTTTTTAGTTCTTTTGGCAATTATTGCCTTACTTATTTTGGGTGTTATTGCTAGTACACTTTATGTGGTACGTCAACAAACAGTTGTTATTATTGAACGTTTTGGGAAATATCAAACAACATCTGGTAGTGGGATTCATGTTCGATTGCCATTTAGTATTGATAAAATTGCTGCGCGAATTCAATTACGTTTGTTGCAATCTGAAATTATTGTGGAAACTAAGACTAAAGACAATGTTTTTGTGACTTTAAATGTTGCTACACAATACCGTGTGAATGAGCAAAACGTGACAGATGCTTATTACAAACTCATGCGTCCTGAAGCTCAAATCAAATCATACATCGAAGATGCTCTTCGTTCCTCTGTTCCCAAATTGACTTTGGATGAATTATTTGAGAAGAAAGATGAAATTGCTCTTGAAGTGCAACACCAAGTGGCTGAAGAAATGTCAACTTACGGCTATATTATTGTTAAAACATTGATTACTAAGGTTGAGCCGGATGATGAAGTTAAACAATCAATGAATGAAATCAACGCTGCGCAACGTAAACGTGTAGCGGCTCAAGAGTTGGCTAATGCGGATAAGATTAAAATTGTAACAGCTGTGGAAGCAGAAGCTGAAAAAGATCGCCTTCATGGTGTTGGTATTGCCCAACAACGTTAAGCAATTGTCGATGGTCTAGCTGAGTCAATTCAAGAATTGTAAGATGCCAATGTCGGTATGACTGAAGAAAAAATCATGTCTATTCTATTGACTAACCAATACCTTGATACCTTAAATACATTTGCGGCTAAAGGCAATCAAACACTGTTCTTGCCAAATCATCCAGAGGGTATTGAAGATATTCGCACACAAATTTTGTCATCATTGAAAGCTAAATAGTTAAAACTAAAAAAGTCCCTATTGAAGACGGAAGAAATTGCAATAGGGACTTTTTGTTAGGGATTGAAATAGGAGTTACATGTTTCTTTTATATCGTTTATATTCATGGATTATTTTCAGAGCACGTTTCCGTGTTTTGATATTGGGACTTTTAAGTCTACGATACGCAGATGCTAAATCATTTTTTTCAGCCATACCAATCTCCTTAAATATAGATTTATTAACGTTAACATGAAGTAGTATAGCACAAATTACTTAACCAGTAAAGCATTTAGTGTAATTTACCTTGAAATTAGTTTTTGGCACAAAAGAACAACCCTCCAAAAAAGGAAAGGTTGCTTTAAGTAATTATTTCAAGAAACGTTGTAAGAATTCTTTTGTACGTTCTTGTTGTGGGTGTTCGAAGATTTGTTCAGGTGTACCTTCTTCAGCGATAACACCTTTATCCATGAAGATGACACGGTCTGAAACATCTCTTGCGAATTCCATTTCGTGAGTGACGATAATCATTGTTAAACCTGATTTAGCGAGTTCGTGCATTGTTTTAAGAACTTCACCAACCATTTCTGGGTCAAGAGCAGAAGTGGGTTCGTCAAAGAGCATTGCTTCTGGGTTAACCGATAAGGCACGAGCGATTGCCACACGTTGTTTTTGACCACCAGAAAGTTGTTTTGGTTTAGCTTTCCAGTATTGCTCAGTCATACCAACTTTTGTAAGGTTTTCTTTAGCGATTTTTTCAGCTTCGCTGCGAGAACGTTTCAAAACAGTTGTTTGAGCAACGATGGCATTTTCGAGAACGTTTAAGTTTTCAAAAAGATTGAATGATTGGAAAACCATGCCAAGTTTTTCACGGTATTCTGTCAAGTTATAATCTTTTTCAAGAACGTTTTGTCCGTGGAAAAGAATTTCTCCAGCAGTTGGATCTTCTAGAAGATTGATAGAGCGGAGGAATGTTGATTTCCCTGAACCTGATGAACCAATGATAGAAATAACTTCACCTTTATTTACAGAAAGTGAAATATCTTTTAGGACTTCATTTTGTCCGTAAGATTTTTTAAGGTGTTTAATTTCAATAATAGGTTGAGACATTATTTCACCTCTTTCTTTTGGTTTTGGTTAGCACCAGTTGTGTAAGTGTCCGCATCGAAACGACGTTCAATAAAGCGTAGGATGCATGTCACTGTAAAGGTGAGAACAAAGTAGATAATAGCGATAATTGTAAATGTTTGGAAGTATTGATATGTTTGAGTTGCAACGGTATTACCTGAGAAGTAAAGTTCGACAACTGAGATAACATTCAATACTGAAGTATCTTTGATGTTGATGACAAATTCGTTACCAGTTGCTGGCAAGATGTTGCGGACAACTTGTGGAAGAACGATTTTGCGCATTGTTTGACCATGTGTAAATCCAAGTGCTGTAGCGGCTTCAAATTGACCTTTATCAACAGCAAAGATACCACCACGAACGATTTCACTCATGTAAGCACCAGTATTGATTGAAACAATAAAGATGGCTGCAAGAGTACGGTCGATTGAAATACCAAAGGCTTGAGCAGTACCGTAGTAGATAACCATTGCTTGTACAATCATCGGTGTACCACGGAAGATTTCGATATAAACGCTAAGCAACCAACCAAATACTTTTTGAAGACCAGCAAGGAATTTATTGGTAGCTTTTGGAGCTGTGCGGTAAACACCAATCAAAAGACCGATAAAGAGACCAACAACTGTACCGATGATAGAGATGAGAAGTGTAACTCCTGCACCACGTAGGAATTGGTTCCAGTTTTTCTCGAAGATTCTCCACATATCAGTGAAGAAATTACTCTTTTGATCTTTTTCAGACTTGTCAGCTGGTTGTTTTTCAATCATGTCATCCATGAGTTGTAAACGGTCATTATCAGAGATGCCAGCTAAAACGGCATTTACTTTAGCAAGTGTGTTAGTGTCATCTTTACGAAGACCAACGGCAATAGCTGTGTCTGCTTTAGATGTTGTAAAACCTTTGCCATCTTCAAAAGTAATCATCTTGAAGTCGCTATTTGCATTTTCGGCAGAGATAGCATCAGGACGTTCAGAAACATAACCATCAATAATACCAGATTCAAGTGCTTGACGCATTTGGTTGAAGTCACCCATGGCAGTTTCTTTTGAAGCGTCTTTGATTTGGTCAATCAAGTTGTAAAGGTAGACGCCTTGTTGAGATGTTAATTTTGCACCAGCAAAATCTTTCAGTGATGTCGCTTGTGCAAAGTCACCTTTTTTAGAAACAACGATAACTGGGTAGCTTGTATAGTAACTATCTGAGAATGCAATTTCTTTCTTACGTTCAGCGGTAGGACTCATTCCGGCAGCAATCATGTCAATCTTTCCGGAAGTAAGCGCTGGAATTAATCCTGTCCAAGTAGTTTTGACAACGAGGAGTTCCTTGCCTAAGCTATCTGCTATTTTCTTAGCTATTTGGACATCGTATCCGTTAGCGTACTGGCTAGTTCCTTCGATAGGAACAGCTCCATTAGAATCATCATCTTGTGTCCAGTTAAATGGGGCATAGGCTGCTTCCATACCGACACGAAGATATTCGTCAGCGTTTGCGCTAGTCATTCCTCCAAAGAGAAGAAGAAGTGCTGCGAAACAACTTAAAAGTAACTTTTTCATTTAAGACTCCTGTCTATTCTTGTACCTTACTATTTTACAGGAAATAGGGTCTGATTTCAACACGATAGACCCAAAAATAGAATATTTATACAATGTATTATGATAAAATAGGGATACAAGAAAGGAGTAGGAGATCATGAAAAAATTAAGAATATTTTTACTAGCAATCGCCGCTGTTTTAGGATTATCAGTTCCAGTTTTTGCTGATAGCGATGTTGACTATAGTATCAGCAATTATGATGGTGTTTTAGCGATACATGATGATAATGCAGCTGATTTTTATCAGACTATTACTTATCGCTTTGATTCCTCGTATAATGGGCAGGTGGTGACTTTGGGAGAAGCCGGTCACATGCCAGAAGGTTTTTCAGTTAATAATCAACCTGAAGTTTCAGCTGAGGTTAACGGTGTTAGTCGGACGGTTAGACCGGTGGTAAACGACCTTGGTGATGGTTATCAAGTGAAAATTTACAATTCTGGTTCCAGTGGGGACATTGTAACTGTTAAGCTACACTGGAAACTATCGCATTTACTTTTTCCTTACCAAGATATCGCAGAGCTTAATTGGGTACCGATTAGTGACTGGGGTGAAACATTACAACATGTTTCATTTACCATTTTAACGGATAAGACAACTGCTAACCATAAGCTTTGGGCTCATAGAGGTTATTTAAAATCAACCAATGTTGAAAAGTTGCCTAATGGCTATCGCATTACTGCTGAAAATTTTGATGGAAAGTTGGAGTTGCATGCTTACTGGGATAAAGCTATTTTGACAAATCCTACAACCATAGCAAGTAAACGTAAGGCAGCAATTATCAAGCAAGAAGCTAAAATTGCTCGTAGAAGTCAATTGCTTAAAGTGGTTCTGTTCTATCTTGTGCCAGCTCTTGTTATTATTTTGATTGTTTTGGCTTGGATTTTCTTCTTTATAGGTAAAAAATTGGTTAAAAAATATGAAAAATTTAGCCATGATAGTCATTCTTATGAAGCACCAGAAGATTGGTCACCTTTGCTAGTCATGCAGTATATCTATGATGTTGATTTGCAAGACACAGATACCAAAGGAAGTCCAATTTCACAAAAATTTAAATTTGAAACTGCCATGCAGGCGACTTTGCTTGATTTGATTGATCGCCATGTGATTACCGCAAGCGACGAAGAATTAACTTGTCATCTGAATAAGCCAATGACTAGCTATGAAGCAGAAGTGCTTGATATGGCATTTGGTGGAAAAGAAACCATAAAAATTGAAGACTTGTTTGCAGATTATCGTTTTGATGATGATCTTGTGGCTAGCTATAAGAAGAAATATAAAGGTCATACTTTAGAAACGAAATTAAACAGTCTTGGCGAAGCATTCAATGATCGCTATCTTGCTAAACTTGAACAAATTACTGACTTAGTAGATCAAGAAATTTCAAAAAAAGCTCTGCCAGCAATTCGTGAGAACTTAAGTGATGGTATCGCTAAGAAATTTGAATATGCAAAAGGTCTCCTATTCCTTACGTTGATACCTCTTGGTATTGGGTTAATCTATCTTTTGTTTAATCTAAATCTGGTCTTTCTTGCTTATGGTCTTTTGTTAGCCTTGGTTATTTTGAGTTTGGTCGTTATCATGGTTAAATCTCATTATTACAAAGTTCATGGTATGATAACTGCTGAAGGACAAGAACGTATTCAATCATGGATTAGCTTTACCAACATGATACGAGACATTAACAAATTCGATAAGGTTGACTGGCAAGGCGTTGTCGTTTGGAATCGTATCTTGGTTTATGCGACTCTGTTCGGTTACGCCAAACAAGTTCAAAAATTCCTTAAAATTCATAATATTAAACTTGCTAGCGAATCAGACTTTATGATGAATCTTGAAATTGGCTACCTTATTGGCATGCAAACTCATCGTTTGGGGATGGCTAGTCAAAGTGCTGATTCAGCTGTGCATTTCTCTGTATCATCTGGTAGTTCAGGCTCTAGTAGTGGATTTTCTGGTGGTGGCGGAGGCGGGGGCGGCGGAGCATTTTAAAATGCCTTCAAATCTGCTATAATTGAGGGGATATTAAATTAAGGAGAGCTTATGTTATTTTTCGAACTACTTAAGGCTATCTTTTTAGGGGTAGTTGAGGGAATTACAGAGTGGTTACCTGTTTCAAGTACAGGACACCTGATTTTGGTTCAAGAATTTATTAAATTGAATCAAGATAAAGCGTTTTTGGACATGTTTAACATTGTCATTCAATTGGGAGCTATTCTAGCGGTTATTGTGATTTACTTTAAACGTTTGAATCCATTCCAGCCAGGAAAAACAGCGCGTGAAGTTCAGTTGACATGGCAGCTATGGTTAAAAGTTGTTATTGCATGTATTCCATCAATTTTAATTGCAGTACCTTTTGATGATTGGTTTGAAGCACACTTCAACTACATGATTCCAATCGCAATTGCCTTAATTGTTTACGGGATTGCATTTATCTGGATTGAAAAACGAAATGCTAATATTGAACCTGAAGTGACTGATCTTGCTCGCATGCCTTATTTGACAGCCTTTTGGATTGGATGCTTCCAAGTTCTAAGTATCGTTCCAGGAACAAGTCGTTCAGGAGCAACAATCCTTGGAGCCATCATTGTGGGAACAAGTCGTTCAGTTGCAGCTGACTTCACTTTCTTCCTTGCTATTCCAACCATGTTTGGTTACAGTGGCTTGAAAGCTGTTAAGTTCTTCTTAGACGGAAATGTTCTAAACTTTAGCCAATTCTTGATTTTGATGGTGGCAAGCGTTACAGCTTTCCTTGTCAGCCTATACGTTATCCGTTTCTTGACTGATTATGTTAAGAAACACGATTTCACTATTTTTGGTAAGTATCGTATCGTTTTGGGAACTATTCTTATTCTATATAGCATTGCCAAAAATATCTTTTAAGAAAGCCAGCAGCCCTTGTCTGGGCTGCTTTTTGTGACGTAAAAATTGAAAAAATAAGACTTTTCTTGTATAATAAAATGACTACTCGTGCGAGGTATATAGTATGGAAATGAAACAGATTAGCGAGACAACGCTCAAAATAACGATTAGTATGGAAGATTTGGAAGAACGCGGAATGGAGTTGAAAGACTTCTTGATTCCACAAGAAAAGACAGAAGAGTTCTTCTATTCAGTAATGGATGAATTGGATTTACCAGATAATTTCAAAGACAGTGGCATGCTAAGTTTCCGTGTGACACCACGTAAAGACCGTATTGATGTCTTTGTTACCAAATCTGAAATCAATAAAGATATAAAGTTTGAAGATTTAGCAGCTTTTGATGATGTTTCAAACATGTCACCTGAGGAATTTTTCAAGACTTTAGAGCAGACAATGTTGTCTAAAGACGACACGGAAGCTCACGAAAAATTAGGTAAGATTGAAGAAATGATGGAAGGTGCTGTTGAAGATGTTCTGACAGAACATGCCCAACAAGCTGAGATTGAACCGGAAGAAGATGTGAATCCATCAGATTATGTTCACTATGTCTTGGATTTTCCAAGCTTAGAAGCTGCTGTTGCTTTTGCTAAGGTTATTGATTTTCCAGTTGAAGCTTCAGAGCTTTATAAGATGGATGGGGCTTACTACATGACAGTTCTCATTGATTTGCAAAATCATCCTTCTTATTATGCAAATTTGATGTATGCCCGTATGTTAGAATACGCTGGCGCTGGTACAAAAACGCGTGCTTATTTACAAGAGCATGCGGTTGAATTATTGACGGATGATGCCGTCGAAAAATTAAAAATGATTGAGTTGGTATAGTATGGCACCCTTTACGATTGAATATGTTTTAGTTTTAATTGGCGCGTTTTTATTATCACTTTTCTTGACGCCAATTGTTCGTTTTATTGCTTTTCGTGTTGGTGCCGTTGACAATCCAAATGCTCGTCGTGTTAATGAAGTCCCAATGCCAAGTAGTGGTGGGTTGGCGATTTTCTTAGCCTTTTTAATGTCATCTTTGATTTTTATGCCAATGGTTTTGAAACAGCCGGTTTGGACGATTTCTTATTTTGATTATATTTTGCCTGTTGTTATTGGTGGTTTTATCATTACAGCGACTGGTTTTATCGATGATATTTATGAATTGAAGCCAAAAACAAAAATGGCAGGGATTATTTTAGGAGCTGTCATTGTTTGGGCCTTTACGGATTTCCGTTTTGATAGTTTTAAAATTCCTTTCGGTGGACCGTTATTGCAATTCAATTCAGTAGTCACTTTCTTTTTGACGGTCTTTTGGATTATTTCAATTACAAACGCCATGAATTTGATTGATGGCTTAGATGGTCTGGTGAGTGGTGTTTCTATCATTAGCTTGATTACAATGGCTTTGGTATCTTATTTCTTCTTGCCACAGATCGACTTTTACTTGACTGTGACAATCTTATTATTGATTGCTTGTATTGCAGGATTTTTCCCTTATAATTACAATCCAGCTATTATATACTTGGGAGATACCGGAGCTCTTTTCATAGGATTTATGATTGGTGTGCTATCTCTTCAAGGATTGAAAAATTCGACTGCTGTTGCGGTGGTGACACCCGTTATTATTCTTGGTGTTCCAATTTTGGATACAACTGTTGCGATTATTCGTCGTAAATTATCAGGACGTCCAGCGACAGAAGCAGACAAGATGCATTTGCATCACCGTTTGTTGGCTATGGGATTCACACACCGTGGAGCCGTTTTGGTTGTTTATGGTATTGCGATTCTTTTCTCACTCATCGCACTCTTACTAAATGTTTCAAGTCGTTTAGGTGGTGTGCTGTTGATGATTGGTTTAGCTTTTGCCTTAGAGGTCTTTATTGAAGGACTTGAAATTTGGGGCGTTGGTCGAACACCACTTTTCGATATCCTTAAATTTATCGGAAATAGCGATTATCGCCAAGCGACAATGTTAAAATGGAAAAATCGCAAAAATAATAAGTAAATGGAAAGCCTATTATGGCTTTTTTTTTGATATAATGATTAGTAACCCTATAGAACTGCGGTAATTTTCAGAAAAAAGTTACTGCCGTATTTGATAAATTGGAGGAACGTACACATGTCTGTACTTGAAATAAAAGATCTTCATGTTTCAATTGAAGATAAAGAAATTCTTAAGGGTGTCAATTTAACCCTTAAGACTGGAGAGATTGCTGCGATTATGGGTCCTAATGGAACTGGTAAATCAACGCTTTCAGCTGCTATCATGGGTAATCCAAATTACGAGGTTACTCAGGGTGAAATTTTGCTAGATGGTGAGAACATTCTTGACCTTGAAGTCGATGAGCGCGCTCGTTTAGGTTTATTCCTTGCCATGCAATATCCGTCTGAAATTCCAGGTATTACAAATGCTGAATTTATTCGTGCAGCTATGAATGCTGGAAAAGAAGATGACGAAAAAATTTCTGTTATGGATTTCATCACAAAATTGGATGAAAAGATGGCATTTCTTGGCATGAAAGAAGAAATGGCAGAACGTTACCTTAACGAAGGTTTCTCAGGTGGTGAAAAAAAACGTAACGAAATTCTTCAATTGTTGATGCTTGAACCTAAATTTGCTCTTCTTGATGAAATCGATTCAGGTCTTGATATCGATGCTTTGAAAGTTGTTTCAAAAGGTATTAACGCTATGCGTGGAAAAGACTTTGGAGCAATGATTATCACTCACTATCAACGACTTCTTAACTACATCACACCAGATGTTGTTCATATTATGATGGATGGTCGTGTTGTTCTTACAGGTGGTGCAGAACTTGCTGCTCGTCTTGAAAAAGAAGGTTATGCGAAAATTGCCGAAGAACTTGGGATTAAATACGAAGAAGAAGTGTAACTGATGATGTCAAGTCTACTGTTATAGTAGACGCTACTCGTATGTAGGATATAAAAAGGAGTAAACATCAAATTATGACGAAAGAATCAGTTTTAAATTTTTCACAATCAAAAGCAGAACCTTTGTGGTTGCAAGAGCGACGCTTAGCTGCTTTTGATTATATAGATAAATTACCATTACCAGAGGTCAACCGTGTTAAATTTCACCGTTGGAACTTGGGTGATGGAAGCATTTCAGAGGATGTGGCTTTGGCTAATATCCCTGATTTTACAGCACTGGGAGATAATACAAAACTTGTTCAAGTTGGAACTCAGACAGTCCTTGAACAATTACCTGTTGACTTGATGTCAAAAGGTGTTATTTTTACAGATTTTTATAGCGCTTTGGAAGAAATTCCAGAAGTGATTGAAAAATATTTTGGTAAAGCGCGTGGTGACATGGAAGACAAGTTAGCTGCTTATCATACAGCTTACTTTAACAGTGCTGCTGTGCTTTATGTCCCAGATAATGTTGATATTGAAGAGCCAATCGAAGGACTCTTTTTCCAAGATAAGGCTAGTGATGTTCCGTTTAACAAACACGTCCTTATTATTATAGGAAAAAATAGTCACATCAGTTATCTAGAACGTTTTGAAACAATCGGTGAAGGTGATGCTAAAGCAACAGCAAATATTTCTGTTGAAGTCATTGCATTAGATGGCAGTCAAGTGAAGTTTTCGGCTATTGACCGTCTTGGAAATAACGTGACAACTTATATCAGTCGACGCGCTCGTCATGGCAAAGATGCTGTGGTGGACTGGGCAATCGGCATCATGAATGAAGGCAATGTGATTGCTGATTTTGATTCAGACTTGTACGGAGATGGTAGCCAAGCTAATCTTAAAGTAGTTGCTGCTTCATCTGGTCGTCAAGTTCAAGGTGTGGATACGCGCGTGACGAATTACGGTTGCCACACAGTTGGACATATTTTACAACACGGTGTTATTCTTGAACGCGGAACGTTGACTTTTAACGGTGTTGGTCACATTGTAAAAGGTGCTAAGGGAGCAGATGCTCAACAAGAAAGTCGTGTTCTGATGCTTTCAGACAAAGCTCGTTCAGATGCCAATCCAATCTTACTGATTGATGAAAATGATGTAACAGCTGGTCACGCCGCTTCAATCGGACAAGTTGACCCAGAAGATATGTATTATCTTATGAGTCGTGGCATTGACAAGGAAACAGCAGAACGCCTAGTTATTCGTGGTTTCTTAGGTACTGTTATCACTGAAATTCCTGTCAAAGAAGTACGCGATGAAATGATTGCTGTGCTTGACAGTAAGTTGGAGCAGCGCTAATATGACAAAATTAGACGCATATAAAATCGCTCAAGACTTTTGCATCCTTGACCAAGTTGTTAATGATGAACCTTTGGTTTATCTAGACAATGCGGCAACAACTCAGAAACCACAAAAAGTACTTGATGCGCTTAATCAGTATTATCATACCATCAATGCCAATGTGCACCGAGGTGTTCATACCCTTGCTGAACGTGCAACAGCTGCTTATGAAGCCAGTCGTGAAAAAACACGTCAATTTATTAATGCCAAGTCAACAAAAGAAGTCTTATTTACACGTGGAACAACAACTGGACTTAATTGGGTTGCACAGTTTGCCCAAGAAGTTCTCCAAAAAGATGACGAAGTTCTTATTTCAGTTTTAGAACATCACGCTAATGTTGTTCCTTGGCAACAAGTTTGTCATAAGACTGGTGCAAAATTGGTTTACGTTTATTTAAAAGATGGCCAGCTGGATATGGAAGACTTGCGCAGCAAACTTTCAAATAAAACAAAATTTGTCAGTATTGCGCATGTTTCAAATGTTTTAGGTTCAGTGCAACCTATTAAAGAAATTGCTAAATTAGCTCATGAAGTTGGTGCTTATATGGTTGTTGACGGTGCGCAGTCAGCTCCTCATATGACAATCGACGTTCAAGATTTGGACTGTGATTTCTTTACACTTTCTGGACATAAAATGCTTGGTCCAACAGGTATCGGTGTACTTTATGGTAAAGAAGCATTGCTCAATCAAATGTCACCGGTTGAATTTGGTGGGGAAATGATTGACTTCGTTTACGAACAAGAAGCGACTTGGACAGAATTACCTTGGAAATTTGAAGCTGGGACACCAAATATTGCTGGTGCCATTGCTTTAGGTGCAGCTATTGATTATTTGGATGACCTTGGTTTAGATAATGTTCATGCGCATGAACAAGAATTGGTTGATTATGTTTTACCGAAATTACAAGCAATTGAAGGGGTGACAGTTTACGGTCCACAAGATCCTAGTCAGCACACGGGGGTTATTTCCTTCAATATTGATGGTCTGCATCCGCATGATGTAGCAACAGCACTTGATTATGAAGGTGTTGCTGTACGAGCAGGGCATCATTGTGCACAACCTTTGATTAATTATCTTGGAATTCATTCGGCAGTGCGCGTAAGTTTTTATATCTATAATACGAAAGAAGATTGTGATAAACTAATAGAAGCAATTCTTAAAACAAAGGAGTTTTTCAATGGCACTTTCTAGATTAGATAGTCTTTATATGGCAGTTGTTTCAGACCACTCAAAAAATCCACATCATCATGGAAAACTAGAAGATGTTGATCAAGTTAATCTAAATAATCCAACTTGTGGTGATGTGATTTCACTATCAGTAAAATTCGATGGTGATCGCATTTCTGACATTGCTTTTGCTGGTGATGGCTGTACCATTTCAACAGCTTCATCAAGTATGATGACTGATGCTGTTGTTGGTAAAACGAAAGAAGAAGCTCTTGAACTAGCTGAGATTTTTTCAAAAATGGTTCAAGGTGAAAAAGACGATGTTCAAAAAAGATTAGGTGAGGCAAGTTTTTTGGCAGGAGTTTCAAAATTTCCACAACGTATTAAATGTTCAACTCTTGCATGGAACGCCTTAAAGAAAGCTGTTGAAAACGATAGTAAAAATACAGAAAGGTAATTAGATGCCTGAAAAAAATGAAAAAGTAACGCCAAAACCAATTGATATTGGTGAGTATCAATATGGCTTTCACGATGACGTGACACCAGTCTTTTCAACAGGAAAAGGAATTAGTGAAGATGTCGTTCGTGAATTATCTGCTGAAAAAGGTGAACCAGAATGGATGCTGGAATTTCGCTTGAAATCATTGGAAATTTTTAATAAAATGCCAATGCAAGATTGGGGACCAGATCTGTCAGATATTGATTTTGATGAGATTACTTACTATCAAAAAGCATCTGATAAACCTGCCCGTTCATGGGATGATGTTCCAGATAAAATCAAAGAAACCTTTGAACGCATCGGTATTCCAGAAGCAGAACGTGCCTACCTTGCTGGTGCCTCAGCTCAGTATGAATCTGAAGTTGTTTATCATAACATGAAAGATGAGTACGACAAGCTAGGAATCGTATTTACCGATACAGATTCTGCTTTGAAAGAATACCCAGAGCTTTTCAAAAAATATTTCTCTAAATTAGTCCCACCAACAGACAACAAGTTAGCTGCGTTAAACTCAGCCTTTTGGTCAGGTGGAACCTTCATTTACGTACCTAAGGGTGTCAAAGTTGATATTCCTTTGCAAACATATTTCCGTATCAACAACGAAGCGATGGGACAATTTGAACGTACCTTGATTATTGTTGATGAGGGGGCAAGTGTTCACTACGTTGAAGGATGTACGGCACCAAACTACTCATCGGCTAGTCTTCATGCAGCCATTGTTGAAATCTTTGCTCTTGAAGGTAGTTATATGCGTTATTCTACTATTCAGAACTGGTCAGATAATGTCTATAACTTGGTAACTAAACGTGCCACAGCTAAGAAAAATGCTACGGTCGAATGGATTGATGGTAACCTTGGTGCCAAAACAACTATGAAGTATCCATCTGTTTATCTTGATGGAGAAGGTGCACGTGGGACAATGTTATCAATTGCTTTTGCCAATAAAGGACAACACCAAGATACTGGTGCTAAGATGATTCATAACGCACCGTATACCTCATCGTCAATTGTTTCAAAATCAATTGCTAAAGGTGGCGGAAAAGTTGACTACCGTGGTCAAGTAACCTTCAATAAAAATTCTAAGAAATCAGTTAGTCACATTGAATGTGATACTATTTTAATGGATGACATTTCAAGTTCCGATACCATTCCGTTTAACGAAATTCACAATTCACAAGTTGCGCTTGAACATGAAGCGAAAGTTTCAAAAATCTCAGAAGAACAACTCTATTATCTTATGAGCCGAGGCCTTTCTGAGCAAGAAGCAACAGAGATGATTGTCATGGGATTTGTAGAACCATTTACAAAAGAACTCCCGATGGAATATGCTGTTGAACTTAACCGTTTGATTAGTTATGAAATGGAAGGTTCTGTTGGATGACTTAAAAGAGACAAGTTTTTAAACTTGTCTCTTTTTTCTATATATAATAGGAAAAGTAATGGTAGTTTTAAAGTTTTTCGTTGACGTAAGTGACAAAGTGGTTCCACCAGACTTTAAGAAAAATGCTTTTTTTAACCTCTTTCTTAGCAAGTGCTGGTACGCTTGGTTTAGAGTCTAGATAGCCAGTTCCAACGATTTGTTTATCGTCATAGATGAAAGAACCAACCTTGTCACCTTTATTAATAGTAGCTTCATATCCTTTGGCTATTGTAGAAAATTTTACAGAAGCATCAGTTCCAATACGATGAACTACTTTTAATTCTTGAGAAGCAACTGCAGGTACAGTCTTTTCTTTTCCGTCGATAACTTTTGCTTTGCTGCTTTTAGTTGATTCGCCAGCATCAACAAGAGTTGTCATTTCGTAATTTGATTTAACGTAATCAAGAAGTGCATTAGTAGCTTCAAAACGAGCAAATTCATTTTCTTGCCATCCATCGGCATTCATGACAACGGAGATAATGCGCATGCCGTTTTCTGTAGAAGTCGCAACAAATGAAGCACCAGCAAGTTCAGTTGTACCAGTTTTTAGACCATCAATACCATCACGTTCGTAAGGCATTCCTTTGAGCATGTAGTTGTAAGTGTTCATTGTAGAACCATCAAAGTCAGCAGTTGCTTGGTTACTAATTTTAAGAACATCTGGGTATTCAGTGATTAAGTGTAGGGCAATGATGGCAACATCACGAGCACTTAGAGTATTTTCATCAGTTGAACTAGAACCTGGGTAAATGTTATCACCTAGGTAACTATTGTTAAGACCAGAAGCATTAAATAATTTAGCATCATTGATTCCCCATTCTTGGAGTTGAGCTTGCATCATATCAACAAACTTACTTTCGGTACCACCAATTTGTTCTGCAAGGGCAATTGCAGCACTATTAGCACTAGCTACCATGGCAGCATTAACTAATTGTTCTACAGTATATTCACGTGCTTCCATAGGAACGTTACTAGCATCCGAATTAGCTGTTAAATCATAAGCATAATCAGATATAGGAACTTTAGTATCCCAACTTAGATTCCCTTTGTCGATTTCTTTGTAAGTTAAATAAACCGTTAATATTTTTGTCATTGAAGCAATACCATCAGGTGTAGTTGCATCTTTTTCATATAATACTTTACCAGTAGAAGCTTCAACAGCGATAGCGTGTTTAGCTGCTACATCAAAGGTATCATCAGCAGCAACTTTGTTTCCAATGAAGGCCAAGAGTAGGGCCAAAACAGCAAAAACTTTCTTCATTGTTCCATCCTTTGTTAAAAAATTAGATAATACGATTATATCATATTAATCGCTTACTTTCAGTGTGTCAGAAAACCTGACAAAAAATTCAGAAAAAACTATTCTCTTCAGAAAAAACTATTTTCTTTAAGGAAACTTTATGCTATAATTTTATTTGTCAAATAATATAATTTAGAGAGAACAACTAGGAGGGCGTCACATGTCACTAAATGGTAAAACATGGAAACGCGTCGGTCTTGGGGCTGTAGCCTTAGTCTCAACAGCTGTTTTGGCAGCTTGTGGAGGTAAAAGCTCATCAACTTCTTCAAAAACTGATGAGATCAATTGGTACACTCCGACTGAAATTAGCACTTTGGACATTTCGAAAGTTACAGATAGTTATTCTTCAATTGCTATCGGTAACTCAGGTAGTAACTTACTTCGTCGTAACGAAGATGGCGAATTAAAACCTGATTTGGCTGAGAAAGTAGAAGTATCTGAAGATGGTTTAACATATATTGCCACATTACGTGATGGACTTAAATGGTCTGACGGTAGTGATTTAACGGCAGATGACTTTGTTTATACATGGCAACGTATTGTTGATCCAGCAACTGCTTCAGAGTATGCTTACCTTGCATCAGATGCGCATGTTTTAAATGCTGCAGAAGTTATCAATGGTACTAAGAGCGTTGATGAATTGGGAGTTAAAGCAGACGGTAATAAAGTAATCTTTACATTATCTAGCCCATCTCCACAGTTTATGAGCCTTTTGACATTTGCTAACTTCGTTCCTCAAAACAAAGCCTTTGTGGAAAAAGCGGGAAGTGACTACGCTACAACTTCTGAAAAAGCACTTTACTCAGGTCCCTATACAGTTAAAAATTGGAATGGTTCTAATGGTTCATTCACACTTGTGAAAAATAAATACTATTGGGACGCTAAAAACGTTAAATTGAAAAAAGTTAACGTCCAAGCTGTTAAAAAGCCTGATACTGCCGTGCAAATGTACAAAGATGGTGAGCTTGATACAGCAAACATCTCTGGTACAGAAGCAATTTATAAAGCAAATAAAAGCAACAAAGATGTTGTGGATGTACCAGAAGCAACATCTGCATATCTCGTTTACAACGAAACAGGTTCTGTTAAAGCTTTAGCTAATACTAAGATTCGTCAAGCACTTAACCTTGCAACAAATCGTGAAGGTGTTGTTAAAGCAGCTATTGATACAGGTTCAAAAGCAGCAACTGCTCTTGTTCCAACAGGACTAGAAACCTTAGAAGATGGTACTGACTTATCTAAATACGTATCACAAGATTACACTTATGATGCAAAACAAGCAGCAAAACTTTTCAAAGAAGGTCTTGCTGAAATCGGTGAAAAATCAATTAAATTGACAATTACAGCTGATTCTGACACACCAGTTGCCAAAGCATCAGTAGACTACATCAAACAAACATGGGAAGATGTTCTTCCAGGATTAAAAGTAGAAGAAAAATTCGTAACATTCAAACAACGATTGCAAGATTCTAAAACACAAAACTTTGATGTTGTTCTATCACTTTGGGGTGGTGACTATCCAGAAGGATCTACATTCTATGGATTGTTTACATCAGATTCAGCTTACAACTACGGTAAGTTTAGTGATGCGACATATGATGCAGCCTACCAAAAAGCATTGACTACAGATGCTTTGGATCCAGTAGCTGCTGCAGATGATTATAAAGCTGCTGAAAAAGCACTTCATGATAATGCACACTATAACCCACTTTACTTCCGTAACACAAAAGCACTTCAAAATCCATCAATCAAAGGTCTTGTTCGTAACTCAACTGGTTTGCAAGTTGACTTTACATATGCCTATAAAGACAAATAATCTTTAATAAGTATGAATAATGGGCAAGAATTGGTTGCGGCCAATTCTTGCTTTTGTTGATAGGTAAAACTTTTCCCCTGCCAACAAAAGCAAATACAGAGAAGGAAATATTATGGTAAAATACATTCTTAAACGTGTTGCTATTCTTCTTGTAACACTCTGGGTAGTTGTTACCCTGTCGTTTTTCCTCATGCAAGTTATGCCTGGGACACCTTATAATAACCCAAAATTAACTGATGAGATGATTGCTTTAATGAACAAACAGTATGGTTTGGATAAACCAGTTTGGCAACAATACCTTACTTACCTATGGAATATTCTTCATGGTGATTTCGGTACAAGTTACCAATCTATTAACCAACCTGTTGGACGTTTGATTTCTCAACGTTTGGGTGTATCGATTCAATTGGGTGTTCAAGCTTTAATTGTTGGATTTCTTTCAGGTATTGTTGTTGGTGCGGCTTCAGCGCGTAACAAAAATAACTGGATTGATGGTGTACTTAGTGTTATTTCTACACTTGGTATTTCAGTACCATCATTTATTATCGGTCTTTTCTTATTGGTTACTCTTGGTTTCAAATGGAGCTTGTTCCCACTTGCAGGATGGGGTTCATTTGAACAAACCATTATGCCATCTATTGCCTTGGCAATCCCAGTCTTTGCTCAAGTTACACGTTTCTTCCGTGGACAAATGATTGAAACATTGAGTTCAGATTACATTCAATTAGCAACTGCTAAAGGTTTGAACAAACGTCAAGTTACACGTAAACACGCGTACCGTAACTCAATGATTCCAGTTTTGACTTTGGTTGGTCCTATGGCAGCAAACTTGCTAACAGGTTCAGCTTTGATTGAACAAATTTTCTCAATTCCAGGAATTGGTCAACAATTTGTAACATCAATCCCAGCTAAAGATTATCCAGTAATTATGGGAACAACAATCGTTTATGCAATGATGTTAATGGTTGCTATCTTGGTAACAGATATTGCAACAAGTATTGTTGATCCACGTGTACGCTTGCAATAAGGAGACTATTCATGGCAGAAAAAACAAGAGAATTTAAGCTTGTTGGTGTTGGTTCAGCCAGCTCACAAGAAAAAATTGAAAAGCCTGCTCTTTCTTTTATGCAAGATGCATGGCGCCGTTTGAAGAAAAATAAATTAGCTGTTATTTCAATGTGGTTCCTTGGAATTTTACTTGTATTCTCAATGATTTCAGTAGTTTTGGTACCACGTGATGATGCTAATGCCTTCAATACAAAAGAAGTTACAACTTACCGTAACCTTCCACCAAAACTTAGTGACAACCTTCCATTCTGGAACGGTAAAATTACTTATTCTGGTAATACTGAAGCTAACGATCCTTATGCAGACCAAGGTGTTCCAAAAGGTAAAAAATTTATCCTTGGTACTGATAACCTTGGTCGTAGTGTTGCTAAACGTATCATCGTAGGTGTGCGGATCTCACTTCTTATTGCTATCGTTGCAACATTGATTGACCTTTTGATTGGGGTAACTTATGGTTTGATTTCAGGTTATGTTGGTGGACGTGTCGACATGGTTATGCAACGTATTATCGAAGTTATTTCATCAATTCCTAACTTGGTTATCGTTACAATGCTTGGCCTTTTGCTTGGTAATGGTGTCACATCAATCATTATTTCAATTGCTATCGTTGGATGGACATCAATGGCTCGTCAAGTACGTAACTTAACACTTTCTTACCGCGAACAAGAGTTTGTTCTTGCTGCTCGTTCATTGGGTGAAAGTGCTCCTAAAATCGCATTTAAACATATCCTTCCAAATATTTCAGGGATTATTATTGTTCAAATCATGATGACAGTTCCAAGTGCCATTATGTACGAAGCTGTGCTTTCAGCTATTAACCTTGGGGTAAAACCACCAACAGCATCACTTGGTTCATTGATTACTGATGCTCAAGAGTACTTACAATACTACCCTTATCAAGTAACTCTACCAGCTCTTGCTTTGGTATTAATCTCACTTGCTTTCATCTTGTTAGGTGACGGTCTTCGTGATGCATTTGATCCAAAATCTGGTGATCGTTAGGAGGAAAAAATATGAGTGAAGAAACAATTTTACAAGTTAAAAACCTCCATGTAGATTTCCAAACCTACGCTGGAGAAATAAAAGCCATTCGCGACGTCAACTTTGACTTGAAGAAAGGCGAAACACTTGCTATCGTAGGTGAATCTGGATCAGGTAAATCTGTAACAACTAAAACATTAATGGGGTTATCTGCTTCAAATGCTACTATTACAGGTGACATTGACTTTAAAGGTAAAAAACTTACTGAATTAAAAGAAGACGAATGGATTAAAGTTCGTGGAAATGAAATCGCAATGATTTTCCAAGATCCAATGACGAGTCTTGATCCAACAATGAAAATTGGTCAACAAATTGCCGAACCAATCATGATCCACAAAAAAGTTTCAAAACAAGAAGCTTGGGATCGTGCACTTGATTTAATGAAGAACGTTGGTATTCCAAATGCAGAAGAACATATCAACGATTACCCACACCAATGGTCTGGTGGTATGCGTCAACGTGCTGTTATTGCAATCGCGCTTGCTGCTAACCCGGATGTCTTGATTGCTGACGAACCAACAACTGCCTTGGATGTTACTATTCAAGCTCAAATTCTTAACTTGATGAAAAAAATTCAAAAAGAACGAGGTTCATCAATCATCTTTATCACCCACGACCTTGGTGTTGTTGCTGGTATGGCTGATCGTGTAGCAGTTATGTATGCTGGTAAAGTTATTGAATATGGAACAGTTGACGAAGTCTTCTACAACCCACAACACCCATATACTTGGGGGTTGTTGAACTCAATGCCAACAACTGATACAGAAGCTGGTAGCTTACAATCAATTCCAGGTACACCACCAGATCTTCTTAACCCGCCAAAAGGTGATGCTTTTGCACCACGTAACGAATTTGCTTTGGATATCGATTACGAAGAAGAACCACCAATGTTTAAAGTTAGTGACACACACTATGCTGCAACTTGGTTGTTAGACGAACGTGCACCTAAAGTAACACCACCATTACCAATTCAAAAACGTTGGGCAAAATGGAAAGAACTTGAAGGGAGAAAAGCTTAATGACTGAAAATAGAAAAAAGCTTGTTGAACTTAAAAATGTCTCTTTGACTTTCAACGAAGGCAAAAAGAATGAAGTAAAAGCTATCAACAACGTCAGCTTCGATATCTATGAAGGTGAAGTCTTTGGTCTAGTTGGTGAATCAGGTTCTGGTAAAACAACTGTTGGACGTGCTATTTTAAAACTTTACGATATTAGTGGTGGTGAAATCGACTTTAACGGAGAAACGGTTTCTAACCTTAAAGGTAAAAAACTACATGAATTCCGTAAAAATGTCCAAATGATTTTCCAAGATCCACAAGCCAGTCTTAATGCACGTATGAAAATCCGTGATATCGTTGCTGAAGGTCTTGATATTCACAAACTTGTTAATAGTAAAGAAGAACGTGATGAAAAAGTTCAAGAATTGCTTTCTCTAGTAGGTTTGAACAAAGATCACATGACTCGTTACCCACACGAATTTTCTGGTGGTCAACGTCAACGTATTGGTATTGCACGTGCTCTTGCTGTACAACCAAAATTCATTATTGCTGATGAACCAATTTCTGCGCTTGACGTGTCTATTCAAGCTCAAGTTGTTAATTTGATGCAAAAACTTCAACGCGAAAAAGGCTTAACTTACCTCTTCATCGCTCACGATTTGTCAATGGTTAAATACATTTCAGATCGTATTGGAGTTATGCACTGGGGTAAAATGCTTGAAATTGGAACATCTGAAGATGTTTACAACAATCCAATTCATCCATATACTAAAAGTCTGTTGTCTGCAATTCCAGAACCAGATCCAGAATCTGAACGTGAACGTGTACACCAAGCTTATGATCCGAGTGCAGAACTTGATGGTCAAGAACGTGAAATGCGTGAAATCACACCAGGACATTTTGTACTTTCTACAGAAGCAGAAGCAGAAGAATACAAAAAAGCATTATCATAATTATAAAGAGGGCAAAGAACCCTCTTTTTTGCGCTCAAAGACTCCTAGAAGTTATTTTAGTTGCATTATAAGGGGATAAGTATTAGAATGTACACGTAGTCAATTTGTTGCTGGAAAAACCGACTTTAAAGGGCTCTGATAGCAAAGCCAAATTTCAAGTTCAAATTAGCCAGCCTGTAAAAACTCTTTAGGAGATTTATAATTGAATAGTTTCTTTGGATAGTTGTTAATCCAGTTTTCAATAAATGCGACTTGTTGTTGAGTCGCATTTTTGCTTCCCTTAGGCAACCAACGCCGGATGAGTCTATTATGATTCTCATTAGTACCACGCTCCCAAGAAGAATACGGGTGGGCATAATAGATATGAGTAGGGTCAAAAACTTCCGCTAAACGACTGAACTTAGCCCCGTTATCAGCTGTGATAGAGTTCATTTGATAATCCTTGAGGATTGCTTTCAGAGCTTGATTGACTGAAACCGCGGACTTATCGGGAATGAGTCGAATGATTTGATAACGACTCTTTCTATCGGTTAGAGTCAACAGACACTCGTTTTTTGCCCGTGTTTGAATAACCGTATCAATTTCAAAATCACCGATATTCTCACGCTTATTAATGCTTTCTGGTCGTTCCTCAATAGACTTTCCAGCTGGCTTAAAATTGGGACTAGCATGCTTTTTCTTAGCTTTCTCTTGTCGAGGATAAAGCATATCAGCCTTGGTCAATCCTAAGTGTCCATGATGAATCCAGTAGTAAATGGTGGAGATGGGAACAGGTATCCCTTTTGACTTTACCATCATCTCGGGAGAGTATTTCTGTTCGATGTAGTGAGTTATCTTTCCTTTGAGTCCCTTGGTTAGGGAGACTTGTTTAACAGAACGTTTGCGATTGTTTTGATAGGCTTTTTGAGCAAAATCAGCTGAGTAGATCACTTCAAATTTTCCTTTACGCACTTGTTGTCTAACCTGACCACGTTTGACTTCGTTGTGAATGGTTTGAGGAGCTTTAGCTAATCTCCTAGCGATTTCACGATTTGAGAGCCCTTCTTGAAGCCAACGTTCAATCATTCTACGTTCAGTTAGTGTTAAATGTTTACTTTTTGGTGTATAATAGTTTTGCATCTCAGAGTCTTTCTAATTGTTGTTGTGGTGATTACAATTATATCTCTCTGAGATGTTTTTTGATACCCTTAGGTGGCTAACTTCATTTTAGAACTTTCCGTGCTCATTAGAAAGGTCATTTTTTTTTTTTTTGAAATCGCTTGCAATTTACGGATAATAGTTTTAAAATAAAGATGACTAATTTAGTCGTTGATAAATTTATTGACACTATTAAATGAAAAAGAAAGGAGTGTAGAGAATATGGCAAAAATCATACTTGCATCGCATGGAGGATTATCTAAAGGGATGAAAGATTCAGTTTCTATGATTGTTGGAGATTTAGCTAGGGATATAGAAACATATAGCTTGCTTCCTGGACAAAATCCTGAAGACTTTTATCAAGAAGTTTTGAAAGAAGCAAAAAAGTGTGAAGAACAAATCTTAATCTTGTGTGATATTAAAGGTGGAAGTGTTCACACAGCATTATCTAAACTTGCAATATTAGATAATGTACTGGTCTTTTCAGGAATGAACATGGGACTAGTATTAGATGCAGTAATGAAAGGCTTGAACGGAAAACTTGAACTAGCAGAAGCGAACGATTTGATCGAAGCAGCTAAAGATGGAATGACTGTTATGAATGGAATGACAAGCGAAGATGATGAAGATTTCTAATAGGAGGAGAAAAAAATGATCAGATTATTAAGAGTGGATCACAGATTATTACATGGTCAAGTTGCTTTTTCTTGGAAGAATGCAGTTGAAGCAGATTGTATCTTAATTGCGTGCGACGCAGTTATGAAAGATGATTTAAGAAAAACATCAATTAAGTTGGCAAAACCAAGTGGTGTTAAATTAGTTATTAAAAATATGGATGATGCAGTGAATGCGATCAACAGTGGTGTTACAGACAAATACAAATTATTGGTTGTCGTTGAATCTATTAAGGACGCTGAAAGATTGTGTAAAGAGTGCAACATCAACAAATTAAATCTTGGTGGTACTAAGGCTACTGCGGAAACTCGTAATATTTCTAAAGCAATGAATATTACACCAGTAGAAGAAACAATTTTAAAAGGATTATGTGAAACAGGTGTGGATGTAACAATTCAGATGGTGCCAGAAGATAATCCAGTAAATGTAGAAAAAGTTTTATAAGAGGAGAAATATGTTACTACAAGCAATTTTACTTGGCTTGGTAGCAATGCTTGGAAATGCTGAGTATTTGTTCGGTACAAGTTTACTGTCAAGACCATTGGTTATGGGTACTTTAACAGGTATTGTACTTGGTGATGTTCAAACAGGTGTTACTTTAGGTGCAACATTAGAATTAGCGTTTATGGGAGCTTTCTCAATCGGTGCTAGTATTCCACCTGAAATGATTTCAGGAACTGTATTAGGAACAGCTTTCACAATTACAACAGGAGCTGGACCAGAAACTGCATTAACTGTAGGTTTACCAGTTGCTTCACTAGTATTAATCGCAAAGAACGTTGGAATGGTATTCATCTTACCTCCATTTGTTCACAAAGCAGATAAATATGCAGCTGAAGGAAACATGGCTGGAGTTGCTAGAATGCACTTATTAGGTGGATTCTTCGGTGTTAACTTAATTATCGGTGTAATTGTAGCATGTGGTTACTATGCTGGTGGACCTGCTGTACAGGCTTTATTAAATGTCATTCCTACATGGATTTCAAATGGTTTACAGATCACAATGGGCTTATTACCTGCAATTGGGTTCGGTTTATTATTAATGATGATTATGGACAAAAACGTTGCATGTTTCTTCTTCTTAGGATTCGCATTAAGCGTATACTTAAAGATTCCAGTAACAGCGATTGCAATCTTTGGAGCTATCATTGCTATCGTATTAACTCAGTTACGTAGTAATTCAGCTCTAACAGCTATAGAAGGAGGAATGGATGAAGATGACGACTTCTAATAAATTAACTAAAAAAGAATTAAATCAAGTATTCTGGCGTTCATTCGGTTTGGAATGGTCTTGGAACTATGAAAGACAGATGAATATGTCATACTGCTATAGTATGTTACCAGTTATCAAAAAATTATATCCAAATAAAGAAGACCAGGTTGTAGCTATGAAGCGTCACTTGGAATTCTTCAACACAACTCCACAATTGGCAACATTAATCTTAGGTATTAGTGCTGCTATGGAAGAAAGTAATGCAAATGATCCTGAATTTGATACAGAAAGTATCAACAGTGTAAAAGTTTCATTAATGGGACCTTTAGCTGGTATTGGTGATTCATTCATCTGGGGAACATTACGTATTATCGCTACTGGTGTGGGTCTATCATTAGCAAATCAAGGAAATATCTTAGGACCCATCTTATTCTTATTAATTTTCAACCTTCCAGCTCAGGGATTACGTTATTATTTAATGAATGCTGGTTATAAATTAGGTAGTGGATTCTTGGCTAAGATCCAGCAGAATGGATTAATGGCAAAACTTACTTATGCAGCAAGTGTTTTAGGATTGATGGTTGTTGGTGGTATGACTGCTGAAAACGTATCAATCAGTTTCCCATTGAAGTTTGGTTCTGGTAATGAAGCAACTACATTAAATGATGTATTCAATAATATCATGCCTGGTTTAATGCCGTTATTATTCACATTACTAGTTTACTACTTATTGAAAAAGAAAAATGTTAAGACAACTACATTGTTGTTAATCTGTGTTGTGATCGGAATGTTCGGAGCATTCTTTGGTATCTTAGGTTGTTAATAAATTTAAAATAAATGGAGGAAAATAAAATGGAAATGATTAAATTTAATGAACAGGAAAAAATCGATAGCGTAAATGGCGCATTAGCTCTACGCCCTCAGATCAACGAAATCGTTGATGAAATTTGCGAACGTGGATATTCAAACATCTGCTGGTTAGGTGTTGGTGGTACTTGGGCAAGTGCTATGCAGGCTACAGTACATATGAAAGAAATGAGTGCTATTGAAACTTGGGCAGAAAATGCTGCTGAATACTTAACTACAGGAAACAAACGTATTACTAAAGATACAGTTGTTATTATCTCTTCTGTAACTGGAAACACTAAAGAAGTAGTTGATGCTATCAAAAAGATCAAAACTGAAGTTGGTTCTACAGTTATCTCATTTGTAGATGCTAAAGAAGCTATCTTATTAGATTTAGGAGACTACAAGATCTCTTACCCACTTAACGAACAGTTAAAGTTCTTCATGGTTGCAGACCGTTTCATGTTCAACAATGGTGAATTAGAAGACTACGAAGATATGTATGCTGAATTTGACAAATACTTAGCAGAAGCTTTAGTAGAAGTTGAAAAGAAAGCTGAACCATTTGCTGTTGAATTCGCTAAAAAACATTGGAATGATGAAATGCACTACTTTGTAGGTGCTGGAAATCAGTGGGGTGCTACTTACTCATATGCAATGTGCTATTGGGAAGAACAGTTATGGTTAAAAACTAAATCAATCACATCAAATGAATTCTTCCACGGTATGTTTGAAATCGTAACTAAAGAAACTCCAGTTACTATCTATATTGGTGAAGATGCTCAGCGTCCATTATCTGAACGTGTAGCTAACTTTATTCCAAGAATTTGTGAAAACTACACAATCATCGACTCTAAAGATTACGAATTAAAGGGAATTAGTGAAAAATATCGTAAACACTTATCTCACCATGTAATGCATGCTGTAAACAACAGAATCGATGTTCATATGGAAATCGAAACTCGTCACCCTATGGAAATCCGTCGTTACTACAGAAGATTAGAATACTAAAATATAAGGGGTGGATTCATTCCACCTTTTATATTTTAAGAATTGGGGGATATTATGAATAAATTAACAATGTTTGATTATGTTAAAGAAACACCAGACGTATTAAGAACAAATATTGAACAATATACTACACTAGTTGATCCATTGATGAAAGAAGTGCAACAAAAAGAAATAAAACGTATTTTACTTGTTGCTTCTGGATCAAGTTATAATGCTTGTTATTGTGCGAGAAGTTTTGTGGAAAAAGTAAGTAGTTTAGAAGTAAGAATCATCACGCCATATACATTTACGTATTATGAAAATAACATTAAGGAGAACGACTTAGTTTTAGTGCTTACACAGAGTGGGTTAAGTACAAATGCAATAGAAGCATTAAAAATCATAAAGAAAAAAGAATGTAGAGCTATTTGTTTAACAGGAAATAAAAACAGCGATGTAAAAGATGTTGCGGATATTGTGATTGAATATGGTGTTGGTGAAGAATTAGTTGGCTATGTCACAAAGGGTGTTTCTTCACTTGCGTTATTCTTAGATTTGTTCGCAATTGCGTATTCTGGAAAGACGGAGTATTTGGATGAATTAAAGAAAGCAGCTGATTTAAATGAAGAAATGATTGATCAGGCTACAAACTTTATTCAGCAACATTATAAGAATTTCTCATCTATGTCCTGGGTTTACAGTTGTGGAGCGGGTGCTAATTATGGAACAGCACTTGAAAGTGCATTAAAAATGGGTGAAACCATTCATATTCCAAGTTGCTGCTATGAAATTGAAGAGTATATCCATGGACCAAACCTTCAATTAACGCCACAATACAATGTGATTTTCTTTGATGGAAACGATGGTGCAAGTCGACGTGTAGAACAAGTATATAAGGCTACACGAAAAGTCACAAATCGAGTTTATTTGATTTCAAACAACCCTCAATTATCGAGTGATGAGCATGTTTTAAGTTTGAGTGATACGGTATCAAGTGAATTAAGTCCACTTGTATATCTACCATTTGTACAATTATTAAGTTATATTGTTTCAAATGACTTACACTCTATTTATCAACATCCATTATTAAAAGAATTTAAGGCTATCGCAGCTGCAAAAACGGAGAATTTTGTAAATTATGATGGAGACGATTAAAACGATAATTTTTGATATGGATGGTGTCATCTTTGATAGTGAAACCATGTATATAAATGATTTAATAAGATTTTTTAAACAGCATGATATAGAAATACAAGTAAGTGATTGTATTCCTCTTATTGGTATTGATAGTAAATTATATTATGAACAAGCATACACAATGTGGAACAACAAAACAGATTTCATTACATTTAAAAATATGCTTCAAGAATATTTTCGTTCATTTGATTGTGATTATAAAGCAGTCGTTAGACCACAGATCTATTCTGTTTTAGAAAGCTTAAGTGAACATTATAAAATTGCGTTAGCGTCCTCTTCAAGTTTAAATACTATTAATACTGCATTAGATCAAGCTGATTTAAGAAAGTATTTCACACTTATAGTAAGTGGTGAACAATTCAAAGAAAGTAAACCCAATCCAGAAATATATTTACATACAATCAAAGAATTGAATGTGAATAAAGATGAAGGTATTATTATTGAGGATTCACCTAAAGGAATATTAGCTGCCAATAGAGCTGGTATTAAGGTATTGGCTTTAAAAGATGATAAGTTTGGCTTGGATCAAAGCCAAGCAGATATAATTATTGATGAATTAAATGATATTATAAAGTTGATTGAGAAAGGGGCATAAAAGTATGAATGCTATGTTAGTTGCTGTTATAGTGATTGCTGTTATTGGAATTATTCCAGTGATCATCAGGAAGAAACTCCTAAAAATCTGTCTTGCATTACTCCAAAACAATGATGTTAAGGCAATAGAAGACTTAATAGCAACTAAACTAGCTAAGATATGTATTCCTCCATTTAATAGAGAATACTTACTTTTAAATGTTTATCTAAAACTAAATGATGATAAACAAATAGGTACTCAAGAGCTACTTGATTGAGAGAGTAACCATCAATCAGAACTTTATCAATCATTTCCTGCTTGAGTTCTGGAGGATAATAGGTGTTCTTCCCTTTCTGGATAATGTTTATTCCGTATCGGTCAATCAATCGAATCATATATTTTACGCTGGATTCTGCGATAGCAAACTGCTTTGACAAGGACTTGATAGACTGACCACTTTGCCGTAGTTCATAAATCTTGATTTTATCTTCATAACTTAATTTCATAAAAATAACACCCCAAAAGTTAGATTTTTTCGGTTCTTTGTCAACTGTAGTGGGTTGACTTATAATCACATGCGAGAGAGGACTTTGGTCCTCTCTTTTTTGCTGTTCAAAGTGATAAGTATTTTTGTTTTGAAGTTGTCGAAATTTCTGAATCCAAAGGCTTGTCGTTTGATGTCTTTAATGAGTTTGTTAGTGGCTTCTAGTCTAGCGTTGGAATAAGGCATTTCTAAAGCATTGGTGATGTAGTCTTTATATCTGATGAAGGTCTGGAAAACCTTCTTAAACGCTGGATTGACATAGTGTTTATGCTCTTGTATGAGTGAGAAAAAGTGGTCACGATTCTTTTCTTGGAAATGAAATAAGAGTAGCTGGTAAAGTTCGTAGTAGTAGCTTAGTTCATCTGAGAATGCCAGTGCATTCTCGATGATTTCTTTAGGAGTTCTAGTTTCCCTGAGCGTTCTAGCGTAAAAACGCTTGTCAGAAAGTTTTTGACTATCCTTATGTAAGATTCTCCAGTGATTCTTCATAATCCGATAGGGCAGCTCATGCTTGTCAACCTGCTTCATGATAGCGATTCTAGTAGCCATCATGGCCCGATTAAGGTGCTGGATAATGTGGAAGCGGTCAAGGACAATCTTGGCATTTGGAAAGAGTTGCTTGATAATTGGGATGTAAGCTCCGGACATATCGCAAGTGACGACTTTGACTGCCTCCCTCGCCTTTCTAGAGTATTGGTAGAAATAGTTTTTGATCGTCGTTTGGCGATTATTTTCCAAGATTGTGATGATTTTTCTAGTCTGATAATCTTGAGCAATGAAGGCGAGTTTCCCTTTGTTTCTTGCGAATTCATCCCAAGATAAGGCTTCTGGTAAGCTGTTATAGTTCTCTTTGAAAGTGAACTGGACTAGTTTTCTTTGCACGGTTGAGATAGAAACATGAACTAAATCAGCGATAGCAGAATTGGTCATACTTTTGGTATGGGACTCGGTAATTTTTTTCCAAATAGGCTCAGAGATTTGATGATTTTTCTTAACCAGTGGGATTTCAGAGACAGTCACCCGTTTACAAGCTTTGCACTGGAAGCGTCGCTTTTTGAGTAGGAGTACCGTAGGCATAAAGGCAGTGTCTGGGATAAGGATTTTAGAAGGCTTTTGGAAATCATATTTAATCATTGTCCCTTGGCAATGAGGGCACAAGGGAGGCGTATAATCTAGTTCAGCGTAGATTTCACAGTGGCTGCCACCATCAAGAGCCTTTTGAATGGTAATATTATTGTCTTTAATTCCGATGAGTTCTGTGGTATTATTAATCTGTTCCATAAGATACTTTCTAATGATGGTTTGATCGCTTTTCATTATAAGTCTTATGGGACTTTTTTGATACTCAAAAAAGCCCTATAATCTCCAAAGTGGCATTACCCACTACAGAAATTATAGAGCCAAAAAAACTACGCTTTTCCGACAGTTTAGAGGAATGAAATTTGATGAAGTGACTAGTCTATTTTATGGTGTTAATTGGTGTTAATGCTATCCATTTTTATGGATTTTAAAGGGTTTGGGAGAAGCATTTTTTTATTAAATGTTGATATAAAGGGATTTGTTTGGTGCTGCTCTCCATAAAAAATTAAAGTTTTGTTCTCAAAACGTTAATCCGTTTTTCAGATTTGCACAAAAGAACACTCTTTGGGGTGTTCTTTTGTGCTTTTAAAAAATTTATTGGAGTAGAATTTTAGAGAAGGGACTCAAAATACAGTCATGTGCCTCTTAAAATGCCTGAAAGAGTCTTAGTGTCCTATAAGAGGGAAAAGTAATAGAAGGTGATTTGATGCTTAAATAGAGCCTGTGAGAGAGTCTACTAGAATAAATCAAAAAAACTTAAAAAACATATTGACAGTGTAGATGAAGTTTAGTATACTAAATAAGCTGTTGTTCGAGAGGGCGACAGAAACAAGTTTGAAAAGAGTTTGAAACTTTCTTGAAAAAAGATGTTGACAACGCGCTTCAAATTTGATAGAATATAGAAGTTGTCTCGAGTAAGACAAAGACCTTTGAAAACTGAACAATACGAACCAAACGTGCGGGTTACGGAAGTAACCTGTCAAAAAAAACGATAAATCTGTCAGTGACAGAATGAGAACAAGATTAAATGAGAGTTTGATCCTGGCTCAGGACGAACGCTGGCGGCGTGCCTAATACATGCAAGTAGAACGCTGAAGACTTTAGCTTGCTAAAGTTGGAAGAGTTGCGAACGGGTGAGTAACGCGTAGGTAACCTGCCTACTAGCGGGGGATAACTATTGGAAACGATAGCTAATACCGCATAACAGCATTTAACCCATGTTAGATGCTTGAAAGGAGCAATTGCTTCACTAGTAGATGGACCTGCGTTGTATTAGCTAGTTGGTGAGGTAACGGCTCACCAAGGCGACGATACATAGCCGACCTGAGAGGGTGATCGGCCACACTGGGACTGAGACACGGCCCAGACTCCTACGGGAGGCAGCAGTAGGGAATCTTCGGCAATGGGGGCAACCCTGACCGAGCAACGCCGCGTGAGTGAAGAAGGTTTTCGGATCGTAAAGCTCTGTTGTAAGAGAAGAACGTGTGTGAGAGTGGAAAGTTCACACAGTGACGGTAACTTACCAGAAAGGGACGGCTAACTACGTGCCAGCAGCCGCGGTAATACGTAGGTCCCGAGCGTTGTCCGGATTTATTGGGCGTAAAGCGAGCGCAGGCGGTTTAATAAGTCTGAAGTTAAAGGCAGTGGCTTAACCATTGTTCGCTTTGGAAACTGTTAGACTTGAGTGCAGAAGGGGAGAGTGGAATTCCATGTGTAGCGGTGAAATGCGTAGATATATGGAGGAACACCGGTGGCGAAAGCGGCTCTCTGGTCTGTAACTGACGCTGAGGCTCGAAAGCGTGGGGAGCAAACAGGATTAGATACCCTGGTAGTCCACGCCGTAAACGATGAGTGCTAGGTGTTAGGCCCTTTCCGGGGCTTAGTGCCGCAGCTAACGCATTAAGCACTCCGCCTGGGGAGTACGACCGCAAGGTTGAAACTCAAAGGAATTGACGGGGGCCCGCACAAGCGGTGGAGCATGTGGTTTAATTCGAAGCAACGCGAAGAACCTTACCAGGTCTTGACATCCCGATGCTATTCCTAGAGATAGGAAGTTTCTTCGGAACATCGGTGACAGGTGGTGCATGGTTGTCGTCAGCTCGTGTCGTGAGATGTTGGGTTAAGTCCCGCAACGAGCGCAACCCCTATTGTTAGTTGCCATCATTAAGTTGGGCACTCTAGCGAGACTGCCGGTAATAAACCGGAGGAAGGTGGGGATGACGTCAAATCATCATGCCCCTTATGACCTGGGCTACACACGTGCTACAATGGTTGGTACAACGAGTCGCGAGTCGGTGACGGCAAGCAAATCTCTTAAAGCCAATCTCAGTTCGGATTGTAGGCTGCAACTCGCCTACATGAAGTCGGAATCGCTAGTAATCGCGGATCAGCACGCCGCGGTGAATACGTTCCCGGGCCTTGTACACACCGCCCGTCACACCACGAGAGTTTGTAACACCCGAAGTCGGTGAGGTAACCTTTTAGGAGCCAGCCGCCTAAGGTGGGATAGATGATTGGGGTGAAGTCGTAACAAGGTAGCCGTATCGGAAGGTGCGGCTGGATCACCTCCTTTCTAAGGATAAACGGAAGCACGTTTGGGTATTGTTTAGTTTTGAGAGGTCTTGTGGGGCCTTAGCTCAGCTGGGAGAGCGCCTGCTTTGCACGCAGGAGGTCAGCGGTTCGATCCCGCTAGGCTCCATTGAATCGAAAGATTCAAAAGATTGTCCATTGAAAATTGAATATCTATATCAAATTCCACGATTCAAGAAATTGAATTGTAGATAGTAACAAGAAATAAACCGAAACGCTGTGATTTAATGAGTTTAAGGTCAACAGACCAAAATAAGGTTAAGTTAATAAGGGCGCACGGTGGATGCCTTGGCACTAGAAGCCGATGAAGGACGTGACTAACGACGAAATGCTTTGGGGAGTTGTAAGTAAACATTGATCCAGAGATGTCCGAATGGGGGAACCCGGCATGTAATGCATGTCACTCATTACTGTTAAGGTAATGAAGAGGAAGACGCAGTGAACTGAAACATCTAAGTAGCTGCAGGAAGAGAAAGCAAACGCGATTGCCTTAGTAGCGGCGAGCGAAATGGCAAGAGGGCAAACCGATGTGTTTACACATCGGGGTTGTAGGACTGCGACGTGGGACGACAAGATTATAGAAGAATTACCTGGGAAGGTAAGCCAAAGAGAGTAACAGCCTCGTATTCGAAATAGTCTTTAACCCTAGCAGTATCCTGAGTACGGCGAGACACGAGAAATCTCGTCGGAATCTGGGAGGACCATCTCCTAACCCTAAATACTCTCTAGTGACCGATAGTGAACCAGTACCGTGAGGGAAAGGTGAAAAGCACCCCGGGAGGGGAGTGAAATAGAACCTGAAACCGTGTGCCTACAACAAGTTCGAGCCCGTTAATGGGTGAGAGCGTGCCTTTTGTAGAATGAACCGGCGAGTTACGATATGATGCGAGGTTAAGTTGAAGAGACGGAGCCGTAGGGAAACCGAGTCTTAATAGGGCGCATTAGTATCATGTCGTAGACCCGAAACCATGTGACCTACCCATGAGCAGGGTGAAGGTGAGGTAAAACTCACTGGAGGCCCGAACCAGGGCACGTTGAAAAGTGCTTGGATGACTTGTGGGTAGCGGAGAAATTCCAAACGAACTTGGAGATAGCTGGTTCTCTCCGAAATAGCTTTAGGGCTAGCGTCGATGTTAAGTCTCTTGGAGGTAGAGCACTGTTTGATTGAGGGGTCCATCCCGGATTACCAATATCAGATAAACTCCGAATGCCAATGAGATATAATCGGCAGTCAGACTGCGAGTGCTAAGATCCGTAGTCGAAAGGGAAACAGCCCAGACCACCAGCTAAGGTCCCAAAATATATGTTAAGTGGAAAAGGATGTGGGGTTGCACAGACAACTAGGATGTTAGCTTAGAAGCAGCTATTCATTCAAAGAGTGCGTAATAGCTCACTAGTCGAGTGACCCTGCGCCGAAAATGTACCGGGGCTAAAACATATTACCGAAGCTGTGGATACCTTTTAGGTATGGTAGGAGAGCGTTCTATGTGTGAAGAAGGTGTACCGTGAGGAGCGCTGGAACGCATAGAAGTGAGAATGCCGGTATGAGTAGCGAAAGACAGGTGAGAATCCTGTCCACCGTATGACTAAGGTTTCCAGGGGAAGGCTCGTCCTCCCTGGGTTAGTCGGGACCTAAGGAGAGACCGAAAGGTGTATCCGATGGACAACAGGTTGATATTCCTGTACTAGAGTATATAGTGATGGAGGGACGCAGTAGGCTAACTAAAGCGTGCGATTGGAAGTGCACGTCTAAGCAGTGAGGTGTGATATGAGTCAAATGCTTATATCTCTAACATTGAGCTGTGATGGGGAGCGAAGTTAAGTAGCGAAGTTAGTGATGTCACACTGCCAAGAAAAGCTTCTAGCGTTAATTATACTCTACCCGTACCGCAAACCGACACAGGTAGTCGAGGCGAGTAGCCTCAGGTGAGCGAGAGAACTCTCGTTAAGGAACTCGGCAAAATGGCCCCGTAACTTCGGGAGAAGGGGCGCTGGCTTTAAGTCAGCCGCAGTGAATAGGCCCAAGCAACTGTTTATCAAAAACACAGCTCTCTGCTAAATCGTAAGATGATGTATAGGGGGTGACGCCTGCCCGGTGCTGGAAGGTTAAGAGGAGCGCTTAGCATTAGCGAAGGTGTGAATTGAAGCCCCAGTAAACGGCGGCCGTAACTATAACGGTCCTAAGGTAGCGAAATTCCTTGTCGGGTAAGTTCCGACCCGCACGAAAGGCGTAATGATTTGGGCACTGTCTCAACGAGAGACTCGGTGAAATTTTAGTACCTGTGAAGATGCAGGTTACCCGCGACAGGACGGAAAGACCCCATGGAGCTTTACTGCAGTTTGATATTGAGTATCTGTACCACATGTACAGGATAGGTAGGAGCCTATGAAATCGGGACGCTAGTTTCGGTGGAGGCGTTGTTGGGATACTACCCTTGTGTTATGGCTACTCTAACCTAGATAGGCTATCCCTATCGGAGACAGTGTCTGACGGGCAGTTTGACTGGGGCGGTCGCCTCCTAAAAGGTAACGGAGGCGCCCAAAGGTTCCCTCAGAATGGTTGGAAATCATTCGCAGAGTGTAAAGGTATAAGGGAGCTTGACTGCGAGAGCTACAACTCGAGCAGGGACGAAAGTCGGGCTTAGTGATCCGGTGGTTCCGCATGGAAGGGCCATCGCTCAACGGATAAAAGCTACCCTGGGGATAACAGGCTTATCTCCCCCAAGAGTTCACATCGACGGGGAGGTTTGGCACCTCGATGTCGGCTCGTCGCATCCTGGGGCTGTAGTCGGTCCCAAGGGTTGGGCTGTTCGCCCATTAAAGCGGCACGCGAGCTGGGTTCAGAACGTCGTGAGACAGTTCGGTCCCTATCCGTCGCGGGCGTAGGAAATTTGAGAGGATCTGCTCCTAGTACGAGAGGACCAGAGTGGACTTACCGCTGGTGTACCAGTTGTCTTGCCAAAGGCATCGCTGGGTAGCTATGTAGGGAAGGGATAAACGCTGAAAGCATCTAAGTGTGAAGCCCACCTCAAGATGAGATTTCCCATGATTTTATATCAGTAAGAGCCCTGAGAGATGATCAGGTAGATAGGTTAGAAGTGTAAGTGTGGTGACACATGTAGCGGACTAATACTAATAGCTCGAGGACTTATCCAAAAAAGAAACGAGTCAATATTGACAGCGCGTAGGTTTCTTGTTAGAATATATAGGTATTCAATTTTGATTGGATAATCAATCATAGTTAAGTGACGATAGCCTAGGAGATACACCTGTTCCCATGCCGAACACAGAAGTTAAGCCCTAGCACGCCTGATGTAGTTGGGGGTTGCCCCCTGTTAGATATGGTAGTCGCTTAGCATTTATCCGCCATAGCTCAGTTGGTAGTAGCGCATGACTGTTAATCATGATGTCGTAGGTTCGAGTCCTACTGGCGGAGTTTAAAAGCGGTAGACGGAGAGCAACTCATTGAGTTGCTTTTTTTCTGCTCTCATTTGGACATTTTTGTCATGTTCCTTTTTCCTAAATCTTTTTATAATAAGATTACTTTAAAAATAAAAGGGAAAAAGGAGATAGAAACAGTGGATTTTGAACGCTATTTTCAAACGGTTAAACCAATTATTTTAAAATTACGCCGTTATTATTTTGTCAAACTCTGGGATTATGAGGATTGGATTCAAGAGGGACGTATTATTTTCTTTGAACTTGTAGAGGAACATCCTGATCTCTTAATTAATGAAGGCAAACGTTATAGCTACTTTAAAACAAAATTTTCTAACCATGTTAAAGATATTATCCGCCATCAGGAATCCTTTAAACGAAAATTTAATCATATGCCTTATGAAGAAATTGGTGATATTAGTCACTGTGTACCCCAGGTATCTTTCTTTGAAGTCGCAGATTACGTGGCTTATCAGGATAGCTTAGCACGTTTACGAAGAACATTGGGAAGAGAAGATAGACTGAAGTTGGAAAAAGTGATTCGTGGGGAACGTTTTGAAGGGAAGAAAGACTTCTTAAAAAGCATTGAACCGTATTTCTCAGATTTTAGACCATAAGAAAAGACCAGAGGATTCTGGCCTTTTCTTACTCTTCTGATCGGAAGAAGGATTTGTATAGGGCACGAACTGCCTCTTTTTCGTGTTCTGTTTGAGTAACGAACATAACAGATACTTCACTTGATCCTTGTGAAATCATTTCCAAGTTAATGTGTTTATCTGAAAGTGCTTTGGTTGCTGTTGCGGTTACACCAGTATGGTTTTTCATATCTTCACCCACAATCATGATGATTGAAAGGTTGTGTTCGATATCAACTTCATCAACGCCAAGTTCACGAGTTAAGTATGATGTGATTTCTTGTTCTTTGATTGGTGTAAGTTCACGTTCGCGAACAATGACAGACATGTCATCGATACCTGTTGGAATGTGTTCCCAACGGATGTTTAAGTCTTCAAGAATTTGAAGGACTTTGCGACCAAAACCGACTTCACGGTTCATAAGGTATTTAGACAAGTTGATACTTGCAAATTCGTCATCAGCAGCGATACCAATAACAGGAACTGTAGGCCCACTGTGTTTTAATGTAATACGTGTTCCTGGGTGTTTGGGGTTGTTTGTATTTTTGATGACGAGAGGAATTTTACCTCGGTAAGCAGGAATAAGTGCTTCATCGTGGAGCACTGAAAATCCAGCATAAGCAAGTTCACGCATTTCACGGTATGTTAATTCTTGGATTGTGTGAGGTTTGTGAACCACTCCAGGGTGAGCTGCGAAGATACCATCAACATCGGTAAAGTTTTCATACAAGTCTGCTTTGACACCTGCAGCAACGATAGAACCTGAAATATCTGAACCACCACGTGAGAAAGTACAGATTTGGCCATCAACTGTAACTCCAAAGAAGCCTGGGATAACAAGGATTTCTTCTGAGTCACGCAATTCTTCAAGCTTATCATAGCTTGATGGAAGAATGCGTGCATTTCCTGGTTCACTTGAAACAATGATACCTGCTTCTTTAGGGTGAACATAGCGTGCATTGAGTCCGTTTTTACGGAAAAATTCTGCCACAAGCTTAGCATTATTATCTTCACCTGCTGCAAGAAATGTGTCATAAAGGAATTCGTTACATTCAATTGGGAGTGTCGCAAGATTTGTAATCGTACCTGCAATTTTGCTCATAATTGATGAACTGAGTCCAAGCTCATCTGCAATGGCTTGGTAACGGTTGATAATCCATTCTTGTGCAGCAGTGACATCATCACCTGAGGTGTAGTCCTTGTAATACTTAATAAGAGCATCGGTTACCTTAGTATCTTCTGAGTTACGCTTTCCGGGTGCTGATACAACAACAAAACGTCGTTCGTTATCAGATTTCACAATATTCAAAACTTTTTTTAGTTGGTCAGCCGAAGCCAGTGAACTACCACCAAATTTGATTACTTTCATGACCTTCTCCACTTTTCTAAAATTTGTATACAATTATAACAAAATTCTGAAAATTTGTCAGTAGTTTTTCAAATAAAAAGATAGTATAATAGAGGAATGGAAAAATTTAAAGCAATTATTTTTGATATGGATGGTGTCTTATTCGATACTGAAACGTTTTATTATCGCCGTCGTGAGAAGTTTTTGGCTGACAAAGGGATCAGTATAAAGCACTTACCGCCTAGTTCTTTTATTGGTGGCAATATGAAACAAATTTGGCCAGACATTTTGCGTGACAATTTGGACAAATGGGATACTGATCAGCTACAAAAAGAGTATTCTATTTACAAAAAAACGTATCCGCTTCCTTACAAAAACTTGATTTTTGAAGATACTTTTAAAGTGGTCAAAGGACTTTTTGAAAAGGGGTACCGTTTAGGGCTTGCTTCTAGTTCAACTAAACATGATATTTTGAAAGCTCTTGAAGAAACTCAGTTGTTAGCGTATTTTTCAGTGATTTTATCAGGTGAGGAATTTGAAAAAGGAAAACCACATCCTGCGATTTATCAAGAAGCACGAAAACAACTTGGCTTTAACAGTGACGAAACGCTAGTTATTGAAGACAGCGAAAAAGGTATTCAGGCTGGTGTTTCTGCCGATTTAGAGGTTTGGGCAATTGAAGATCAGTTATTTGATATGAACCAAAGTAAGGCAAGTCGTCTGGTGAATAATCTAACACAAGTTATTGAAGAATTAAGCAAATAATATGATGAAAGTAGGTGTAATTCTACTTTTTTTAAACAATAGTTTGATAGTTTAAATATTAAAAAATCAAACTAAATTAATCAAAATGTGATTTTTTTCTTGATTTATCGAGGAATAGTATGCTAGAATAGCTGGTGCTAAATAGTTTAATAACCAAACTATTTTTATCACATCTGATGGAGGTAGATAGATGTCTTTCGATAATATGATTTATGAAAAGGGAGAAGTTGCAACTTTGACCTTGAATCGCCCAGATATTTCGAATGGTTTTAATATTCCAACTTGTCAAGAAATTCTTGAGGTTTTAGACTTAGTGAAAGCAGATGATTCTGTGAAAATTTTGGTCATTCAAGCAGTTGGTAAAATCTTTTCAATTGGTGGGGATTTGGCTGAGATGCAACGTGCAGTTGAATCAGATAATGTCGAATCGCTAGTTGAAATTGCAAGTTTAGTTAATAAAATTTCCTTTGCCATGAAAAAATTACCAAAACCAGTGATTATGAGCGTAGATGGTGCGGTTGCTGGTGCAGCAGCAAATATGGCTGTTGCGGCGGATTTTGTGGTCGCAAGTGAAAAAGCCAAATTTATTCAAGCCTTTGTTGGTGTTGGTCTTGCTCCAGATGCTGGAGGAATTTTCTTGATGAGTCGCGCTATCGGAACAACACGTGCGGTTCAGTTAGCTATGACTGGTGAAGGGGTAAATGCAGAAAAAGCCTTTGAATATGGCATTGTTTATCGTCTTTGTGAATCTGAAAAACTAGAAAGAACGACAAATCAGTTAACGAAACGTCTGCTTCGCGGTTCAATTAATTCATACCGTGCCATCAAAGAAATGTCGTGGAAATCCCAATATGAAGGCTGGGAAGACTATACAAAACTTGAATTGCAACTTCAAAAAGAATTAGCTTTTAAGGAAGATTTCAAAGAAGGTGTTCGTGCTTTTGCTGAAAAACGCCGTCCGAAATTTTCAGGAAAGTAATGTAAATAATAGTTTGGTTTTCAACTTATTTTTCCAGTTTGACCAAAAATACCTTGCAAAATATTTTGATGTTTGATATACTTTGATTGTCAAAGTTTATTTAGGAGGTGAAATCTTGGATTATAATAGAATTAATGAATATTTGGTTGATATTTTTAATCGTGTTCAGGTTATTGAAGAGACTAGTTTGCGAACAAGTCAATTCAATGATGTTTCATTAAAGGAAATGCATACCATTGAGATTATTGGTAAGAATTCTAATGTGACTCCAAGTGATATTGCACGTGAGTTGATGTTGACCCTCGGTACAATAACCACTAGTTTAAATAAGCTTGAGGCAAAAGGTTATATTGAAAGACGACGTTCGAAATTGGACCGTCGTGTGGTTCATTTAACTTTGACAAAAAAAGGAAGATTATTAGATAGGCTTCATCATAAATTCCACAAAAATATGGTTTCTCATATTGCGGAAGATATGAATGAAGAAGAACTAGAAGCACTTTTGAGAGGGCTTAAAAATCTTCACAAGTTTCTTGAGGAGTTAATGTAATAATGGTATTTGCAAGAATTGCTCAGGCAGCAGCCTATGCCCCTGAACAAGTGATTACAAACGATGATTTGTCTGAAATCATGGACACCAGCGATGAATGGATTTCATCACGTACGGGAATTAGAAGACGACATATCACTCGAGATGAAACAACTAGTGATTTAGGGACGCAAGTTGTCAAGCAACTACTTTCAAAAGCTGGTTTATCAGCTGTAGATATTGATTTCATCATTGTTGCAACAATTACCCCTGATAGTCTGATGCCGTCAACAGCAGCTCGTATTCAAGGAAATATCGGTGCTGTAAATGCTTTTGCCATGGATGTGACAGCGGCATGTAGTGGCTTTGTGTTTGCTCTTTCGACTGCGGATAAATTTATTCAATCGGGTATCTATAAGCGCGGTATTGTTATTGGTGCTGAAACATTGTCAAAAACACTAGACTGGTCAGACAGAAGTACTTCTGTTTTATTTGGCGATGGTGCTGGTGGTGTTTTGCTTGAAGCAACAGAAACAAAACATTTCTTAGCAGAGTCTTTAAATACTGATGGAAGTCGTGGTCTTAGCTTGACATCCGCCAAAGTTGGCTTGTCTTCACCATTTTCTGAAAAAGAAGAGGATGATAAGTTCTTGAAAATGGATGGTAGGGCTATCTTTGATTTTGCAATCAGAGATGTGGCTAAGAGTATCAAGGCACTTATTGAAACTTCTGAAGTTTCAGCTGAAGATCTTGATTACTTGCTTTTGCATCAAGCTAATATTCGTATCTTGGATAAAGTGGCGCGAAAAATGTCTATTGACCGAGATAAATTTTTAGCAAATATAATGGAATATGGTAATACTAGTGCGGCAAGTATTCCAATTCTCTTATCAGAATCAGTGGGTAAGGGACTTATCAAATTAGACGGTTCTCAAACAATTCTTCTATCAGGATTTGGTGGAGGTTTGACATGGGGAAGCCTAATTGTTAAAATCTAGTTACAAACTTGTGCATTATAGCATGAGGTATTATATATATTTATTAAGGAGAAATTAATCATGGCAGTATTTGAAAAAGTACAAGAAATTATCGTTGAAGAACTTGGTAAAGAAGCAGAAGAAGTGAAATTGGAAACTACTTTCGATGAACTTGATGCTGACTCACTTGATGTTTTCCAAGTAGTTTCTGAAATCGAAGATGCATTTGATATCCAAATCGAAACTGAAGAAGGTCTTAACACTGTAGGTGACTTGGTTGCTTACGTTGAAGAAAAAACAAAATAATGACATGGCTGGAGTTGGGATTAAAAACTAACTCCACTATATATTTAGTAGAAAGGGCTGTGGGATAGGTTGCTAGTAAGCGAAAACTTATCTTACTCCCTCTCTTCTTATTATGATAGTTTGACTATCAAATTATTGTTTGGTAAAGACTAAGAAGGTTTAACATGAAAACACGTATTACAGAATTATTAAATATCAAATATCCAATTTTTCAAGGTGGTATGGCTTGGGTTGCCGATGGTGACTTGGCTGGTGCAGTTTCATTCGCTGGTGGCTTAGGTATTATCGGTGGTGGTAATGCCCCTAAAGAAGTTGTTAAAGCAAATATTGATAAGGTTAAACAAATTACTGATAAACCTTTTGGTGTTAATATTATGCTTTTGTCACCATTTGTTGATGAAATTGTTGATCTTGTGATTGAAGAAGGGGTTAAAGTTGTTACAACTGGTGCTGGTAACCCTGGTAAATACATGGAACGTTTCCACGAAGCTGGTATTACTGTTATTCCAGTTGTTCCTAGTGTTGCGCTTGCAAAACGTATGGAAAAACTTGGAGCAGATGCGGTTATCGCTGAAGGTATGGAAGCTGGTGGTCACATCGGTAAATTGACTACAATGACACTTGTTCGTCAAGTTGTTGATGCGGTTAATATTCCAGTTATTGGTGCTGGTGGTGTCGGTGATGGACGTGGTGCAGCAGCTGTCTTTATGCTTGGTGCTGAAGCTGTTCAAGTGGGAACTCGCTTTGCTGTTGCCAAAGAATCTAATGCTCACCAAAACTTCAAAGATAAAATCTTAAAAGCAAAAGATATTGATACGGTTATTTCTGCGTCTGTCGTTGGACATCCAGTACGTGCCGTTAAAAATAAATTGACAACATCATATACTCACGCAGAGAAAGATTTCTTGGCAGGTCGTAAGACAAAAGAAGACATCGAAGTATTGGGAGCAGGTGCTTTGCGTAATGCTGTTGTCGATGGTGATGTTGTGACTGGTTCAGTCATGGCAGGTCAAATTGCAGGTTTGATTCGTAAAGAAGAAACATGTGAAGAAATCTTGAAAGATCTCTACTATGGAGCTCAAGAAGTTATCTTAGAAGAAGCTAAACGTTGGGCTGATATTGAGAAAGATTAATATTTCTATTTAAATAAAAAATCAAATTCCGTTTGGGAGGATTTAATGACGAAAACTGCCTTTTTATTTGCTGGCCAAGGGGCTCAAAAACTTGGAATGGCAAGTGATTTATACGAAAAATATCCTATAGTAAGGGAGACCTTTGATCAAGCTAGTTCTATTCTTGGCTATAATCTTCGTGATTTAATTGATAAGGAAGAAGATAAATTAAATCAAACACGTTATACACAACCAGCTATTTTGACAACTTCAGTTGCAATTTATCGATTGCTTCAGGAAAAAGGATTTAAAGCTGACATGGTTGCTGGACTTTCATTAGGGGAGTATTCAGCTTTAGTAGCATCAAGGACGTTGAGCTTTGAGGATGCTGTTGCTTTGGTAGCTAAACGTGGTGAATTTATGGAGACTGCAGCTCCAGCAGGAACTGGGAAAATGGTTGCTGTCATGAATACGGAAGCATCTCTTATTGAAGAGATTTGTCAAAAAGCTTCAATTAAAGGTGTTGTGACACCAGCTAACTATAACACACCAGCACAGATTGTGATTGGTGGTGAGACTGAAGCTGTGAACTATGCTGTAGAATTACTTAAGCAAGCCGGTGTGAAACGCTTGATTCCTTTGAAAGTTTCAGGACCTTTCCACACTGCTTTATTGGCACCTGCTAGCAAACGCTTGTCAGAAGTACTTGATAAAGTGACTTTTTCGGATTTTGAAATTCCTTTGATTGGAAATACAGAGGCTAAAGTCATGCAGTACGACGATATCAAAGCTTTGCTTGCTAGACAAGTGAAAGAACCAGTTCGTTTTTATGATTCTATCGAGACCATGCGTAAGCTTGGCATGACAGAAGTTATTGAAATTGGTCCAAGTAAAGTTTTGAGTGGCTTCCTTCGTAAAATTGATAGAAGTATTCCAACAGCAAGTGTTGAAGACGAAGCAAGCTTAAGTGTTTTGCTAAAAAATAGGAGATAGTCATGGATATCAAAAATAAGAATGTTTTTGTAACTGGGTCAAGCCGCGGAATTGGTTTAGCTATTGCCCACCGTTTTGCAAGCCTTGGGGCTAATGTAGTGCTTAACGGTCGTTCAGAAATTTCAGTAGAATTGCTTGATAGCTTTAAAGATTATCAAGTGAAAGTTGCTGCCATTTCTGGTGATGTGTCACAATTTGATGATGCTAAACGCATGGTTGATGAAGCAATCGCGAAACTTGGTTCTGTTGATATTTTGGTTAACAATGCTGGTATCACACATGATAAACTGATGTTGAAAATGACTGAAGCTGATTTCGAATCAGTGCTTAAAGTGAATTTGACAGGTGCTTTCAACATGACACAATCAGTCTTGAAACCGATGACGAGAGCGCGTCAGGGTGCTATTATTAATTTATCTAGCGTTGTTGGTTTGACAGGAAATGTAGGTCAAGCAAACTATGCAGCTTCAAAAGCTGGTTTGATTGGTTTTACAAAATCAGTTGCGCGTGAAGTTGCCGCACGTGGTGTTCGAGTCAATGCTATTGCTCCTGGATTTATCGAGTCAGATATGACAGATGTGATTCCCGAAAAAATGCAAGAAGCTATTTTAGCAGGTATTCCGATGAAACGTATCGGTAAAGCTGAAGAAGTGGCAACAGTAGCAAGCTTCTTAGCTGAGCAAGAATACTTGACTGGACAAGTCATTGCAATTGATGGTGGTATGGCAATGTAAACTATTGTTTGCTTTGCTGTAATAGTTTAAAATTAGAAGTATAATTTCTCTTAAAAGGAGACAAAAATGACATTAAATAGAGTTGTCGTAACAGGTTACGGTTTAACATCCCCTATCGGAAATACACCAGAAGAATTCTGGAACAATCTTCATGATGGTAAAATTGGTATCGGACCAATTACTAAATTTGATAATTCTGAAATCCCAGTTCATAATGCTGGGGAAATCCATGATTTTCCTTTTGATAAATATTTTGTTCGTAAAGATAAAAATCGCATGGATCAATACTCACTTTATGCGATTTATGCGACTTTAGAAGCTCTTGAAAATGCAAAACTTGATATGGATACAGTTGATCGTGACCGTACTGGTGTCATCGTATCATCAGGTATTGGTGGTTTGCAAGAAATGCAAGAACAAATCATTCGTATGCACGAAAAAGGTATCAAACGTATTCAACCAATGTTTATCCCTAAAGCTTTGTCAAACATGGCTGCTGGTAACATTGCTCTTCGTATTGGTGCGCGTGGTGTATGTAAATCAATCACAACTGCTTGTGCCTCATCTAACGATGCTATCGGTGAAGCTTTCCGTGAAATCAAATTCGGCTACCATGATGTAATTCTTGCTGGTGGTGCTGAATCTACTATTAATGAAATTGGTATCGGTGGTTTCAATGCTTTGACTGCCCTTGCTACAACAGAAGACCCAGCTCGCTCTGCTATTCCATTTGATAAAGATCGTAATGGTTTTGTTATGGGGGAAGGTGCGGCTGTGCTTGTCCTTGAAAGTCTTGAACATGCTCAAAAACGTGGTGCAACAATCCTTGCTGAAGTTGTTGGTTATGGTAGCAACTGTGATGCTTACCACCAAACAACACCAACTCCTGATGGCTCAGGTGCAGCAAAAGCTATTGAATTGGCAATCAAAGAAGCTGGTATTTCACCAGAAGATGTGGACTATGTCAACGCACATGGTACATCAACTCAAGCTAATGAAAAAGGTGAAAGTAAAGCTATCGTAACTGTCCTTGGTAAAGATGTTCCAGTATCTTCAACAAAATCATTCACTGGACACCTTCTTGGTGCTGCAGGTGCTGTTGAAGCTGTCGCAACTATCGAAGCAATTCGCCACAACTACATTCCAATGACTGCTGGTACTCGTGAATTGTCAGAAGATATCGAAGCAAATGTAGTTTACGGACAAGGTCAAGAAGCAGAATTAGAATATGCCATTTCAAATACATTCGGATTTGGCGGACACAATGCTGTTCTAGCATTTAAACGTTGGGAGGCTTAAGCGTGAATATTTCTGAAGTAAAAGACTTGATGGTTCAATTTGACCAGTCAAGCCTACGTGAATTCTCATTTAAAACAGATGAGTCTGAATTAACATTTAGTAAAAATGAATACACTGCGCCTGTAGCACCAGTTACTACAGCTGCACCTGTTTCAGCTCCTGTTGAAGTGGCTGCGGCACAAGCACCGCAAGCAGCACCTGCTGAGGCTGAAGTAGCAGCTGATACTGATATTTTTGCTGAAGGTGAAGAAGTACCAAGCCCACTTGTTGGGGTAGCTTACCTTGCACCAACTCCAGATAAACCAGCCTTTGTATCAGTTGGTGATGCTGTTAAAAAAGGTCAAACATTGTTAATCATTGAAGCTATGAAGGTCATGAATGAAATTCCAGCTCCAAAAGATGGTATCGTGACAGAAGTGATGGTAAATAACGAAGACGTTGTTGAATTTGGACAAGGATTGGTACGTATTAAATGATTGATATTAAACAAATTCGTGAAGCTTTACCACACCGTTACCCAATGCTTTTGGTTGACCGTGTGCTTGAAGTGAGTGATGATGAAATTGTTGCTGTTAAAAATGTGACAATCAATGAACCATTTTTTAACGGTCACTTTCCAGAATACCCTGTGATGCCAGGGGTTCTCATCATGGAAGCTCTTGCTCAAACAGCAGGTGTTCTAGAACTTTCAAAAGAAGAAAATAAAGGGAAATTGGTCTTTTATGCTGGAATGGATAAAGTGCGTTTCAAGAAACAAGTTGTTCCAGGTGACCAATTGGTGATGACAGCAAAATTTGTTAAACGTCGTGCTACAATTGCCGTAGTTGATGCAAAAGCGGAAGTTGACGGGAAATTAGCAGCTTCTGGCACATTGACATTTGCTATTGGCAGTTAAGAAGAATAGTAGTTTAACGTAAACTGTGACAAAAAAAGAATTTTGACTGGAATGCTAATACATTCCAAATAGGAGGAAAAAGCAGACGTATGTTTAAAAAGATATTAATTGCCAATCGTGGAGAAATTGCGGTGCGTATTATTCGTGCGGCACGTGAATTGGGAATCAATACGGTAGCTGTCTATTCTGAAGCTGATAAAAATTCTTTGCATACGATTTTGGCTGATGAAGCAATTTGTATCGGTCCAGCTCGTTCGACAGACTCTTATCTTAATATGAATGCCGTCTTGTCAGCTGCTATTGTAACAGGTGCTGAAGCCATTCACCCTGGATTTGGTTTTTTGAGTGAAAACTCAAAATTTGCAACCATGTGTGAAGAAATGCATATCAAATTTATCGGTCCTAGTGCTGAAATCATGGATAAAATGGGTGATAAAATCAATGCTCGTGCTGAAATGATTGCTGCAAACGTACCTGCTATTCCTGGTTCTGATGGTGAGGTATTTACTGCAGAGGAAGCACTTGAAGTGGCTGATAGACTTGGTTATCCTGTTATGCTAAAAGCTTCTGCTGGTGGCGGTGGTAAAGGAATTCGAAAAGTCGAATCTGCAGAAGAACTTGTACCTGCCTTTGAATCAGCTTCACAAGAAGCTTTGGCGGCTTTCGGTAACGGTGCCATGTACATCGAAAAAGTCATCTATCCAGCTCGACACATCGAAGTTCAAATTTTAGGTGATTCTCATGACAATGTCGTTCATCTTGGTGAACGTGACTGCTCTCTTCAGCGTAATAACCAAAAAGTTTTAGAAGAAAGTCCATCAGTTGCTATTGGTAAAACCTTGCGTGCTCAAATTGGCGATGCCGCCATTCGTGCCGCAAAAGCAGTTCACTATGAAAATGCAGGTACGATTGAATTCTTGCTTGACGAGAAAACCTCAGAATTTTACTTTATGGAAATGAACACACGTGTTCAGGTAGAACACCCTGTCACTGAGTTTGTTACTGGTGTTGATATTATTAAGGAACAAATTCGTATTGCAGCAGGTCAACCATTATCTGTAACACAAGATGATATTACAATCACAGGTCATGCGATTGAATGTCGTATTAACGCTGAAAATCCGAAATTCAATTTTGCACCAAGTCCTGGTAAAATTACAGATTTGTATTTACCAAGTGGTGGTGTTGGACTGCGTGTCGATTCAGCTGTTTACAATGGCTACACCATTCCACCATATTACGATAGTATGATTGCAAAAATCATTGTTCATGGTGAAAATCGGTTTGATGCTTTGATGAAAATGCAACGTGCGCTTTATGAATTGGAAATTGAAGGTGTGACAACAAACGTTGAATTCCAAATGGATTTGATTTGTGATGAGCATGTGATTGCAGGGGATTATGATACTTCATTCTTGATGGAGACATTCTTACCAAACTACAATAAGGAAAATGATTAGGAGATTTCATGGCTTTATTTAGTAAAAAAGATAAGTACATCCGAATTACTCCCAATAACTCTATAAAACAAGCGGAACCTCGTGAAGTTCCTGAGGTTCCTGATGAATTATTTGCTAAGTGTCCAGCTTGTAAGCACATGATTTATCAAAAAGATTTAGGGGTTGTAAAGATTTGTCCAGCTTGTTCTTATAACTTCCGTATTTCTGCTAAAGAACGTTTGGCGATTACTGTAGATGAAGGTAGTTTTGAAGAACTTTTTACTGGGCTTGAAACAAGTGACCCACTTAAGTTCCCTGGTTATCAGGAAAAATTGGTTAAAATGCGTGAAAAGACTGGTCTTGAAGAGGCTGTCGTGACCGGTAAAGCTTTGATTAAAGGGGAAAAAGTAGCGCTTGCTATCATGGATTCTAACTTTATCATGGCTTCAATGGGAACAGTTGTCGGCGAAAAAATCACGCGTTTATTTGAAATGGCGACTGCTGAAAAATTACCTGTTGTCATCTTTACAGCATCAGGCGGTGCTCGTATGCAAGAAGGTATCATGAGTTTGATGCAAATGGCAAAAATTTCAGCTGCCGTTAAACGTCACTCTGAAGCTGGTTTATTCTATTTGACAATCTTGACTGACCCTACAACAGGAGGAGTGACAGCAAGCTTTGCCATGGAAGGTGACATTATCCTAGCAGAACCGCAAGCTTTGGTTGGTTTTGCCGGTCGTCGTGTTATTGAGACAACGGTGCGCGAAAACTTACCTGAAGATTTCCAAAGAGCAGAGTTTCTTTTGGAACATGGTTTTGTGGATGCCATTGTCAAACGTACAGAAATGCCAGACACTATTGCTAAACTAGTTGCGTTTCATGGAGGTGCTAAATGAGTAGCGACGTATCAAGAATTTTGAAAGAAGCGCGTGATCAAGGGCGTTTGACAACCTTGGAATATGCTAATTTGATTTTTGATGACTTTATGGAACTTCATGGAGATCGTCATTTTGCTGATGATGGAGCAATCGTTGGGGGAATTGCTCGACTTGCAGGTCGTCCTGTGACAGTTATTGGTATTCAAAAAGGGAAAAACTTACAGGAGAATGTAAAACGCAATTTCGGTCAACCAAATCCAGAAGGGTACCGCAAGGCGCTTCGTTTGATGAAACAAGCTGAGAAATTTGGTCGTCCAGTAGTTACCTTTATTAACACTGCAGGAGCTTATCCTGGTGTTGGTGCAGAAGAACGTGGACAAGGTGAAGCAATCGCGCGCAACTTGCTTGAGATGAGTGACCTCAAAGTGCCAATTATTGCTATTATCATTGGAGAAGGTGGCTCTGGTGGTGCTTTAGCGCTCGCTGTAGCTGACAAGGTTTGGATGCTTGAACACAGCATGTATGCGATTTTGAGTCCAGAAGGCTTTGCCTCAATCCTTTGGAAAGATGGTTCGCGTGCAACCGAAGCAGCAGAATTAATGAAAATAACAGCTGGAGAACTTTACAATATGGGAGTTATTGATAAAGTGATTCCAGAACATGGTTATTTCTCAAGTGAAATCGTTGAGATGATTAAGACAAATCTTATTTCTGAATTAGAGGAGCTTAGCAAACTTCCTTTAGACCAATTAATTGAAAATCGTTATCAACGCTTTAGAAAATTTTAAAAATCCCACATTGTACTAGCCTCAATTCATAGAAATCATTTTCTTGATTTTGAGAATGGTTCAAAGGGGATTTTTTCTTATACAAAAAACACCTGCTAATCAAGTGATTAGTAGGTGTTTTAGGTTTATTATTTAGGTGAGATAACTTCAGCTCCACTCATGTATGGACGAAGTACTTCTGGAATTGTTACAGAACCATCTTCGTTTTGGTAGTTTTCAAGGATAGCAGCAACTGTACGTCCAACTGCAAGACCTGAACCGTTAAGAGTGTGAAGAAGTTTAACTTTACCATCAGCTTCATCACGGTAGCGGATTTGTGCACGACGTGCTTGGAAATCTTCAGTATTTGAACAGCTTGAGATTTCACGGTAAGTGTTTTGAGCTGGAATCCAAACTTCTAGGTCGTAAGTTTTAGCAGCTGAGAATCCCATGTCTCCAGTACATAGTGTGATAACGCGGTATGGCAAACCAAGTTTTTGAAGAATGTTTTCAGCGTTAGCAACCATTTTTTCCAATTCATCGTATGAAGTTTCTGGTTTAGAGAATTTAACCATTTCAACTTTGTGGAATTGGTGAAGACGAATCAAACCACGTGTGTCACGACCAGCTGAACCAGCTTCTGAACGGAATGATGGGCTCATCGCTGTGAAGTAAACTGGAAGTTCTTTACCATCAAGGATTTCACCACGGTAGTAGTTTGTAAGTGGGACTTCAGCAGTTGGGATAAGAACATAGTCAGAATCAGCCAATTCAAATGTGTCTTCTTTGAATTTTGGATATTGACCAGTACCAAACATAGAGTCGTGGTTTACCATGTATGGAGGAATAACTTCTGTGTAGCCTTCTTTAGCGTGTTCATCCAACATGAAGTTGTAGATAGCGCGTTCTAGGCGAGCTCCAAGACCTTTGTAGAATAGGAAACGAGAACCAGTAACTTTTGCACCACGTTCCCAGTCAAGGATGTCAAGGTCTTCACCAAGATCCCAGTGAGCTTTGATATCAAAGTCAAATTCACGAGGTGTTCCCCAACGACGAACTTCAACGTTTTCGTCTTCGTCAGCACCGACAGGAACATCAGCAGCTGGGATGTTTGGAAGTGTAGCTGTGAATTCAGATAATTTTTCATCGATTTCAGCTAGTTCAGCGTCAGTAGCTTTGATGTCTGCTGACAATTTTTGCATTGCAGTGATTTGTTCAGAAGCGTCTTCTTTGTTGCGTTTTGCTTGAGCGATAGCTGCAGAAGCTGTGTTACGTTCAGCTTTAGCTGATTCAGATTTAACAAGCAATTCACGACGTTTGTCGTCGAGTTCTTTAAGTTCAGAAAGTTTTTCAGCAGCAACGCCACGTGTAGCCAATTTTTTAGCGACTTCGTCGAAATCGTTACGAATACGTTTGATATCTAACATAAGTTTCCTCCAGTTTTTTTAGCGCTCATAGGGGTTAGCTGTGCCCAGATGAACAAAAAGCACAGCATGTTAACTGCTGGAGCGCAATCGCGCGGTTCCATCCAGCTTCACATCCTGTGCACTTAATTTCTATTCTTAATTGATATAACGGTAGAATTTCAGACCTGTCGCTCTATCTGCTCACAGCAACCGCAGACTTTCTGAAAGAGCTCCACTCTTACTTATCCGTACTATTTATTATACTAGATTTATTTCTTTTTGACAAATCCTGTTAGTTTTTTCATAAGGACTTGAACAAGTGTAAGCATACGAACAACTTTATCGTTTCCGATATGTTGGCGAGCCACTTTTAAGATTTTTCCTGAGTCTTTTGAGGCAAAAAGAAATTTTCCTTTATCTGTAAAGACTTCAAAGTGACGGCTGACTTTGTTACGAGAAACGTTAGCGCCGATTTTTTCGATGTTTTCCCAAGGAATTTGGATATAATCCTCGACGTTAGCATCGCTATAAAATTCAAGACCTTTATTACCGAGAAGGAATTTCCCTACTTTTCCCCCCATGCCAAGATAAGAAACACCGGTAGTCGTTAATTCCACGGTAGAGTTAAGTGATTGTGCCATGTAATCTCCTCTGAATTAGCTTTTACTCTATTATAACATAATAAAAAAAGAAGGACCGAAATCCTTCCTTTCTTTTATTACATGATTCCGAAGAAACGAGCGGCGATACCAACGATGAACAATCCGATGATGATTGTGATTGGAGAAACTTTTTTCTTAAGCAACCACATGCAAAGAAATGTAAGGGCAAGTCCCATCAAACCAGGAATCAATGAGTTCAATTGACCTTGAAGTGTATTAGCTTTTTCTGGTGAAAGGCTAAGTCCATCAGCCACTTTACCAAGAATACCTTGAAGTTCAGTACCAGTTACGTTTCCTTTAGGAAATTCGATGTAAGCACCTTCTGAAAGTTTAGTTGAAGGAAGATTAACAGTGAAGTTAATTGATACCCAACGTTCAACCAAGACAGCCAAGATGAACATACCAAGGATTGAAGCACCTTTAGTGATTTTTTGGATGATACCACCTGAAAGGTCTTTAGTGATTTCAGAACCAGCTTTGTAACCAAGTTCTTGAGTGTACCACAAGAATGCCATACGGATGATGTTCCATCCGAAGAAGAATAGAAGTGGACCAACGATGTTACCTGCCATAGCAAGTGAAGCACCAAGAGCACCAAGGATAGGACGAACTGTAAACCAGAAGACTGGGTCACCCACACCAGCAAGAGGTCCCATCATACCAATTTTAACCCCTTGGATAGCTGTGTCATCAATTTCAGCACCATTTGCGCGTTCTTCTTCAAGGGCAAGAGTTACACCGATGATTGGAGCAGCAACGTATGGGTGAGTATTGAAGAATTCCAAGTGACGTTTAAGAGCAGCAGCTCGGTCTTCTTTAGATGTATAAAGTTTTTTGATAGCAGGGATCAAAGCGTATGCCCAACCTAAGTTTTGCATACGTTCGTAGTTCCAAGAACCTTGTAGGAAAGTAGAACGCCACCAAACTTTTTGACGATCAGATTTTGATAATTGAAGTTTTTCAGCCATGTTTGTACCCCTTTCTAGTAGTCTTCCAAGATGTCGCCGATTGGGTCACCAGAACCTGAGATAGTTCCGCCACCATTTCCACCTTTTTCTGAAAGGTTAAGGTAGATGAATGCAAGAGCAACACCAATTGTACCAAGGGCGATAAGAGTAAGGTCAGATACAGCGGCAACGGCAAAACCGATAGCGAAGAAAGGCCATACTTCGCTTGTAGCCATCATGTTGATAACCATAGCGTAACCTACGGCAACAACCATACCACCACCGACAGCCATACCACCTGACAACCAGTCTGGCATAGCGTTAAGGATAGATTGTACTGCTGAAGTTGGTACTGCAAGAAGAAGAGCAGCAGGAACAGCAATACGAAGACCTTGAAGGAATAGAGCTACTAAGTGAGTACGTTCAACTGCAGCGATGTTACCTTCTTTAGCGGCAGCGTCAGCACCGTGAACAAGGGCAACAGAAGCAGTACGAACAAGCATAGTAAGGAAAAGACCTGCAACGGCAAGAGGGATAGCTGTTGCTGTTGCAACGGCGATACCTTTAGAAGTGAAGTCTCCACCTTTAACCATGATGATAGCAGCGGCTATAGAAGCAAGGGCAGCATCTGGCGCAACAGCGGCACCAATGTTAGCCCAACCAAGAGCGATCATTTGTAGAGAACCGCCAAGGATGATACCTGCTTCAAGGTTACCAGTAACAAGACCGATAAGTGTGCAGGCAACTAGTGGTTGGTGGAATTGGAATTCGTCAAGGATACCTTCAAGACCAGCGAAGAAGGCAACTACAACGACTAAAATCATAGAAATAACTGACATTATTCTAGTTCCTTTCGTTTATAAAAGTTTTCAATGTGCAATTGTAAGCCAGAAACCAAGGCTTACGTGTTTTGGATAAAAACAGGAAAGTTTGATTCAAAAATTATTGAACATTTGCTTTTTTGATTAGATCAAACAAGTCTTTTTTAGAATCATTAGGGACTTTACGAACATCGAATGTTACGCCAAGGTCACGTAATTTTTCAAATGTAGCAACGTCATCTTTGTCCATTGACAATACGTTGTTAACCATTGTTTTACCTGTTGAGTGAGCCATTGAACCAACGTTAAGTTCTTTAATTGGCACACCGCCTTCGATAGCTTCAAGAGCTTCTTGAGGTGTTTCAAACAAGATAAGTGCGTGTGTGTTACCAAAACGAGGGTCTTTAGAAGCTTCAATCAATTTCTTGATTGGAACAACGTTTGCTTTAACACCGTTTGGTGCTGCTTGTTTGATCAAGCTTTTACGTAATTCATCTTTAGATACAGTGTCAGATGCAATGATGATACGATCAGCTTTAGAAGCAGGTGTCCAGTTTGTTGCAACTTGTCCGTGAAGAAGACGTGTGTCAATACGAGCGAGGTTGATTTTAAGTTTACCATCACCGATGACAGTTCCTTCAGGGATAGCACCTTGAGGAGCAGCTTGTGCGGCAGGCGCTGCAGCAGCTGTTTCAGCTGGGTTGAGTTCTTCAGGAAGTGCTTTAACACCGTCTTTAGACTCTTTAATGATATTTGCGGCAACTTGTTCAACACCTGCATTTGCGTCCATCATACGCTCAGTGTAGGCTTGGATAAGCATTGGCAAATTAAGACCTGTAATGATAGCCATCTTGCGATCTGGATTTTCACCCATTACGCGACTAGCTTGGTTAAATGGAGAACCACTCCAAAGGTCAGCTAGTACGAGGATTTCATCATCAGCATCAAATTGTGCGATAGCATCGTTGAAGTGTGCATATAAATCATCAGGTCCTTCGCTTGGCATGAAAGTTACAATTTGAACTTTCTCTTGGTCACCAAAGATCATAGAACCTGATTGATGAATACCTTCAGCAAATTTACCATGGCTGGCAATAATAATACCGATACCCATTCTTGTTCTTCCTCCTTATGATTATTTTTCGTTGAAACAAAAAAGAATAATCTCCTTTCGGACAAGTCCGACAATTCTTTTCCGTTCCAAGGAAATTTTAAGAACGATATTATTGTAAAACGTTTTCACAAAAAATGCAATAGCTTTTTGAAAAAAAATAACAGAAATCATGAAAAATTTTCAGAAACCCGCAAAATAAAGCGATTAAATTGTATAATTCGCAAAATAATGTTCGGTAAAAATGCTATGTTTTTTGAAAGAATCATGAAAAGGTTTTTAAAACGATGAAAAAACTTCCTAAAAAGAAGTTTTTCAGAAATTTATAGAAAAATTTTCGCCAATTCTTTCGCAACACCGTCTTCTTCGTTGGTAAAGTCTGTTTGTTTGTCAGCAAATGGTAGGAGTACGTTGCTAGCATTTTTCATGGCGTATCCTGTACCGGCGAAGGTCAACATTTCGGTATCGTTGTGTTCATCACCAAAGGCAATCAAGTCTTCTCGGTTCATGTTTAGGGTTTTTAGTAAGTACTTGAGAGCATAGGCTTTGTTGATGCCCTTAGGTGAGAATTCCAAGATATTAAGCGGTCCGCCCCATGAATCAATTTCGATTTCGTGGTTGAAGTATTTGCGCATTTCATCGGCAAGACTATATTTGTCTTCGTGATGAGTTTGCATCAAAAGACCATTTGGATTTTCAGTAATTTTTGTTACATCAAGTGTCATTTTATCGGTGATTTTATCGACACCAAAAAGCTGTGGATTGATGATGTCGTGATTATCGGCACTGATGAAGAATTTTTTACGGTATTCACTAGCGATAAAGTCTGCTTGGATACTTTTTTGGATGTCTAGGACATCTAAAAGGTATTGTTTATCAATAGTGACGCTGTGTTCAAAGTCCCATTTTTTTTCAGGAAGATGTGTCAAGGAACCGTTAAAGGTAATCATAGGTGTTTCAAGTTGTAAGCGACGGTAGTGTTCAAGAGCCATACGGTATGGACGACCTGTCGCAATAACGACCTTGTGACCTTTTTCTTGTATTTTTTTAATAGTATCAACAGTATAATCTGAGATGGTATTGTCACTGCGCAGCAGCGTACCATCCAAATCAAGAGCAATCATTTTTTTCTTTGTCATAGGTGTTATTATAACAAAAAAGGGTAGCAAAGAAAAAGAAAAGTAGGTATGATATAATGGTTTTAATAAAAAATGAGGTTACGCTAATGTATAAAATTTTTTGGAGTCATGTGTTTGCTTTAGGGATTATTTTAAGCATTACTTTCTTTCATGCAGACAGCAATGGGTTGATGAATGATGTGCTATTTTCCTTGTTAACAGTAGAAATGGGATTTTTCGTTTTTTATTTTAAAAACATTGTTCTACGAGTGGCAGCATTTGTCTTGTGGTGTTTTTTCTATCCAAACAACTTAAATGTTTTGTTTAGTGTGGCAGACAGATCATGGGCAACATCTGTTTTATGGTCAACTGATGGGATGACATCATTTATGATTTATCTGGCAGTTCTTGTGTTTTCACTAGTTGCAGGGACACTTAGTTTACGGATGATTTTAAAACCATTGAAATTAAATCAGTATATTCAAGTATTCTTTGTAATGGGGGTGTCCTTCTTTGCTAGCTTGCTTTTTCAGGTACTCCGAACATTAGGAATTACGTGGAAGGTGATTATTAACCAACACTTAAATATCTTTGAAGAAGCGGCGAAAGCTTTATTGACGATTAATATACCTTTTATTCTCGGGTTGGTGATCGTTCAAGTCATGATGTTTGTTGTTCTTGATAATGATTAAATAGAAAAATGGAGGCGAGTTATTCTCGTCTCCATTATTTGTTTTAAAGGGTAATTTTAGGACTTTTTTGCTATAATAAGCCTTAAGGAAGGGGAAGAAAATATGGCTAAAAAGAACGTATTGATTCATGTCTTTTTTGGAATCATTTCGTTTGGCATTTATTACTACCATTTGCGAGGTCCAGATTTGGTATGGAACATGTTTTTGGCGCTGCTAGCTCTTGATTTTTCACTTCTTTCCTACTGTATAAAGCAAAAAGTGGTGAGATGGTCAAGTGGTCTCTTATGGTTGTTTTTTTATCCGAACACCTTTTATATGCTAACCGATATTGTTCATATGAATTTTACTGATTCGGTTTTATGGAATAAAACTAGCTTGATTTTGTACATGTTGTACGTGTCTAGTATCTTATTTGGGGTTCTATGTGGTATTGAAAGTGTGAAGAATATAGTGGTGACTTTTAAGTTGAAAAATTATTATATCCGGATGCTTTTCGTTATAATTCTGTCTTTTGTTTCGAGTTTCGCGATTCATATTGGACGTTATGCAAGGTTAAATTCTTGGGATATTTTCACTAGACCTGGTCTTGTTATTGATGAAATTTTGAATGTAATTAGCTGGAATGCTATTCATTTCGTGCTTGGTTTCACTTTTTTGCAGGTTTTATGTCTTATTTTTTTAGACCGTGAAAATTTTAAATAAAGTTATTGAAAACTGAACAATCTTTTGGTAGACTATATAAGTCGTTCGGAAATAGAAGAAAAAACGACTATTATTAACCTTATTAAAGGAGAAACCATTTAAAAATGGAAAAGTTTTTTAAACTTAAAGAACATGGTACAGATGTTCGTACAGAAGTAACTGCTGGTTTAACAACATTCTTTGCAATGTCATATGTATTGTTCGTTAACCCATCAATCCTTTCACAAGCTGGAATGCCTACACAAGGTGTGTTCCTTGCTACAATTATCGGTGCTGTTGTAGGTACATTGATGATGGCCTTCTACGCTAATCTTCCATATGCACAAGCACCAGGTATGGGACTTAACGCCTTTTTCACATATACAGTTGTCTTTTCATTGGGTTACTCTTGGCAAGAAGCTCTTGCGATGGTATTCATCTGTGGTCTCATTTCACTATTTATCACAGTAACTAAAATTCGTAAATTGATTATTGAATCAATTCCAGCAGCATTGAAATCAGCTATTTCAGCTGGTATTGGTATTTTCCTTGCTTATGTCGGAATTAAAAATGCAGGTTTCTTGAAATTCTCTATTGATGCTGGTACATACACAGTAGCTGGTACTGGAGCTGATAAAGGTCTTGCTTCAATTACAGCTAACGCATCAGCTACACCAGGATTGGTCGCTTTTAACAACCCAGGTGTTATTCTTGCATTGATTGGTCTTGCTATCTCAATCTTCTTTATCGTTAAAGGAATTCGTGGTGGTGTTATCCTTTCAATTGCTGCAACTACAGTTGTTGGTATTTTGATTGGTGTTGTTGATCTTGGTTCAGTTAACTGGGCTGCAACTAACTTGTCAGCTTCGATCAATGATTTGAAAGAAATCTTTGGTGTAGCTCTCGGTAGTCAAGGTCTTGGTTCATTGTTCTCAGATGCTTCACGTATCCCAGGTGTCTTGATGGCAATCCTTGCTTTCTCATTGACAGATATCTTTGATACAATCGGTACACTTGTTGGTACTGGTGAAAAAGTTGGTATCATCGCATCAACTGGTGAAAACAAAGAATCTAAAGCTCTTGACCGTGCTCTTTACTCTGACTTAGTTGGTACAACATTAGGTGCCATCGCAGGTACTTCAAACGTTACAACTTACGTTGAATCTGCTGCAGGTATTGGTGCTGGTGGTCGTACTGGTTTGACTGCTCTTACAGTTGCCGTACTATTTGCTATCTCAAGCTTCTTTAGCCCGCTTGTTTCAATCGTTCCTACACAAGCAACAGCTCCAATTCTTATTATCGTTGGTGTTATGATGCTTTCAAATCTTAAAAACGTTAAATGGGACGATCTTGGCGAAGCAGTTCCAGCATTCTTCACATCAATCTTTATGGGATTCAGCTACAGCATTACTTACGGTATCGCTGCTGGATTCATCACTTACACATTAGTTAAAATTGTAAAAGGTCAAGCAAAAGAAGTTCACGCTGTTATGTGGGTTCTTGACTTATTATTCATTCTTAATTTCGTTAGCTTGGCTATTTTATAAAATATAGTTTTTGACAAAAAGCTGAAGGTACGTTCTCTCACCTTCGGCTTTTTTTGTATGGTGAAAGTGGAGAAAGCTTGTCATTAGTGAATTTAATAGTCTATTGGATAAAATCTACCGATGAAAAAACTGGCGAGACTTGGAAGGTAAGCAGAATTTTGATATAATGGACTCATGTTTTATAGTCATAATGAAGATGAGTTGATGACTTATGGTTATCAGCTCGGTCGAAAATTACAAGCAGGAGATGTTCTGGTTTTAACTGGAAATCTTGGTGCCGGTAAGACGACATTAACCAAAGGAATCGCAAAGGGACTTGATATCGATCAGATGATTAAGAGCCCGACCTATACGATTGTTCGGGAATACGAGGGGCGTTTACCACTCTATCATTTAGATGTTTACCGTATTGGAAATGACCCAGACTCTATTGATTTGGATGATTTCTTGTATGGTGATGGTGTTGCTGTTATCGAATGGGGTGAACTTTTAGAAGAAGATTTGCTTGGCGATTACTTAGAAATCATTATCACTCCTTCAGGAGATGGTCGTGACATTGAGTTACAATCTAATGGCCCACGAAGTAAGGAACTTTCGGAGGCTATAGAACGTGGCTGAACAAGAGGTAATCGTTGAAGAAGCCCAGCTCTCTGATGTCAAAACCTTGGTTGATTTGCTTAGTCAGGTTAGCCAAGAGACAGATTTTGTGGTTGCAGAGACGATTTTGTCGCAAGAAGATATGGAGATTTTCTTGGCGCGACATCTCGAGTCTGTTAATGAAATTTGCTTGGTCGTAAGAGTTGGTAAAAAGTTGGCTGGTGTTTTAAATGTATCCAGCACTAGCTCACCACAAACTAATCATATCGGTGATATTTTCATTGCTGTGCAAGAAAAATACTGGGGGTATGGTCTCGGTTCACTTCTTATGGAAGTTGCTCTTGATTGGGCTTACCACACGCCAGTGATTCGTCGTTTGGAGCTGACAGTTCAGGCTAGAAATAGCAGAGCTGTTCACCTTTATGAAAAGTTCGATTTTAAGATTGAAGCTACAAAAGAACGTGGCGCAAAAACTAAAGATGGAGAATTTCTTGACGTCTACTTGATGAGTAGGTTGATAGACTAAAAGTAAACAAATGAAACTCGGAAAAAAAATTCTGCTTATGATAGCAGCAATCGTTGTGACAACAGTTGTTGCATTAGGTGTTTATATTACAAGTGCTTACAATTTCTCAACAAGTGAGCTCTCAAAAACGTTTAAGGATTACAAGACGTCTGGTTCAAGTAGCAATGCTATTAAACAGACAAAACCTTTCTCAATTCTCTTGATGGGGGTTGATACAGGGGATTCTGAACGTCATTCAACTTGGGAAGGTAACAGTGACTCAATGATTTTGGTAACTGTTAACCCTAAGACGAAGACAACAACAATGACAAGTCTTGAACGTGATATTCTTATTGAATTAACAGGACCTGAAGATAATGATATGAATGGTGCTCAAGCTAAATTGAATGCTGCTTATGCTTCAGGCGGAGCTCAAATGGCTATTATGACCATTCAAGATTTGCTAGATATTAAAATTGATTACTACATGCAAATCAACATGCAAGGTTTGGTCGACTTAGTTGATGCCGTAGGTGGTATCACAGTCACAAATAATTTTGATTTCCCAATCTCAATTGAAGAAACAGAGCCTAAGTATACGTCATCAATCGAACCTGGAACTCACAAAATTAATGGTGATCAAGCTTTGGTATACGCACGTATGCGTCACCAAGATCCAAAAGGTGACTACGGTCGTCAACAACGTCAACGTGAAGTTATTCAAAAAGTGCTTAAGAAAATTTTAGCTCTTGATAGCGTGTCATCTTACAAGAAAATTCTATCTGCTGTAAGTAAGAACATGCAAACAAACGTTGAAATTTCATCACGTACCATTCCAAGTCTTCTTGGTTATGCGGATTCTCTAAAAAATATTGAAACGTATCAGTTAGAGGGTGAAGGACAAACGATTAATGAAATTTCTTACGAAATCGTAAGTTCTGATCATTTGCTTGAGGTGCAAAACCGTATTAAGAAACAACTTGGTTTAGAAGAAAGCACAGAATTAAAAACAACAGCAGTTCTTTCTGAGAATCTTTACGGTACTTCATCTTATTATAGTAGCGATTATAGCAGTTATGATAGTGGCTATAGCACAGGTTATGACACTGGTTATAGTGATTATAGCAACAGTGGCTACAGTGATTACTCAACCGATACTTATTCACAAGATGCAAGTGCTTATGCATATTAACATAAAAAAGTCGACTATTTGGTCGGCTTTTCATTTTAGATTTGAGAGGCGTACAAAAAGTACTGGAATTTTCCAGTACTTTTTGTTATTGTTCTAATTCTTGGTATTTTGAAAGTGTCGTTTTGATTTGTTCAAGTCGGCTTTTGCTTTCTTGTTCAAATAAGCGACGTTTGTAGTCCAATTCTTGGCTAATGCTTTCAAGTTTTGGTAATTGTTGGTTGATATTATCAATCGCTTTGCTGATTTTTGTAATATCACTGGCAATTTTGTCACTGATGTCGTTAGCATCAGCGATATCGTCTTTAATCTCTTCGCGTTTTTGGTAAGCTTGGTAGGCTGTAAATCCAGCGCAGCCAGCTAGGCCTAAGGCGATAAAAGAGCTTAATTTCATGCTTCCACCTCTTTAGTAATTTGCTCTGCTAATTTTCCAAGAGTTTCAAAATCTAGTTCGTGTTCTGTAAAGTTAAGTGAGAATTCGTCGTCGCTAGCATAACGTGGAATGAGATGAACGTGAGCGTGGAAAACGGTTTGTCCAGCGACTTCTTCGTTATTGTTGACAATGTTCATGCCAACAGCACCAGTTGCTTTTTGAACGGCACGCGTAATTTTTGGCAAGCGCGCAAAGAGTTCTTGTGAAGTTTCTTCAGACATAGCAAGGACGTTACGAACGTGTTCTTTTGGAATGAGAAGAGTGTGTCCTTTAGTGGTTTGTGAAATGTCTAAGAAAGCTAAGACTTTATCGTCTTCATAAACTTTTGATGACGGAATGTCACCTGCGATAATTTTACAAAAGATGCAATTTTCCATTTGAATCACCTATAATCCTTTGATTTTGTTATAATTATTATATCAAAAAAATGTGGGTAGCTTATGTTAAAAATTGAAAATGTCACAGGTGGATACATTAATATCCCTGTTTTAAAAAATATTTCTTTTGAAGTTGGTGACGGTGAGTTGGTCGGCTTGATTGGGCTAAATGGTGCTGGGAAGTCAACGACGATTAATGAAGTTATCGGACTTTTGACGCCTTATCAAGGAAAGATTACGCTTGACGGCTTGACTTTGGCTGATAACCAAGCAGAGTATCGCAAAAAGATTGGCTTTATTCCTGAAACGCCAAGCTTGTATGAAGAGTTAACTTTACGTGAGCATTTAGAGACGGTTGCTATGGCTTATGACCTTGATTTTGATCAAGCGATGGCGCGTGCTAAGGAATTGCTAAAACTTTTCCGTCTGTCTGATAAGCTTGAATGGTTCCCGATTAATTTTTCAAAAGGGATGAAGCAAAAGGTTATGATTGTGTGCGCCTTTATGATTGATCCTTATTTGTTTATCGTTGATGAGCCATTTTTGGGACTAGATCCTTTGGCGATTTCTGATTTAACGGATTTGCTAGCGCAGGAAAAAGCAAAAGGCAAAGCTATTTTGATGTCAACACACGTGTTAGATGCTGCTGAAAAAATGTGTGATCGATTTGTGATTTTGCATCATGGTCAAGTGCGTGCAATGGGAAATCTAGCTGAATTGCGTCAAGCTTTTGGTCAAGAAGATGCTAGTTTGAACGATATTTACATAGCTTCAACTAAAGAGGGATAGAAATGAAAGAAGTTTTTCGAAAACGACGCAGCCTCTTTTTAGGGCAATGTCTGAAATACTTACGTTATGTATTGAATGATCACTTTGTCTTGGTCTTGCTTTTCTTATCAGGTTTTTTGATGGTTCAATACGGAGAACTATTGAAGCATTTTCCAAAGCGGCATTGGTGGCTTGAGGCTATTCTAGTTATTGTGACAGTTGCCCTGCTTAGTCTTGGAAAAATTGCGACTTATATTGAGGCACCAGATAAACTATTTTATTTGCCAAAGGAAGAAGAAGTGGTGGCTTGGATTCATCAAGCGAGAGTGCGTTCTTTTGGTGTTTGGGCAGTTTTGCAAACGGCTGTTTTCTTGTTGTTAGCACCCATTTTCTTTAAATTAGGTTTCTCAATTCCTGTATTTTCGGTACTTTTGCTAATTTTGCTTGGTATCAAGTGGGTGATTATGGCAAGAAAAGAAAAAGTCTTTTTTAGAGATGATCATTTTTCTTGGGAAGCTGCCATTACTTATGAAACTAAGCGTCGTCAATCTATTTTGAAATTCTTTGCTCTCTTTACAACGGTTAAAGGAATTTCAGCAAGCGTCAAACGTCGTGCTTACTTAGATAAGCTTCTTGTTTTGGTTAAGAAAGGTCACGATAAAACATGGTCAAACCTTTATCTTAGGGCTTTTCTTCGCAGTTCAGATTATCTAGCTTTGACCTTGCGTTTAGTTTTGTTAAGTGTTCTTGCTTTGCTATTTATTCCAAATCATTTGGTAGCAGTTGGACTTGCTTTGATTTTGAATTATCTTTTACTGTTTCAGTTGTTAGGACTTGCCCAACATTTTGAGTATCAATATTTAACACGCTTATACCCTATTTCAGAAATACAGAAACTGGCTAATTTAAAGGCTTTGTTGAAGACTTTGTCTTATGTTATTTGCTTGATTGAGCTTCTGCTATGTTTTTCTTTGAAGGCTGCAGGGCTTCTGATTTTGATTACTGTAATTGTTACAGAATGGTATCTTCCTTACAAAATTGCGAAGATGATTGACTAGGGGCTGTAAAACAAGTAAAATAAAGGTGAAGAAAAGTATTAACGTATTATATATGAAAGAAAAGGAGGGCAGACAGGTGACAACAGTATCAGATCAGGAATTGACAATGACACCACTTCGAGGAAAAAGTGGGAAAGCCTTTATTGGTCAATATCCGAATGGTGAAAAAATCTTTATCAAGTTTAACACAACACCAATTTTACCAGCTCTTGCTAAAGAGCAGATTGCGCCACAATTGTTGTGGGTACGTCGCACTGGTAATGGCGATACAATGAGTGCACAAGAATGGCTTGATGGAAGAATTTTGACTAAAGAGGATATGGGTAGTAAACAAATTGTCCATATTCTTTTACGTTTACACAAGTCACGACCATTGGTTAACCAATTGTTACAGTTAAACTATAAGATTGAAAATCCATATGATTTGTTGGTTGACTGGGAAAAAAATGCACCCTTGCAAATTCGTGAAAATACGTATTTGCAAGGGATTGTAAAAGAACTAAAACGTAGCTTACCAGAATTTCGTTCTGAAGTTGCGACTATTGTACATGGGGATATCAAACACAGTAACTGGGTTATTACAACAAGTGGTATGATTTACCTTGTTGACTGGGATTCAGTTCGTTTGACAGATCGAATGTACGACGTAGCCTTTCTTTTGAGTCACTACATTCCTTACACACGTTGGGGTGAGTGGTTGAATTCTTATGGCTATAAAGACAATGAAAAAGTACGCAGTAAAGTTGCTTGGTATGGGCAATTTTCATATCTATCACAGATTTTGAAATGTTTTGACAAACGTGATATGGAACACGTCAACCAAGAAATTTACGGCTTACGAAAATTTAGGGAGTTAGTTAGTAAAAAGAAATAATGCGAGTTAGAAAACGTAAGGGTGCTGAGGAGCACTTAGAAAATAACCCACACTATGTTATCTTAAATCCAGAAGAAGCAAAAGGACATTGGCGTGAAGTCTTTGGTAATGATAACCCAATCCACATCGAAGTTGGTTCAGGAAAAGGGGCATTCATTACTGGAATGGCTTTGCAAAATCCAGATATTAACTATATCGGAATTGACATTCAAGTATCAGTGCTTAGCTATGCTTTGGATAAAGTTCTAGATAGTCAAGCACCAAATGTTCGTTTGTTGCTAGTTGATGGTTCTGATTTGACAAATTATTTTGCGGATAGCGAAATTAATTTGATGTATTTGAATTTCTCAGATCCATGGCCTAAGAAACGTCACGAAAAACGTCGTTTGACTTACAAAACATTCTTAGATACTTACCGTCAAATCTTACCTGAACAAGGTGAAATTCATTTCAAAACGGATAACCGTGGTTTGTTTGAATACAGTTTGGTAAGTTTCTCACAATATGGCATGATTTTAAAACAAGTTTGGTTAGACTTACATGCTAGTGATTTTGAGGGAAATGTCATGACTGAATATGAGGAAAAATTTTCTCAAAAAGGACAAGTCATTTACCGTGTTGAAGCACAATTTCAGTAATTAGTGGACTGGTTAAAGAAGTAGTTATCTAAGCTTCTTTCGGAGAGGTCGCATAGTGGCCGAGTGCGCGTGTAGTCCAATTGGATTCGGGGGTTCAAATCCCCTCCTCTCCTTACACAATTGAATAGTAAAAGATGCCCTTTACTTTATAAATAATGATTAAAAAATTAGGGTATTTTTTATTTTTAATTTTTTTGCTATAATTTACTATAAAATGAGGGTCAGATGATTCTATAGTTATGGGGTTATGAATGGGAAAAACTCTTACCAGAGTTAAGAAATCTTTAAAAATTAGTAACTACAGTTTGATTGTTTGGGAGCAAGCTGCTGGTAGTATGACTACCTAGAAAATGGTAAGGCTGAAATGATTTTAGGAAAAGTAAGTGATTTTTTAATCAAGCACCAAAGATTGTTAACGTACTCGAGTATTTTTGCTGCGTTAATGTTATTAACGCACTTAGTGTATGATGCTTGGATTGATCATGATAATCCTACCATTTTGGTAACCTTGGTCGTGATACTCGTCCTCTGTACCGTAGCTTCTTACCTTAATCGAAGACAACATATATTATCCCACTTTATTTTAGAGAGTGCGAAGCTTATTAATGTCTATGCTGTGGACTTAGATTATCGTTTTATTGCGGTCAATAAGAACGATATTCGGCTTATGGAAGAAGTTTTTCATTTCACTCCCAAAATTGGTGATTTTCCAATGAATTATCTTGATAGTGAAGAGGCTGCGCGTTTAAAAGTGAGTGTTGATCGTGCGAAGAAGGGTGAAACGTTTACATTTATAGATACTATTAAGGCAGGTGATAAAACGCTTTACTGGCAAAACATGTATTCTCCCATTTATAACAATCGCCAAAAGGTGATTGGCGTTTTTTGTTGTGTTCTTGATGTTACAGAGCAGAGAGTTCATGAACTTGAAATACAGAAGATGGCATACGAAGATGTTTTAACACGGGTTCATAATCGACGATATATTGAGCTTGCTTTTGAGGAATGTCTGATGCGTAAAGAAGAAAGGATTACGGTTATTATATCTGATTTGGATAAATTCAAAGAAGCCAATGATACCTTTGGACATGCTACGGGAGATAAAATTCTTATTGAGTTTGGTGATATTTTAACGAAGATAATGCCTGAAAGTGCTGTAATAGCAAGGTTAGGTGGAGATGAATTTGCCATTTTACTCCCTGGAGTTTCTGAAAATCAAGCTGAATTTTTAATAAAACTTGTTCAAGCAGAAATGACTCTCAAAGATGCGGGGGTTACAGCATCTTTAGGTGTTTATACGGACTCTTATCAATCACATAAAAACTTCGTTGATTTTTGTGCAATAGCTGATAAGAAAATGTACGAAAATAAAAGTCAGAAAGGAGAACGTCGATGATGTTTCAAGATGTTGTTATTGTCATTCCTGCCTATGAACCTGATGACCGTTTGTTGGAACTTTTGAAAAATATTCGGGATAAGGAAAATCAAATGTTTGACATTATTTTAGTCGATGACGGTAGTGGAGCTGATTTTGCATCGTTATTTGCAATAGCGCAGAGTAACTATGCTTGTCACTTGCAAAAACACGCTGAGAATAAAGGAAAAGGTCGTGCTTTAAAAACGGCTTTTTCATATATTTTGGATAATTTTCCTAATGCCAAAGGAATTGTGACGATTGATTCTGATGGTCAACATACCTACGAAGACATGATGAAATGTTTGGCTGAATTTTTGCAACATCCTGATAGTTTGGTGCTGGGTGTTAGAACATTTGAAAAATCTGTTCCTTTACGTAGTAAATTGGGAAATTTATTGACAAGAGACGTCTTGGGGGCTATGACAGGTATGAACGTTTCTGATACGCAAACAGGGCTTCGTGTGATTCCTATGTCATGGCTACCAAAACTCTTAACCGTGGAGGGTGAACGGTATGAATTTGAGATGAATATGTTACTTGAGGCAAAAGAGGACAATATTTCAATTTGTGAAGTTGGCATTGCAACGATTTATTTAGAGGAAAATCAGTCATCACATTTTGATGTGATTCGTGACTCGATTAGAATTTACAAGGTTTTCTTCAAGTACATTTTTTCATCATTGTTTTCCTTCTTGGTTGATATTGTTGCTTTTACGATTTTAATTTCTTTGTTTAATGGATTGAGTTTTAGTGCGGTGACGTTAGCTTCGGTTTTAGCGCGTGCGATATCATCTGTTGTTAATTTCACCTTGAATCATAAAGTGGTTTTTAAACAAGGTCAATCAAATAGTGCGATAAAATACTTCACTTTGGTGGTAGTACAGATTGTTTTGTCAAGTTTATTGGTAACAGTTCTAGGAAATACCTTGACGATGCTGCCAATTTCATTGGTGAAGATTTTAGTTGATGGTACACTTTTCTTTGTCAGTTATTTTGTGCAAAAACATTTGATTTTTAGTGGAGGCGAGAATGAAGACCAGTAAGAGGGTACTCTATTTCGTTGCATTTGTAACGACTGCCTTTTATTTAACTTGGCGTTTGGTGGCGACTATTCCGTGGCATGATTCATGGTTTGCGCTAATCTTTGGGATTTTATTGTGGGGAAGTGAGGTAGTTTCAGCCATTACAGGTTACATTCTCATTTGGAATAAGCAAAAGGACTTTGAGCTTGAAAAGCCTGAGATCGCTAAGGAGCGTTACCCAGATGTGGATGTTTTGATTGCAACGCATAATGAGGATCCAGAGTTGCTTTATAAGACGATTAATGCCTGCACTTTTATGGAATATCCTGATAAGTCTAAGGTGCATATCTACGTCTGTGATGATACCAATCGTCTAGAAGTTTCCAAATTGGCTGATGAGCTTGGTGTTGGTTATTTTGGTTTGGCGGATAATAAAGATGCCAAATCAGGAAACTACAATAATGCTTTACATCAGACGTCATCACCTTTGGTGGCGACATTTGATGCTGATATGATTCCTTATCGTAAATTCCTGTTGGAGACTGTGCCCTATTTTGTTGAACAAGTTGAGGCTTATGAAAATGGTGACGATTATGATAAGTCAAAAGTTGGTTTGATTCAAACGCCACAAAGTTTTTACAATGCTGATATTTTCCAATTTAACTTGTTTTCAGAATCAACCTTACCAAACGAACAAGATATCTTTTCCAAAGAAATTAATATTTTCAATAATTCGCACGGTGCAGCGGTTTATACGGGATCTAATACGGTTATTTTCCGCAAGGCGATTGAAGATGTTGGTGGTTTTCCGACAGATACCATTACGGAGGATTTCGAGCTAGGTGTTCGGATGAATGTGGCTGGCTATGTAAATTATTCGACGAAAAGTCCAATGGCTAGTGGGTTAACGCCAACAGATTTGAAGAGTGTCATCAAACAGCGCGTGCGCTGGGGACGTGGCGTTATTCGCAGTAGCTACAATATGAATATCTTCTTTAATCCCAAATTGACAAAGGGGCAAAGAATTGTTTATATTAATAGCTATCTTTATTGGTGGTCTTTCTTTAGACGGTTGTTGTATATCTTGGCGCCGATTTTATATACGGTTTTCCATGTGCGTGTGGTGGTGTCAAATATCTGGCTACTGTTCCTATTCTGGTTGCCAAGTTACGCCTTGACACGCTTGTCAATGCGAGAAGTCTCAAAACAATACCGAACACAGGTTTGGGGAGAAATTGTGGAAACGATTTTTGCTCCGTATTTGTTTATTCCCATGATGTTGGAGTCCTTTGGCATTAGCGAGAAAAAATTTAAGGTGACACGTAAGGGAAATGATACGTCGTGGACGTTGTACCTTTATGCGCTTCCTTATCTTGTTTTGTGGGGATTAGCCGTTTATGGTTTGGTGATTTTTAACTATGGAAAATTTGGTTCAGAGCTTTTTTATGGAAGTATTATCAGTTTTTGGTTAATTTATCATATTATCAATTTGACCTTTGCGATTTTCTGTGCGTTTGGTCGTCCGATTTATCGCTCAAGTGAGCGTTTTACTGTTGATGAAGCTATGGTTGTTGAGGTTGATGATGATTCTTACCAAGTGAGAGTCTGTGATATTTCAGAAACGGGGATTTCATTCTATACGAATTTACCATTGTATTTGCCGAAAGAAAAAGAACTGACGCTTAATTTGCAATCACGTGATTATCATGCGAGGGTAAAAGGTCATGTTATTCGTGTTTTTGCGATTGATAATGGCTGGCGCTACGGCGTTCAATTTTCAGAAGTTCCTGAAGCTGATAAGCGTGAATTTTATCAGTACATTTATGACCGCGTTAATCACAATCTTCCGAAGGAAAAAGACCCTTGGATGACAACATGGGATGATTTATTTGAGAACTTTAGTCAACGTTTCCAAAGTAATGAACGTCCTATTTCAGCCTATGACCAAGTAGCTTTTCCGAAAGTCCGAGTCAATGAAGAGGTTCAAGTTGCTGGAAAAAAACGCCAGCTTAGAAAGACAGATTATTATTACATGACATTTTCTGGAAAATTGACCAATCCTAAAAAAGAACCGAATGTCGCATTTACCTACAAAGATTTACCAATTCAGTTGACTTTTGTGTCCTATGATATTGATAGAGGCGAATCGCTTTATCAAGTTACCAATTTAGCGGATTTGGATAGCTTACCTGCTTTTAAAGCCTTAGCCAATGAGTGGAGAGGGAGAGCATGATTAGTATTGCTAGATTACTGTTGTTCTTTGTAATTACTATAGGGTATGATGCTTTTTTCCGTAATACTGTGAAGATGAATCGTCGTTTGACATGGGTGTTTACATTTTCGGTCATTACATTGGCATTGTACCTTGGTAGTTTGTTAGGCTTTATGTTACAGACTGTGTATGCCATTTCTGTTTTAGGCTGTCTTTTGAGTCTTTATTATCTTTGGGCGGTATGGAAAAAGAAATATCGCTTTAGGAGACTTGATTATATTGCGCTTGGAATGATGGCTTATTTGCTTTTGTTTGGAATAACGCTCTGGTATTCACCGCTTTTACATTATGATAATTTTACGCATTGGGCAACGATTGTAAAATTTTTCCATATCAATAATGCTTTGCCAACACAGCAGGATACGATTATTAGTTATTATACCTATCCTGTTGGAAGTTCACTTTTCATTTATTTTTTCACGACTATCGTAGGCTTTTCAGAAGGCAGTATGTTGATCGGGCAATTCTTCTTGATTGCTTCATCTCTTTATGCCATGTTTGCAGCACTTCGTGATGATCGACGTGTCTTAATGGTTAGCATGATTTTTGCTTCGTTTGCTGTTTTTAATACGTTCAACATTGCTATTCGATTAAATAATTTGCTGGTTGATTTTCTGCTTCCAGCCTTGGCTTTGGCAGCCATAGCAGGTTGTTTTGCCTATCGTAATCGTTTCTGGTTTTTGTCGCTAAATACGGCGGTAATTCTTGGATTATTAAGTATCGTCAAAGTAAGTGGACTTTTCTTTGTCGCTCTCGTTTTAGTAGCTTATGTGGTTTGTATTGTGCGTTTACTTGTTCGTAAAAGAGCACGTTTAAAGGCACTAGTGCTGCTCATAATGACCTTACTAGTCAGCTTTCTTCCTTTTGTTATTTGGCAAAAGCATGTGACGGATAACTTTCCAAATGCCTCAAGTGCCAAGCATGCGGTGTCCATGTCAGAACTTGGTCAGGTATTGACGGGAAATCTGTCAGGCGACCCACAAAAAATTATCACTCTTTTTGTCAAATCGGTGTTTACGTTTGACAGTTTGGCAAGCAATGGAATTTTGATAATCAATCTGATTATGCTGATTGCCTTTGTTGTGATTGGCATTCGTTTGAAATATAAGAAATTTGTCTTGTTGACATGGGGATTTGTTGATATTTCGATTGTGACTTACTATATTGGTATTTTGCTCATGTATCTGACAGCAATGCCGACTGATGAAGCGTTAGAATTAGCAGGATTTGAGCGCTATGCTTCGAGCATCGTTATCTTTGCTTTTGGTTGTTTGACCATGTCTTTAGCATGGGTAATGGACAAGTGTCTGTATGAAAAAATCATTAGTAAACGTAATGCTAGGTCTTACAAGAGCTTATTTAATAAACGCTTGTACCAATACGCAAGCCTTGTTTTGACAGTTTATGCCATTGGAATGTTCTTGTCAGAAAATAATAGCATTGTTTACAATAACAATCAGGAAACAAACGAGGTCGCAAAAGAAATTCATCAGCTTACTGGAAGTCAGAGTGATTCGTCAACGGATAGAATTTTGGTTGTAACAGCAGACAAGGAGAATGTAGATAGTTATTTTGTCCAATATACTAGTAGTTATTACCTCTGGAATGAAAATGTCGATACTAGAGATGATTTCAATTTAACAGACGATGACTCTATTGCACTCTTAAAAACATATGACGAAGTCTTGATTTTAGATGACCATTATACGTTTAATGCCTTGACGAAAAAGCTTTTCGGTCGGACATATTCCCCAGGATTGTATAAAGTATCAGATATTCTTGCTGGAAAAGGGTAAGTTTTCTAGCTTTATCAAGCATAAGTCTTGATATTTCAAATAAAATATGCTACTATAATAGAAAATATGTAGAAGGAGGCGGAGTTTGTGACTTCGCCTCTTGTGGTGCTTAAATCTCATTTTAGCCTAAAAGGCTAGTGATTACACGAGATTAAGAGCAAAGTTCTACGATGAGACGCTACAAATCTACTTTCTAGAAGTGAATGAGCGTAGTGAACTTTCTATTTTTGATTTTGAAAGATAAAGGAGGGGATTCTTATCGCAAACGCAAATACAATCATTGATGTCGTTACAGAAGTGGTTGCACCAGCTATTAAAGAGCCGTTTGAATTGGTTGATGTCGAGTATGGGAAAATGGGTAGCGATTATGTGCTTAGCATTTTAATTGACAAACCAGAAGGGATTACCGTAAATGATACAGCTGATTTGACTGAAATCATCAGCCCTTTGCTTGATGCGATTAAACCAGACCCATTTCCAGAGCAATATATGTTGGAAGTGTCTAGCCCTGGTTTAGAACGCCCGTTAAAAACGAAAGAAGCTCTTGAAAAAGCTGTAGGTTCTTATGTCAATGTTAGTCTTTACAAAGCTATTGATAAAGTTAAGGTGTTCCAAGGAGACCTTGTAGCTTTTGATGGTGAAACATTGACCATTGATTATTTGGACAAAACACGCAAGAAAACCGTTGAAATTCCATATTCAACAGTTGCAAAAGCGCGTTTGGCAGTGAAATTGTAGTCAAACTACTACAACAAACTACAATCTGATTTTACTTAGATATAAACGAAAGGATTACATCCTGCTTATCCATGCAGGGCAATGAAAAAAATGAGCAAAGAAATGCTAGAAGCCTTCCGTATTTTGGAAGAAGAAAAACACATTAACAAAGACGATATCATCGACGCTGTCAAGGAATCTTTGAAATCAGCTTATAAACGTCGTTATGGTCAATCTGAATCATGTGTTATTGAATTCGACGACAAAAAAGGTGACTTTAAAGTCTACACAGTTCGTGAAGTTGTTGAAGAAGTTTTTGATAGCCGTCTAGAAATCAGCTTGTCAGATGCATTGAAAATTAGCTCAGCTTACGAATTAGGTGACAAAATTCGCTTTGAAGAATCTGTTGCTGAATTTGGTCGTGTGGCTGCTCAATCAGCTAAACAAACAATCATGGAAAAAATGCATCGTCAAATTCGTGAAGTGACTTACAACGAGTACAAACAACACGAAGGCGAAATCATGACTGGTACTGTTGAACGCTTCGACCAACGTTTCATCTATGTTAACCTTGGTTCTCTTGAAGCACAATTGTCACACCAAGACCAAATTCCTGGTGAAACATGGAAATCACACGACCGTATAGAAGTTTACGTTTACAAAGTTGAAAACAATCCAAAAGGTGTTAACGTCTTTGTAAGCCGTAGCCACCCTCAATTCATCAAACGTATCATGGAACAAGAAATTCCTGAAGTATTTGACGGAACTGTTGAAATCATGAGCGTTTCACGTGAGGCTGGAGATCGTACAAAAGTTGCTGTTCGTAGCCACAATCCAAACGTTGATGCTATCGGTACAATCGTTGGTCGTGGTGGAAGCAACATCAAAAAAGTTATCAGCAAATTCCATCCAAAACGTTACGATGCTAAAGCTGGCGTAGAAGTTCCTGTTGAAGAAAATATTGATGTTATCCAATGGGTTGAAGATCCAGCTGAATTCATCTACAACGCTATCGCACCAGCTGAAGTTGATATGGTTCTTTTCGACGAAGAAGACAGCAAACGTGCAACTGTTGTTGTTCCTGACAACAAATTGTCACTTGCTATCGGTCGTCGTGGACAAAACGTTCGTTTGGCCGCACATTTGACTGGCTACCGTATCGACATCAAATCTGCTTCAGAATATGAAGCACTTGAAGCTGAACGTGCAGAACAAGCAGCTGCTCCAGCTGAAGAAGTTGCTGAAACTGCTGAAACAGAAGTTGTAGCAAACGACGCAGAATAAGAAAGATAGAGGTGTTTCATGGCTAAAACACGTAAAATACCTTTAAGAAAATCAGTTGTTTCAGGTGAAGTTATTGATAAGCGTGATTTACTTCGCATTGTTAAGAACAAAGAAGGTGAGATTTTTATCGATCCAACTGGTAAGCAAAACGGACGTGGTGCTTACATCAAACTTGACAATGCAGAAGCTCTTCAAGCCAAAGAAAAACGCGTCTTTAACCGTAGCTTTTCAATGGAAGTTCCTGAATCATTTTATGATGAATTGATTGCTTACGTAGATCACAAAGTCAAAAGAAGAGAGTTAGGTCTTGAATAACCACCAAAGATTGTCAAATTTAATTGGCCTAGCACAACGTGCAGGAAAAGTTATTTCTGGAGAAGAATTAGTTATTAAGGCTATCCAATCTGGCAAAGCAAAATTTGTTTTTCTGGCAAATGATGCTGGTGATAATTTGACAAAGAAAACAACTGATAAAAGTCATTATTACAAAGTAGAAGTCTCCACAGTGTTTAACACACTGGAATTAAGTGCTGCGCTTGGTAAACCACGTAAAGTGGTTGCCATAGCAGACGCTGGATTTTCAAAGAAAATGAGGACTCTTATGAACTAACAGAATAGGAGGACATCAATTGTCAAAGAAAAGATTATATGAAATCGCTAAAGAACTGGGCAAATCAAGCAAAGAAGTTGTTGACTATGCTCAAGAGCTAGGACTTGATGTGAAGAGCCATTCTTCTAGCGTTGACGAATCTGATGCCAAACGAATTGTGGCGAAATTCTCAGGGAATGCCAAACCAGCTGCGGCAAAAGCCAAAGTTGAAAAAGTAGCTGAGAAAATAGTTGCAGAAGCTCCTAAAGTAGCTCCTGCTAAACCTCAGAGCCGTAATTTCAAGGCGGAACGTGAAGCGCGTGCTAAAGCTGAAGCTGAAAAACGAGCTAAAGGCGGCGATAAAAAGCGCAATAACAATAAAGGACGCGACAATCGTTCTAATCGTGACAGGCAAGAGAATGCCCGAAATAATCGCAAACAACGCGATCGCAATTCTCAAAATCATAATCGAAGAGATCAACAGCGTGATAATCACCAAAGAGATCAACGAAACGATCGAAATCAAGCAGCAAAACCACGTATCGATTTCAAGGCACGTGCCGCTGCTTTGAAAGCAGAACAAAATGCTGAGTATTCTCGCCAAAGCGAAAATCGCATTCACGAAAAAGAAGCTGCTAAGCGTAAAGCAAAAGCAACTAAAGAACAAGAGCACAAAGCTCATGTGGAAGCGAAAGCTAAGGCTGAAGAACACAAAGCAAAAGCAGCAAAACCTGCAACTTCTGCGTCAAAATATGTGGCTGCAGAACAAGCAGCACCTGCTGTAGATAAACGTCGTAAGAAACAAGCTCGTCCTGAAAAATCACGTGATTATGAACGTGATAATGAAGATAGACTACGCAAGAATAGAAAAAATTGGAATAATCATAACCAAGTGAGAAATCAAAGAAATAGTAACTGGAATAATAATAAGAAAAACAAAAAAGGTAAACATAACAATCGTAACAACGCTCCAAAACCTGTAACAGAGCGTAAGTTCCACGAATTACCTAAAGAATTTGAATATACTGAAGGCATGACTGTTGCTGAAATCGCAAAACGTATCAAACGCGAACCAGCAGAAATCGTTAAGAAACTCTTCTTGATGGGTGTTATGGCCACTCAAAACCAATCCCTCGACAGTGATACAATCGAATTGTTGATGGTTGATTATGGTATTGAAGCACACAAAAAAGTCGAAGTTGATGAAGCTGATATCGAACGCTTCTTTGCTGACGAAGGCTACCTCAACCCAGACGAAATGGTTGAACGTGCTCCTGTCGTAACTATCATGGGACACGTTGACCACGGTAAAACAACCCTTCTTGATACCCTTCGTAATTCACGTGTCGCTACAGGCGAAGCTGGTGGTATCACTCAACACATCGGTGCTTACCAAATCGTTGAAAATGGTAAGAAAATTACCTTCCTTGATACACCAGGTCACGCGGCCTTTACATCAATGCGTGCGCGTGGTGCCTCAATCACAGATATCACTATCTTGATTGTTGCCGCTGATGACGGTGTTATGCCTCAAACAATCGAAGCTATTAACCACTCTAAAGCCGCTGGTGTCCCAATCATCGTTGCTATCAACAAGATTGATAAACCAGGTGCTAACCCAGAACGTGTTATCGGTGAATTGGCAGAACACGGAATCATCTCATCTGCTTGGGGTGGTGACTGTGAATTCGTTGAAATTTCAGCTAAATTTGGTAAAAACATTGATGAATTGTTAGAAACAGTTCTTCTTGTTGCTGAAATGGAAGAATTGAAAGCTGACCCAACAGTTCGCGCTATCGGTACTGTTATCGAAGCTCGTCTTGATAAAGGTAAAGGACCTGTGGCAACACTTCTTGTCCAACAAGGTACTCTTCATGTTCAAGACCCAATCGTTGTTGGTAACACATTCGGTCGTGTTCGTGCTATGGTTAATGACCTTGGACGCCGTGTTAAAGTGGCAGAACCATCAACACCAGTATCAATCACTGGTTTGAATGATGTGCCTATGGCAGGTGACCACTTTGCGGTTTACGAAGATGAAAAAGCTGCGCGTGCAGCCGGTGAAGAACGTGCTAAACGTGCTTTGTTGAAACAACGTCAAGTTACTCAACGTGTTAGTCTTGAAAACCTCTTTGATACCCTTAAAGCAGGTCAAGTTAAGACTGTTAACGTCATCATCAAAGCTGACGTACAAGGTTCTGTTGAAGCCCTTGCTGCCTCACTTCTTAAAATCGATGTTGAAGGCGTAAAAGTTTCAGTTGTTCACTCAGCCGTAGGTGCTATCAACGAATCAGACGTTACTCTTGCTGAAGCATCAAATGCCTTCATCATTGGATTTAACGTCCGCCCTACACCACAAGCTCGCGAACAAGCAGAAGCTGATGAAGTAGATATTCGTCTTCACTCAATCATCTACAAAGTTATCGAAGAAGTTGAAGATGCTATGAAAGGTATGCTTGACCCTGAATACAAAGAAAAAATCATCGGTGAAGCTCTTATCCGTGAAACATTTAAAGTATCTAAAGTTGGTACAATCGGTGGATTCATGGTTACAAATGGTAAAATTACGCGTGATGCTAGCGCACGTGTCATCCGTGACGGTGTCGTTATCTTCGACGGTAAACTTGCCAGCCTTAAACACTTCAAAGATGACGTTAAAGAAATCGGAAACGGCCAAGAAGGTGGTTTGATGATTGAAAACTACAACGATATCAAAGTTGATGACGTTATCGAAGCTTACGTTATGGAAGAAATTAAACGTTAATTCCCATTGAGACTGAAGTTTCTAATGGGAATACGGCAAGCACTATGGTGCCTTGCCTAAACGTTACACTAGTCTAAAACTTTCAGTATAATCGACTGAAAGTTTTAGACGTCGAAACGCTCCATTTTCTAAGAAACTAAAATCTCTAATGAGAATATGGCAATCCCTATGTAGCTTTTCTTAAACGTTACAGTTATAAATGAATAAAAGCTAGGCTTGCTTAGCCTAGCTTTTTCAAAAAGATTAGAAAGGAAATAACTATGGCTAATCATCGTGTCGACCGTGTTGGTATGGAAATCAAACGTGAAGTCAATGAAATTTTGCATAAAAAAGTTCGCGACCCACGTGTTCAAGATGTGACAATTACTGATGTTCAAATGCTTGGAGACCTTTCAATGGCTAAAGTGTATTACACAATTCACTCTGAACTTGCATCAGATAACCAAAAAGCCCAAATTGGTCTTGAAAAAGCTAAAGGTACAATCAAACGCGAACTCGGTCGCAACTTGACAATGTACAAAATCCCAGATTTGATATTTATCAAAGATGAATCAATCGAATACGGAAATAAAATCGATCAATTGCTTCGTGATTTGGAAGTTAAAAAATAAATTTTAGTTAACTAGAATTTTATATGAGAAAGGTCTGCCACTTGGCAGGCCTTTTTTGGGTGTGATATAATGAAAGTGGTTTAGCGAGGAATATTGTGAAGATGAAAATTACGGTTTATTTGGGGTCAAGTTTTGGCAATGACCCGATTTATAAGGAAAATATCATTGAATTAGGTCATTGGTTAGCCAAACAGAAGCATCAATTAATCTATGGTGGCAGTAAAGATGGTCTAATGGGCATTTTGGCAGATACGGTTTTAGCTGATGGCGGAGAGGTTTATGGTATTATTCCGCTTGATTTTAAAAAGCGTGAAAAAGCTCATTTGCATTTAACAGAGCTCACTGTGGTAGCTGATATGGATGAGCGTAAGCGACTCTTAATGGATAATGGGGAGCTTTTTTTGGCTTTTCCAGGTGGTCCTGGAACTCTTGAGGAAATTGTCCAAGCTTTTTCTTGGGCACGCATTGGGCTCCATCATAAACCGTGTCTTTTTCTTAATTTGAATGGTTATTATAACCCTCTCAAAGCCCTTTTTGACCAAATGGTGACTACGGAATTTTTGAGACAAGAAGATCGTGATAAGGCCATTTTTGTAGATGATTTAAAGGCTCTGCAAGAATTTGTAAAAGCTTATCAAAGAGAGGAAAATGATAGATTTCAAAGCTTTATTTGCAAGCGATAAAGAGTTGATAGCGATTTTAACTATAATAGCTGAGCTTGAGCTGCCAGATGCTTGGCTTGCTGCGGGGGCACTTCGTAATTACGTTTGGATGTCTTATCAGGAAAGCCAGGTTTGTTGGATACAAGTGACATTGATGTTGTCTTTTTTGCCCCTGAGATTACTTATGAGAAGACTTAAGCTATTCAAGAACAGCTTCAAGTGGCCTACCCTAGTTATCAATGGGAAGTCAAAAATCAGGTCTTTATGCATGGTCACAGTCCGCACACAGCCCCTTATCAAAATGCTAGAGGTGCTATCAGTAAATATCCAGAACGCTGTACAGCTATAGCAGCACGTTTAAAAGATGGTGATTTAGAATTATTTTTGCCTTACGGTGATGATATTGTTAATTTTATTGTGCAACTGACACCACATTTCTTAGCAGATGAAGAGCGTATGGCAGTCTACCGTGAGCGCTTGAAAAAGAAAGATTGGCAAAAGAGATGGCCGCGCTTGCAAATTCTAGCGTAAAGAACTAGGATGAAGGTGTAAACTCTTCTAAATTACTCAGAGCACAAAGTTATTTGTGTTTAAAGTTCGAAATATTAAATTTCGGACTATTTTTTGCAGTTATAGTTGACAAATGTAGACCATAGAAATATAATGAATTTACAAACGTAAACCAAAAAAAGATATTTAGAAAGGAATGCTATGTCAATTTCAAAATCAGAATGGGAGATCATACGCGTGATTTGGACTAAAGATGCGGCGACGAGTGGTCAGATTCTTGATGTTCTAGGTGAAAAAAATAGCTGGACAGCCTCAACGGTTAAGACTTTGTTGAAACGTTTAGTTGATAAAGGTTACTTGACAAGAAAGAGGTCTGGCAAAGCTTTTCTCTATTCAAGTCTCTTGTCTGAGCAAGAAGCTATGAACCAGCAGGCTGATGACTTATTTGATAAATTTTGTCAGCGTAAGCACAAGACTATTCTTGAACATCTGTTGAAAGAAACGCCAATGAGACTTTCTGACATTGCTGATTTACAAGCTCTGCTATCATCCAAAGAAAAAGAAGCTTTGGATGAAGTACCGTGTAATTGTATTCCTGGACAATGTCGTTGTAAAGAACACCTTGGTCTTTAATGGTTGATTTGTCAGATTTCTGATAGGAAGGTATCTTATGGAAAAAGAAGAAGTCTTTGTCATTGACGGTATGACTTGTGCGGCTTGTGCTTTAACCGTCGAGAATGCTGTCAATAAAATAGATCATGTCGATTCAGCGGTTGTTAATCTGACAACAGAGAAGATGACTGTACGCTATAATCCTGACTTAGTCAGTGAAGCTGAGATTGAAAAAGCTGTTGTGGATGCTGGGTATGGCGCTTGTGTCTTTAACCCAACAACAGCTAAAAGCCAATCAGAACGCCAGAGCGAAGCCACTCATAATATGTGGCATAAGTTTTTGTGGTCTGCGACTTTTGCGATTCCCTTGCTTTATCTCTCGATGGGCAGTATGATGGGCATGTGGGTGCCAAAAGTTGTTAGCATGAGTGAGCATCCTTTGATTTTTGCGCTGGTTCAGCTTGCATTGACTTTACCAGTCATGTACTTTGGGCGCCGTTTTTATGTTAATGGTTTTCGTGCTTTGTTAAAAGTACATCCTAATATGGATTCCTTAGTAGCTTTGGCAACAACCGCAGCATTTCTTTATAGTCTTTACAGCACTTACCACATCATTCTTGGGCATGTTCATCACGTGCATATGCTGTACTTTGAATCAGTTGCGGTGATTTTGACCTTGATTACCTTGGGAAAATATTTTGAAACCTTGTCGAAAGGCCGAACATCCGATGCCATCCAAAAGCTCTTAACCTTGTCTGCTAAAGAAGCAATGGTTATCCGAGATGGTGTTGAGCAGAAAATCCCAATTGATCAGGTTCAAGTAGGTGACCTTATCATGGTCAAACCAGGTGAAAAAATTCCTGTTGATGGTTATGTGGTGTCAGGACATTCGGCTATTGATGAATCAATGCTGACGGGTGAAAGTATCCCAGTGGAAAAAGTAGCAGATGATAAGGTGTTTGGAGCTTCAATCAATGGACAAGGTTCCCTAACCATTCGTGCTGAAAAAGTCGGTGATGAAACTCTTTTAGCCCAAATCATTAAACTGGTTGAAGATGCCCAACAAACCAAAGCACCGATTGCTAAGATTGCTGATAAGGTTGCTGGTGTTTTTGTGCCAGCAGTTATGACTATCGCTTTGATTACTTTCTTATTCTGGTATTTTGCCAAGGGTGAAAGTTTTGTTTTTGCTCTCCAAGTCGCTATCGCTATTCTGGTGATTGCTTGTCCATGTGCTCTTGGACTTGCCACACCAACAGCCATCATGGTCGGAACTGGTCGAGGCGCTGAAAACGGGATTCTTTACAAACGTGGTGACGTCCTTGAAAATGCTCATCACATTGATACCATGGTCTTTGATAAGACAGGAACTATTACACAAGGAAAACCACAAGTGGTTGATGTTATCGCCTATCACGGTGATGAAAAGAGCCTGCTTGTTCAGGTCGCTTCCGTTGAAAAGTATTCAGAGCATCCACTTAGTCAGGCTATTGTAGAAAAAGCTAGCGCTGACAAACTAACTTTGGAAGAAGTTGAGAATTTCACTTCTTTGACAGGACGAGGTTTACAAGCTGATCTTGCAGGGAAGACCGTTTACGTCGGTAACCGCAGATTGATGGAAGAGTTACAAGTTGATTTGACCGCGAGTGAAACAGCTGTGCTGGCTGCGACACAAAAAGGTCAAACACCGATTTACATCTCGGCTAATGAGCAACTGATAGGAGTAATTACCGTAGCGGATTTGTTAAAAGCAGATAGTAAAGATACCGTCGCTAAATTACAAAATCAAGGCATTGATGTTGTTTTACTAACAGGAGATAACAGCAATACCGCGCAAGCTATTGCCAAACAAGCCGGCATTAAGACTGTGATTAGCGAAGTCTTGCCTGACCAAAAATCACAAGCTATTAAGGACTTGCAGCGTCAAGGAAAAATGGTTGCCATGGTCGGTGACGGGATTAATGATGCGCCAGCGTTAGCAGTAGCAGATATTGGGATTGCGGTAGGTTCAGGAACTGACATTGCCATTGAGTCAGCGGATATTATCCTAATGAAACCAGAAATTTCAGATGTCCTCAGAGCTTTAAGCATCAGTTGTTTGACGATTAAAGTGGTTAAGGAAAATCTCTTCTGGGCATTCATCTACAATATTCTAGCGATTCCAGTTGCGATGGGAGTTTTGTATCTCTTTGGTGGACCTTTGCTTAATCCCATGATTGCAGGACTTGCTATGGGCTTTAGTTCAGTGTCAGTGGTTCTAAATGCCCTTCGCTTAAAATACATGACATTAAAATAAAGGAGTTTCTCATGGAAAAAACATATGAAGTAACAGGCATGAAATGCCAAGGTTGTGTCACAAAAGTGACTGAAAAATTATCAGCTGTTTCTGGCGTGAAAGCAGTTAATGTTGATTTAGAGAAAAAACAAGCGACTATCACAGGACGTCCATTTAAGTTCTTTTTAAAACGTGCGCTTAAAGGAACAAAATTTAGCCTCGGAAAAGAAATTAAGTAAAATTTAGAAAAACAGAGCTTGCTCTGTTTTTTTACTTCTTTAAAAATGATAAACTAGTCTAGTAAGAAAAAATATAGTTTGGAATCAAAATGACGATGAATGTTTGGGATTTATTAAGTATCATTGGTTCTATCGCCTTTGCTTTATCTGGAGCAATCGTCGCGATGGAAGAAGATTTTGACATACTTGGGATTTTTATCCTAGGTTTTGTGACTGCCTTTGGTGGTGGAGCTATTCGTAATCTTTTGATTGGTTTGCCGATTAGCGCCCTCTGGTCTCAGAGTCAGTGTTTTTATTTTGCCTTGGCAGCCATGTTATTTATCATGGTATTTCCAAATATCATTACTCACAAAGGTTGGCGAAAAGCAGAAGTCTTGACGGATGCTATTGGTCTTGCAGCTTTTAGTGTTCAAGGAGCTATGTATGCTGTTAAACTTCATCAACCTTTAAGTGCGGTGATTGTTGCCGCTGTTTTGACTGGTGCAGGTGGTGGTATTGTCCGAGATATCTTAGCTGGTCGAAAACCAAGTGTGCTTAGAAGTGAAGTTTACGCTGGTTGGGCAATTTTAGCGGCGCTTGCGATTTATTTTAAAATCGTTCATAACGATCCAGGCTATTATGTATTAGTTTTAATTCTGACAATCTTACGTATGATAGGCTACTGGCGTCAGTGGCATTTGCCAAAAATTAAACGGAAGGTCACTAAAAATGATTAAATTAATTGCAATCGATTTAGATGGAACATTACTTAATTCAGATAAAAAAATTCCTGAAGAAAATGTCAAAGCAATCCAAAAAGCGGCACAAGCCGGGGTAAAAATTGTTCTTTGTACAGGACGTCCAAAATCAGGAATTCTTCCATTTTTTGAAAAATTGGGCTTGGACGATGAAGAATACATCATCATGAATAATGGTTGCACCATTTACAATACCAAAAATTGGGAACTTGTTTTTTATGCTCAAGTCACAAATGAAGAGCTAGATAAATTGAACGAAGCTGTTGCTGATTATCCAGATGTTTGCTTAACCTTGACAGGTGAAAAACATTATTACGCTGTAGCTGAAGAAGTTCCAGAACTTGTCCAATACGATGCTGGTCTTGTCTTTGATATCGCTCATGCAGTCACACTTGATGAGATGAAGGCGACAGACGAAATCATCTTCCAAGCTATGTACATGGCAAAAGCGCCACAATTAAATCCATTTCAAGAAGCAAAAGAAACAGCTTTGGCTAAAGATTTTAGTGTGGTTCGTAGCCAAGAATATATCTTTGAAGCTATGCCAAAAGGCTACACGAAAGCAACAGCTCTTAAAGCTTTGTCAGAAAAACTTGGCTTCTCACCAGAGCAAGTCATGGCACTTGGTGATGCTGCCAACGACCTTGAAATGCTTGAATTTGCTTATCATAGCGTTGCTATGGGAAATGCGACAGACGAAGTCAAATCTATTTGCCGCTACGAAACAACAACTAATGACAATGCCGGAGTAGCTCAGGCTATTTACGATTATGTTTTGAAATAATAAAAATACCGACCTAATTGTGGTCGGTATTTTCTTCTTATAAGAAAAGTGGCAAGCCGATTGCAGCTACTTCCTCAGCAGGGATACGCATGTCATCAGCTACCCAGTTTGAAAGAACTGAGATAATGGCGTTACTCCAGAAAGAATTCGTGTAGTGTGAATCATGTTTTTTATTGAACCTTTGGTAAGCTTTTAATCGTTTAGAGACGATGCTCGTCAAGAGTTTTTCTAGGTGTTGTTCAAAAATGAAGCCAAGAACTTGTGCCTCTTTTTTGGCTTCATTCAGAATGAAAAGCCATGCTTGGGAGAGCTGATTTTTCAAATCAAATGCTTTGAGACCACGAAAAATACGACGAACGATTTGGGTTAGAATAGACTCTAAAATAGCTTCTTTAGACTTATAATTACGGTAGAAAGCGTTGCGTGAGACACCAGCTTTAGCAACGAGTTCTGAAATCGTAATTTGGCTCAAGGTTTTCTTTTCAAGAAGGAGCAAAAGTGCAGTTTCTAGCGCTTCACGTGTCAATTTTCGTGATTCTTTATTAGAAACTTTTAAATTTTGTAAGGACTTTTTTGAAATTATCTTTTCCGTCATGACAAAACCCTCTTACTTGTGACATCTGATTGTTTTTAATACTAAGATAAAGACATTAATGATATAATTTTAGGTGAAAATAGTTTGTTTGTCAAATGAATTTAAATTTCGAATGAATTGGAGGAAATAGATATGACTTGGAAAATTGTGACTGATTCAGGTTGTGACCTTCGACATATTGAAGGGCTTGCAGAACACACAGAATTTCAAAATGTCCCACTAACAATTCAAATTGGTTCAGAAATTTTTGTGGATGATGAAGGATTAGACGTTGCTAATATGATGACAACCATGTACGCAAGTCCTGTTTCATCAAAATCAAGTTGCCCTAGCCCAGATGCCTTCTTACAAGCTTACCAAGGTGCTGAAAATGTTATTGCTATCACGATTACAGGTAATCTTTCAGGAAGTCACAATAGTGCGCAGGTTGCAAAACACATGCTTTTGGAGGAACATCCAAATGTCAATGTTCACGTTATTGACTCTTTGTCTGCAGGTGGTGAGATTGATTTAATCGTCGAAGAATTAAATCGTCTGATTGCTAAAGGCTTAAGCTTTGATGAAGTGGTCGAAGCTATCACGGCTTATCAAGAAAAGACAAAATTGCTATTTGTTTTGGCACGTGTGGATAACCTTGTCAAAAATGGACGTTTGAGCAAGCTAGTCGGGAAAGTTGTTGGCCTTTTTAATATCCGCATGGTTGGTAAAGCTAGTGACGAAGGAAAATTGGAACTCCTTCACAAAGTGCGTGGTCAAAAGAAAGCTGTTCAAGCAACCGTTGAGGAAATGTTCAAAGAAGGTTACCAAGGTGGCAAGGTTATGATTGCTCACGCAAATAACGAAAAAACTTGTCAACAATTGAGTGACAAAATCAAAGAAAAATACCCACAAGCTGATGTTCGCTTTATCCCAGCATCAGGTCTTTGCAGCTTTTACGGTGAAGATGGTGGTATTTTATTAGGATATGAAACAGTGTAAGTCAATATAAAACTGCATGAGTATGACTCATGTAGTTTTTGCATATTAAAAAAACGTCTTAACTAAAATCAATTTCATGTCATTATTGCCACAACTTGATTTTAGGACTATTTGCGAGTGAAACGAGCAACAAAAAAAGATACTTTCACCACGGCAGAAAGTATCAGAAAATGAGTTTATTTCTAGTTGAGTCTTGATGAAAAATCAAGATTTATTTTTCTTATGACTAAGTGAACTGTATTTTGAAATAGCTATTAAGGTCGTTAATGTGATAACAACTTCCATAACTAAAGTAGGGTAAGCTTTGATGGTGAAATCGTAAAAAGACTACAGTAGCATATTTTCAACAGTAACCCAGCGCAGCCATTGAACTTTGCTAGTCATAAAGGTGATGATGGTATAAGACACAGATGAAATCAAGGGAAGAAAGCCAATCAAACCAAGGTTGTTAAAGTAAGTTCCTGCAGAAACTTGGATAATCACTAAAATAACGGTTGTGTAGATGGAATCCCAGTGTTTAATCATTAACGTGTTATGAATGATAGACACGCTAATCGAAATAGCGCCAGTGTAACCACCGAGTAAAAAATTAGCAATCATCGTAAAGAAATAATCCGATAATTGCCAAGTTAACATAGTTTTTTCGTTTTAGCAAATGATGAAATGGCTAAGCAAGTTGCACCAATTGCCGAGAAGATAAATCCAATTGAGATCATTAATAGCTATAATAAGTATAAGTACCATCATTTGTAACTGATGTAGGAGTGCGAGAGGTGTTATTTGGGTCAACAGTAGACTCAGTTGTGTCGTCAGAAGATGTAGCAGTATTTGTAGTTGTAGTTGCTGTATTGGCAGCAGCAATAGCGTTAGAAACAGCGTCAAGACGTGCTTGAAGTTGATCTTTAGTAGCTTGGTTAGTTAGCACATCAATCGCAGCTTGAGCAGCAGTGACATTGTCGCTAGTTTGATTGTCTTCAGCAGTTTTGACAGCATTTTCAGCATTTGTTTGATTTGTTACTTCAGCAGAAACAGCATCTAGTTGAGACTGGAAATCTGTTTTCTTAGCTTCATCAGAGATTTTGTTGATAGCCGCTTGTGCATTTGTCACAGCTTCAGCAGACGGATTAGCTTGAGCAGCAGATAATAATTCTTGGGCTTTAGCTTCTAGGTCAGCTTGACTAAAAGAGGAAGAACTGATTGAGCTTTTTGGTTGTGAACTTGACGTATTAGTCTTTGTATTACCAAAGAAAAGGTAAATACCACCAGCAAAGGCAATTAAAATGATACTTAGAATAAAATAAGTAACTTCACTTTTTGAGGCTTTCATGAAAACTCCTTCTATAATAAAATAAATGCGATGTGACAAAGAAGTTGTTATCACATTTTTTGATAATAAACGTATTTAGTAGCATTCTGTGGCAAGCACAGCGCCCTTAACTATTATAACATATAAATGACAGCGCATTAATTTTTTCTAAAAACCTCCCTCAAATTTTAGTCTTTTTATCATTTATGTTTAGAAATAGCTACTAAAAAGGGGAAAATGACCGCTTATCTTAAAAGAGTAGCATTTTTCAGTTAGTTATCAATTTAGAAAAAGCTTAAAAAACACTTGTTTGTTTTCTTTGAATACATTAAAATGGAAACATCGGGTTTTTCCGGTAAAATTATAATATTTGAGGATAAGACTGTGTCAGTAAATTGGCAAGAAATTGCTTTTGGTTTTTTTGGAGGTCTAGGACTCTTTCTCTTCAGTATTAAATATATGGGAGACGGTCTACAACAGGCTGCAGGAGACAGACTTCGTTTTTATATCGACAAATATACGAGTAATCCTTTTTTAGGAATTCTTGTTGGTTTAGCCATGTCAGCCCTAATCCAATCAAGTTCAGGGGTAACAGTTATCACTGTTGGCCTTGTGTCAGCAGGACTTTTAACCTTGCAACAAGCGATTGGTATTGTCATGGGAGCCAATATCGGGACGACTGTAACGTCCTTTCTGATTGGTTTTAATTTAGGTGACTATGCACTCCCAATGATTTTTATTGGTGCTGCTTTGTTATTCTTCACGTCAAACCGACGTTTGAATAATATCGGACGTATCATCTTTGGTGTAGGAGGAATTTTCTTCTCGCTTAATATCATGGGTGATGCTATGGGACCATTAAAAACTGTTCCAGCCTTTCAGGATTATTTAGCAACCTTAGGTGACAAACCGATTATGGGTGTTTTGATTGGGACTGGCTTGACCATGCTTATCCAATCATCAGCTGCCATCATTGGTATTTTACAAGGGTTATACGCAGGTCATTTACTTGATCTTCAAGGCTCAATTCCTATTCTTTTAGGAAGTAATATCGGTACTTGTATCACAGCCGTGTTAGCAGCGATTGGTTCAAATATCGCAGCCAAACGTGTGGCTGGAGCTCACGTTCTCTTCAACGTTGTCGGAACAGTGCTCTTTATGATTCTTTTGGTACCATTTACTAACTTGATGCAATGGATGGAAGTTCACTTTAAATTGACACCAGCCATGACGGTTGCCTTTGCCCATGGAACATTTAACATTACAAATACCATCTTGCTCTTCCCATTCATTGGAACATTGGCATTTGTTGTGACAAAATTAATTCCTGGTGAAGATGAAGCTGCTAAATACAAAGCTGTTTACCTTGATAAGATTATTCTAAAACAAGCGCCAGCTATTGCCCTTGGTAATGCTAAAAAAGAATTGATTCACTTGGGTGCCTTTGCCACACAAGCCTTTGAAGCAGCATTCTTATTTGTTGAAACATGTAATGAAAAATACGCTGATAAGACACAAAAATTTGAAGATACTATCAATAATGTCGATGAAGAATTGACTAAATATTTGATTGATCTTTCAAGTGAACAATTGAATCGACACGAAAGTGAAATTTTATCAAGTATCTTAGATTCATCACGTGACTTGGAACGTATCGGTGACCACAGTATCAGTTTGGTTCACTTGATGGAGCACAATATTTCAAAAGATATTACTTTCTCACCAGCTTCCGTTCAAGAAATTGATCAACTTTACCATGAAACACATCGCATGATTTTGGATTCATTGAAAGTTGTTATCGATAACGACCTACCTTTGGCAAATGAGTTGGTAGATCGTCATAAAGATATCGCTCATTTGGAACGCCGCATCCGTAAGAACCATATCAAACGCATGAACAACGGTGAATGTACACCACTTGCAGGGGTTAACTTCATCGATCTGATTACGCCATGTACACGTATCACAGATCACGCTCTAAACTTGGTCGAAAAAGTACTTGAAAATCAAATTTAATCATACATTTAACACCTTTGAACTTTTGCTGGTTTGAAGGTGTTTTTTGTCGTTTTTATTAGATAAGCACTTGACTTGGAGTTTAGTCTAAGGTGTAGGATGGTGCTATCAAGAGATGATAAAGAGATTGATTTGAAAACACTTATTAAGAATCAGACTTACGACGAGGAGTGAACTTTATATGCTAGCTCCGATATTTTAGTGGATACTTGTCAATTTACGGGACCAGCAGGTGGTGAAAGTGCCTTAAAAGGAAGTAAGAATATCGAAGTAAGAGACTTTTATTTTAATTTACGCTATCCATTTTGGCATGACAAAGGATTGGTGATAACTGACTCAGAAATGACGGAAAATTGTAGAGCTGCTCTCTGGTATTCAGACAATATTGGGATTAGTTATTCGAAACTACACGGGATTAAGGCTTTACGCGAATATTCAAATGTTGCCATTTCTGACAGTGAGATTATCTAACCTGAATTTGGTTGGTCGGTGAAAGATATTGCGATGACGGATACTGTTGTCACTAGCGAGTATTTTATGTTGCATTCGGATAGACTTCATTTTCATCAAGTAACTTTGAATGGAAAATATTCTTTTCAGTACATTTCTGATTCTATTTTTGAGGATTGTGAGTTTAATACCAAAGATGCTTTTTGGCATGCTAAAAATGTTGTCGTTAAAAATAGTATTGTTAAAGGTGAATATCTCGCTTGGTATAGCGAAAATGTGACCTTTGAAAATTGTACCATCATTGGAACGCAACCTTTTTGTTATTGTAAAAACCTAACATTGATTAATTGTAAAATGCTTGATGCAGATTTAGCTTTTGAAAAGTTAGAAGTTACAGCCGGTATCACAACACCAGTGATTAGTATCAAAAATCCTTTAAGTGGAGTGATTACAGTTTCTGATCTTGGTGAGTTGATAATGGATGATGCTACGGCTAAAGGAAAAGTTATTATCTGTAATCAATAGAAAGGTCTGTTAATAAAAATTGGTCTAATTTTGGTATATACCATTTACAAAAAAGCGCTTTTATTTTATAATATAAGCATGGAGGCGATTCAAATGACAAAATATATCAAAGCAGATGAATTTTACTATCCTTACCATGTTAAGGGTGCAGGTTACCTTGCTATCGAAGGTGACTCTTTTGGCGATTGGCAAGCAGAAGCACCGCATGATGCAGACATTATAGATTATACAGGTTTTAGTGTGGCACCTGGTTTAGTAGACACACATATCCATGGTTTTGCTGGTGTTGATGTCATGGACAATCATCAAGAGGTTTTTGAGACAATGAGTAAGGCTCTTTTGGGAGCTGGTGTCACAAGTTTTTTACCAACAGCTTTGACGGCATCATTTGAGATCTTAGATGATATTTGTCGTACGGCAGCTGATTTTGCTGGTAAAGAAAGCGGTGCGCGGATCCAAGGACTTTTCTTTGAAGGACCTTATTTTACAGAAAAATACAAAGGGGCTCAAAACCCGTCTTATATGAAAAATCCTTCAACAGCTGAACTTGATCAATGGCTTAAAAGTTCAAAAGGATTATTGAAAAAAATTGCTTTAGCACCTGAACGAGACGAAGTCGAAGACTTTATTGATTATGCGACTCGTAAAAATGTGATTGTAGCTCTTGGACATTCAGATGCTACTTACCAGCAAGCAGCGCAAGCAGTCGAAGCAGGGGCTTCTGTTTGGGTTCATGCTTATAATGGTATGCGTGGTCTTAATCATCGTGAGCCAGGTATGGTCGGTGCAGTTTATGAACTACCAAATACCTATGCTGAGTTGATTTGTGATGGGCATCATGTGCATCCATCAGCATGTGATATTTTGATGCATCAAAAAGACCACGAACATGTTGTCCTGATTACGGATTGCATGAGTGCTGGTGGTCTTGAAGATGGCGATTATATGCTTGGAGAATTTCCTGTTATCGTTGAAAAAGGAACAGCACGTTTGAAATCAAATGGCGCTCTAGCAGGTTCTATTCTTCAGTTGAAGGATGCTGTTAAAAATGTAGTCAATTGGGGAATCGCCTCAAAAGCGCAAGCCATTAGTATGGCAAGTCTCACAGCAGCAATTTCTGTTGGGATTGACGATAGATGCGGTCAAATCAAAAAAGGTTACAAAGCTGATTTTATCGTTCTAGACAAGGACCTTGACTTACGAGCAACATATCTAGGCGGACAAGAAGCCTGGAAAGCGTAATAGACTAAAAGTTGAATTTACAGTAGTAGATTCAGCTTTTTTGATATTTACTAGACACTCAATTACATTTGTGCTAAAATAGCTGGTAAAGAGAGAAATCCTCATGGTGTTTCTTAGCGAGTCCGAGGTGGTGGAAGTCGGATGAAACTGAAATGAGTTGCTGGCGCTTTCACTTAGCTAGGCTAAGTTAAAATCAAATAAATGAAGTAATAAAATAGGGTGGAACCGCGTTTTAACGCCCCTTATGAGGTATCATATAGGTGTGTTGGCGGTTTTTTATATTGTAAAAAAGCTGATTTCCTTAGATACTTCGCAAAAACTAAGTTAACAAAATAAGGAGTAGATGTATGTCTAAAAAATTGACTTTTCAAGAAATTATTTTGACTTTGCAACAATTTTGGAACGACCAAGGTTGTATGTTAATGCAAGCTTACGATAATGAAAAAGGTGCTGGTACAATGAGCCCTTACACATTCCTTCGTGCCATCGGTCCAGAACCATGGAATGCAGCTTATGTAGAACCATCACGTCGTCCTGCAGATGGTCGTTACGGTGAAAACCCTAACCGTCTTTATCAACACCACCAATTCCAAGTTGTTATGAAACCATCTCCATCTAACATTCAAGAACTTTACCTTGAATCATTGGAACGTTTGGGAATCAACACTTTGGAACACGACATCCGTTTCGTTGAAGATAACTGGGAAAATCCATCAACTGGTTCAGCTGGTCTTGGATGGGAAGTTTGGCTTGACGGTATGGAAATCACTCAATTTACTTACTTCCAACAAGTTGGTGGTTTGCAAACTGGTCCTGTAACTTCAGAAGTTACTTATGGTCTTGAACGTTTGGCATCATATATCCAAGAAGTAGATTCAGTTTATGATATCGAATGGGCTCCAGGTGTTAAATATGGTGAAATCTTCCTTCAACCAGAATTTGAACACTCAAAATACTCATTTGAAATTTCTAACCAAGACATGCTTCTTGAAAACTTTGAAAAATTTGAAACAGAAGCTAAACGTTGCTTGGAAGAAAACTTAGTTCACCCAGCTTACGATTACGTTTTGAAATGTTCACACACATTCAACTTGCTTGATGCGCGTGGAGCTGTTTCTGTAACAGAACGTGCTGGTTACATCGCTCGTATCCGTAACTTGGCTCGTGTCGTTGCTAAAACATTTGTTGCGGAACGTAAACGTCTTGGTTACCCATTGCTTGATGAAGCAACACGTGAAAAACTTTTGAAGGAGGATGCTGAATAATGGCTAAAAATTTACTTGTAGAACTTGGTTTAGAAGAATTACCAGCTTATGTTGTTACTCCAAGTGAAAAACAACTTGGCGACCGCATGGCAGCATTTTTAAAAGAAAAACGTTTGGCTTTTGAAGGCATTCAAACCTTCTCAACACCACGTCGTTTGGCTGTTCGTGTTCTTGGTCTTGCAGATACTCAAACTGATTTAATAGAAGACTTCAAAGGTCCTTCTAAAAAAATTGCTTTGGATGCTGATGGTAACTTTACAAAAGCTGCTCAAGGTTTTGTTCGTGGTAAAGGTTTGACAACTGATGACATCGAATTCCGCGAAGTCAAAGGTGAAGAATATGTCTACGTTACAAAACACGAAGCAGGAAAAGCTGCTAAAGAAGTCCTTGTTGGCATTCCAGAAATTTTGTTAGCTATGACTTTCCCAGTAAACATGCACTGGGCAAACAACACATTCGAATACATCCGTCCAGTTCACACATTGACTGTACTTCTTGATGACGAAGCACTTGACCTTGACTTTTTGGATATCCACTCGGGTCGTGTGAGCCGTGGTCACCGTTTTCTTGGTCACGAAACAGAAATTGCAACTGCTGATTCATACGAAGAAGATTTGCGTAAAGTTTTTGTTATCGCTGACGCAAAAGAACGTCAAGACATGATTGTTAACCAAATCAAAGCTATCGAAAAAGCTCAAAACGTTCGCGTTGAAATCGATGACGAATTGCTTAATGAAGTGCTTAACTTGGTTGAATACCCGACTGCTTTCATGGGAAGCTTCGATACTAAATACCTTGAAGTTCCAGAAGAAGTGCTTGTGACATCAATGAAAAACCACCAACGTTACTTCGTTGTTCGTGACCTTGATGGTAATTTGATGCCAAACTTCATCTCAGTTCGTAACGGTAATGAAAACCACATCGAAAACGTTATTAAAGGTAACGAAAAAGTTCTTGTTGCTCGTTTGGAAGATGGTGAATTCTTCTGGCGTGAAGACCAAAAACTTAAAATCGCTGACCTTGTAGCTAAGCTTGATAACGTAACATTCCACGAAAAAATTGGTTCACTTTCAGAACACATGAAACGTAGCAAGGTGATTGCTGCTTACCTTGCTGAAAAAGCTGGCGCTTCTGCAGAAGAAAGCAAAGCACTTGCACGCGCTGCTGAAATCTACAAATTTGACCTATTGACTGGTATGGTTGGTGAATTTGACGAATTGCAAGGTATTATGGGTGAAAAATATGCTCTTCTTGCTGGTGAAGATGCCGCAGTAGCAGCAGCTATTCGCGAACACTACCTTCCAAACTCAGCTGATGGTGACCTTCCAGAAACTAAAGTTGGTGCACTTTTGGCACTTGCTGATAAATTGGATACTATCTTGTCATTCTTCTCAGTTGGTTTGATTCCATCAGGTTCAAACGACCCATACGCTCTTCGTCGTGCGACGGCTGGTGTGGTTCGTATCATGGATGCCTTTGGCTTGAAAATTCCAATGGATGAATTGGTTGACAACCTTTATGCTTTGTCATTTGATAGTTTGACTTACGAACACAAAGCAGAAGTGATGGACTTCACTCGTGCACGTGTTGAAAAAATGATGAACAAATCAGTTTCTAAAGACATTAAAGAAGCTGTTCTTGCTGGTTCAAACTTTGTTGTGGCTGAAATGCTTGAAGCTGCTGACGCTCTTGTTGAAGCAAGCAAAGCAGAAGGTTACAAAGCCGCTGTTGAAAGTCTTTCACGTGTCTTCAACCTTGCTGAAAAAGCACAAGCAGGTGTAGCAGTTGATGCTAATTTGTTTGAAAATGATGAAGAAAAATCTTTGGCACAAGCCGCAGCTGACTTAAACTTGGCTGGTTCTGCTAGCGATAAATTGGCACAATTGTTTGCTCTAAGTTCAGTTATCGACAAATTCTTTGACAATACAATGGTTATGGTAGATAATGAAGCTGTTAAAAATAACCGCTTAGCTATTCTTACTGAATTGACAGCAAAAGCAAGCAGCGTTGCCGCATTTAACAAATTGAATACCAAATAAGCTTAAGAAATCTACTCTTTGAGTAGATTTCTGGTGTATATCAGACCTCTTAGTTTAGAGGTTTTGGTAAATTATAGAAAGGAAATAACGTTTAAACATAATTTAGACGTTAGGTGAGTTTTAGTCATGAATGAAAAAAAGATTCAACGCATTAATGAACTTGCACGCAAGAAAAAAACAGTTGGTTTGACTGGTCCTGAAAAAGTTGAACAAGCTAAATTGCGTAAAGAGTATATTGACGGTTACCGTCATTCATTTCTTCACCACATCGCTGGTATTAAAATCGTCGATGAAGATGGAAATGATGTGACACCAGAAAAACTTCGTCAATTACAACGTGAACGTGGTTTGCACGGTCGTAGTCTTGACGATCCAAATTCATAAGAAAATCGCTCAGCTGTGTTTAGCTGGGCTTTTTTAGAAATTACTTACAAGAAAGCAAATGACAATTTAATTTAAAAAGTCAAGTATTTTATGTTATAATAGAATCCGAACAATAATACTTTAAGTCCTTAAAAACAGAAAGGTTTCACTCATGACATTTGATGCTATTGATCAGTTGGCAGTAAACACTGTCCGTACGCTCTCAATTGATGCCATTCAGGCAGCCAATTCAGGTCACCCAGGCCTTCCAATGGGAGCTGCACCTATGGCTTATGTTCTTTGGAATCATGTAATGAATGTTAATCCAAAGACAAGTCGTTCTTGGTCTAACCGCGACCGTTTCGTATTGTCTGCAGGTCACGGTTCTGCTCTTTTGTATAGCCTACTTCACTTATCAGGCTACGATGTAACAATCGATGACTTGAAGAACTTCCGTCAATGGGGTTCAAAAACACCGGGTCACCCAGAAGTTAACCACACTGATGGTGTAGAAGCAACTACAGGACCTCTTGGTCAAGGTATCGCTAACGCTGTTGGTATGGCAATGGCAGAAGCTCACTTAGCTGCTAAATTTAACAAACCTGGTTTTGATATTGTAGACCACTACACTTATGCTTTGCATGGTGATGGATGCTTGATGGAAGGTGTCAGCCAAGAAGCTGTTAGTCTTGCAGGTCACTTAAAACTTGGTAAATTAGTCCTTCTTTATGATTCAAACGACATCTCACTTGATGGTCCAACATCAAAAGCCTTTACAGAAGATATTAAAGGTAAATTCGAAGCTTACGGTTGGCAACATATCTTGGTAAAAGATGGTAACGACCTTGAAGCTATTGCTAAAGCTATCGAAGAAGCTAAAGCTGAAACAGAAAAACCATCTATCATCGAAGTGAAAACAATCATTGGTTTTGGTGCCGAAAAACAAGGTACATCAGCTGTCCACGGTGCACCTCTTGGTGTTGACGGAATTGCTTACGCTAAAAAAACTTATGGTTGGGAATATCCAGAATTCACAGTTCCAGAAGAAGTTGCAAAACGTTTCGAAGTTGGTATTAAATTCCGTGGTGAAGCTGCTCAAAACGCATGGGAAACTAAATTCCATGAATACGAAGCTGCTTACCCAGACTTAGCTGCTGAATACAAAGCTGCATTTGCTAACAAACCAGTTGACGTAAAACTTGAAGACTTTGAAATCGGAACTAGCCTTGCTAGCCGTTCATCAAGTCAACAAGCTATCCAACAAATCTCAGCACAAGTTCCATCATTCTGGGGTGGTTCAGCTGACCTTTCTGCATCAAATAATACAATGGTCAAAGTAGAATCTGATTTCCAATCAGATAACTATCTTGGTCGCAACATCTGGTTTGGTGTGCGTGAATTTGCCATGGCAGCTGCTATGAATGGTATTGCCCTTCATGGTGGTACTCGTGTTTACGGTGGTACATTCTTCGTATTCTCTAACTACCTACTTCCAGCTGTTCGTATGGCAGCTCTTCAACAATTACCAACTGTTTATGTCATGACTCACGACTCAATCGCCGTTGGTGAAGATGGTCCAACTCACGAACCAGTTGAACAATTGGCTAGTGTTCGTTCTATGCCAAACCTGAACGTTATTCGTCCAGCTGATGGTAACGAAACAAACGCTGCATGGAAACGTGCTCTTGCTGAAACAAACCGTCCAACAATGCTTGTCTTGACTCGTCAAAATCTTCCTGTTCTTGAAGGAACAAAAGAATTGGCAGAAGATGGTGTGAACAAAGGTGCTTACATCCTTTCAGAAGCTAAAGGTGACCTTGACGGTATCCTTATTGCTACTGGTTCTGAAGTGAAATTAGCTCTTGATACTCAAGCTGCTTTGGAAGCTAAAGGTGTTCATGTTCGTGTGGTTTCAATGCCAGCACAAAACATCTTTGACGAACAAGATGCAGCTTACAAAGAAAGCATTCTTCCAGCTAACGTTACAAAACGTTTGGCAATTGAAGCTGGCTCAAGCTTTGGTTGGGGCAAATACGTTGGTCTCCAAGGTAAAACTCTTACAATCGATACTTGGGGAGCTTCTGCACCAGGTGCTAAAATCTTTGAAGAATATGGATTCACAGTTGATAACGCTGTTAGCCTTTTCGAATCTTTATAATCAATTATAAATAATCTAAAATGCCCTTGCTCAGCAAGGGCATTTTTGTTATTTGTTGACAAAAAATGAGATAAACGGTAAGATATTGTAAAAGGTAATTGTGTTAATTTAATAGTACAAAATTAAGGAGAAGGTGAGGTTCGATGGAAGAGCGATGTGGTAAATTGTATAAGGCAATAAAAGTAGCTTTTGAAGATATGAGTGTGCGTCAGAATGTTGAATTGTCTAAAATTTTACTGTCTGCCTCTAATGAAATCATTAAAAGTAATGATGCTGGATTGTCTGCCATGCACTTAGAGCATGAACTAAATCTTTTTTATACTCACAATGATTTTCAATTACCTCGAGGTGTTTTGAATTTGAAAGATTTAACTCACAAATGGGCAGCGGACTATTATGAAAAAAAGGAAGTTTCAAAGTGGATAAAGCCACTTTGAGGATATTTAGGGGGGAAATAAAATGATTCGTTTTGAGCATGTTTCAAAATTATATGGAGATAAGGAAGCACTTAGTGACCTTAATGTAACTATTGAGAACGGTGAGATTTTTGGTCTTATTGGTCACAATGGTGCCGGGAAAACAACGGCTATTAGTATTTTAACCTCAATTATTGAGGCTACTTACGGTGAGGTTTTTGTAGATGATTTGGCTTTGTCAGAACATCATGATGAGATTAAAAAACGTATTGGTTATGTTCCTGACTCACCAGATTTATTTTTGAATTTGACGGCGAGTGAGTACTGGCATTTCTTAGCAAAAATTTATGGTGTGGATGAAGCAAAAGTTGAAGAACGCATTAACCGTCTATCGCACTTATTTGATATTGCTGGGTATGTTGATGAATTGATTGAAAGTTTTTCACATGGTATGCGTCAAAAAGTGATTGTAATCGGAGCTTTGATTTCAAATCCAGATATTTGGATTTTGGATGAACCATTGACAGGACTTGACCCACAAGCAGCTTTTGATTTGAAAAAGATGATGAAAGAGCATGTGCGCAGTGGCAATACAGTGCTTTTCTCAACACATGTTTTGGCAGTTGCTGAACAATTGTGTGACCGCATTGGCATCTTGAAAGAAGGAAAATTGATTTTTGTTGGTTCATTAGAAGAGTTGAAAGCAAATCATCCTGATAAAGATTTAGAAACGATTTACCTAGAACTTGCTAGACGCAAGGTGGAAGAGGGGTGAGTGTATGAACTGGTCAACTGTTAGGGAACTCGTTAAGATTAATATTCTTTACTCAAATCCCCAAACTGTAACGGCGGTTAAACGTAAGCAAGAAAAGAATCCGAGAAAAAATTTTTCAACTTATAAAAGTGTGATTCGTCAGCAAATATTTTTAAGTTTGTTCTTTGCGGTGATTTACATTTTTATGTATGCTAATCTTAATTTTAAGCATTATCCTGGTTACTTTTCTTTTTACACAGCGATTTTCTTTATCATGGCAACCTTGAATGCTTTCTCAGCCATGTATAGTATTTTTTACGAAAGCGATGATGTGAAACTTTATGCTCACTTACCGATTAAATCCAGTGAGCTATATTTAGCAAAAGTGATTTCAAGTTTTGGTATGGGCGTGACGTTTTTGATGCCTTTGTTATCATTATTTTTTATAGCCTATTGGCAAATGGCGGGGCTATTTGTGGCGATTATTGCTACCGTGATTGTTTTTGGGATTCTCTTTACAGCTTCGACAGTATTAGCACTTTATGTGAATAGCTTGGTTGGTGGGGTGATTGTTCGCAGCAATCATCGTAAATTGATTTCAACAGTCTTGATGTCTCTTTCGACGATTGGCGCTGTCGGAACGATTCTTTATATGAATGTTGTCAACAGTAAAAATATAGGAAGTGACAGCTTGACGATTCCTGATCGTCCAATCATTCCTTATTTTAGAGGTTTTTATGACGTGGTTAATGTGCCGTTTAGCTTGGCTGCATTGTTAAACTTCTATTTACCTTTAGTCGTTCTTTTAGGCTTAATGATTGGTTTGGTTAAATGGGCAATGCCAAATTATTACCAAAGTACTTTGTATGCTAGTCCTAAAAAAGCTAAAGCTAAGAAGCAGACGAAAAAAACGTCAAAGAGCTCAGCTTCTTTAACAAATATGATGCTTCATCATCACCTTTCAACGCTTCAAAATGCAACTTTGATCAGTCAGACTTATCTCATGTCACTGATTTATGTGGTGATTTTCTTAACACCAGTTTTGGTAAATGGCATCAATCTTTCTAATATACCAAACGATTATTTCGGAATTTCAATGCTTGTTGGGGTTATTTTGGGAAGTAACTGTGCTACACCATCAACGTTTCTTGGTGTAGGAATTTCACTTGAAAAAGAGAACTATCACTTTATTAAATCACTTCCTTATCCTTTCAAGAAGTTTTTAACTCAGAAATTTCTTGTTTTGGCAGCTCTTCAAGCCTTTGTCCCTGCGATGGTTTATTTGATTGTTGGCGCCTTTCTTTTGAAACTTAAACCACTTTTGATATTTGGCTTTTTACTTGGTTTGCTTATGATGATTAGTATCCAAGGGCAACTGATTTACTGGCGTGATTATAAAAATCTTAATTTGCTTTGGCAAGATGTGACACAACTTTTTAATCGACATTCAGGTCAGTGGCTTGCTTTTGCGATTATGATGGTAGCTTATCTTCTTGGTGGTGGCTTAGCAGTAGGTTTAGTTACTCTTGGTAATATCACACAGCAAATTCTACTGATTAACATGACGCTGGCAATTGTTCTTTTGATTTTAGCAATTGTTGGTCAAGTTTTGATTAGCCACAAATTTTGGAAGAAAATCTCACATTAATTTCTAAAATCTCCTGAAATTAAGATGAGTATTAAGGGTGGTTAAAAAGCTACCGTTTTCTTGATAAAAGATGATAAAAAACAGTTCCTCGGACTGTTTTTTTAGTGTATAATAAGCATATGACACGTAATTTTGAATCAGTAAAACGAATTGTTATAAAAATCGGGACAAGTTCGCTTGTCATGCCAAATGGCAAAATTAATCTTGAAAAAATCGATCAGCTAGCTTTTGTCATCTCTAGTTTGATGAACAAGGGATTAGAAGTTGTTTTGGTATCATCTGGTGCCATGGGATTTGGTCTTAATGTCTTAAACATGGACAAACGTCCGACAGAAATTGCACGACAACAGGCTGTATCAAGTGTCGGTCAGGTGGCCATGATGAGCCTTTATTCGCAAATCTTTTCACACTATCAGACAGAAGTTAGTCAGCTTTTGATTACACGTGATGTTATTGAGTATCCAGAAAGTTTGGCAAACTTCACCAACGCTTTTGAAACTCTTCTTTCAATGGGAATTGTTCCAATCGTTAATGAAAATGATGCTATCAGTGTTGATGAAATGGATCATGCCACAAAATTCGGAGATAATGACCGTTTGTCAGCCATTGTAGCTAAAGTGACTAAAGCTGATTTGCTAATCATGTTGTCAGATATTGATGGCCTTTATGATAAAAATCCAAATGTTTATGAAGATGCTAAACTTCGTGAACATGTTAGTGAAATCACTGATGAAATCATTAAGTCAGCTGGCGGTGCTGGTAGCAAATTTGGTACAGGTGGCATGCTTAGCAAGATTAAGAGTGCCCAAATGATTTTTGACAATAATAGTCAAATGATTTTGATGAATGGAGCTAATCCACGAGATATTTTATGTGCCCTTGAAGGAGCTAATATTGGAACGTGGTTTTCACAATCTAAGTAATAAAGGAGGTCTTGAAATGGGCTATATTGATGAACTAGGGAAAAATGCAAAAATCGCTTCTCAAAGTTTGGTAAAACTTGGAACAGCAGAGAAAAATCGAATCTTGAATCTAGTTGCTAAGGCTTTACTAGACGAAACAGATTTTATCTTGCAAGAAAATGTGCGAGATGTTGAAAAAGCACAAGAAAATGGCATTTCACCGGTTATGCTTGACCGTTTGCGTCTCGATGCAAAACGCATTGAAGGCATTGTGGAAGGAGTTCGTCAAGTAGCTGATTTACAAGACCCGATTGGTCAAGTCGTTCGTGGATACACTAATCTTGATGGTCTAAAAATTGTGCAAAAGCGTGTGCCTCTCGGTGTGATTGCTATGATTTTTGAAAGTCGTCCAAATGTTTCAGTCGATGCTTTCAGCTTAGCTTTTAAAACAAGTAATGCCATTATTTTACGTGGTGGGCGCGATGCAATTCATTCAAATACTGCGCTTGTAACAGTTATTCGTAAGGCTCTTGCTAAAGCAGGTCTTAATAAAAATGTTGTTCAGCTTGTTGAGGATATAAGCCATGCGGTTGCTGAAGAATTGATGCAGGCTGTTGATTATGTCGATGTTCTTATCCCACGCGGAGGAGCTCGTCTTATTCAGACTGTCAAAGAAAAATCTAAAGTTCCAGTCATTGAAACTGGTGTTGGTAATTGTCATATTTTTGTTGACGAAACAGCTGATTTGGAGATGGCGACTAAGATTGTCATCAATGCCAAAACACAACGTCCAAGTGTGTGTAATGCAGCTGAGAGTCTTGTAGTTCATGAAAAAATTGCAGAGCAGTTCTTACCTCAATTAGAAGCAGCTATTAACAAGGTTCATCCAGTGGAATTCCGTGCAGACCAAAAAGCGCTAGCTATTTTTAAAGATGCAAAAGCAGCAAGTGAGAAAGACTTTGCGACTGAATACAACGATTACATCATGTCTGTTAATATGGTATCTTCACTTGATGAAGCTATTGATTGGGTAAATCGTTATACAACGCATCATTCTGAAGCAATTGTGACAAAAGACCTTGAGCATGCCGAACGCTTCCAAGATGAAGTGGATGCAGCAGCGGTTTATGTGAATGCCTCAACACGATTTACAGATGGATTTGTCTTTGGCTTGGGAGCAGAAATTGGAATTTCTACCCAAAAAATGCATGCGCGTGGTCCAATGGGCTTAGAAGCATTAACAAGTACAAAATTTTACATTAATGGTAAAGGACAAATCAGAGAATAATATTTTTCAGATGAGTAAGTACCAAGTGTCTCAAATACGGGATGTTTGGTTTTTCTTTTTATCTCCATCTTTTAAGGAAGAATCTTTCTATTTGTGTTATAATGAAAGGTATGACAAAAGACTTTCATCACATTACTGTACTTCTACACGAAACCGTTGATATGCTTGATATCAAGCCAGATGGAATCTATGTAGATGCAACGCTTGGAGGAGCAGGACACAGTGAATATCTTCTCTCTAAGCTTGGGCCGAATGGTCACCTTTACGCTTTTGATCAAGACCAAACGGCTATTGATAATGCACAAATTAGATTAAAAGATTATATTGAAAAAGGACAAGTCACTTTTATCAAGGACAATTTCCGTAATCTTGCTTCAAATTTAGCTATGCATGGAGTGACTGAGATTGACGGTATTTTATACGACCTTGGGGTGTCTAGTCCGCAGTTAGATGAGCGCGAACGTGGATTTTCATATAAGAAAGACGCGCCGCTCGATATGCGTATGAATCGTGAGCAAGATTTGACAGCTTATGATGTGGTAAATACATACGACTACCATGATTTAGTGCGCATTTTTTACAAATACGGTGAGGACAAATTTTCTAAGCAAATTGCTCGCAAAATTGAGCAGGCTAGACAAGTTAAACCGATTGAAACAACAGCTGAATTAGCAGAAATTATTAAATCAGCTAAGCCTGCTAAAGAACTTAAGAAGAAAGGTCATCCAGCTAAGCAGATTTTCCAAGCTATTCGAATCGAAGTTAATGACGAGCTTGGGGCAGCTGATGAGTCTATCCAACAAGCTATTGATTTGTTAGCAGTGGATGGTCGTATTTCTGTAATTACCTTCCATTCTCTTGAGGATCGTTTGACAAAACAATTGTTCAAAGAAGCGTCAACAGTTGAGGTTCCAAAAGGTTTGCCATTTATTCCAGATGACATGCAACCAAAACTTGCTTTAGTCAATCGCAAACCAATTTTGCCTAGTCAAGAAGAATTAGAAGCCAACAATCGTTCACATTCTGCCAAGCTACGTGTGGCTAGAAAGGTTCGTAAGTAATGACTGAAAAACACCGTAATGAAGCCATTGCTAATGCTTTAAAACGTCGTATTCGAGAATTTTCGCGCGTTGAAAAAGCTTTTTATGGCTCAATTATCATAACGGCTATTACCATGGCTGTTAGTATTATTTATCTGCAAAGTCGAAATCTTCAAGTACAGCAGCAAATTACCGACTTAAATAGTCAAATTACTGAGGTACAGACAGATTATGACAACGCTAAACAAGAGGTCAATGAGCTTTCAAGCCGTGACCGTGTTGAGCAAATCGCACAGAATGCAGGCTTAACAAGTCAGCAAGATAATATTAAACAGGTGGAGTAGTCTATGAAAAAATTAATGAATCGTTTTTTAGACTATGTAGTGAAGGACAGACGCACACCCGATAAGAATCGCGAGCGTGTTGGTCAGAATCTTATGATTCTGGCAGTCTTCCTTTTCTTTGTGTTTATTATCAATTTTGCTATTATTGTTGGGACAGATACAAAATTTGGTCATAATTTATCAAGCGAAGCATCAGATGTTTATCAGCAAACTGTGACTGTACAAGCAAAGCGTGGAACGATTTATGACCGAAATGGAGTTGCTCTTGCTGAAGATTCAACAACATATAGTGTTTATGCTATTATTTCGAAATCTTATGTGTCAACAACTGGTGAAAAACTCTACGTTAAAAAATCTCAATATGATAAAGTTGCTGAGATTTTGAATGCCCAAATCGGTATTGATAAAGACGAAGTCTTAAAACAATTGAATCAAAGTGGGCTTTTCCAAGTGTCATTTGGAAGTTCAGGGTCTGGTTTATCATACAGTAAGAAATCAGAAATTGAAACAGCTATGAAGGACGCTGGAATTAAAGGAATTGGATTTGAATCAACACCTGGACGTATGTATCCAAATGGTGTCTTTGCTTCGCAATTCTTAGGACTTGCCCAACTAAAAGAAAATAAAGATGGTAAAACATCAAGTCTTGTCGGGACATCAGGTTTAGAAGCCTCATTAAATGATGTCCTATCAGGGACAGACGGAAAAGTAACATACCAAAAAGATAAAAATGGTAACTTGTTACTCGGTACAGAAACAACTGTTAAACGAGCTATTGACGGAAAAGATGTCTACACAACACTTTCTGAACCATTGCAATCTTATCTTGAGTCACAAATGGATATTTTCCAAAATGATGCTCAAGGTAAATACGCTAGTGCGACAGTGATTAATGCTAAAACAGGTGAAATCTTAGCAACCACACAACGTCCAACTTACAATGCACAGACAATGGAAGGTTACAATGAAGATAACCTTAAAACATGGAATACCCTTCTATATCAAAGTTATTATGAACCAGGATCAACCATGAAAGTAATGACACTTGCCTCAGCTATCGATGATGGTGTTTTTACGCCAAATGAAGTGATTTCAACAATCAATGGTATTACAGTTGCTGATACGAAAATCAATGACTGGAACGTCAATGAGGGTAATACTTCGGTTCAGTATATGACGTACGCTCAAGGGTTTGCTTGGTCAAGTAACGTTGCCATGACAAGTCTTGAACAAAAGATGGGTAACGATAAGTGGCTAAACTACTTGTCTAAGTTTAAATTTGGTTATCCAACACGTTTTGGAATGGTCAATGAAGGTAGCGGTTTGTTGCCATCAGACAATGAAGTAACCATTGCTATGAGTGCTTTCGGTCAAGGTATTGGTGTGACACAAATTCAAATGCTTCGTGCTTTTTCTGCGATTTCTAATAAAGGGGTTATGCTTGAACCACAATTTATTAGTCAAATCTACGACCCAAATAATAATACAGCCCGTAAAGCATCAGCTGAAGTCTCTGGTAAACCGGTCTCAGAAAATGCTGCCAACCAAACACTTGATTACATGGTAACGGTTGGTACAGATTCACAGTATGGTACCTTGTATGATAGCACAGAAGGGGCACCGGTTATTCAAGTCGGTGATTATTCAGTTGCTGTCAAATCTGGTACAGCCCAAATTGCCGCATCTGCGGAAGAGGGCGGAGGATATTTGACTGGTGATAATGACTATATCAACTCAGTTGTTGCTATGGTGCCATCAGATGATCCTGACTTTATCATGTATGTTACCCTTCAACAACCAACAACGACTTTCAAACGTTCTTTCTGGAAAGACGTGGTTAATCCTGTTCTTGAACGTGCTATGATGATTAAGGATACTTTGGCAAGTACAGCCGTGACTGGTACAGATACAGAAACTAAATACCAATTGAAAGATTACATCGGAAAAACACCTGGTGACACTGCTCAGGAACTTCGTAATAATCTTGTTCAACCAGTTGTTGTTGGGTCAGGTAGCAAAATCAAGAAAATGTCTAAAAAAGTCGGTAGTAACCTTTCACAAAATGAACAAGTGCTACTTTGGACAGGAAAATTAAAAACAATGCCAGATATGTATGGCTGGACGAAAGAAAATGTTGAAAAATTTGCGAAGTGGACTGGAATCGAAGTAACCATTAAAGGCTCTGGTTCAAAAGTCACTAAGCAAAGTGTTGATACCGGAAAAGATATTGACAAAGTCAAAAAAATTAAAATTACTCTAGGAGACTAAACTAAAATGTTTTTAAGTTTAATTGCAGGTATTGTCGCCTTTGCCTTGACAGTATTTGCTATGCCGCATTTTATTCGTATTTATCAATTGAAAAAAATCGGTGGGCAACAAATGCACGAGGATGTCAAACAACATTTGACTAAAGCTGGAACACCAACAATGGGTGGGACAGTCTTTCTAACAGTTGCCATTCTTGTTAGTCTTGTCTTTAGTTTCTTTATCGAAAGACAAGCTGGTGCTTCAATGGGAGCAACTGTAGGAATTTTAATGGTTCTTTTGATTTATGGAATTGTTGGATTCCTTGATGATTTCTTGAAAATCTTTAAACAGATCAATGAAGGTTTGACACCTTGGCAAAAAATGAGTTTGCAAATTATTGGTGGTTTGATTTTCTATTTTGTTCACGTGCGTCCAAGTGGAACAGATGATTTGAATGTCTTTGGATTTGATTTACATCTAGGTGTTTTTTATGTTCTCTTTGTTCTTTTCTGGATTGTTGGATTTTCAAATGCAGTTAACTTGACTGATGGGATTGATGGTTTAGCTTCAATCTCAGTAGCTATTAGTTTAGCAGCTTATGGCGTTATCGCAATTGTTCAAAAACAATTTGATGTACTTTTGATTATTGTCACTATGATTGGTGCTTTGTTTGGTTTCTTTGTTTTCAATCACAAACCAGCTAAGATCTTCATGGGTGATGTGGGAAGCTTGGCATTGGGTGCGATGCTTGCTGCAATTTCAATTGCCCTTCGTCAAGAATGGACATTGCTAATCATTGGATTTGTTTACGTTTTTGAAACAGCTTCAGTAATGCTTCAAGTATCTTACTTCAAATACACTAAGAAAAAATATGGTGAAGGTCGTCGTATCTTCCGTATGACACCATTCCATCATCATTTGGAGCTTGGTGGTTTGTCTGGAAAATCAGAAAAATGGTCTGAATGGAAAGTTGATGCTTTCTTGTGGAGCGTTGGGGCTATCGCAAGCATCCTCACATTGATTTTCCTTTATGTCTTATAATAAGGAAAGCGAGTTGAGAAATTCTCAGCTCGTTTTTTTAGTTGTTAAAGCGCATAGTGCTTTGCTTTAATCCCCCTTTTAATGATATAATAAAAAGGAATGAAAAAATTCGCCTAGCTATGTTAGCTAGGGATGAAACGATAAACAGATATAGAGAAATTTCAAGTGAAACTTGATGAGATAAGAAATTGAGGTAAAACATGTCTTTTAACGATTTTAATTTTAAGCCCTACATCCGTGAGGCACTCGCAGAGCTTAAATTCAAAAATCCGACAGAAGTGCAACAAAAATTAATTCCCGTTGTACGTTCAGGTCGTGATCTGGTAGGTGAATCAAAAACTGGTTCAGGGAAAACACACACTTTCTTGCTACCAATCTTTGAAAAATTGGATGAAACAAGCGACAACGTCCAAGTTGTTATCACAGCACCAAGCCGTGAATTGGTAACACAAATCTATCAAGCTACAAAACAAATTGCAGATAAATCTGAAACAGAAATTCGTGTAGCAAATTATGTTGGTGGGACAGATAAACTTCGTCAAATTGAAAAACTAAAATCATCTCAACCACATATCGTCATCGGAACACCTGGTCGTATCTATGATTTGGTTAAATCTGGCAACCTTGAAATCCACAAGGCACACACTTTTGTAGTTGATGAAGCTGACATGACGCTTGATATGGGATTTCTTGATACGGTTGATAAGATTGCTAGCACATTGCCAAAAGATGTTCAAATTTTGGTCTTCTCAGCAACTATTCCACAAAAATTGCAACCGTTCTTGAAGAAATATTTGGCAAATCCTGTCATGGAAAAAATCAAGACAACAACAGTTATCGCAGATACCATCGATAACTGGTTGGTATCCACTAAGGGCCGTGATAAAAATGCTCAAATTTTGGAAATCACAAAAGCTCTTAACCCATATCTTGCTATGATTTTTGTGAACACCAAAGAACGTGCAGATGAATTGCACAGCTATCTTGTGTCAAATGGTTTGAAAGTCGCTAAAATCCATGGTGGTATTCCACCACGTGAACGTAAACGTACGATGAATCAAATCAAAAAATTGTCTTACGAATACATCGTGGCAACAGATTTGGCAGCGCGTGGGATTGATATTGAAGGGGTTAGTCACGTTATCAACGATGCGATTCCGCAAGATTTGTCATTCTTTGTTCACCGTGTTGGGCGTACAGGTCGTAATGGTTTGAATGGTATTGCCATCACGCTTTACCAACCAAGTGATGATTCAGATATTCGTGAACTTGAAAAATTGGGTATCAAATTCGTACCGAAAATGCTCAAAAATGGTGAATTCCAAGATACTTACGATCGTGATCGTCGTGCCAATCGTGAAAAATCATATCAAAAACTTGATACTGAGATGATTGGTTTGGTTAAGAAGAAAAAGAAAAAAATCAAACCTGGTTACAAGAAAAAAATTCAATGGAAAGTTGACGAAAAACGTAAACGTGAACGCCGTGCCGCTAATCGTGCTAAAGGCCGTGCAGAACGTAAAGCAAGAAAACAAACTTTCTAATATCAAAAGTAGTCTGAAATAAAAGTTTCAGGCTTTTTTTAGGTCCAAATAAAATGCATAGAATACTGTGTCAAGAATTTAGCCTGGTTTCCTGATAGTTTTTCCCTATCAGGACTATAGAAAATATATATTAGGCAGGCGCCTTTAAGTTTGGTAGACTGTAACAAAGATGATTAGAAAAGAGGAAGAGAGATGAAAAAGACAAATATTTTGACAGTAGCCTTTTTAGCGGTAGTTACTTTGGTGCTTTCGGCTTGCTCAACTCAAACGCAATCTGGTGTTAAAAAGGTCATTAAAGTGGCGACTGATTCAGACACAGCACCATTTACTTATAAGGAAAATAAAGCCTTTAAAGGTTATGATATCGGTGTGGTAAAAGCTATTTTCAAGGACTCAAAGGAATACAAAGTGGAGTTTGTGACAACAGCTTTTGATTCTATTTTGACGGGTGTGGATGCAGACCGCTATCAAATTGCGGCAAATGATTTTAATTACAATGAAGAGCGTTCACAAAAATACCTTTTCTCAGATCCAATTTCACACTCAAATTATGCGATTACGAGTGCTAAAGGGACAAGCTATGATAGTTTAGATGATTTATCAGGTAAAAAAACAGAAGTCATTTCAGGGTCAAATTACGCGCAAGTTTTGGAAAAATGGAACAAGAATAATCCAGATAAAGAACCGATTGAAATCAAGTATGCTGCAAGCTCAACTGGTTTAACGACACGTGTTCAACACATTGAAAATGGAACGATTGATTTTATTCTTTACGATGCCATTTCATCAAATTATTTGATTGAAGACCAAGGCTTTAATTTAACAGTAACTAATGTTAAAGGTAAAGTTGGTGGTGAAAATGATGGGTTAGAATACCTTTTGTTTGCTGATACTAGTGATGGTAAAGCATTACAAAAATTTGTTAATAAGCGTTTAAAAAGCTTAAAAGAAGACGGAACATTAGCTGAATTAAGTCAAACTTACTTTGGTGGAGATTTTGTCTCATCTGTTAAATCTTAAAAGAAGGAGTATTCATGTCTTTTACAATACTTGCAACTGGCTTATCTTGGTATGATAAGTTAGTTGAAAAAATACCTGAGGGTCGGCTCTTTAGCTGGCGTGCGGTTTTTGATGCCATTCCTGATTTGCTGGAACATTTGCCGACAACTCTTGGATTGACTTTAGCAGGTGCTTTCTTTGGTTTGATTTTAGCTTTAGTCTTTGCTATTGTGAAAATCAATCGTCCTAAAGTTTTGTATCCTATTCAAGCTGTTTTTGTCAGTTTTTTACGTGGAACACCGATTTTGGTTCAGTTGATGCTGACTTATTACGGCATTCCACTCTTTTTAAAATTTCTTAAACTAAAATACGGATTTGACTTGAATATTAATGCCATTCCTGCCTCAGTCTTTGCAGTGACAGCTTTTGCTTTTAATGAAGCTGCCTACACCAGTGAGACCATTCGTGCGGCCATTCAAGCTGTAAATGTTGGCGAAATCGAAGCTGCGCGTAGTCTTGGAATGACTTCGTTTCAAGTTTATCGCCGTGTGATTATTCCAAATGCTGCAGTGATTGCCACACCAACTTTGATTAATAGTTTAATTGGCTTAACAAAAGGAACATCACTAGCCTTTAATGCTGGAATTGTTGAAATGTTTGCCCAAGCACAGATTTTAGGTGGGTCAGATTATCGTTACTTTGAACGATATATTTCGGTCGCTCTAGTTTACTGGATTATCAGTATTATTATCGAACAAATTGGACGTTTAATTGAAAAGAAAATGGCTATTGAAACTCCCAAAATAAGCCAAGATACGATAACAGGAGACATTCGCTAATGATTAAGATTACAAATTTAACAAAAGCATTCTCTGGTCAAAAGGTTCTAGATGGTTTAAATGTGACTATTAAAAAGGGTGAAGTCTTAGCTCTTGTTGGGGCATCTGGAGCGGGAAAATCAACGTTTTTACGTAGCTTGAATTATTTAGAGCAATCAGATTATGGTAGCATTGCTATCGATAATTTCAAAGTTGATTTTCAAAATATCACTAAAGAAGAAGTGCTTGAACTCCGTCGAAAACTGGCCATGGTTTTTCAGCAATTTAACCTTTTTGAACGCCGTACCGCACTTGAAAATGTCAAAGAAGGCTTAAAGATTGTCAAAAAACTATCAGATGAAGAGGCGACTAAGATTGCTAAAGAAGAATTAGCTAAAGTTGGCTTGTCTGATCGTGAGAATCATTATCCAAAACATTTATCTGGGGGTCAAAAACAGCGTGTAGCCTTAGCGCGAGCTCTTGCCATGAAACCTGATATTCTTCTTTTAGATGAACCTACTTCTGCCCTTGATCCAGAGTTGGTTGGAGAAGTGGAAAAATCAATTGCAGATGCTGCAAAAGCAGGACAAACCATGATTTTGGTGAGCCATGATATGAATTTTGTTTATCAAGTGGCTGATAAAGTTCTCTTTTTGGACAAGGGACGCATTCTTGAAGCTGGTCGACCGGAAGAGATTTTTAAACATCCCAAAGAAGCAAGAACCAAAGAATTCTTTGCAAATTATGCAAAAACGTATATTTAAAGACACAGATTTGATATAATAAGAGCTGAAAGTTTTTTTCAGCTTTTTTAGAGCAAAATAGAATACGAGTGCAAGGTGAAATATGTTTTTAGAAATTTTTAGTCTCTATATTCAGGGATTATTTTTATCAATTATCAGTATTTTTTTAGTTGGTGTTTTTTGGAATTTTTGGCGAGCTAGACGCAAATATGATAAAACAGCCAAAGAACGCCAAGCTTTTTTGTATGATATTTTGATGATATCTATTATGGTTATTCCAGTTCTTTCTTTTGCTTTTATGGCCATTTTATTGATGTTTAAAGCATAATAATTGTGTTTTAGAGATGAGCTTGATAGAATAGAAAAATAATTGATAAAACGAGGTAAAAAATACATGTACGATACATTAATTATTGGTTCAGGTCCTGCAGGGATGACTGCTGGGCTTTATGCCGCACGTGCTAACTTGAAAGTTGGTATTATTGAACAAGGTGCTCCTGGTGGGCAAATGAATAATACATCAGAAATTGAAAACTACCCAGGTTACGATCACATTTCTGGACCAGAATTGTCGATGAAAATGCACGCACCGCTTGAAAAATTTGGTGTTGAAAATATTTATGGTATCGTCAAAAGCATTGAAGATGCTGGCGATGTTAAACGCGTCATCACTGAAGATGCTACTTATGAAGCTAAGACAATTATTTTGGCGACTGGTGCTAAGAACCGTGCCCTTGGCGTAGCTGGTGAAGAAGAGTATACAAGCCGCGGGGTGTCATACTGTGCAGTTTGTGATGGAGCTTTCTTCCGTAACCAAGACTTATTAGTTATCGGTGGTGGTGACTCAGCTGTTGAAGAAGCTGGTTATCTAACACAATTTGCAAAATCAGTAACAATTATTCACCGTCGTGATGAATTGCGCGCTCAAAAGATTTTGCAAGACCGTGCCTTTGCTAACGAGAAAATCAATTTCATCTGGGATTCTGTTGTAAAAGAAATCAAAGGAAATGATATCAAGGTTTCAGGTGTTGTTGTGGAAAATGTTAAAACTGGTGAAATCAGTGAACATGAGTTTGGTGGTATTTTCATCTACGTTGGTGTTGACCCAGTTTCAAAAATGATTGAAGGACTTGGTATTACAGATGAGGCTGGTTGGGTTATTACAGATGACCACATGAAGACAGCTATTCCAGGTATCTTTGCTATCGGTGATGTGCGTAAGAAAGAACTCCGTCAAATCACAACAGCAGTTGGTGATGGCGCTATTGCTGGACAAGGTGTTTACCAATATATCGAAAATATGAAATAACAGAAAACCGAGATTCCCTCTCGGTTTTTTAGTGGCTAAAAAGGTAGAAAAATTGTGAAAAAACTTTTCTGAAAGTCAGATTTTTTTCAAATCTTTGCGCAAAACCTCACAAAGTTTTAGCCAGTCTCTCGTAATTGTGCTATAATATGGGGGATAATTAATCTTTTGACAGATGCTAGCAAAGGTTGGTAAAACCAGATGTGATAAGACTAGTATTGGGTCGATACTTTTAAAAAGGGGATACCACATGTATCAAGATGATAGTTTAACTCTCCACACAGATTTGTATCAAATTAACATGATGCAGGTTTATTTCGATAAAGGCATTCACAACCGCAAAGCGGTCTTTGAAGTCTTTTTCCGTAAAGAACCATTTTCAAATGGCTATGCTGTTTTTGCTGGTTTGCAACGTATGGTTGAATACCTTAAAAACCTTCGTTTTACAGAAACAGATATTACTTACTTAGAAGATTTAGGTTATCCAGCTGACTTCATCGCTTATTTGAAAGATTTTAAATTAGAATTAACCATTCGTTCAGCTCAAGAAGGTGACCTTGTTTTCGCTAATGAACCAATCGTCCAAGTGGAAGGACCTTTGGCACAATGTCAATTGGTTGAAACAGCTTTGCTTAACATCGTAAACTTCCAAACATTGATTGCCACAAAAGCTGCTCGTATCCGCTCAGTTATTAATGATGAACCATTGCTAGAATTTGGTAGCCGTCGTGCCCAAGAAATGGATGCAGCAATTTGGGGAACACGTGCTGCTGTAATCGGTGGTGCTAATGCTACATCAAATGTTCGTGCTGGTAAAATGTTTGATATTCCAGTGTCAGGAACACATGCACACGCTCTTGTTCAAGCTTACGGTGATGACTACGAAGCATTCATGGCTTACGCAGGCACTCACAAAGATTGCGTCTTTTTGGTTGATACTTATGATACACTTCGTTTGGGTGTTCCAGCAGCTATTCGTGTAGCCAATGAACTTGGTGACAAGATTAACTTTCTTGGAGTTCGTATTGACTCTGGTGATATGGCTTACTTGTCTAAAAAAATCCGCGAACAATTGGATGCTGCAGGTTACCCAGATGCTAAAATCTACGCTTCAAATGATTTGGATGAAAATACCATTCTTAACCTTAAGATGCAAAAAGCCAAAATTGACGTTTGGGGTGTTGGTACAAAACTTATCACAGCTTATGACCAACCAGCTCTTGGTGCTGTTTACAAAATTGTCTCAATCGAAGATGAAAATGGTGTGATGCAAGATACAATCAAGTTGTCAAATAACGCTGAAAAAGTGTCTACACCAGGTAAAAAACAAGTTTGGCGCATCACAAGTCGCGAAAGAAATAAAACAGAAGGTGATTACATCACTTTCACTGATACAGACGTTAACCAACTTGATGAAGTTTACATGTTCCACCCAACATACACTTACATCAATAAAACAGTAAAAGATTTTGAAGCTGTTCCTCTTCTTGTTGATATCTTTGATAAAGGTGAATTGGTTTACCATTTACCAACACTTGCTGAAATCCAAGATTATGCCCGCAAAGAATACGACAAACTTTGGGACGAATACAAACGTCTACTTAACCCACAAGATTATCCAGTTGATTTGTCACAAGAAGTTTGGCAAAACAAAATGGATCTTATCGACCGTATTCGCAAAGAAGCTCAACAAAAAGGAGAAGTGAAGTAATGACATTACAAGAAAAAATCATTGCAGAATTAGGTGTTAAACCAAGTATTGATCCTAAAGAAGAAATTCGTGTATCTGTTGATTTCTTAAAAGCTTACATGAAAAAACACTATTTCTTGAAATCTTATGTGCTTGGTATTTCTGGTGGTCAAGATTCAAGCTTGGCAGGACGTTTAGCACAAATCGCTATGGAAGAATTGCGTGTTGAAACTGGTGATGACAGCTACAAATTCATCGCAGTTCGTTTGCCATACGGTGTTCAAGCTGATGAAGAAGATGCACAACGTGCACTTAAATTCATCAAACCAGATGTTAGCATTGCTGTAAACATCAAAGAAGCGGTTGATGGCCAAGTTCATGAACTTGAAAAAGCTGGTATTGACGTTTCTGACTTTAACAAAGGTAACATCAAAGCTCGTCAACGTATGATTACTCAATATGCTGTAGCAGGTGCAAATAGCGGTGCTGTTATCGGTACTGACCATGCTGCAGAAAATATCACTGGATTCTTTACAAAATTTGGTGATGGTGGTGCTGACGTAATTCCACTTTACCGCCTTAACAAACGTCAAGGTAAACAATTATTGGCAGAACTTGGTGCTGATCCAGCTATCTACGAAAAAATTCCAACAGCTGACTTAGAAGAAAACCGTCCAGGTATCGCTGATGAAGTAGCACTAGGTGTTACTTACAACGATATCGATGATTATCTTGAAGGTAAAACAGTTTCAGCAGAAGCACAAGCTAAAATCGAAAACTGGTGGAATAAAACAGAACACAAACGTCACTTGCCAATCACAGTATTTGACGATTTCTGGAAATAAATTTCAAAATCAAAAGCCCTATTTGGGCTTTTTTGTTTGGTTTTGGTATTACTGTTTGAAAATTCTGACACGTATTATTATGAAAGTTTACATATTTTTTTGAAAGTTTCAAAAAGTTCTACAATTTCTCTTGAAAAATGCTTAATAAGCGCTATAATGGTTATTAGTTAAGTTAAGTTAAGTTAGGTTAAGTCAGAAAATATTACATGAAAACTTAGCCACATTATAGGAGGAATTATGTCAGAATTATCATCAACATTTACTGATAAGCTATTTGCTGATTTTCAAGCTGATAGCAAATTATGTGCTGTTGAAAATGCTGTAACTCACAATGGATTGTTAAAATCACTTGAAACACGTCAAAGTGAAATGGAAAATGGCCATGCTTTTTCAATTGATTTAACAAAAGATAAAGTTGCCAACCAAAAAGCATCAGGTCGTTGCTGGATGTTCGCAGCTCTTAACACTTTCCGTCATAAAATGATTTCAGACCTTAACTTGGAAGACTTTGAGCTTTCTCAAGCACACACATTTTTCTGGGATAAATACGAAAAATCAAACTGGTTCTTAGAACAAGTGATTGCGACTGCTGACCAAGAACTTGGTAGCCGTAAAGTAAAATTCTTACTTGATGTTCCACAACAAGACGGTGGTCAATGGGATATGGTTGTTGCACTTTTTGAAAAATACGGTGTTGTACCAAAAGTAGCATACCCAGAATCAATTTCATCAAGCAATAGCCGTGAATTGAATCAATACCTTAACAAACTATTGCGTCAAGATGCTCAAATTTTGCGTGAAGCTATTGCAGCGGGTGCAGATGAAAAAGCTGTTCAAGCTAAAAAAGAAGAACTTCTTCAAGAAGTCTTCAATTTCTTAGCTATTAATCTTGGATTGCCACCACGTACATTTGATTTTGCTTACCGTGATAAAGATAATAGCTATCATTCAGATAAAAATATCACACCACAAGAATTCTTCAAAAAATACGTTGGTTTAGATCTTTCTGAATACGTATCAGTTATCAATGCTCCAACAGCTGATAAACCTTATGGTAAATCATATACAGTTGAAATGCTTGGTAACGTTGTTGGTAGCCGTGACGTTCGCTACATCAACCTTGATATGGAACGTTTCAAAGAATTGGCTATCGCCCAAATGCAAGCTGGTGAAACAGTTTGGTTTGGTTCTGATGTTGGTCAGATTTCAGATCGTCAAAAAGGTATCATGGCAACAAATGTTTATGATTTTGATACTGCAATGGATATCAATTTCATACAAGACAAAGCTGGACGTCTTGATTACAGCGAAAGCTTGATGACACATGCTATGGTTCTTACAGGTGTTGACTTGGATGAAAACGGCAAATCTCTTAAATGGAAAGTCGAAAATTCATGGGGAGATAAAGTTGGTAATAAAGGTTACTTTGTTGCTTCTGATGCTTGGATGGATGAATTCACATACCAAATCGTGGTACGTAAAGAATTCTTGACAGCAGAAGAACGTGCAGCTTATGAAGCTGAACCAATCATTCTTGCACCATGGGATCCAATGGGAGCACTTGCAAGTAAATAAAACAAAAAGTATCAGTAGTTTTAGCTATTGATACTTTTTTTAGAGATAAGAAAACTCCTCTGATTATTCAGAGGAGTTTTTAATTTAAGGACTAGTTACTAGTTTCAGTGCTGCTTGAGTCAGCGTTATTTTCTGTAGCTGTTTCTGTTTCAGAAGTTTGACTTTCTTGTGATGAAGAACTTTCTTGTGATGAAGAACTTTCTTGTGATGAAGAACTTTCTTGTGATGAAGAACTTTCTTCACTAGATGATTGGCTAGATGAAGATTCTTCTGAAGAGCTTGAACCGTAGATGTTGCTGTAGACTGAAGTTGATGATGGTGAGTAAGTGTATTTGCTTGAGCCACTTAGGTAAGCATAGCCACCACTTGTATAAACACCTTTGGGAACTTCAAAGTCTTCGCTACCACTACCATATTGTTCATTAAGATAGCTTTGCATAGCTTTGTAGACATCAGCTGCAACATTCAAACCATTGCCGTAGATTGGAGTCATGCGGTTTTTATAACCTGTCCAAACGGCCATTGAATATTGAGAAGTGTAACCAACAAACATTTCATCAGGTGCCATTGTACCAACAACACTATTGTAAATACCAGTTGATTCTTCGATTTCAGCAAGTTCATCGTCTGAGTAGTTTGAAGTACCAGTCTTACCAGCTTGATAAACACCTGAGATAGCAGCTTCAGTACCAGTACCATAAGTTAGTACTGTTTTAAGCATTGATGTCATCAAATATGCTGTTGTTTCTTTCATTGCACGGCTACCAGATGTATCAAATGTTTTGCTTGTGCCGTCGTTGAATTCAACTTTGTTGACATATTGAGGTTCGTAGTAAATTCCTCCGTTAGCGAATGCGGCATAAGCAGAAGCCATTTTCTCGCTGCTTGCTCCGTATTTCTCATCGGAATCACTTGTTGAACTTGAGATAGCATTTGAGTAGTAAAGTTGTGGGTAATAAATACCAAGACCTTCTAAGAATGATTTAGCTTTGTTTAAACCAACAGATTCGAGTGCTTTAACAGCAGGAACGTTACGTGATTGTTGGATAGCTGTTTGGATTGTCATATTGCCATAGTATTTTCGGTCCCAGTTATAAATTTGGGTAGAAGTACCAGGCCAATAAGCTTTACTATCGCTAGTAATGTCAGAAGTGCTTGTATAAATACCGTGTTCAATGGCTGGAGCATAATCTGTGATAGGTTTCATTGTAGAACCCCAGTCGCGGTCTGTAAGAACTGCTTGGTTAGTTCCGAGTGAAACAGTTGTGTCTTGATTACGTGAACCAAGTTGGGCGATAACTTTACCTGTTTGAACATCAACGATTGTTGAGGCGACTTGTAAATCAGAGTCAGGATATGTTACGTAATAGTCTGTGTTGTAGACATCCCATAGATATTTTTGAACATCAGTATCTACGTTTGTGTAAACTTTTAGACCAGCTGAGTAGATGTTTTGACCTGTCTTATCGCTAACTTCTTGGATGACTTCTTTAATGTAGTTATCAAGGTAAGGTGCGTAGCTTGTAGACTCTGTAAGAGTTTGTAGACCATCTGTAACCGGTGTGGCAACAGCAGTATCATATTCAGATTTAGTAATGTTACCATCTTCGTACATTTCAGAAAGAACTGTGTCACGACGGTTTTGTGCAGCTTCTGGATTTGTGTAAGGGTCGTATTGACTAGGAGCTTGAGGAATACCTGCAAGTAAAGCCAATTGAGCGATAGACAAATCTTTCAAGTCTTTACCGTAGTATGACTTAGCTGCTGTTAGCATTCCGTAGTTACCATTACCCATGTACACTTTATTGATGTAGAAAGTTAAAATTTCTTCTTTAGTGTACTTACGTTCCATTTGGAGTGCAAGCCAGGCTTCTTGAGCTTTACGTTTCAAAGTTTGGTCTGATTCATTTGTTGAGAAGTAAGCCAATTTGATTAGCTGTTGGTCAAGTGTTGATCCACCTTGAGTGCTCGAACTTGTAAAGTTATTTAACGCAGCACCTAGAATACGGTAAACATCGATACCACGGTGCTTGAAGAAACGTTTATCTTCGATTGATGTAATGGCATTAACCAAGTTTAGTGGAATACTGTTTGCTGAGACGCTTTCGCGTTTTTCAGAACCTAAATCAGCGATTAGTGAGCCGTTAGAATCATAAATCAAACTTGAGTTGGTAGATGATAGTTTGCTAGCTGTTAGCTTAGGAGTGCTGCTAACATAAAAAGCAAAAACTAATCCACCAATGACAAAACCAGCAACAATTAATGACATTATAGTGATTAAGGCATATCTAAGTACCTTAATAGCTGCCTTGTTGGATGTGGGTTTATTTGATCGTTTGTGTTTTGTTGTTTTCTTTTTAATTGTGATCACCGCCTAAAATTTTTTGATCGATAATATCCAAATAAGGAACCTGAGGGAGTGAACTTGTCGTCACCATATATCCATTTTTTCTGATATAATCAAGTGGCATGGATTTGGTGCCGAGATTAATTTGGTAAAAGTCCACTAAAGCACTAGCAGGTAAATAATAAGTTTCCTTAATTGTTGAAAAATGAAGTAATACAAAGCAAATCCCATCTTGCTTTAAGACATGTTCCATGTGCTCAATCTGGTGGGCATGAAAATTTTTAAGTGGCATAGATGTCTTTTGCCGAGTTTCTTTAGCTTCAAAGTCAATATAGCGACCTTTATAAACGCCAGAATAATCGGTTGTTGATGCTTGACGAAAGTAAGCTTCTACAATTTTTGCACGGCTTCTTTTAGGATAATCAACTTTTACAATTTGAATTGGGGTTGGTTTTTTGTGAATAACAGCAATATCTCGAGATAAGTAGTAATTATTAGTTTCATTGATTGCTGCTTCAAAACTCATCCCACGATTAGCAAAGTTAATCGTTGATTTTGTGTTCTTCCTAGAAGCTGGGGCTGCTTGTTTTCGAATAAGATGATGAGGGTAATTAACCATAAAACTCCTAACATTCATGCTTAAGTCAATATAAGCACTACTATTATAACATATTTTTAGAAAGGAAACAGAATATGACTGCAATTCTCGTCACGGGCTATAAGAGTTTTGAACTTGGTATTTTTCAAGAAAAAGACCAACGAATCGAGATTATCAAGAAGGCGATTAGGCATGATTTGATTCGTTATTTTGATGAAGGAGTTGATTGGTTAATCTTTATGGGAAATCTTGGATTTGAATATTGGGCGTTGCAGGTTGCAAAAGAGCTCCAAGAGGAGTATGATTTTGGTATTGCTACTATTTTTACTTTTGAAAATCATGGTCATAATTGGAACGAAGCCAATCAAGTCAAATTGAGTGAGTTCAAACAGGTGGATTTTGTGAAGTATTCTTATAAAGAGTATGAAAATCCAAGTCAGTTTCGAAACTACAATCAATTTTTAGTAGATAATACGAATGGCACTTACCTTTTTTATGATCCTGAAAATGAAACAAATTTGAAATATCTGGTAGAAGTCATGCGAGAAAAAGGTGACTATCCTATCCAGTATTTAACCTTTGATCGCCTTAATGAATTTCTTGAAGATTGGTAATGAATTTTTAATAATGATTTAAAGGTAAATGCTTGATTTTTCACTAAATTTTCTGTAACATATATCTTGATATGACGTTTTTCATATTCTAAGGTTAACTAGAATAGTTTTGTTTGGAGAGAGATAGAATGGCAAGTATTATTTTTAGTCCTAAGGACATTTTTGAACAAGAATTCAAAACCAGTATGCGTGGTTACGATAAAAAAGAAGTAGATGAGTTCCTTGATGATGTTATCAAAGATTACGAATCTTATATTTCTCAAATTCAAGAACTACGAGCTGAAAATGAAAAATTAAAACAAGAATTGGCTGCTAAACCAAAAGCAGCACCAGCAACTTCTTATGTTGTTCCACAGGCTGAGCATGCACGTGTTGCTCAAACTGCAACAAACTTCGATATTTTGAAACGTATTAGTCGTTTGGAAAAAGAAGTTTTTGGTAAACAAATCACTGAATAATAACTTTTTAGTCGGTTTCGACAAAGTTATTAAATGAATTTGTATGTGACTTATCTTCCTTTACGAAGGTAAGAAAGATAAATTGCAATTTTTGGATAATCGCGTGGTATTCTAATACCATGAGGAAAGTCCATGCTAGCACTGGCTGTGATGCCGGTAGTGTTTGTGCTAGGTGAATTAATAAGCCTAGGGACATCTTTTGATGTTACGGCGAGTGAAATGGCTAAGTCTTTGATATGCCTAAATAGCTCTGAAAAGTGCCACAGTGACGTAGTTCTTGAGGAAACTCGGGAAGTGGAACGCGGTAAACCCCTCAAGCTAGCAACCCAAACTTTGGTAGGGGCACGGGATAGTAGGAATCCGAACGATCTATCCTGACTGGAAACAGTAGACAGATGATTATCGAAGGAGATAAGACCTAGTTATCTCTGGAACAGAACATGGCTTATAGAAAATTGCATATAGGTATCTAGCTAGCTTAGGCTAGCTTTTATTTTTGTATTTTAATACTAAATCGAAGCTTGATTTGGTATTTGAAAATTAATTGATTTTTACTAGCTATAAGCCAGTAAAACGTGTTAAACTTATAGATAAGTATTTTGATGAAATAGGAATGTGTGAATGAAAAAAACATTTAATTTAGTGGCAACTGCAGCTGCAGGGCTTGAAGCTGTTGTTGGGCGCGAAATCCGTGATTTAGGGATTGATTGCCAAGTTGAAAATGGTAAAGTACGTTTTCAAGGGGATATTAGAACGATTATTACAACAAACCTTTGGCTCCGTGCGGCAGACCGTGTCAAAATTGTTGTTGGGGAATTTCCAGCACGTACCTTTGAAGAATTATTCCAAGGAGTTTACAAATTAGATTGGGAAAATTATTTGCCTTTAGGTGCTAAATTCCCAATTTCAAAAGCAAAATGTGTCAAATCAAAATTGCACAATGAGCCGAGTGTTCAAGCCATCAGTAAAAAAGCAGTTGTAAAAAAACTTCAAAAAGTTTACCACCGTCCAGATGGTGTTCCTTTGCAAGAAAATGGTGCTGAGTTCAGAATTGAAGTATTTATTTTGAAAGATAAAGTAACCGTTATGATTGATACCACTGGTGCTAGTCTCTTTAAACGTGGTTACCGTGTGGCAAAAGGTGGCGCTCCGATTAAAGAAAATATGGCAGCTGCTATTATCGAGTTGTCAAACTGGTACCCAGATAAACCATTTATCGATCCAACATGCGGTTCTGGAACATTCTGTATTGAAGCTACTATGATTGGGATGAACATCGCACCTGGTTTTAACCGTGATTTCGCCTTTGAAGAGTGGAATTGGGTAGATCCTGATTTGGTTCAAAAAGTTCGCGATGAGGCTGAAGAAAAAGCTAATTACGATATCGAGCTTGACATTTCAGGATTTGATATTGATGGTCGTATGATTGAAATTGCTAAGAAAAATGCAGAAGAAGCAGGACTTGGTGATGTCATCAAATTGAAACAAATGCGTCTTCAAGACCTGAAAACTGATAAAATCAACGGTGTTATCATTTCTAACCCACCTTACGGTGAGCGATTGCTTGATGACAAAGCAGTCGATATCTTGTATAATGAGATGGGACAGACCTTTGCACCACTTAAAACATGGAGTAAATTTATTCTGACCAGCGATGAACAGTTTGAACGAAAATACGGGACACAAGCTGATAAAAAACGTAAATTGTATAATGGTACTCTTAGAGTTGATTTGTACCAATTTTACGGTGAACGTGTTAAACGCTCTGCTATCACGCAAGCAAAAGAAAAGTAAGGAAAAGTGCGCTTAACAACATCGTTAAGCAGTTGAGATTTTATTTAGAGAGGTGACCAGAACGTGTCAGAAAAAAAAGACATGCCATCTTCTGAAGAAAAAGATGGGCTTAACTTTGAAGATGTTAAAAATCTAACCATTGAAGAAGCTGTTCGAAAAGGTTCTGAAATGAAAGCTGGAATTACTGAGTCTGATGGCGTTTTAGATAAGTATATTAAACAGCACCGAGATGAAGTAACATCGCAAAAATTTGAAACAAAATTATCTGATTTCGAAGATTTAGATACAAAAGCTTTGGATAACTTTATTAAAAAACAACGTGAAGAGCTTGTTAATAGCGGAATTGTTAGCAAGGATGTTTTTGAGGAAACTGTTGAACCTAAATCAGAAGATGTAGTTGAACCAGTTGTTGAAGCGGCTGAAGTTAAAGAGGTTGAGACTGAGCCTGAACAAGCAGAAACTGTTGACGCAGAAAAAGAAGCTGCAAAAGAAGTAGAAGCAACTACTCCGAAAGTTGAAGAAGCTGTAGCTGCTGTTGAAGAACCAAAAGAAGCCCCTGTAGCAATTCCTGCTGAAGAGGTTAAAGAAGCCGAAAAAGAAGCAACTTCGATTGCTCTTTCAGCTGATAATAAGCCAACATCTAAGAAGAAACGTGTTATCATTGGTGGTTTAGCAGTTCTTGTTGTCGCTATTTTTGGTGCAGGCTATGTGCTACACTACACTAAAGATTCAACAACTACAGTAGCTAGCTCATCAACTTCATCAAGCCAGAAAAAAACGACATCAAGTTCAAGTGCAGCTAAAAAAGCCAAAAAAGTATTTGATGATGCTTATGCAGCTTTGTTCACTGATGATACTAAAACGAAGTTGAAAAATAGTGAATTTGACAAGATTTCTGTCCTAAAAGAAAAATTGGATGACCTAAAAGGTACTGATTTTTATGATGCTGCTAAAAAACAATACGATACTGTAGCAGCTCACATTACAGCTATTAAAGCAATCAACGCTTTGTTTGAAAAAGATGTTATTGTTGATGGTAAGAAAGTTTCAGGAACGGTTAAAGCTGATGCCAAATTCGATAGCTTATCTAGTGATGTTTTGAATACAGGTGACGCTAACTTGGATAATTTATTGCAATCAGTGATTACTGATGGTAAAAATCAATTAGCAGCTAAAGCACAATCAAGTAGCCAGGCGCAAGCAGCTGCTAACTCTGCCAGCCAGACAGAAAGTAATGATAAAGCAGCTGAAGCTAAGCCAGCAGCACCAGCTTCTGATAATTCAAACCTTCAACGTGATAAAAGTCGTGTTCCTTATAACGACTCAGCGATTGCTGATTCAAATAATCCAGCTTGGACATTTAGTGATGGTGTACTTGAAAAAATCGTTTCAACATCACAAGCTCGTGGTTATTTCTCTGGAAATGATTATATTCTTGAAAAAGTTAATATTATCAATGGTAATGGTTACTACAACATGTTTAGAAAAGACGGAACTTACCTCTTCTCAATTAACTGTAAAACAGGTTATTTTGTAGGTAATGGTTCAGGTCACTCTGACGCTTTGGATTATTAATTTTTAAAGGCGATTCCTAGAAATAGGGCGCCTTTTTTGTTTGCATTTTCAAAGTAATGAAAAATTTTGTGAAAAGATTCAAAAAGTTTGACAGTGATTTTTGTAAGCGCTATAATCGATCTAACTTAAAGATTAAGGGGTGATATTTATGGTAAAAGTAGCCATTGTTACTGGTGCAGGTCAAGGAATTGGCTTTGCTATTGCAAAACGTCTTCACGCAGATGGATTTAAGATTGGAATCTTGGATTATAATCAAGAAACAGCTGAGAAAACTGTTCAAGAACTGTCGCCACAGGATGCTTATGCTGTTGTAGCAGACGTTTCTAAACGCGAAGAAGTTGCTAAGGCATTTGCACAAGTTGTTGAGCATTTCGGAGAATTGTCGGTAGTTGTTAATAACGCAGGTGTTGCGCCGACAACGCCCTTAGATACTATCACAGAAGAAGTCTTCGAACGCACTTTTGCCATTAATGTCGGTGGTACTATCTGGGGTGCTCAAGCAGCTTTAGCTGAGTTTAAAAAATTAGGTCATGGCGGTAAAATTATCAATGCTTCTTCACAAGCTGGTGTCGTTGGGAATCCAAATCTAACGATTTATGGTGGTAGCAAATTTGCTATTCGTGGTATCACACAAACCCTAGCGCGTGATTTGGCAGATTATGGTATTACAGTAAACGCCTATGCACCAGGTATTGTTAAAACACCGATGATGTTTGATATTGCTCATGAAGTTGGTAAAAATGCTGGTAAAGATGATGAATGGGGCATGCAAACTTTTGCTAAAGATATTACCCTAAAACGTTTATCTGAACCAGAAGATGTGGCTAAGGCTGTTAGCTTCCTAGCAGGACCTGATTCTGATTATATCACTGGACAAACCATTATTGTGGATGGTGGTATGCAATTCCATTAATCCATCTATAAATCAAAAAAGACAGGGAAAATCATTTCTCTGTCCTTTTTGGTGTAAAAAAGCCAGCAGATAGCTGACTTAAAAGTTTTAGATAACGTGACGTTCAAATGGATCGTCTGAGATACCATCTTTAAGAATAAGTTTTACCCATTCTTTTGCTGTAAATAGACTATGGTCTTTATAGTTACCACAAGACTCGATAGTAGTACCTGGAACGTCATCCCATGATGTTACAGTAGCGATTTCTTCTAAACTTGATTTGATAACTTTGGCAATTTCAGTGGTGTTGTGTTTGCCCCACATAATCAAGTGGAAACCAGTACGGCAGCCAAATGGTGAACAGTCAATCATTCCGTCGATACGTTCACGGATAAGTTTAGCAAGCAAGTGTTCGATTGTGTGCAGCCCAGCAGTTGGGATAGCATTTTCATTTGGTTGAACAAGACGAATATCAAAGTTTGTAATCACATCACCTTTAGGACCAACTTCTTCAGAAATAAGACGGACATAAGGTGCTTTAACAATTGTATGGTCAAGTTCGAAACTTTCTACAGTTACTTCTTTTTTAGACATAATAGACTCCTTTTTTATTCCTCTAATAATCATATCATAAATTTTAGTAAAACGCTTTACAATTTTAAATTGTGAAAAAACTCGATTTATGGTAAACTTGAAAGTAGCTTTCTATAGATGAAATCTAAAATTTTTATTGAGGTAAAAACATGGCAAATATTATTATCTTGGTTGTTTTTGCCCTCATTGGTTTGATAGTTGGTTATGCACTGATTTCCATCAGACTTAAGTCTGCGAAAGAAGCTGCAGAACTCACTCTTTTAAATGCAGAACAGGATGCTGTGAATCTACGTGGCAAGGCTGAATTAGAAGCTGAGCACATTAGAAAATCAGCTGAGCGAGAAACGAAAGCTCATCGCAAAGAATTACTGATCGAAGCAAAAGAAGAGGCTAGAAAATATCGAGAAGAGATTGAAAAAGAATTTAAATCTGAAAGACAAGAGTTAAAACAAATGGAGACTCGTTTGACAGAACGAGCGTCTTCTCTTGATCGCAAGGATGAAAATCTAACCAGCAAAGAAAAAGTGTTGGATAGTAAAGAACAAAGTCTAACCGATAAATCTAGACACATTAATGAGCGTGAAAAACAAATCGGAGAACTCGAAGAACAGAAAAAAGCTGAACTAGAACGTGTGGCTTTGATGACGATTGCAGAAGCGCGTGAAATTATTTTGACAGAAACTGAAACTAATTTAACGCATGAAATTGCTACTCGTATTAAAGATGCTGAACGTGAGGTCCGCGATAGGTCTAACAAGCTCGCTAAAAACATTCTCGCTCAAGCCATGCAACGAATGGCTGGTGAATACGTTACTGAGCAAACCATTACAACCGTTCATCTTCCTGATGATAGCATGAAAGGTCGTATTATTGGTCGTGAAGGACGTAACATTCGTACTCTTGAAAGCTTAACAGGGATTGATGTCATCATTGATGACACTCCTGAAGTGGTCGTTCTTTCAGGATTCGATCCAATCCGTCGCGAAATTGCTCGCATGACCCTAGAGGCTTTAATCCAAGATGGTCGTATTCACCCAGCACGTATTGAAGAATTGGTTGAAAAGAACCGTTTGGAAATGGATAACCGTATTCGTGAATATGGTGAAGCTGCTGCTTTTGAAATCGGTGCAGTAAACTTGCATCCTGATTTAATTAAAATTATGGGACGTTTGCAATTTAGAACGTCATATGGTCAAAATGTTCTTCGCCACTCAGTTGAAGTTGGTAAGATGGCTGGTATTCTTGCTAGTGAACTTGGCGAAAACGTTATGCTTGCTCGTCGTGCAGGATTCTTGCATGATATGGGTAAAGCCATTGATCGTGAAGTCGAAGGTAGCCACGTTGAGATTGGTGCAGAATTTGCTCGTAAGTACAAAGAAAACCCAATCGTGGTTAACACAATTGCAAGTCACCACGGCGATGTAGAACCTGAAAGTGTCATTGCTGTTATCGTGGCAGCTGCTGATGCTCTTAGCTCAGCTCGTCCAGGTGCTCGTAATGAGTCTATGGAAAACTACATCAAACGTCTACGTGATTTGGAAGAAATTGCCAAGAGCTTCGATGGCGTTCAAAACAGCTATGCCTTGCAAGCTGGACGCGAAATTCGTATCATGGTGCAACCAAATAAAATTTCCGATGATGAGGTAACAATCATCGCACACAAAGTTCGTGAAAAAATTGAAAATAACCTTGATTACCCTGGTAATATTAAAGTTACAGTTATTCGTGAACTACGTGCAGTCGATTACGCAAAATAATAAAAATAAACAAGAAGGAGTACGTTTTAGACGTGCTTCTTTTTAATGTGAAGCAGCTTGTAAATTTCCTTGAAATATAGCCTTATCTTTGATATACTAGATTGTAGTCTAATTGATAAAAAGCAAGTCTTAACTTGTAGTCTATAATAAGGAGAGTGGCATGACCGAACGTGGTTTGTTAATTGTTTTCTCAGGACCTTCTGGGGTTGGTAAGGGAACAGTTCGCCAAGAAATTTTTTCAACACCTGATCATAAATTTGAGTATTCTGTTTCTATGACAACGCGCCAAAAGCGTCCAGGAGAAGTTGATAGCGTTGATTATTTCTTTCGAACTCGTGAAGAGTTTGAAGAGCTTATTAAAAATGGTCAAATGTTGGAATATGCTGAATATGTAGGCAACTACTACGGCACACCACTGACTTACGTTAATGAAACACTCGATAAAGGAATCGACGTATTCCTTGAAATCGAAGTTCAAGGGGCTCTTCAAGTTAAGAAAAAAGTTCCAGACGGTGTCTTCATTTTCTTGACTCCACCAGATTTGGACGAATTAAAAGATCGTTTGGTTGGACGTGGTACTGATAGCGAAGAAGTTATCCGCCAACGTATCGAACGTGCTAAAGAAGAGATTGCTTTGATGCGCGAATACGATTATGCTGTTGTTAATGATGAAGTGCCTTTGGCAGCTGAACGCGTTAAACGTATCATTGAAGCAGAACATTTCCGTGTTGATCGTGTTATTGGACGGTATAATGACATGATTAAAGGTATTGACTAAAAGAGAGAAGAGAGAAAAAAGCTATGATGTTAAAACCTTCTATTGACACTTTGCTTGATAAAGTGCCATCAAAATACTCACTTTGTATTCTTCAAGCAAAACGTGCTCACGAACTTGAAGCTGGTGCAAAACCAACTCAAGAATTCAAATCAGTAAAAGCTACTTTGCAAGCTCTTGAAGAAATTGAATCTGGTAACGTTGTGATCCACCCAGATCCAGAAGCAAAACGTGCTGCTGTGCATGCTCGTATCGAGGCAGAACGCTTGGCGAAAGAAGAAGAAGAACGTAAAATCAAAGAACAAATCGCTAAAGAAAAAGAAGAAGGAGAAAAAATCTAAGGTATTTTATCTTAGATTTTTCTTGTAATAAATCATTGTGATAAAGTAAACAAGTGTTTTAAAGTTTACTTATCATGATGATTATTCTTTTTTTCGTTAGGATATTTTTTGAGTCTATTTAGAAAGGATAGTTATGACAAAAATCGCTCAGGTCATTGTTGATGTGCCATTAATGCAGACCGATAAGCCTTTCTCATATCTCGTGCCAGAAGACATGCAAAATCAAGTGATGTTAGGTTCACGGGTGCATGTTCCTTTTGGTCACGGCAATCGTCTTTTGCAGGGATTTGTTGTCGGCTTTTCTGAAAGCTTAGACAGTGATATCAGTGAGCTTAAGGCTATTAGCGAGGTATTGGATTTTGAACCAGTTTTGAATGAAGAACAGCTTACTTTAGCAGATCAAATGCGTCATACTGTTTTTTCTTATAAGATTTCAATCTTGAAATCAATGATTCCTAATTTGCTCAATTCAACATACGATAAACGTTTGATGCCGACAGATAAGCTGTCTGATGAAGAACGCTTAGCTTTATTTGGTGATAAAGATAGCAGGCTTCACTCAAATTTATCTGATGAAGAAGCTAAAAAAGTTGCCAGGTTGGTTCAAGCAGAAAAAATTTCGGTTGATTATCTTGCTAAAGATAAGAAAAATATCAAAACTGAGAAATTCTATCAGGTTGCTTCTGAACAGTTAGCTCAAGCAGAGATTTCAGCAAGAGCTAAGAAGCGTTTGATGTTACGTGATTACTTGCTTGAGCATCCTGAAACAGGAAAATTGGTAGACTTGTACCAGCTCTTTTCACGTGATGTTGTCAAATTCTTTGTGGAAAATCATCTGCTAACCATTTTAGAAAAAGAGAAGAAACGTTCGGATGCTTATTTTGACGTTGCAACGACGGATTTTCTTGAGTTAAATGCAGAACAAGCTGCTGTGGTTGAAAAGGTGACTAGTCAAATTGGCAAAGAATCTAAACCTTTTTTGTTAGAAGGAGTGACTGGCTCAGGTAAGACTGAAGTGTATTTGCACATTATTGATAAAGTCTTAAAACTTGGTAAAACAGCGATTGTTTTGGTGCCTGAGATTTCTTTGACGCCTCAGATGACTAACCGCTTTATTTCACGTTTTGGTAAGCAAGTGGCAATTATGCACTCGGCTTTGTCTGATGGTGAAAAATTTGATGAGTGGCGAAAGATAAAATCTAGTCAAGCTCGCGTTGTCGTAGGTGCTAGATCTGCTATTTTTGTTCCAATGGAAAATATTGGCGCAATTATCATCGACGAAGAGCATGAGGCAACTTACAAGCAAGAATCGAATCCGCGTTACCATGCGCGTGATGTGGCTTTGCTTCGTGCAAAATATCATAAGGCCGTTTTGTTAATGGGGTCTGCAACGCCAAGCATTGAGAGCCGTGCTCGTGCTAGTCGTAATGTTTATCAGTTCTTACAATTGACTCACCGTGCCAATCCTTTGGCTAAGATTCCAAAAGTTGATATTGTTGATTTCCGTGATTACGTTGGTCAGCAGGAAGTCAGCAACTATACCCCTTATCTACTGGAAAAAATTGCAGATCGTTTAGAAAAACGTGAGCAAGTTGTCCTTATGTTAAATCGTCGCGGCTATTCAAGTTTTGTCATGTGCCGTGATTGTGGCTATGTGGATGAGTGCCCAAATTGTGACATTTCCTTGACCCTTCATATGGATACCAAGACCATGAATTGTCATTACTGTGGTTTTGAAAAAGCTATTCCACATACTTGCCCAAATTGTCATAGTCGCAGCATCCGTTATTACGGGACTGGGACTCAGAAAGCTTATGATGAATTGTCGGAAGTTTTCCCACAAGCTCGTATCTTGCGAATGGATGTCGATACCACACGACAAAAAGGAGCGCATCAGCGAATTCTTGATAAATTTGGAAATCATGAAGCTGATATTTTGTTAGGAACACAGATGATTGCTAAGGGACTTGATTTTCCAAATGTTACCTTAGTAGGGGTTTTAAATGCTGATACATCACTAAATTTGCCAGATTTTAGATCGTCTGAGCGAACATTTCAATTGTTGACTCAGGTTGCAGGTCGTGCAGGTCGTGCAGAAAAAGAAGGTGAGGTCTTAATTCAAACCTACAATCCACAGCATTATGCCATCAAGTTAGCTCAAAAGCAAGATTATGAAGCTTTTTATTCTTATGAGATGGGGATTCGTAAGCAATTATCTTATCCACCATATTATTTTACGGTTGGCTTAACCTTGTCACATAAGGAGGAGCAGACCGTTGTGCGGAAGTCCTTTGAATTGCTTCAAATTTTGCGTCAGCAGTTATCTGACAAAATTAAAATTCTCGGTCCAACACCTAAGCCGATTGCCAGAACGCATAATCTTTATCATTATCAAATTATTGTTAAATATCGCTTCGAGGACCATTTAGAAAGTGTCTTGAATCAGATTTTAGACATGACTCAATTACCTGAAAATAAGTACTTGCGACTGGTAATAGACCATGAGCCACAAAATTTTATGTAGGCTCTCACTATGCTATAATAAAGAAAAATTTAAGTACTAAGATCCTTTGAAAGGAAGAAAAATGACAAAATTAATTTTTATGGGAACACCTGATTTTGCAGCGACTGTTCTAGAAGGTTTATTAGATGATGCCAACTATGATGTTTTAGCGGTTGTGACACAACCAGACCGCGCGGTTGGTCGTAAAAAAGAAATTAAAATGACACCTGTTAAAGAAGTTGCTTTGGCACACAATTTACCAGTTTATCAACCTGAAAAAATGTCTGGTTCAGACGAAATGGCTGAGCTTATGACTTTGGGTGCAGATGGTATCGTAACAGCCGCTTTTGGTCAATTCTTGCCAACAAAATTGCTTGATTCTGTTGATTTCGCAGTTAATGTGCATGCCTCACTTCTTCCTAAATACCGTGGTGGTGCACCAATTCACTACGCCATCATCAACGGTGATAAAGAAGCAGGTGTGACAATCATGGAAATGGTTAAGAAAATGGATGCTGGTGACATGATTGCTAAAGCATCAACGCCAATTACTGACGAAGACAATGTTGGTACAATGTTTGAAAAACTGGCTGTTATAGGATGTGATCTGCTTTTGAAAACATTACCAGATTACATTGCTGGAAACATCAAACCAGAACCACAAGATGAAAGCAAAGCGACTTTCTCACCAAATATCACACCAGAAGAAGAACGTATCGATTGGAATAAATCAGCGCGTGAAGTCTTTAATCACATCCGTGGTTTGTATCCATGGCCTGTTGCACATACCCTTCTTGATGGCAAACGATTCAAAATCTATGAAGCAAGCTTGGCAGAAGGTCAAGGACAACCAGGTCAAATCATTGAAAAAGGCAAGGAAACTTTGGTTGTGGCAACTGGAGACGGTGCGATTTCTCTTAAAACAGTTCAACTAGCAGGGAAACCACGCATGAGCGTTGTGGATTTCTTAAATGGTGTTGGACGTAAACTTGAAGTAGGTGAACTTATTGGCGAATGATTGGAAGAAACAAGCACGCGGCTTAGCGCTAGTCGTTCTTGAAAATGTCTTTGAAGAAGGAGCGTATTCAAATATTACTCTCAATCAGGAACTTAAACAGACTCAGTTGTCACAAAAAGATAAGTCTTTGGTGACAGAAATCGTCTATGGTACAGTAGCACGAAAGATTACCCTAGAATGGTACTTAGCTCACTATATCGAAGACCGTGACAAATTGGATCCTTGGGTTTATTATCTTTTGATGCTGAGCCTTTATCAATTATTGTATCTTGACAAGATGCCAGCTCATGCTGTAGTAAATGACGCGGTTAATATTGCTAAAAATCGTGGCAATAAAAAAGGTGCTGAAAAATTTGTCAATGCGGTTTTGCGACGTTTGACTAAAGATGAGCTCCCAAATCCTGAAAGCATTAAACGTAAAAACAAATGTTACTCAGTTCTTTATTCTTTACCAGTCTGGTTGGTTAAAAAGTTAATTGACCAATTCGGTGAGGACCGTGCAAAAGCTATTATGCAAAGTCTGTTTATTCGAAATAAGGCAAGTATTCGAGTGACAGATCCTGAAAAATTGGCTGAGATTAAAGCTGCAACAGGCGCAGAACCCTCTACTTTATCGCCAGTAGGTTTGGTTAAAACGTCAGGTCACTTTGCTGGAACAGACTATTTTGCCAAAGGTGATATCACGATTCAAGATGAATCTAGTCAATTGGTGGCCCCAACTCTTAATATTCAGGGCGATGAAAATATCTTAGATGCTTGTTCAGCTCCAGGTGGAAAAACAACTCACATGGCTTCTTACCTGACAAGCGGGCATATTACAGCATTAGATTTATACGACCACAAGCTTGATTTGGTAATGGATAATGCTAAACGTCTGCATGTGGCTGATAAAATCTCTACACAAAAAATGGATGCCACAACAGTTCACGAACATTTTGCACCAGACACTTTTGATAAAATATTAGTTGATGCACCATGTTCAGGAATTGGTCTTATCCGCCGTAAACCTGACATTAAGTACAATAAAGAAAATCAAGATTTCAATGCTTTACAGGAAATTCAATTGCAAATTCTTGATAGCGTTTGTCAAACATTGCGCAAAGGTGGTATAATAACTTATAGCACTTGTACGATTTTTGATGAGGAAAACTTCCAAGTTATTAATAAATTTTTAGAAACTCATCCAAATTTCGAACAGGTAAAACTGAGTCATACGCAAGAAGATATTGTAAGAGATTGTTGTATTGCGATTACCCCTGAACAATATCAGACAGACGGGTTCTTTATTGGACAAGTTAAACGTATCTTGTAATCTCAAGGAGGAAACTGACACAGTCAGAAGGAAAACTATGAAAATTTCACTTGTAACTGATATCGGACAAAGACGTTCAAATAATCAGGATTTTATTAATAAATTTGATAACAAAAAAGGTATCACTTTAGTCATCCTAGCAGATGGTATGGGAGGTCATCGTGCTGGTAATATTGCTAGTGAAATGACCGTTACTGATCTTGGACGTGAATGGATTAGTACCGAATTTACAGAATTAAGCCAAATTCGTGATTGGCTGATTACTGCGCTTGAAGCAGAAAATCAAAGAATTTATGAACTGGGTCAAACCGATGAGTATAAAGGTATGGGAACAACCGTTGAAGCTTTAGCGATTGTTGATAACAATGTTATCTTTGCTCACGTTGGTGATTCACGCATCGGCTTGCTTCATAATGGTGAATACGAATTGTTAACAAGCGATCATTCTCTTGTTAATGAATTAGTGAAAGCTGGTCAATTGACAGAAGAAGAAGCTGCTAATCACCCACAAAAAAATATTATCACGCAATCTATTGGACAAGCTAATCCAGTTGAACCTGATTTAGGGGTTCAAGTTCTTGAAGAAGACGATTATCTTATTATTAACAGTGATGGTTTAACAAACATGATTACCAATGACGAAATTGTTAGCATTTTGAGCCAAGATAAAAATCTTGACGATAAAAATAATGAATTAGTTACTCTAGCTAACGAACGTGGAGGTCTTGATAATATCACCATTGCTCTTATCCACGCCGAAAGTGAGGAAGCTTAATGATTCAGATTGGCAAATTATTTGCTGGTCGTTATCGGATCCTCAAGTCTATCGGACGGGGTGGAATGGCAGATGTTTATCTTGCCAAAGATCTAATTCTTGATAATGAAGAAGTGGCTATCAAAGTCCTTCGAACTAATTATCAAACAGATCAAATTGCCGTTGCTCGTTTCCAACGTGAAGCACGTGCCATGGCAGAGCTAAACCATCCAAATATCGTTTCGATTCGTGATATTGGAGAAGAAGACGGACAGCAATTCTTAGTAATGGAATATGTTGATGGCTCGGACTTGAAAAAATATATTCAAGACCACGCCCCTCTTTCTAATAATGAAGTTGTTAGAATCATGGAAGAAGTCTTGTCTGCGATGACTTTGGCTCATCAACAAGGAATTGTTCACCGTGATTTGAAACCACAAAATATCTTGTTAACCAAAGACGGAACGGTTAAAGTTACCGACTTTGGTATCGCTGTAGCTTTTGCAGAAACAAGTTTAACACAAACAAACTCAATGCTTGGTAGTGTACACTATTTATCACCTGAACAAGCGCGTGGTTCAAAAGCCACTGTTCAAAGTGATATCTACGCTATGGGGATTATGTTGTTTGAAATGTTGACTGGTCACATTCCATATGATGGTGATTCAGCTGTTACGATTGCTCTTCAACATTTCCAAAAACCACTTCCATCAATCATTGATGAAAATAAAAATGTTCCACAAGCTTTGGAAAATGTTGTCATTAAAGCAACTGCAAAACGTTTGAGTGATCGCTACGCCTCAACTTTTGAAATGAGTCGTGATTTAATGACTGCTCTCTCATATAACCGTAGCCGCGAACGCAAACTTGTCTTTGAAGATACAGAAAATACGAAGACACTTCCAAAAGTAACAACTTCAACACCTGTTCCCTCAACAACAGAACAATTGTTGACAAAACAAAAAGCAGCTAAAGTTAATCGTGAAGCTGCGGATAATAAAATTGCAAAAGCGAAAACGAAGAAGAAAAAATCACATCGTATGTTTGGTACTTTAGTGAAAATTTTCTTTGCGGTCGTAGTAGTTGCAATTGCTATCTTTACTTACTTGACGCTAAGCACACCAGCTTCAGTCAACGTTCCAGATGTAGCTGGAACAAGTTTACAAGCTGCTAAGACAAGTCTTACATCAGCAGGACTTAAAGTTGGAAGGACCAAGGGAATTTATAGTGATACTGTTCCAAGTGGTCAGGTTATTGAGACTAATCCGAAAGCTGGCACATCTAAGAAAGAAGGTGCCAAAGTTGACATTTATGTGTCAAAAGGAACATCAGGCTTTAAGATGAAAGATTATACTGGTCAAAACTATCAAGAAGTTATCAAAGAACTCAAAGATAAACACGGTATTTCAAGTGATAAGATTGATGTTGAATGGATAACAGGCACTAACTATGATGGTGGTACTATCATTAGTCAAACACCTGAAAAAGGTACAAAAGTTGCTAGTGAAGATAAGATTACTTTCAAGGTTGCAGCAATCGTTATGCCAAACCTTATTGGTTATACTTATCAAGATGCAATTGCTGAATTGACTGCACTTGGCTTATCAAGTTCGCATATTATAGTATTCCAAGCAGATGCTACTTCATCAACTGGATATTCTCAAGTTAAAACACCATCTGCCTCTGCAGTTGTTGTGGCACAAGATCCTTACTTTGGCGCATCTATTGAAGGAGAGGTTAACCTTTACTTCTCAGCTAGAAGTGAAGCTCAGTCTTCAGAAGTTGCACCATCTCAATCTGTTTCTGAGTCATATGAGACAAGTGAAACTAGTGAGTCAAGTTCTTTAAGTAGCAGCAGTAGCAGCAGTAGCAGCAGTAGTAGCAGTAGCAGCACTGAAGAAAGTTCACAAACCGACTCATCATCAGTTGAATAATAAGATATTATAAGAACACCTAAATGGGTGTTCTTTTTTAGTCAAAATCGAGCAATTTCCGCTTCTTTTTGGTAAAATACAGAAAAAGAAAGGGTATGATATGAGGAAAGTTCAATTTTTTGTCATTGTCGAAACTATTTTATTAGTCATGGGTTTAATGACAATTATGGCCAACAATTTATCGAGTTTTATCTTAATTTTAGTTTTAATTCTTTTGGCATTACGTTTTTATAATCAAGACAAGCGCAATAATTTATTGTTAACAGTAGGATTGGTTCTTTTATTTTTGATTTTAATGTTAAATCCTTACATTATCATGGCAGTTGTACTTGGTGTTGTTTATGTGGTTATTAACCGCTTCTCACAAGTCAAGAAAAAAAATCGCTTTGCTTTGGTTCGTTTTTGTGAGGAAGACTTGAAAGCAAAACCAATTCGTAATCAATGGATTGGGGCGGATATGCATGATAGTGATTTTTATGCCTTTGATGACATCAACATGGTTCGTTTAACTGGAAGTGACACTATTGATTTAAGCAATGTCATCGTAACGGGTAAGGATAATGTTGTGATTATTCGTAAAGTTTTCGGTCCAACGAAGATTTTAGTTCCTATTGATGTTTCGGTTAAATTGAATGTTAGTGCAATTTATGGAAGTGTCCGTTATTTTGATTTTGAAGAATATGATTTGCGTAATGAATCTTTGAAATTATGGCATCCTAAAGATGAAGAATGTTTGAAAGCAGTTAAAGTGATTGTCAATGTTTTAGCAGGAGATGTTGAGGTGGTGCGTAAATGAAAAAACATCATTTTTTACTTTTGATTCTTTATGCAAGTATTATCATCATTTCTATCGTTGTTGTTGTCCTAGATAGTTTAGAGTTGCATTTGAAAAGTTTGATAACAGATTTCTGGATGGGGGAACGTTTTGTTTTTTCAATTATCTTCCTTATCTTAGCTGTTACTATTTTGTTATTACTACTTTGGGTTATTTTGGATGATAATAGCAAACGAAGTATTAACCAAAATCTCCGTCGTATTTTGAATAATCAAGAGGTTTGCTTAGATGAAGATACAGAGATTAATGCCAATTTAGCACGTTTGTCTAAAAAGATGACACACTTAACAAATAGTCTTCAAAATACTGAGAATAGTCGTATTCAAAATGGACAAGAAATTGTGGAGCAAGAACGTAAACGTATTGCTCGTGACCTTCATGACACGGTTAGTCAAGAACTGTTTGCTTCTTCGATGATTCTTTCAGGAGTATCTGCTAATCTTGATCAAATTGAAAGAGAGCAGTTGGAGTTTCAGCTAACAGCTGTTGAAAGTATGTTGCAAAATGCTCAAAAAGATTTGCGTATTTTATTGCTACATTTAAGACCTACAGAACTGGAAAATAAAACCCTTTCAGAAGGTTTTGACATCCTCTTGAAAGAATTAACAGATAAGAGTAGTATAGAAGTTGTTTATAAGAAAAATATCGGAAAACTGCCTAAAAAGATTGAGGATAATGTTTTTCGAATTGCTCAAGAATTTATCAGCAATACACTTAAACATGCCAGGGCAACGCGTTTAGAAGTTTACCTTAATCAGACAGAGACAGAATTGCAATTAAAAATGGTTGATAATGGTGTCGGTTTTGATATAGATGAACGCCATGATTTAAGTTATGGCTTGAATAACATTGAAGAACGTGTTGATGACATGGCAGGGACAATGACATTATTGAGCCAAAAAGGAAAAGGAGTATCAATGGATATTCGCTTGCCTTTGGTTAAGGGAGAAAACAAGGAGAAAGAAGATGGCCCAGAAAATTAGAGTTATCCTAGTTGATGATCATGAAATGGTGCGTCTTGGTTTGAAAAGTTTTTTTAACTTGCAACCAGATGTTGAAGTTATTGGCGAAGCAGGAAATGGAATTGACGGAATTAAACTTGCTTTAGACTTAAAACCAGATGTCGTAGTGATGGATTTGGTGATGCCTGAAATGAGTGGTGTTGAAGCGACCTTAAAACTCTTAAAAGAGTGGAAAGAAGCTAAAATCCTTGTTCTGACATCTTATCTTGATAATGAAAAAATCTATCCAGTTATTGAAGCAGGTGCTAAAGGTTATATGTTAAAAACATCTAGTGCCGCTGAAATTCTTAACGCTATTCAGAAAGTAGCACGTGGTGAACTAGCAATCGAAACAGAAGTCGATAAGAAAATCAAAGCACACGATCAAAGACCTGAATTGCATGAGGATTTGACAGCGCGTGAGCGAGATATTTTAAGACTTTTAGCCAAAGGTTATGATAATCAGACTATTGCTGATGAACTGTTTATTTCGTTAAAAACCGTTAAAACACACGTTTCAAATATCTTGGCTAAGCTAGAAGTGGATGACCGTACACAAGCGGTTGTCTATGCCTTTAAGCATCATTTAGTACCGCAAGATGAGGATTAATGTTATAATAAAAACATAGCTTTTCTTTGATTTCAAAGTTAGAAAGGAAAACGGGGCAAAAAGTCTAAGGACTTTTATGGAAATGAGATTTTAGTGACCATTTCCTTTCCCATAATGATACAGATGGATGTAAAAACAAAATACAAGGCTAAGAAGACAAAAATTGTTTTCTTTGATATTGATGATACCTTACGTGTCAAAGTCACAGGTTATATGCCAGAATCAATCAAATATGTTTTTAAAAGTTTGAAAGAAAAAGGCATTATGACAGGAATTGCGACAGGACGCTCTCTCTATGGTGTTGTTCCTGAAATTCGTGATTTAAACCCTGATTATTTTGTCACAATCAATGGAGCATATGTTGTTGACAAAAAAGAAGCAGAGATTGTTAGTGATCCTCTTCCACGTGATTTAGTTGAAAAATATGTCAACTGGGCTAAGTCAGAAGGTATTGAGTACGGCTTTACTGGTAAGGATAAACCAGCCGTGTCAAAACGTTGTGACTTGATTGATGATGCGATGAAACCTATTTATGGTATCTGTGATGTTGAGCCAGATTTTTATTTAACAAATGACGTTTATCAAATGTGGACATTTGCTGAAAATAATGCTGACTTACAATTGCCAGAAGATTTAGCTGATGAAATTCGTTTGGTACCTTGGCACGAACACTCATCTGATGTTGTTAAGGTTGGCGTTTCTAAAGCTTCAGGGGTTGCCCATGTTTTAGAAAGTCAAAACTTAAAACCACTCAATGCCATGATGTTTGGAGATGGTCCAAATGATATGGAAATCTTTGATTATGTTGGCTTGAAAATTGCTATGGGCAATGCCGTGCCTGAACTCAAAGAAAAAGCAGATTTTGTAACAAAAACAGTAGAAGAAGATGGCATTTTATATGCCTTGGAGAAACTCGGTTTGGTAGAAAAACAATTAAATTTCCCACAAGTTGATTTATCAACAGTTGAAGGTCCAGTTGCGACAATTAAAACAAATCATGGTGACATGAAAATCAAACTTTTCCCTGATCATGCACCAAAAACAGTAGCGAACTTTATTGCTTTGTCAAAAGATGGCTACTATGACGGTATCATCTTCCACCGTATCATTCCTGAATTCATGATTCAAGGTGGTGACCCAACTGGTACTGGTATGGGTGGACAATCTATCTATGGTGATAGCTTTGAAGATGAATTTTCAGAAGAACTTTACAATGTTCGTGGAGCTCTTTCAATGGCAAATGCTGGTCCAAATACAAACGGAAGCCAGTTCTTTATCGTTCAAAATAGCATAATTCCATACGCTCAAAAAGAACTAGAACGTGGTGGCTGGCCAAAACCAATCGCAGAACTTTATGCTGCTAAAGGTGGAACACCTCACCTTGACCGTCGTCACACAGTTTTTGGACAAATCATGGACGAAGAATCATACAAAGTTCTTGATGAAATTGCAAACGTTGAGACTGGCGCACAAGACCGCCCAGTTGAAGATGTAGTTATTGAAACAATCGAGGTAGTAGATTAATGAGAATTGGCGACAAAATCACTGGAACAATAACAGGTATAAAACCTTATGGTGCCTTTGTCGCATTGGATAATGGGACTACAGGCCTTATTCATATCTCAGAAATTAAAACAGGCTATATTGAAAATATTTACCAACTGCTAAAAGTTGGTGAGAAAGTCTTGGTACAAGTGGTTGATTTTGATGAATTTACGCAAAAAGCCAGTCTTTCATTGCGTACTCTCGAGGAAGAAAAACATCACCTTCATAGACGTCATCGTTTTTCAAATAGTCATTTAAATATTGGTTTTCAACCATTAGCAGACAATCTACCAAAATGGACAAAAGAAAGCCTAGAATTACTAACAAAAGATTAAAAAAATGCTGAGGCGAAGTGCTCAGCATTTTTTATATCATAATCATAAGCAAACAAGGTTAGAGCAGGACTGTAGCCTTGTTGAAGTTTTGATAATTTTTAGTCACCAAAGTCGTAAAGAGAAGTTGAAAGGTAACGTTCGCCGTTGTCAGGAAGAAGGGCTAAGACTTTTTTACCTTTACCAAGTTCTTTGGCTTTTTCAATAGCTGCAAAAATGGCTGCACCAGAAGAGATACCTGCAAGGAATCCTTCTTTTCCACCAAGATTACGGCTTGTGATAATAGCATCGTCTGATGCGACGCGAATGACGGCGTCATAAGATTTAGTATCGAGAGTGTCTGGGATAAAACCAGCTGAAATTCCTTGAATTTTGTGTGGACCAGGTTTTTCACCAGAAAGAACAGCAGATTCATCTGCTTCAACAGCATAGACTTTGATGTCTGAGTTTGCTTTTTTAAGAGCGTGAGAAACACCAGAAACAGTTCCTCCAGTACCAACACCAGCTACGAAAGCATCAAGGCCTTTTGGACCGAAGGCTTCAATGATTTCAGCACCTGTTGTTGCTTCGTGAACAGCTGGGTTAGATGGATTAGCAAATTGAAGTGGAACCCAACCATTTTTCTCTGCAGCAACTTCTTTGGCTTTAGCGATAGCCCCTTTCATCCCTTCGCTTCCTGGTGTCAAAACAAGTTCAGCACCATAAGCTTGGATAATTTTACGACGTTCAAGGCTCATTGTTTCAGGCATTACAATAATGATTTTGTATCCTTTAGCAGCACCGACCCAAGCAAGGCCAATACCTGTATTACCTGATGTCGGTTCGACAATTGTATCACCAGGTTTGATTGTACCAGCTTTTTCAGCATCTTCAATCATACGAAGAGCAATACGGTCTTTAACAGATGAGCCTGGGTTAAATGATTCAATTTTGACGTAAACATCAGCAGCATCTTCAGGAACAATGTTGTTAAGTTTGATAATAGGAGTGTTTCCAATTAATTCAGTAATTGAGTTATAAATTTTTGCCATAAATGATTCTCCTTGAATTAAAAGTTATAGGTCAAGTATATGCTCAAATTGACTGTTTGTAAAATATATAATTCTTATCATGGTGATAGGGAAATCTTATCACAAGGCAACTTCGACAATTTTTGAACCAGATTTTTCAAAAGAAACCTTACCCTGATAAAATTCAACAAGGCGGTCACTGACCTCTTGGACATTTTCAGGATCAAGGTAGATGTGAGTTGTTACATTTTCTAGAAATTCTGCGTCAAATTCTTGAAGATTTTCAGCTTGTAAGAAATTGGAGAATGTTTGGTATTGTGGGTAAGAAAGAGTTAATTTAAGTCCTTCTTGTTCCTTAACTTCTACAATACCAATCTCTTCAAGGGCGTTAGCAACACTGCCAGCATAAGCACGGATTAGCCCACCTGCACCAAGTTTAATGCCACCAAAATAACGTGTGACAACAGCGACAACATTAGTCAAACCTTGCTTTTCCAAAACAGTTAGCATCGGTACACCAGCTGTTCCACTTGGCTCACCGTCATCGCTAGAACGCTTTATTTCAGCATTTTCCCCAATAATCATAGCTGAACAAGAATGAGTTGCTTTGTAATGTTCTTTTTTGATTTGAGTAATAAATTCTCGTCCTTCTTCTTCAGTTTCAACACGTTTTAATTGGCAAATAAAGTGTGATTTTTTAATCTCTACCTCGCAAATGCCATCGTTTTTGATTGTTTTATAGTTCATACCAAAATTTTACAAGATTTTTTGGGATTTAGCAAAATTTTCGAATAAATAGGTATGACAGAGTTGAATGATTACTATGGAAGAATTTTTACAGGAAGTCAATTAACAGATGACTTGAAAAAGAAAGCAAAAGCCCTTCCTTCGGTTAAAAAGGAAAAAGGGCAAATGATTTGCAATCGCTGTGGAAGTGTAATGGCAGCAAATCAAATGTTGCAAACTGGTCGCATTTATTGTAGAGAGTGTTTAGTTTTTGGACGAAATACTAGTGATTCTAACCTTTATTATTTTCCTCAGAAGCCTTTTACAAAGACTCAGTCGTTAAAGTGGCAAGGGCAATTGACTTCTTATCAAGGTGAAGTTTCTAAAGGCATGCTTAAAGGCATTTTAGAAAAACAAGATTTATTGATTCACGCTGTGACTGGTGCTGGTAAAACTGAAATGATTTATCAATCTTTAGCCAAAGTTATTGATAATGGAGGAAGTGTCTGCTTAGCAAGCCCAAGGATTGATGTTTGTTTAGAACTTTATAAACGGTTATCCAGAGATTTTTCTTGCCCTATTACGCTTTTACATGGTGATTCTGAGCCGTATAAACGCTCTCCCTTGGTAATTATAACGACCCATCAGCTTTTAAAATTTTACCGAGCTTTTGATTTATTAATCATTGACGAAGTTGATGCCTTTCCCTTTGTTGATAATAAAATGCTTTATCACGCGGTCAACCAATCCTTAAAAGATGATGGCGTTAAACTCTTTTTAACAGCGACTTCGACTGATGAACTTGATAAAAAGGTGAAAAAAGGCGAGCTGACAAAGCTGCATTTGGCAAGACGTTTTCATGCCAATCCTTTGGTAGTCCCTAAAATAGTTTGGTTAAGTAAAGTGCTAATCTCAATGAAAAAGAAAAAACTTCCTCCTAAACTAATCTCTCTTTTAAAAAAGCAAAGGCAAAGTCAATTTCCGCTTCTTATCTTTTTTCCGAATATTGAACAAGGTAGAGAATTTACAAGTATCTTACAAACCACTTTTCCAGATGAAAGAATAGGATTTGTATCAAGTAAAACTGAAAATCGTCAGGAATTGGTAGAAGAATTTAGACAAGGAAAATTAACAATATTGGTGACAACAACCATCTTAGAACGCGGAGTCACTTTTCCTTGTGTTGATGTTTTTGTTCTACTTGCAAATCATAAATTGTACAGCAAAAGTGCGCTTGTACAGATATCAGGACGAGTTGGACGAGCAGCTGAAAGACCAACAGGAGAATTGCTATTTTTACATGATGGAGTGACAAAAGCAATGAAAAAAGCTATTTCAGAAATAAAAGAGATGAATAAAAAAGGAGGATTCTAATGAAATGCCTCCTTTGTGGACAAGACTTTTCTGAGAAAGAAATATTTTTAGGAATTATTTCAATACGTAAAAATAATTATTTGGTTTGTCCAGAGTGCCATAATATCTTTGAAAAGATTGGTGATGTGCATTGTCCTACTTGTTATCGAAAAGACTACAAAGAGCAATGTGAAGATTGTAAAAAGTGGGCAAAAGAAAATCACAAGGTTTCTCATCGAGCACTTTATACTTATAATGAAGCCATGAAAGAGTATTTTTCTAAATACAAATTTCAAGGAGATGCTATGTTAAGTAATGTTTTTGCAAAAGAAGTCAAACAAGTCTTGAAGAATTACAAAGGCTATACTATTATTCCAGTACCCTTAAGTAAAGAAAGGATGAAAGAAAGACAATTTAACCAAATTACAGCCATTCTAAATGCTGCCAAAATTCCCTATCATGATATTTTAGAGAAGAAGGATATTAAAAAGCAATCTGAAAAAAGTAGAAAAGAAAGATTGACGAGTGATTGCCCGTTTAGGATTAAATCAGACAGCCAGATACCAGATAAAGTATTAATTCTTGATGATATTTACACAACGGGAGCAACTTTAAAAGGAATTTATCACTTATTTTATGAAAAAGGAGCAAAGATTGTAAAAAGTTTAACAATTGCACGGTAAATGCTTGCAAATTTTCATGAAAGCAGTATAATAAAAGAGTAAAGAAAGCGCTTTATAGCGAGAAAGAGGTGTTTTTATGATTAAATATAGTGTTCGTGGAGAAAACATCGAAGTAACAGATGCTATACGTAACTATGTCGAATCTAAACTCGGAAAAATTGAGAAATACTTCAATGCTGAACAAGAATTAGATGCTCGTGTTAATCTAAAAGTTTACCGTGAAAAAACTGCAAAAGTTGAAGTAACAATTTTGGTTGATTCAATCACTCTTAGAGCTGAAGACGTTTCACAAGATATGTATGGATCAATCGATTTGGTAACTGATAAGATTGAACGTCAAATTCGTAAAAATAAGACTAAAATTGCTAAAAAACATCGTGAAAAACTTCCAGCTAGCCAAATTTTCACAAGTGAGTTTGAAGCTGAACCCGTAGAAGAAGGACCAGCAGTAAACGTCGTTCGTACAAAACACGTTAGCTTGAAACCGATGGATCTTGACGAAGCGCTTCTTCAAATGGACCTTTTAGGACATGATTTCTTTATCTACACTGATGCTGAAGATGGTGTCACAAACATTCTTTATCGTCGTGAAGATGGTGAACTTGGTTTAATCGAAGCCAAATAATCCGTAGAAAAATCCGCTAAAAAATTTAGCGGATTTTTTTAATTTACCTATTGACAGGAATCAGGATAGATGATAAACTATTGCAGTTGCTGCTTGAGAGTGAGCCTTTCAAGAGACTTAAGTTAATAACAAAAACTTAAAAAACTTCTTGACAAAGCGTTGAAGAAATGATAAACTAATATAGCTGTTGTTCGAGAGGGCGACAGAAACAAGTTTGAAAAGAGTTTGAAACTTTCTTGAAAAAAGATGTTGACAACGCGCTTCAAATTTGATAGAATATAGAAGTTGTCTCGAGTAAGACAAAGACCTTTGAAAACTGAACAATACGAACCAAACGTGCGGGTTACGGAAGTAACCTGTCAAAAAAACGATAAATCTGTCAGTGACAGAATGAGAACAAGATTAAATGAGAGTTTGATCCTGGCTCAGGACGAACGCTGGCGGCGTGCCTAATACATGCAAGTAGAACGCTGAAGACTTTAGCTTGCTAAAGTTGGAAGAGTTGCGAACGGGTGAGTAACGCGTAGGTAACCTGCCTACTAGCGGGGGATAACTATTGGAAACGATAGCTAATACCGCATAACAGCATTTAACCCATGTTAGATGCTTGAAAGGAGCAATTGCTTCACTAGTAGATGGACCTGCGTTGTATTAGCTAGTTGGTGAGGTAACGGCTCACCAAGGCGACGATACATAGCCGACCTGAGAGGGTGATCGGCCACACTGGGACTGAGACACGGCCCAGACTCCTACGGGAGGCAGCAGTAGGGAATCTTCGGCAATGGGGGCAACCCTGACCGAGCAACGCCGCGTGAGTGAAGAAGGTTTTCGGATCGTAAAGCTCTGTTGTAAGAGAAGAACGTGTGTGAGAGTGGAAAGTTCACACAGTGACGGTAACTTACCAGAAAGGGACGGCTAACTACGTGCCAGCAGCCGCGGTAATACGTAGGTCCCGAGCGTTGTCCGGATTTATTGGGCGTAAAGCGAGCGCAGGCGGTTTAATAAGTCTGAAGTTAAAGGCAGTGGCTTAACCATTGTTCGCTTTGGAAACTGTTAGACTTGAGTGCAGAAGGGGAGAGTGGAATTCCATGTGTAGCGGTGAAATGCGTAGATATATGGAGGAACACCGGTGGCGAAAGCGGCTCTCTGGTCTGTAACTGACGCTGAGGCTCGAAAGCGTGGGGAGCAAACAGGATTAGATACCCTGGTAGTCCACGCCGTAAACGATGAGTGCTAGGTGTTAGGCCCTTTCCGGGGCTTAGTGCCGCAGCTAACGCATTAAGCACTCCGCCTGGGGAGTACGACCGCAAGGTTGAAACTCAAAGGAATTGACGGGGGCCCGCACAAGCGGTGGAGCATGTGGTTTAATTCGAAGCAACGCGAAGAACCTTACCAGGTCTTGACATCCCGATGCTATTCCTAGAGATAGGAAGTTTCTTCGGAACATCGGTGACAGGTGGTGCATGGTTGTCGTCAGCTCGTGTCGTGAGATGTTGGGTTAAGTCCCGCAACGAGCGCAACCCCTATTGTTAGTTGCCATCATTAAGTTGGGCACTCTAGCGAGACTGCCGGTAATAAACCGGAGGAAGGTGGGGATGACGTCAAATCATCATGCCCCTTATGACCTGGGCTACACACGTGCTACAATGGTTGGTACAACGAGTCGCGAGTCGGTGACGGCAAGCAAATCTCTTAAAGCCAATCTCAGTTCGGATTGTAGGCTGCAACTCGCCTACATGAAGTCGGAATCGCTAGTAATCGCGGATCAGCACGCCGCGGTGAATACGTTCCCGGGCCTTGTACACACCGCCCGTCACACCACGAGAGTTTGTAACACCCGAAGTCGGTGAGGTAACCTTTTAGGAGCCAGCCGCCTAAGGTGGGATAGATGATTGGGGTGAAGTCGTAACAAGGTAGCCGTATCGGAAGGTGCGGCTGGATCACCTCCTTTCTAAGGATAAACGGAAGCACGTTTGGGTATTGTTTAGTTTTGAGAGGTCTTGTGGGGCCTTAGCTCAGCTGGGAGAGCGCCTGCTTTGCACGCAGGAGGTCAGCGGTTCGATCCCGCTAGGCTCCATTGAATCGAAAGATTCAAAAGATTGTCCATTGAAAATTGAATATCTATATCAAATTCCACGATTCAAGAAATTGAATTGTAGATAGTAACAAGAAATAAACCGAAACGCTGTGATTTAATGAGTTTAAGGTCAACAGACCAAAATAAGGTTAAGTTAATAAGGGCGCACGGTGGATGCCTTGGCACTAGAAGCCGATGAAGGACGTGACTAACGACGAAATGCTTTGGGGAGTTGTAAGTAAACATTGATCCAGAGATGTCCGAATGGGGGAACCCGGCATGTAATGCATGTCACTCATTACTGTTAAGGTAATGAAGAGGAAGACGCAGTGAACTGAAACATCTAAGTAGCTGCAGGAAGAGAAAGCAAACGCGATTGCCTTAGTAGCGGCGAGCGAAATGGCAAGAGGGCAAACCGATGTGTTTACACATCGGGGTTGTAGGACTGCGACGTGGGACGACAAGATTATAGAAGAATTACCTGGGAAGGTAAGCCAAAGAGAGTAACAGCCTCGTATTCGAAATAGTCTTTAACCCTAGCAGTATCCTGAGTACGGCGAGACACGAGAAATCTCGTCGGAATCTGGGAGGACCATCTCCTAACCCTAAATACTCTCTAGTGACCGATAGTGAACCAGTACCGTGAGGGAAAGGTGAAAAGCACCCCGGGAGGGGAGTGAAATAGAACCTGAAACCGTGTGCCTACAACAAGTTCGAGCCCGTTAATGGGTGAGAGCGTGCCTTTTGTAGAATGAACCGGCGAGTTACGATATGATGCGAGGTTAAGTTGAAGAGACGGAGCCGTAGGGAAACCGAGTCTTAATAGGGCGCATTAGTATCATGTCGTAGACCCGAAACCATGTGACCTACCCATGAGCAGGGTGAAGGTGAGGTAAAACTCACTGGAGGCCCGAACCAGGGCACGTTGAAAAGTGCTTGGATGACTTGTGGGTAGCGGAGAAATTCCAAACGAACTTGGAGATAGCTGGTTCTCTCCGAAATAGCTTTAGGGCTAGCGTCGATGTTAAGTCTCTTGGAGGTAGAGCACTGTTTGATTGAGGGGTCCATCCCGGATTACCAATATCAGATAAACTCCGAATGCCAATGAGATATAATCGGCAGTCAGACTGCGAGTGCTAAGATCCGTAGTCGAAAGGGAAACAGCCCAGACCACCAGCTAAGGTCCCAAAATATATGTTAAGTGGAAAAGGATGTGGGGTTGCACAGACAACTAGGATGTTAGCTTAGAAGCAGCTATTCATTCAAAGAGTGCGTAATAGCTCACTAGTCGAGTGACCCTGCGCCGAAAATGTACCGGGGCTAAAACATATTACCGAAGCTGTGGATACCTTTTAGGTATGGTAGGAGAGCGTTCTATGTGTGAAGAAGGTGTACCGTGAGGAGCGCTGGAACGCATAGAAGTGAGAATGCCGGTATGAGTAGCGAAAGACAGGTGAGAATCCTGTCCACCGTATGACTAAGGTTTCCAGGGGAAGGCTCGTCCTCCCTGGGTTAGTCGGGACCTAAGGAGAGACCGAAAGGTGTATCCGATGGACAACAGGTTGATATTCCTGTACTAGAGTATATAGTGATGGAGGGACGCAGTAGGCTAACTAAAGCGTGCGATTGGAAGTGCACGTCTAAGCAGTGAGGTGTGATATGAGTCAAATGCTTATATCTCTAACATTGAGCTGTGATGGGGAGCGAAGTTAAGTAGCGAAGTTAGTGATGTCACACTGCCAAGAAAAGCTTCTAGCGTTAATTATACTCTACCCGTACCGCAAACCGACACAGGTAGTCGAGGCGAGTAGCCTCAGGTGAGCGAGAGAACTCTCGTTAAGGAACTCGGCAAAATGGCCCCGTAACTTCGGGAGAAGGGGCGCTGGCTTTAAGTCAGCCGCAGTGAATAGGCCCAAGCAACTGTTTATCAAAAACACAGCTCTCTGCTAAATCGTAAGATGATGTATAGGGGGTGACGCCTGCCCGGTGCTGGAAGGTTAAGAGGAGCGCTTAGCATTAGCGAAGGTGTGAATTGAAGCCCCAGTAAACGGCGGCCGTAACTATAACGGTCCTAAGGTAGCGAAATTCCTTGTCGGGTAAGTTCCGACCCGCACGAAAGGCGTAATGATTTGGGCACTGTCTCAACGAGAGACTCGGTGAAATTTTAGTACCTGTGAAGATGCAGGTTACCCGCGACAGGACGGAAAGACCCCATGGAGCTTTACTGCAGTTTGATATTGAGTATCTGTACCACATGTACAGGATAGGTAGGAGCCTATGAAATCGGGACGCTAGTTTCGGTGGAGGCGTTGTTGGGATACTACCCTTGTGTTATGGCTACTCTAACCTAGATAGGCTATCCCTATCGGAGACAGTGTCTGACGGGCAGTTTGACTGGGGCGGTCGCCTCCTAAAAGGTAACGGAGGCGCCCAAAGGTTCCCTCAGAATGGTTGGAAATCATTCGCAGAGTGTAAAGGTATAAGGGAGCTTGACTGCGAGAGCTACAACTCGAGCAGGGACGAAAGTCGGGCTTAGTGATCCGGTGGTTCCGCATGGAAGGGCCATCGCTCAACGGATAAAAGCTACCCTGGGGATAACAGGCTTATCTCCCCCAAGAGTTCACATCGACGGGGAGGTTTGGCACCTCGATGTCGGCTCGTCGCATCCTGGGGCTGTAGTCGGTCCCAAGGGTTGGGCTGTTCGCCCATTAAAGCGGCACGCGAGCTGGGTTCAGAACGTCGTGAGACAGTTCGGTCCCTATCCGTCGCGGGCGTAGGAAATTTGAGAGGATCTGCTCCTAGTACGAGAGGACCAGAGTGGACTTACCGCTGGTGTACCAGTTGTCTTGCCAAAGGCATCGCTGGGTAGCTATGTAGGGAAGGGATAAACGCTGAAAGCATCTAAGTGTGAAGCCCACCTCAAGATGAGATTTCCCATGATTTTATATCAGTAAGAGCCCTGAGAGATGATCAGGTAGATAGGTTAGAAGTGTAAGTGTGGTGACACATGTAGCGGACTAATACTAATAGCTCGAGGACTTATCCAAAAAAGAAACGAGTCAATATTGACAGCGCGTAGGTTTCTTGTTAGAATATATAGGTATTCAATTTTGATTGGATAATCAATCATAGTTAAGTGACGATAGCCTAGGAGATACACCTGTTCCCATGCCGAACACAGAAGTTAAGCCCTAGCACGCCTGATGTAGTTGGGGGTTGCCCCCTGTTAGATATGGTAGTCGCTTAGCAAAAGGGAGTTTAGCTCAGCTGGGAGAGCATCTGCCTTACAAGCAGAGGGTCAGCGGTTCGATCCCGTTAACTCCCATTAACAATGGTATATAAACCAAAAGGTCCCGTGGTGTAGCGGTTATCACGTCGCCCTGTCACGGCGAAGATCGCGGGTTCGATTCCCGTCGGGACCGTTTGACTCGTTAGCTCAGTTGGTAGAGCATCTGACTTTTAATCAGAGGGTCACTGGTTCGAGCCCAGTACGGGTCATATTAATATGCGGGTTTGGCGGAATTGGCAGACGCACCAGATTTAGGATCTGGCGCTTAACGGCGTGGGGGTTCAAGTCCCTTAACCCGCATTAAATAAGAAGTTGCCGGCTTAGCTCAGTTGGTAGAGCATCTGATTTGTAATCAGAGGGTCGCGTGTTCAAGTCATGTAGCCGGCATAACCTTTTTGTTAATAGTATTGGCTTAGGGCGCATAGCTCAGCTGGTTAGAGCGCACGCCTGATAAGCGTGAGGTCGGTGGTTCGAGTCCACTTGTGCCCATTTATTAATATGGTCCGTTGGTCAAGGGGTTAAGACACCGCCTTTTCACGGCGGTAACACGGGTTCGAATCCCGTACGGACTATTTTATTTATTTTTGTTTAAAAGGTTTAAAAAAGAAGGCGGAAGTCTTCTTTTTTAGTCTAATTCATGTGGTAATAAAAGTGTTTCGGCTCCTGATTGATCAATCAGATAGACAATATTTGGAAAGAATGGGTCATACGGGTGATTATAATCAAAAGCAATAGCTGTTTTCTGCTTTCGATTTTGGTAGTAAATCGTTAGTGCTGCTTTTTTCTCAGTTAAGCGAAAGCTGATGATTGACTTTATTGGAACAACACCTTTTAGGTAGTTACCTAAGATATCCCAAAAGGTATCAAAGAATTCGTGTGGAAGGTTTGTTGCTACGCCAAAACTGGCGTATCTTTCTTTACTGATTTCAAATGCCATATAAAACTTCCTTTCTTTAGCGTAAAAGCACTCCAATAGGAGTGCTCGCAACTTTAACGATTCTTAAGTTCAAGATAACGTTTGTACCAAATGTTAATATAGGCTTCTGAGAATGGTCCTTTTCCATTGTTAATCCAATCAACAAGGATTTTGACATTCTCTTTTAAAATAAAATCAATGTCTGGAGAGTAGCCCATTTCTGCTTTGTGTATTTCGTACTCGTCGACGTCGAGTAGCCTTTTTTCACCGTCTGCAAAGACTTTGACATCCAAGTCGTAATCGATATACTTAAGAGCTTCTTCATCCATGACGTATGGACTAGCAAGATTGCAGTAGTATGAAACACCGTTATCTCTTATCATCGCAATGATATTAAACCAGTATTTTTTATGGAAATAAACAATGGCTGGTTCTCGCGTAACCCAACGTCTCCCATCACTTTCTGTTACTAGTGTGTGGTCGTTAACTCCTATAACAGCATTGTCTGTTGTTTTTAGTACCATAGTGTCGCGCCATGTTCGGTGCAAACTACCATCATGCTTATAACTTTGAATTGTAATAAAGTCGCCTTCCTTAGGTAATTTCATGCCTTACCAACTTTCTACAATTAAACTTATCTGTTATAGTTTATCATAATTTTCTGAAAAAGGACACTTAGAAATGCAATTTATTTCACAAATAATCTCTAAGAGCGCTCTTAATATCATCATATGAAAAGCCTTTTCGAGTGAGAGCTTGCGTTAATCGTTGATTTAGTTCATATCCTTCGTATTTTTTACTAAATTTTCGATATTGTTTATCAAGTTCTTTATTTAAAAGTTCGAATTCTTGTTCTTCATCTTTTTCGATGTCAAGTGTTTCAAAGGCATCTTTTGCTTCTGTGTATGAGAAGCCTTTGTTCATCATATTTTGGATAATTTTTTCTTTAAGTGTTTTTGTTGAGAGCTTGTTTTGATATTTTCGTAAAAGTTTTTGAGCTGTTTTTTCAGCTAGATCTGAAAAGTCTAATTCAGCTATTTTTGGGTCAATGAGCTGAGCATCAACTCCTTTTTGAAGTAATTTTTGTTTTAATACGTAGCCACCTTTATCACCTGATGTTAGATTTTGTGACAAATAGGTTTCAACATATTGAGAATCATTAATCCAGTTTTCTTTTTTGAGGTTTTCAATGATTTCTGGGATGTACTGATTATCAATTTCATGCTTTTCTAAATATTTTTTGACTTCATCTGAGGTACGTTGCTTGAAAGAAATTTGATAAAGCGCCAAGTTTTTACCGTATGAAAATTGAGCGTATCTTTGGATATCTTTTAAGGTTGTTTCGTCAATTTCCATATTTTTACTTAACATAAAGTGAACAATAGTGTCTTCTGTTACGTAAAGTTTATCTTTTTCGTCAATTTCTAAAAGATATAGCCTTTTTTTCTTTTCGATTTTAGTGATTTTCATACATTCATTATAACAAAAATGTTAAAATAGTAGTGATTAAAGTGTAGGGAGGTGATATGGTGAAAGCTAGTAAAATCGTTGATTTAGACGAATACCGTATGCTTAAAGCTTTGGGTGATGAGCTTGAAGAGTTTCCGTTTGATGATGACTTTTTAGAAGATGAAGAAGATGAGCTAGACTCTGAAAATTGGAATTTATTTGAGGATTTAACAGAGCTTAGAAAGCGTGTAGATTATTACCAAGAGCTTCATGAGAATGGTGAAATATCTGAGAAAGATTATTATTTTTCAAAGGTTAATCTTGGCATGGTTTATAAGCAAAACGGACTTTATCAGAGAGCTCTTGAGCAATTTGAAGCGGTTTATGAGCTGGATTTATCGGATTTGTTTGCTTGTCGTCATGAGATAATGGCATTGTATATTTTGACGTCACAATATGATAAGGCTTTGGTATTCTTTAAGAAACAGTCTGATATTGGACATGATATTTTACTAGAAATCCCTTTGTTAGTTGGGGCTATTTTAGATGGTCATGATAAGATGGCACTCTATTTGATTGAAGTTTTGAATGCTGATGTTAAGGATTTTGCTATTTTTTGTCAATCACCCGAGCTTTTGATGGATGATATTATGTATGTCGGCGCAGCTGGCATTCATTGTCCGGATAGTTTAGAAACGGTCTATGTAGGACTTTATCGTATTTTACCTTTACTGATGACTGCTGGAAATTATGTGCAAGCTTATTTGAATGATTATTTTTCAGAGCACAAGGTAGGTCAGGCAGAAGTTGAAGCATTAGCCTTTTTATCAGAATACCAAATTGAAATCTTGCTGACGCATGATATTTATGATTTGCAGGATTTTCAAGTTTGGACAGAAACAGAAATTTTAGCTTTACCTCAGTTTGGTAAGGTAACTTTAGAAAAATTGAAAGAAGCAGGAGTTATATTTAGTCACTAATGAATTTGAAAGTAAAACAAAGAATTCCTTTGAAAATTAAGCGTATGGGAATTAATGGTGAAGGAATTGGATTTTATAAGAAGACTTTAGTCTTTGTTCCAGGTGCTTTGAAGGGGGAAGATATTTTTTGCCAGATTACGGCGGTTAAGCGTAATTTTGCTCAGGCAAGACTTTTGACAATCAATAAGAAATCTAAGTTTCGTGTAGAACCAAAATGTCCTATTTATCAAAAATGTGGTGGTTGTCAGATTATGCACCTACATTACGATAAGCAGTTGGAGTTTAAGGATGATTTGATTGGTCAATCCTTGAAGAAATTCAAACCTGCTGGTTATGAAAATTATGAAATCAGGCACACACTTGGAATGGATGTGCCGTATTATTATCGTGCTAAATTACAGTTCCAAACACGTTCTTTTAAAGGAAATGTTAAGGCGGGACTTTTTGAAGAAGGCAGTCACCGCTTGGTCGATATCAAGGATTGTTTTGTTCAAGATGAATTGACGCAAGCGATTATTAATCGTGTGGCAGAATTGCTAGAAAAACATCATGTTCCGATTTATGATGAGCGCAAGGTGGCTGGCATTCGAACAGTAATGATTCGTAAGGCAAAGGCTACTGGACAAGTTCAGATTATCTTTATTACTAGTCGAGAAGTCTTTTTAGCACCGCTTATTAAGCAATTAACAGCTGAATTTGAGGCTATTAAGGGAATTGCTGTCAACTTTAACCGCTCTAAATCAAGTGAGATTTACGGCGGAAAAACAGAGGTTATCTGGGGCGATGCTGATATTTCAGAAGAGGTTTTGGATTATCAATTTAGTCTTTCGCCGCGTGCTTTTTATCAGTTGAATCCTGAGCAAACACAGGTCTTGTATAGTCAAGCTGTGGCTGCACTTGATGTGACAGAAGATGACCATGTTATCGATGCTTATTGTGGTGTCGGAACAATTGGTTTTGCTTTTGCAGGTAAAGTTAAGAGTGTTCGCGGGATGGATATCATTCCTGAAGCAATCGAGGATGCTAAGAAAAATGCACATCGTATGGGCTTTGATAATACTTATTACGAAGCTGGTCGCGCAGAAGATATTATTCCTAAGTGGTATAAGGAAGGTTATCGTGCAGATGCTTTGATTGTTGACCCACCTCGTACGGGTCTTGATGATAAACTCTTGGATACTATTTTGAAATACCAACCTGCTAAGATGGTTTATGTGTCATGTAATACGGCGACTCTGGCTCGTGATTTGGTTAAATTAAGTAAAGTTTACGATGTTCATTACATTCAGTCGGTGGATATGTTTCCTCATACGGCAAGGACAGAAGCAGTTGTCAAGTTGGTCAAGAAATAAGAAATGATGAAACGTAAGGGCTCCCTTATGTTTTTTAATAGCTAAATTTGACAAGTGGTGTTATGTTTATTTTGACACTGGGCTACTTTATCATTATACTTAATTATTGATTATTTTTGGAGGACTTGTAAGAATGGCCATTACGATTCGTTTGGCAAGCTTAGATGATGCAAAATCTCTGCTTGATATTTATCGTTATTATGTTGAAGAAACAGCTATTACTTTTGAATATGATGTGCCAACTTTAGAGGAATTTACGGGGCGTATGCGCTCAATCATGGCTTTTTATCCTTATCTCGTGGCAGAAGAAGATGGCAAGATTCTTGGCTATGATTATGCTTCTAAATTCCATCCTAGAGCTGCTTATGCTTGGTCAGCAGAAGTGACGGTTTATCTGGATAAGGCTGCGCGTGGTAAGGGTGTAGGACGTCAAATATATGGAAAGTTAGAAGATTATCTAACTCAAATGGGCATCCTCAATCTTAACGCTTGTATTGCCTCAACTGATGTTGAAGATGCCTACCTGACAAATGGAAGCGAGAAATTCCATCGAGCACTTGGTTATCAATTGGTTGGAAAATTTCATGATTCGGGTTATAAATTCAACCGTTGGTATGACATGATTTGGATGGAAAAAATACTGGGTGAGCATGGAGCAGACGTTGCACCAGTTAAGTCTATTCATGAGATTACAAAAAAAGCTTAACTTTTATGAGTTAGGCTTTTTATCATGTTTGTTCATGATATCAAAAAACTCTGAGACTACGGTCTCAGAGTTTTTTATTTTTATTCAGCAACGGTTTCTTGGGTAAGACTTTCTTGGCCTTGGCTCTTCTTCCAGATGATAATGCCTACGAAACCTTGTGCCACCATACCTAGGTAACTAAAGGCAACGATTGGGTTTCCGATAGATAGATAAAGGATAAAGCTAAGCAAATCGACAACTAGCCAAATGTAGTAGCCATCGAGGTGTCCTTTTACCTGACGTTGTTGGGCAGTAAAGGAAAGACCATTTGTGATGGCATCTAGGACAATTTTTTGTCCGCCCATCCAGTAAGAAATAAATCCTAAACCAAATGTCCAGAAGAAGACAGCGATAAGCACGTCTTTTAGACTGAATTTTTTATCAACGACTAATTCACCATTGTCATTGCGGCGTTTTTTCCAGTTATAGTGTCCGATAAATTCGGTTGAGAGGTAATAGCAACTTTTGAACATTTCACCATAAACACCTTGAATACCAGCGACTAAGATACCAGCAACATTTTGAACACCATTTGCTTTAAAGGTGTGCTGCCATTGAATCGCTAGTGTCCATGTCCCAATAAAACCAAAGATAGACATGATAATTGAGAGGACATGTAAGATGTTAAGGTCTCCTGAAAAGAGTGTCGGAATCATCCCGTATAGGGTAAATCCGAGAGAGACTAAGAAGGCAAAGATTACGAAAATCTTTTCTTTTAAGTCAAAACGATTCCAAGCGTTGTTAAATGATTCTTTGAGTGAAAGTTCTTTTTTCAAAAAATGTTAATCTCCAATTCCAATTGATTTCATTTCTTGACGGATCATTTTGTACACTTTATCCCAGTCCTCAGGTTTTGTAACATCGAGGTTGTCGGTGTTAATTTTCATTTTTGGACTGTATTGGTAATCTTCATACCATTTTGTGTAGTGCTTGTGAAGGAGTTTGTAGTAATCTGTTAGACCATTTTCGTCATCTGGTTGTTCAAAATCACGTCCACGTTTTTTGATGTTGTACATGATGTGGTCAAAACTACCTTCGAGGTAGATTAGCAAATCAGGGGCTTTTTTAGGAAGTCCGTCAATTTCCTCCATCATGTTGTCTAGCAATTCCAAGTAGATATTATATTCTTGATCGCTGATGCTTCCTTGAAGGGTATTAATGTAAGTAAATAAAGCATCTTCATAGATTGAGCGGTCTAAGACATTGTTGTCTGCTTCGTAAGCTTTTTTGATTGATTTGAAGCGTTTGTTCAAGAAGTAAATTTGTAAAGCAAACCCGTATTTTTCAGGGTCTTCATAGTATTTATCTAAAATTGGGTTATTGTCAACAGGTTCAAAGAATGCTGTTGTGCCAAGTTCTTTGGCTAAGAGAGAAGTGTAGGTAGTTTTTCCGACTCCTATCATTCCTGCTAGAATAATCACGATGGTAATGCACCTCCAATATGCTAATTCAGTAATATTTGTTTAAAAATGTAATGTGTAAAATGTATCTTTGATAGCAATGCTATCTGTCTAGAGTAAGGTTAGTAAATGTATGTTTGGTGAGTTATTATGGTTTGGAAATAGGTGAAACAAGCCCTCCTTTCCCAGTAGAGTATCTATATGTGACAAAATCAAGGCCTTGTATTTATCATAATAAATGATTTAAGCACAATATCTTGTGCCCGGATAAAATAGTAGCACTATATTTTGTGTTTGACAAGAGCGAAAACTTAATTATTTTTGACTAAAAAGTCAAAGATGGCTAAAAATCAGGATTTTAGCGTAAGCAAAAAATTTTTTTAAAAAAACTCAGCTAAAAAAGCTGAGAGTTTTTGAGCTTATTTGAAGACTTGGGTGGCAAAGTGTAAGGCGATACTAGCGATGCGGTCTTTTCTTTCAAGGTCAGCGTCATTTGCAAGGCTACGTGGGTCCCATTTTTCGCTGTCAAGATTGTCGGCGGAATAGAAAAACTGAAAATGATTAATCTGTCTAAAGTTAGCTAGTGCGGCAATAGCAGAGCATTCCATGTCAACAGCGATAGCACCTTGTGCCTTTCTAGCTAGCATTTTGCTTTGTGTTTCACGGTAAATACCATCTGTCGACCAGACTTTGCCTTCAGTATAAGAGATGCTTTGATGACTAAGAAAGTTTTTAAAGCGCTCACGATAAGTTGGATTAAGAGCAATTTCATTAGTAGCAGGGGCATAGTGATAGCTTGTTCCTTCGTCGCGAATAGCAGAGTTTGGAATAATAATCGAGGTTTCTTTAATGCTATTATCAAGGACGCCACAAGTTCCAAAGACAAGGAGATTTCCTGCTTCCATGGCAATGATATCTTCTAAGACAGCAACGCAGCTACTTGCCCCGACGTAGGAGTTAAAAAAGCCGATTTTTTCTCCATGAAAGTCAAGCTCATAAACTGGAATTTCGAGATTAGCCACACTTGTTTTAGCGATCTGACGGTGAGGAACTTCGGCTAAAATTCTAGCAAAGGTTGTTCTTGCAAAGCAGGTCACAACTGTTTTCGGAAAATCTGATAATTTTGCTACGCTATCGCTGGGATTGATGATGGCTCTTTTTCTGGATCAAATTGCGATAGAATCATATTGCATCTCCTTTATAAAGTGTGTCGAAATATTTTTAATATTCTACTTTAATATAGTAGCAAAAGACAAGTTTCTGTGAGAAAAAAGCTGAGGGACTCTTTTTTAGCCTTATCTGAACTTATTTTCAGAAAAATTTCTTAAAAAGGAAGGGGATTCATGGAAATCATGTTACAAATCCTTTACAAGGCTCTCATTTTTTCAAGGTTTGTGTTATAATATGACCTAGGAAATCAGACGAGAGGTATTTATGACTTACGAACAAGAATTTTTAAAAGAATTTGAAGCTTGGGTTGATTCACAGATTACAGTTAATGAGATGGCAATGGAAACCAGCCGTAAGATTGTGGAAGAAGATAAGGATGAACGTGCTGCTGATGCTTACATCCGTTACGAAAGCAAACTTGATGCTTACCGTTATATCCAAGGCAAATTTGCTAATTATAAAGCCGGCAAAGGTTTCCACGAATTACCAGATAATCTTTTAGGGGAGAGAAATTACTAAAATGGCAAAGAAAAAGAATCGAAAAAAAGAGTACTTATTGAAATTAAAACGTGCAGGTATCATCAAAACAGCTGCAACTTCAACTGTTAAAGCTGCTGCTAACGTTGTTTCAAAAGCGACTCTTAGTTTGGAAGAATTTTCAGCGATTTCTGCCGTAGAAGGCATTCGACCAAAATTTGTTGAAACACTTTATAATGAAGGAATTAAATCAGTATCTGATTTCCAAAATTACACAGAAAAAGAAGTTTTGGCCTTTAAAGGAATTGGTCCAGCAACAGTTAACAAACTTAAAGAAAATGGCGTGGCTTTCAAAGCTTAATCCATTTGCGTTAGCTGACCAAATCTGTTAAAATAAAAATATTCAGAGGTGTCTTGAAGACCATTTGTTACAGAAAGCGGTGGCACTGAGAAATCCGCACAAATGTCGAGGCTGGTTGCTGAAGGTTGTAACTGAATAACAAAGTTGCGAGTGCTAGTCACTCGAATGTGGGTGGTACCGCGGATTTATAAAAGTTCGTCCCTGTCGAAAGACAGGGGCGATTTTTTTGAACATACTTTATAGTTACAACAAGCCAGCCAGCGTATTGCTGAAAAGCTTGGTTTCACTCTAGAATCATGTATCCGCGACCGCAAAGACGCACAAGGAAAACGTTGCGATTTACTGCGTTATGGATTGTTAAAAAGTGAGCAGGAGGAGAGAAAATTATAGAAAATTCTATTTTAACAGAAGAGCAAATAAAAGAAATCGATGAAAAATATCCTCACTTGAAGGATAGCGACGTTATTGAAGATTTAGGCCGATATGAGATGATTTCTGGTCAAAATAATTTAATTATCGGTGAGTTTTCAAATAGGGAACAGTTAATCGAAATTTCTAATCAAATTTCTGATATTCAACAAGAATTTAACAAGCTTAAAGTGATGTATAAAATATTCATTTCGGATGTTTTTGATTTTTTGAAATTAAGTTCTGAGTTGGAGGAGAAAGAGAAGAAAATTGATGAATTTGATGTAAATCGTTTCATGATGCATCTACTTTCTAGTGGAAAATTATTTATTGATTTTGCTGAAAATCAGATAAAAATAAAACATAAGCAAGAATTTGAAAAATTTCATAAACTTACTAGTCAACAATATGACAATAGTTTTGCTTATCGATTTTGCTACAATCTTAGAAATTTTTCACAACATGTTGGAATTCCAATCTCTGCACTTCATAAGAAACAAGATTACGTCGATGACGAAAAAGTAATCATTAGTCTTTTGATTGAAAAAGATTATTTATTAAATTCTAGTTTTAATTGGAAAAAAATGCGTGCTGAAATAGAGGCAAGAAATGATATTGACGCAGTTGAGTTGGTTAAATCTTATATGAAGGCAATTACAATTTTATATGGTGAATATAATAAATTTCTTTTGAATATACACCATCGTAATTTAATGAATTTAAAACTTTCACTTGAAAATTTTGGATTAGTACATAGAAAATACTGTATAGTTGAAAGAACAAAATACAATTTAAAGTACGATCCAGCTAACATCACAACAAGACCTTTACTGGGATTAGCAGATATTGATGCAATTTATGTACATCTTAGTGAAATTGGAATTGTAAAAATAGTTAATAAAGAATAATATAAATTTAGGAGACACATTATGTCAAAAGAACTTTCACCAAAATATAACCCAGCTGAAGTTGAAGCTGGTCGTTATCAAAAATGGTTAGACGAAGATGTTTTCAAGCCTTCTGGCGATAAGAAAGCACATCCGTATTCTATCGTTATTCCACCACCAAACGTTACAGGTAAACTTCACCTTGGTCACGCTTGGGACACAACTTTGCAAGATATTATCATCCGTCAAAAACGTATGCAAGGTTTCGATACTTTGTGGTTGCCAGGTATGGACCACGCTGGTATTGCAACTCAAGCAAAAGTTGAAGCACGTCTTGCTGAAGATGGTATTTCACGTTACGACCTTGGTCGCGAAAAATTTCTTGATAAAGTTTGGGAATGGAAAAATGAATACGCATCAACAATCAAACAACAATGGGGTAAAATGGGTATCTCTGTAGATTACTCACGTGAACGTTTCACCCTTGACGAAGGTTTGTCAAAAGCAGTTCGTAAAGTCTTTGTTCAACTTTACAAAAAAGGTTGGATTTACCGTGGTGAATTTATCATCAACTGGGATCCAAAAGCTCGTACAGCTCTTTCTGATATCGAAGTTATCCACAAAGATGTCGAAGGTGCATTCTACCACATGAACTACATATTGGAAGATGGTTCACGTAGCCTTGAAGTGGCAACAACTCGTCCTGAAACAATGTTTGGTGACGTTGCCGTTGCGGTTAACCCAAATGATGACCGTTACAAAGATTTGATTGGCAAAAATGTTATCCTTCCAATAGTTAACAAAGCTATTCCAATCGTTGGTGACGAACACGCTGACCCAGAATTCGGTACTGGTGTGGTTAAAATTACTCCTGCACATGACCCTAACGACTTCCTAGTTGGTCAACGTCACAATTTGCCACAAATCAACGTTATGAACGACGATGGTACAATGAACGAACTTGCTGGTGAATTTGCTGGTATGGATCGTTTTGAAGCACGTAAAGCTGTCGTTAAAAAATTGGAAGAAATCGGTGCGCTTGTTGAAATCGAAAAAATGGTTCACAGCGTTGGTCACTCAGAACGTACTGGTGTGCCAGTTGAACCACGTTTGTCAACACAATGGTTCGTTAAAATGGACCAATTGGCTAAAAATGCCATTGCTAACCAAGACACTGATGACGAAGTGAAATTCTATCCACCACGTTTCAACGATACTTTCCTTCAATGGATGGAAAATGTTCACGATTGGGTTATTTCTCGTCAATTATGGTGGGGTCACCAAATCCCAGCATGGTACAATGCTGAAGGTGAAATGTACGTCGGTGAAGAAGCTCCAGAAGGTGACGGATGGACTCAAGACGAAGACGTTCTTGATACTTGGTTCAGTTCAGCGCTATGGCCATTCTCAACAATGGGGTGGCCTGACACAGAAGCAGAAGACTTCAAACGTTACTTCCCAACTTCAACATTGGTAACTGGTTATGATATCATCTTCTTCTGGGTATCACGTATGATTTTCCAATCATTGGAATTCACAGGACGCCGTCCATTTGAAAACGTGCTTATCCACGGTCTTATCCGTGACGAACAAGGACGTAAAATGTCTAAATCACTTGGTAACGGTATTGACCCAATGGACGTTATCGAAAAATACGGTGCTGACGCCCTTCGTTGGTTCTTGTCAAATGGTTCTGCACCAGGCCAAGACGTTCGTTTCTCTTACGAAAAAATGGATGCTGCTTGGAATTTCATTAACAAAATTTGGAACATTTCTCGTTACATTTTGATGAACAATGAAAATCTTACACTGGAACAAGCTAGCGCCAACGTTGAAAAAGTTGCTGCTGGTACAGCTGGTAACGTTACTGACCGTTGGATCCTTCATAACTTGAATGAAACAATCGGAAAAGTCACTGAAAACTTTGATAAATTTGAATTTGGTGTAGCTGGTCACATCCTTTACAATTTCATCTGGGATGAATTTGCTGACTGGTACGTTGAGTTGACTAAAGAAGTTCTTTACAGCGACAATGAAGACGAAAAAGTTATCACTCGTTCAGTTCTTCTTTACACACTTGATAAACTCCTTCGTTTGCTTCACCCAATCATGCCATTCGTAACTGAAGAAATCTTTGAACAAATTTCTGAAGCTTCAATCGTAACAGCTGAATACCCAACTGTTAACCCAGTATTTGAAAATGAAGCTGCGCACAAAGGTGTTGAAAGTCTTAAAGACCTTATCCGTGCCGTTCGTAACGCACGTAGCGAAGTGAACGTTGCACCAAGCAAACCAATCACACTTCTTGTGAAAACAAGCGACAAAGAATTGGAAGACTTCTTCAACAGCAATGTGAACTATATCAAACGTTTCACAAACCCTGAAAAACTTGAAATTTCTTCTGATATCGAAGCTCCAGAATTGGCAATGTCTAGCGTTATCACTGGTGCTGAAATCTTCTTGCCACTTGCTGACCTTCTTAACGTTGAAGAAGAATTGGCACGTCTTGACAAAGAACTTGCTAAATGGCAAAAAGAATTGGACATGGTTACTCGCAAACTTGGTAACGAAAAATTCGTCGCTAACGCTAAACCAGAAGTTGTCCAAAAAGAACGTGACAAACAAGTTGACTACCAAGCCAAATACGACGCAACAGTGGAAAGGATTAAAGAGATGGAGAAGTTGGGGTAAAAAGATGGTCTTGTTTAATATAAGCGCAGATTGTGCCCCCTTTTTAAGTTAGACCCGAGATATCGTCAAAATCTCCTGAACTAGCTGACAATATCAGTTAGTTCATTTTATTATGTCTTCAAGTCATGGTTTTAGTGACTGTTACCGTGACAAAGGTCATCATTTGAATTGATGCGGAAGTATTTGCCTGTATTGATGTTTTGGTGAGTAGGGAGAACCTCTATCAGTCAAAATGAGTGTTTCCTTTCTCAAACTTTTCAGCCCTGCTATTTCAGTGGGTGCTTTATTTAATTTTTGGTATAATAAAAGTATTGAAAGAGGAAACTATGGCACAAATAACGAAAAAAGCTTTGGAAGCGTCTTTGAAGCACTTGTTGCTACAAAAGCCTCTGCCTAAGATTACGATTCAGGATCTTACGGATGACTGTGGGATTAGTCGGATGACTTTTTATTATCACTTCAAGGACATTTATGATTTAGTAGAGTGGTCTTGTGAGGAAGATGCGCAAAAGGCTCTTGGTGAAAATAGGCATTATGATAGCTGGGAGGAAGGGCTGCTGGATATTTTTAAAGCAGTCAGGGAAAATAAGCCTTTTATCCTTAATGTTTACCATTCGGTGAGTCGGGAGCAGATTGAAACCTATCTCTATCAGTTGACCTATCAGCTCATGATTGATGTGGTTGAGGAAAAGGCAGTTAGTTTACGCGTCAGCACTGAAGATAAGGACTTTATAGCAGACTTTTACAAGTATGCCCTAGTCGGGCTCATGTTGGATTGGATTAAAAAGGACATGAGAGAAGACCCTCAAGACTTGGTCAATCGTCTGGCAATTTTGGTGCATGGTAATATTGTGGCTGCTCTGCAACATTATGATACTAAAGGGAGATAGCTCTGCTTTTTATCAAATATGCTTAAATGATAAAAAAATTATCATTTAAGCTTTTTTGTTTATTGTTCTTAGGTGGGGAGGCTTTTACAATAGAGATAAGTAAAAAAGATGAGAGGTATTCAAAATGTATTATTCTAGTGGTAATTATGAAGCTTTTGCTCGTCCTCAAAAGCCAGCTGGTGTTGATCACAAATCGGCCTATATCATAGGTTCTGGCTTAGCTGCTCTTTCAGCAGCATGCTTTCTTGTTCGTGATGGGCAAATGCTTGGTAAGCAAGTTCATATCTTAGAAAAGGATCCGATTCCTGGCGGGGCCTGTGATGGTTATCAATACAGTGATATTGGCTATGTCATGCGTGGCGGCCGTGAGATGGACAATCATTTTGAATGCATGTGGGATCTTTTCCGATCAATTCCTTCCATTGAAACTGACGGCGTCAGTGTCTTGGATGAATATTATTGGCTCAATAAAGCAGACCCTAACTACTCGCTCTGCCGCGCGACTGAAAAACAAGGTCAAGATGCTCATACAGATAAGAAGTTTGGCTTGTCTGACAAGGCAGCTATGGAAATTATGAAACTCTTCTTTACACCTGATGAAGATCTTTATAACAAACGAATCAATGAAGTTTTTGATGATGAGGTTTTTGATTCCAATTTCTGGCTTTATTGGCGAACCATGTTTGCTTTTGAAAATTGGCATTCTGCTTTGGAAATGAAGCTTTATATCAAGCGCTTTATCCATCATATCAGTGGTTTGCCTGATTTCACAGCTCTGCGTTTTACCCGTTACAATCAATACGAATCTATGATTTTGCCGATGGTCAAGTATCTGGAATCTTTTGGCGTTGTTTTCCATTACAATACTAAAGTGGTCAATGTCCTCTTTGACTGTCAAAAAGATAAGAAAGTCGCTAAAAAGATTGAAGTTATTCGTGAGGGGGAAGAAGACAGCATTGACCTGACTGAAAATGATTTGGTCTTTATCACCAATGGCGGCTGTGTTGAAAATTCAAGTTATGGTAGCCAAGATAAGCCTGCTAGCTTTAACAAGGCGATTCGTCCAGGTGGCGGTTGGGATATGTGGCGGAAGATTGCGGCACAAGATGCTAGCTTTGGTCATCCAGACAAATTCTGCTATGATCCCGAGCAATCTAATTGGATGAGTGCCACAGTAACGACGATCGATGATAAGATTCCATCTTATATTCAAAAAATTTGTAAGCGCGATCCGTTTTCAGGCAAGGTTGTTACAGGCGGAATTGTCACTGTTAAGGATTCAAGTTGGCTGATGAGCTGGACGGTTAACCGCCAACCACAATTTAGAAACCAAGCTAAAAATGAATTAGTGGTTTGGGTTTATGGGTTATTTTCTGATAAGGAAGGTGACTATATCAAAAAACCAATGCGCGATTGCACTGGTCAGGAAATTTGTGCCGAATGGCTTTATCATATGGGAGTGCCCGTATCAGAAATTGATAATTTATCGCGTCACAGTGCCAAAACTGTTCCTTGTATGATGCCTTACATAACAGCCTTTTTTATGCCACGTGAAAAAGGAGATCGTCCAAATGTTGTGCCAGATGGTGCGGTTAACTTTGCCTTTTTAGGACAATTCGCCGAAACACAGCGTGATACCATCTTTACCACCGAATATTCTATTCGGACAGGTATGGAAGCTGTTTACACGCTCTTGGATATCGACCGAGGTGTGCCAGAAGTTTGGGGAAGCACCTATGATGTGCGTGACTTGCTTCATGCGACAGTTGCACTGCGTGATGGCAAAACTATCACTGATATGGATTTAAATTTCGTGGAAAAATTTATCCTGAAACAAGCCCTTCGTAAGACAGAAGGTACCGATATTGAAAAACTTTTGCAAAAGTACCGTCTTATTTAAAAAGAAAAGGAAGTTAAGAAATGATATACTCCCCATATAGTAGACAGTGAAAAAACAAAAATTCACTAGAAACTATAAGGGGAGTTTTCATATGTCCAAAAGAAGTCCAAAATCTGTAGAAGAGAAATTAGAGATTGTTCAACGATTACTTAATCATGAGAAATCAGTCTCCCAACTCAGTAAGCTGTACGGAGTAAGTGAGTCAGCTATCAACTCTTGGAAAATGAAGTATGAAAAAGATGGTGTGGTTGGTCTAAAGGAAAGTCGAACTTGGAATAGCTATTCCAAAGAAGTCAAGGAACAAGCTGTTCTAGACTATCTTTATAGGAAAGGTTCCCTTACTGATATTTGTCAAAAGTATGATATTTCGGCTCATTCGGTTCTTGAAAAATGGATAAAACGCTATAATAGTGGTGAAGGTTTAAAAGCTACTAGTAAAGGATATAGCCGTATGAAGCAAGGAAGACAGACAACATTTGAAGAGCGTGTAGAGATTGTCAACTATACTATCGCACATGGGAAAGACTATCAAGCAGCTATTGAGAAGTTTGGTGTTTCTTACCAACAGGTTTATTCTTGGGTGCGTAAGTTTGAAAAAGATGGTTCTCAAGGTCTACTTGATAGACGTGGAAAAGCGTTAGAGAGTAAACCCAATCTTACCGAAGCTGAACAACTTCAACTCAAGATTAAACAATTGGAAGAGCGTAATCGTCTCCTAGAAATTGAGGTTGACCTGCTAAAAAAGTTAGAAGAGGTCAAACGGCGCAACCGTCGGTGAGGTTAGGTAAGCATTTAGAAGACTTTCAAGTCATCAAAGACTATCATGATAAAAAACCAGATATCCCCATTCAAACCTTATGTCAGCTCTTAAAGGTGTCACGGTCTGGTTACTATAAATGGCATAATCACATAGAAACAGTTTCTGAGACAGAGAATAAGAAGCTCATGAAGAAAATCAAGGAATTCCATAGGAACTACAATGGCATTCTAGGCTATCGCCGTATGACAAACTTTATCAACCGCCAGCTTGGCACAAATTATAACAAGAAACGTATTCGTCGATTGATGAAAATACTAGGTATCCGTTCTGTTATTCGCCGTGTGAGACAGTCTTGTACCAAAGGTGGAGGAAGATTTTACGAAGACAATATCCTTAATCGTGATTTCACCACAACAGCTCCCAATCAGAAATGGTGCACGGATGTGACTTACCTTCAATATGCACTAAGTGCTAAAGCCTACCTTAGCGTTATCAAAGACTTGTATGATGGCTCTATCATCGCTTATGAGATTGGCCATAAAAATGACAATCCACTGGTTATAAAGACGATTAAGAAGGCTTTAGAACTCAATCCAGGTGCTACACCAATTATCCATAGTGACCGGGGGAGTCAGTACACCTCGAAGGAATGTCGCTATATCACACAACAAGCTGGGCTGACCTTTCGTCTCGCACACTACTTGCAAGCGACATATGGCGACATATATGACCATCCTTTTGAAAAATATCCTGAGTTTTCGTCTTACCGTTACCCGCTGAATCATAAGTGGTATGCGTTGATTATGACGGTTGCGCGTGGAAAGTTAGATTTGGGCGATGAAACGTGGTCAAAAGAGGCATTGGAACAGAAAATCGAGATTATCAATATCAAAGTTAACCCCAAAGACTTGCCCCAATTGCTTGAAATAAGAGGCATTTACCCGTCTTACCATATGAGCAAGAAATCGTGGGTATCGCTAGTGCTGGACGAGACGGTTTCGGATGATTTGCTTTTTTCTTTGGTGGAAAATAGCAGAGCTTTAGTTGCAGGGAAAAGTCTTGGGAGCTTATCTGGGCCTGATTATTGGATTATCCCTGCCAATCTGAAATATTACGATATCGATGCGGAATTTGCTGCAAATTCGATTATTAATTGGACACAAAAAGCCAGTATTAAAGTGGGTGATTATGTTGTCATTTATATTACGGCGCCAACATGCGCCCTTCGCTACCTTTGCCGTGTCTTAGAATCCGACATTCCAAATAGCGGTTATCGAGAAGAAAAATCAATTAAAAAACTAATGAAAATTGAGCTATTGCAAACTTTTTCGGATAGCCAATTTCCAATCGCTGTGCTGAAAAAATGTGGTGTCACTAACATTCGTGGACCACGCCGTATGACAAAAGAATTAATTACCTTGATTGATTCGAACATAAAATCGTAAAATCTTGTGCGAAAGTGCAAGATTTTTTGTGTTCTATTTAAAAAATTGAAAGAATATTGCAAAAAATACTAGTTTGCTTGTTTCAAGTAGCGCCATTTCAAAAATTGGAGATGTTTTATTTGATTATGTTAACAATTCGTTTTTAGCTAGTTTGAATATGAATTCAATGGTGTTAGTTGGGGTATATCAAGCACTTGAAAACATTATGGGAGTCCTTTTTAATCTTTTTGGTGGTGTGATTGCTGACCGTTTTCGTTGAAAGAAAATCATCATTTTGAGCGATTTTTTAAGTGGTCTAGCTTGTATAGCCTTGTCATTTATCAGTGATAATACATGGTTAATTTATGCGATTATTTGAGGCGTGTTTTGGGAATTGTCTTTACAATAGCGGTGCTCTTTATGCCTCTTGGAATAACTATTTTTACAATCATATTGCGCCCTGACTACGAATTTAATTATTTATTCGTTGGTTTAGCGGTAATCATCTTATCTATCATTTTCTTGGTTTTACTACGCAAAACGAATGATAAAGAATAATATTTGGTCTGAAAATTCTTTTTTAGAAAACTTTTGAAAATTATAACAGTTATTAAAAAAGAATCATTTTAACAATATAAAAAGACTTTGAAGAAGATTGCACACACAACTTTTTCAGGTCTTTTTTCTTGTATTTTTTTGGTAAAAATAGCTGAAATTCCTTGATATGATTGACTTATCCCAAACATATGTAAGGTTTTCTGACATAAATTTAAAAAATATTGTAGAAATTTTCAAAAAAGTATTTATTTTTTAAAAGCTTAGGTGTATAATAGCTCTATCATTGTAAAGCGATCACGAAATACAAAATAAACCTCACCGTTATTCATTATTATTTTGGTATTTCAAATTTAAAAAAATTTTTTAAGGAGGAGCATATGAAGAAAAGCTTTATTCATCAACAGCAGGAGATTTCTTTTGTCAAGAATACTTTTACTCAATATTTGATTGATAAACTTGGCATTGTTGAAGTGCAAGGCCCTATTCTTAGTCAGGTCGGGGATGGTATGCAAGATAATTTGAATGGTATTGAAAATCCTGTATCAGTGCACGTAAAACGTATTCCTGATGCTGAATATGAAGTTGTTCATTCACTTGCTAAGTGGAAACGTCATACCTTAGCACGTTTTGGCTTCAATGAAGGAGAGGGGCTTTTCGTACACATGAAAGCTCTCCGACCAGACGAAGAAGAATTAGATCCAATTCACTCTATTTATGTTGACCAATGGGATTGGGAAAAAGTTATTCCAAATGGTCGTCGTAACATCGAGTATTTAAAAGAAACGGTTGAACAAGTTTACAAAGCTATTCGTTTGACAGAATTAGCAGTAGAAGCACGTTTTGATATTGATGCTGTTTTACCTAAGAAAATCACTTTCATTCACACAGAAGAATTGGTAGAACGTTATCCAGATTTGACACCGAAAGAACGTGAAAATGCTGCTGCTAAAGAATTTGGAGCAATTTTCCTTATCGGTATTGGTGGTATTTTGCCAGATGGTCAACGTCATGATGGTCGTGCACCTGACTACGATGACTGGACTTCTGAATCTGAAAATGGTTACCACGGTCTTAATGGTGATATCATTGTTTGGAATGAAGCTTTGGGTTCTGCATTTGAATTGTCTTCGATGGGTATTCGTGTTGACGAAGAAGCTCTTAAACGTCAAGTTAAAATTACTGGCGATGAAGATCGTTTGCAATTAGAATGGCATAAAGCTCTTCTTAATGGTCTCTTCCCACTTACTATCGGTGGTGGTATCGGTCAATCTCGTATGGCAATGTTCTTGCTCCGTAAGAAACATATCGGAGAAGTTCAATCAAGTGTTTGGCCGAAAGAAGTTCGTGACACTTACGAAAATATTCTTTAAGTAGAAGAAATCTTATTTTAAGGACTAAGAAAAGTCGGCTAGGATAACTAGTCGGCTTTTTGATTTTGGGAATAGAAAAAGTTGTTAGAGCGATTTTCTAACAACTTTTGTAAAATTATTTAAATTAGATTGCTTACCAAGGAAGACCTGCTGCAGCAATTTCAGCTTTTGAAGCGTATTGTCCATTTGGACGATGCCATCTGCCACGAGCATCTCTAGAGTATCCACTAGCAGCTTGTTGTTGTACCTGTTGAGCCGCTGCCTGTTCTTGTGCTTGGCGTGCAGCTTCTTCGGCTGCAGCTTGTTCTTGAGCCTGTCTAGCCTCTTCGGCTTTTCTTGCTTCTTCAGCTTGAGCCGCTTCTTCGGCTTCTTTAGTCTCAATAGCTGAAACAACGGCGTTAATACGATTGTTAAAATCACCTTTTTTAGCTGTGTCTGTTACCGCATCAACTTTATTTTTAGCATCGTCAACATTTTCACGAGTTTGATTAGCTTCTAAGTTTGCAACAGCAGTTTCAGCCGCTGCCTGAGCTGTCTCTTCTTGTTTTTGTGTTTCTATCGCAGTCTTGACAGTTGCGATACGTTTTTTAAGCTGGTTTTTGACTTTCTTATTTTTTACGGCTTTAACTTTTTTGGTAGCTAAATCAAGATTTTCTTGGGTCTGGTCCTTTTCAAGTTGTTTAACAGCTTTTTTTGCTGCTTTAGTAGCTTTATCTTCTTTTTTGGTGGTTTTACTTTTAGACTTAGTATCCGCTAAAACAACATGATTGTTTTCGACTGATGTTGTTAAAAGTCCTTGGTCTTGAGAGACTCCGATGAGGGCAGTTGCCATTAATAATATGGCGAGTTTTATTTTCTTCTTCATGTTTGATTCCTCCTGAAAAAACTTTGAATGATAAAATTTTTACACTAAAAGAATACCATTTTGGAATAATTCTGTAAATCTCTTTTTAAGGAAAAATTAATCAAAAAATGTTTGCGTAAAAATACTATAAAAAAACCGCTAGAGCAATCTCTAACGACTTAAAATAATCTATTATTCAAAACCACAGAGTGTTAAGCCTAAGGCCTGTGCTTCTGATAAGCTAACTGGTGTAGTGCTTTTTGAGCGATTTAAGCCACGGCAATTTGGATTGAGGTGGTAGTGGCTACCAGTTCTTGTAATGTAAACTGTTGTGGTATCTACTGGTTGGGCAGCTGCTTGGTTTTGTTGTTGCTGTGCCTGTTGAGCAGCAGCTTCGGCAGCGGCTTGTTCTTGAGCTTGTTTAGAAGCTTCGGCTTCTTTGGCTTCGATAGCTGAAACAACAGCGTTGATACGGTTGTTGAAAGCTTCCTTTTTAGTTGAATTATTTACCGCATTAACTTTATTTTTAGCGTCATCAATGTTATCACGCGATTGGTTATTTTCAAGGTTTTTAACCGCAGTTTCTGCTTTATCTTCTAGTTCTTTTTCTTTTTTAGCTTCAATGGCTGTTTTGACAGTTGCGATACGCTTTTGAAATTTCTCTTTTTTGTCAGCGTCTGTAACAGCGTCAACTTTACTTGTTGCTAAATCAAGATTAGCCTGCGTTTGGTCTTTTTCGAGACTTTTTACGGCAGTTTCTGCACTGTTTTCAATCTCTTTAGTCTTTTGAACTTCTTTTTTGCCAACTTCGATATAATCAGCATTTTTTTCTTTAAAATCAGCCAGTTCATCTTGGCTATCTTTTAAGTCTGATTTGGCTTGTTTGACATCCTGGCTAAGCTGTTCAATCTTATCCTCTGCTTGGGATAATTCTTGACTTTGGTTACCTTGACTAGAAAAACTAGCAATCAATAATACCGATAAAATGGTAATGGCAAGATTTTTCTTGTCTTTAAAGAATGTTTTAAAATCCATCATAACTCCTTTATCCTAAAAACTTTGATAATTTAAATTATCCTATTCATCATATCAAATCTTATTTTTAATGTAAACCTTATCAATAATTTTTTAAGGCATTTTAGGTTAATTTTGTTATAATGGTTCTTATGAGAGTTGTAGCAGGAAAATTTGGTGGGCGTCCGTTGAAGACGCTCGATGGAAAAATTACTCGTCCGACAACTGATAAGGTTAAGGGCGCTATTTTTAATATGATTGGCCCATTCTTTGATGGTGGGCGTGTTTTGGATTTGTTTTCTGGTAGCGGTAGCCTTGCTATTGAAGCTATCTCACGTGGGATGGATGAAGCGGTCATGGTTGAACGCAACCGTAAGGCGCAAGCTATTATCACAGAAAATATCAAAATGACGAAATCTGAACAGCAATTCCATTTGATGAAAATGGATGCTAATAAAGCACTTGGCATGGTCAATGGGTCATTTGATTTGGTTTTGTTGGATCCACCATATGCGAAAGAGGAAATTGTTAAAAATATCACTGACATGGAAGAAGCTGGGCTTTTGTCTGAAGATGTGATGATTGTATGTGAAACGGATAAAGCTGTGGATTTGCCAGAAGAAATTTCAAATTTTGGCATCTGGAAACAAAAAACATACGGAATTAGTAAGGTGACGGTTTACATTAGATAGTAAATGTCATGATATCCTTGATGGAGGCAATATGACAAAAATTGGTATGGTGACGGGATCTTTTGACCCCGTGACAAATGGACATCTTGATATTATAGCGCGTGCGAGTCAGTTATTTGAGACACTTTACGTGGGAATTTTTTACAATAAAAATAAAACAGGGCTTTTTACGATTGCTGAAAGAAAAGCTATGTTAGAAGAAGCAGTTAAAGCTTTTCCAAATGTAAAGGTTGTGACAGCACATGATTCTTTGGCAGTTGATGTAGCTAAAGAATTGAATGTTGGCTATTTGGTACGTGGAATTCGCAATGCTAAGGATTTGGATTATGAGGCTGATCTTGCTTTTTATAATCGCTATCTGGCAAGTGATATCGAAAGTGTCTTCTTGTTAACTTCACCAGAGTGGCTTTATGTCTCATCTAGTCGTATTCGCGAATTGATGCATTTTCATTCGGATATTTCGGCCTTTGTTCCAGAAAGCGTTGTGAAAAAAGTGGAGGAAAAATATGACAATCTTAAACGCATTTAAAGGGATTTTGAAAAAGTTAGGTCGTATTTTATACCGCTTTAAATGGTGGATACTAGGAGTAGTGGGAACTGTATTTCTTATCTTTAGTTTATTTTATCCCCTCGACTATTATGTTGAAATGCCTGGCGGTGCTTATGATGTTCGTAGTGTTTTGACTGTTAATAACAAAACAGATAAAGATGAAGGCTCTTATAACTTTGTAGCGGTGACGGTGAATCAAGCGACGCTTGCTCAGCTGGTTTATGCTTGGTTAACACCGCATACGGAGATTTCAACGGCTGCCGCAACAACAGGGGGCTACAGTAATGAAGATTACATGCGTATTAATCAATACTACATGGAAACTTCACAAAATACAGCGACTTACCAAGCTTTAACCCTAGCAGGAAAAGATGTTAAGCTTGATTATCAGGGTGTTTATGTCCTAAATGTAACCAAAAATTCAACCTTTAAAGGACTTTTACATCTAGCTGATACGGTTACTGGTGTAAATGGAAAAACGTTCAAGAGTTCACAAGAATTGATGGCTTATGTAGCAGACTTGGATCTTGGCTCTAAAGTCACTATTCAAGAAATTTCAAATGGTAAAACAAAAGAGGTTTCTGGTAAAATCATTGAATTGCCAAATGGTAAAAATGGTATCGGCATTGGTTTAGTCGATCATACCAAGGTGTCATCTGATGTCGATGTGACTTTTGATACCAGTGGTGTTGGTGGACCTAGTGCAGGCTTGATGTTCACCCTTGATATTTATGATCAAGTTAATAACGAAGACCTTCGTAAAGGTCGTAAAATTGCTGGTACTGGTACCATTGAATCAGATGGTTCTGTTGGTGATATCGGCGGAGCAGGCTTAAAAGTTGTCTCAGCTGCCAAATCTGGTGCAGATATTTTCTTTATTCCAAATAATCCAGTCGATAAAGAAACATTGAAAAAAAATCCTGATGCTAAGACAAATTACGAAGAAGCCAAAGAAGCTGCTAAAGGCCTTGATACAGACATGAAAATTGTCCCTGTCAAGAATGTCCAAGAAGCGATTGATTACCTAAGAAGTACAAATTAATACAAGAAGCATCTCTTTTAGACTAGCTAAAAGAGATGTTTTTTACTATATCAGTTAACTTTTTCTTAAGCTTTATTGTTTACAATGGTTTAAAATGAAGAGGTGGAATACTAATAGATTGGAGGAGTATATGACAAACTGGCAGAAACGTTTGGTGATTGGCTTTAATATTGCAGCCTTGTTTATCTTTTTAGATGTTAGTTTGTTAATTTTTATTAGATCTGTAAATGGTCATGGTGTTTATCAGACCTTAGGCATGAAGTGGCTGACTTTCTCAGCTTGGGTACTTTGTTATGCTTCCTTATGGATGCTCCAAGGAATTGCTTATATGTTTGTTAAGCGTCTCTCCTTGGCAAAAGAACAGCGAAATAGTCACTGAGTATTGAAAAAAGCTAGATTTTTTATCTAGCTTTTTTGGTTGATAATAGATTTGTAAAGGCACTGAAATATCACTATTGTGATGGAAAATGCTATAATATTGCTATGATAGAAAAGCTAACGATTTTACATCTGAATGATTGGCATTCTCATTTTGAAAACTATCCAAAAATCAAACGTTTTTTTCAAGAATATCCTGAGACAAATGAAGTTATTCGCCTTGATATTGGGGATAATATTGACCGCTGGCATCCGATGACAGATATCAGTAAGGGAAAATGTAATGTTCAATTTTTAAACGAGCTTAAGATCGACCTTGCGACTATTGGTAATAATGAAGGAATTGGTCTGGCAAAACATTGGTTAAATGAGGTTTATCAAGAGGCTGACTTTGATGTTATTTTAGGTAATCTTGAAGATGACAATGGTCGTCCAGCTTGGGCTGAGCCTTATAAGATTTATGAAACGAAAGCAGGCACTAAGATTGCTTTTTTAGCTTATACTTTTCCCTATTATCTGACTTATAAACCAGGTGGTTGGAAGGTACTTGACCCTTTAGAGTGTTTAAAAAGAGACCTTGCCGTTAAGGAAGTGCAGGAGGCAGATTTTAGAATTCTGCTAAGTCATTTGGGACTTCCTTGGGATAAAAAAATTACTGCTCTGTGTCCCGAAATCGATTTGATTATTGGGGCACATACGCATCATATCTTTGAGGATGGGGCATATCTTAATGGCACTTACATGGCAGCTGCAGGAAAATACGGTCAGTTTGTCGGTGAAATTAATCTCAGCCTTGACAATCATGAAATGATTGATATCACAATCCACGCTCATGAAACTAGTCATATGGCAAGTAAACCAGGTGATAAAGAATGGATTGAAAAAATCGTTTCAGGTGGTCGTAAGCTCTTAGGGCAAGAAATGGTGATGCAATTTGATGAGGATTTGAGTTTAGATGAGTCTTGTCGATTGGTTATGGATGCCATGAAAGATTATGCCAAGGCAGATATTGCCATGATAAATTCTGGTTTGGTTGTAGAGCCTTTTACTAAGGACATTACTAAAGATACCTTGCACCATTCGCTTCCGCATCAAATGCGATTAGCGAGGTTAGAGCTAACGACACAAGAGTTAGCCGAAATTTGTCAGGATGTTTATTCACAAGCTGAATTGTTAGCAAGACAACAAATCCGTGGAATGGGATTTCGCGGTAAGGAATTTGGGACCGTTTTAACGAGTGGATTTGCTTACAAAAACGGAAAAATAGTGTATAATGAAAAGGTTACGAATGAAAAGGAAACTGTCAGTCTAGTCTTGGTTGATCAATATTATTTTGCTCGTTATTTTGAAAGCATTAAATCACATCAAGCTGAGCTGCTTTTTCCTGAATTGCTTCGAGAACTGGTAGAAGGCTACCTCAGACATAAAGAATAAGTTTTACGATGGATGAAGAGAGGAGACCGATGAGAAAAGATATCTCTCCTGAAATGTACAATTACAATAAATTTCCTGGTCCACAATTTGTGGCAGTTTCTGATCGTGTCAAAAGCGACGATATCGAGTTGTTGATTTTAGCCAATGAAAAAGATGCTTTTAACGCAACTGTGTTTAGTCAACGATTTTCAGAGATTTTGCTTAAATATGACTACATCGTCGGAGATTTTGGAAATGAACAGCTACGTCTAAAAGGTTTTTACAAAGATGACCGCGACGTTAAAAAGGCTAATCGTATTTCACGTTTAGATGATTACCTCAAAGAGTATTGTAACTTTGGCTGTGCTTATTTTGTTCTTGAAAATAAAGAGCCGCGTCCTGTGAAGTCTGAAGAAGAAAAACAAACAAGACATCATAAATCACAAAAACGTTCGTCTGGTAAGAAAAAATCTGACCGTTCAGGAAATCAACATTTTACCAGCCAAAAACGTAAAGAAAACAAAGGTCGTTCAGACCGTCATCAAAAACATGAACAGCAAAAAGAAATTTAATCGGCAAAAACAATTTGTTATTCGCCGCAAAGAGAAATAGGAAGGAAATAAATTTACAGAATGCAAACAGAAACTAAGGACATGAAGCCCTCTATTTACGGTTTAACACGCGATGAACTTATCGAATGGGCAATCGAACACGGTGAAAAGAAATTCCGTGCAACACAAATTTGGGATTGGCTTTACCGTAAACGTGTCCAATCTTTTGAAGAAATGACAAACATCTCAAAAGATTTTATCGCTATTTTAAATGAAAATTTCTGCGTTAACCCATTAAAACAACGTGTCGTCCAAGAAGCATCAGATGGTACCGTCAAATACTTGTTTGAATTGCCTGATGGCATGCTGATTGAAACAGTTTTGATGCGCCAACATTATGGTTTGTCTGTCTGTGTAACATCACAAGTCGGTTGTAACATTGGTTGCTCATTCTGTGCTAGCGGTTTGATTAAAAAACAACGTGATTTGACAAGTGGTGAGATCACTTCACAAATCATGATGGTACAAAAATACTTTGATGAACGTGGTCAAGATGAGCGCGTGAGTCACGTCGTTGTTATGGGGATTGGTGAACCATTTGATAACTACGATAACGTGCTTCGCTTTGTTCGTACGATTAACAATGACAATGGTCTAGCTATCGGTGCGCGTCACATCACAATTTCAACATCAGGTTTGGCACACAAAATCCGTGAATTTGCTCATGAAAGCTTGCAAGTTAACTTGGCTGTTTCACTTCACGCGCCAAACAATGAATTGCGTTCACAAATCATGCGTATTAACCGTTCATTCCCACTTGAAAAACTCTTTGCTGCGATTGAATACTACGTTGAAACAACTAATCGTCGTGTGACATTTGAGTATATCATGTTAAATGATGTTAATGACTCACCAGAAAACGCACAAGAATTGGCTGATTTGACGAAAAAAATTCGCAAATTGTCTTACATCAACTTGATTCCATATAACCCAGTTTCTGAACACGACCAATATTGTCGTTCAAGCAAAGAACACGTTGCAGCCTTTTACGATGTTCTTAAGAAAAATGGTGTTAACTGTGTCGTTCGTCAAGAACACGGAACTGATATTGATGCCGCTTGTGGCCAATTGCGTTCAAATACAATGAAACGTGACCGCCAAAAAGCTGCTAAAGCAAAATAAGAAGGTAATATGAGAGAGCTATTTGATGAAGAACTTGAGTTGACAAGCTTAGGGCGTAAAGTAGCCCTAACTTTGGTGGGGATTTACATCCTTTGCCTTTGTTTCTTGTGCTTTAGTCCGCAACCTTTTAACATCGATGGGGTTGAGACACCCAATATCATTTATTATGGACGTTTGCGTTTGCTTTTGGTGCCGTTTAATAGTTTGGTTGGTATCGGTCAGCTAGACAGTGTCTTTGAAGTATTTTGGGTATTTGCGCAAAATGTCACCAATATATTTCTTATCTTTCCTTTGATGTTGGGATTGATTTGGATTTTTCCAAAACTTCGTCAGTGGATGCGAGCTTGGCTGTTAGCCTTTGGAATCAGCCTAACAATTGAAACAACTCAGCTGCTTGTCGATTTACTTTATAATGCTAATCGAGTCTTTGAAATTGATGACTTATGGACCAACTCCTTAGGCGGTCTTCTAGCTCTGTGGCTTTACTCAGCAATTTATCAAAAATTTCATAAATAATGAAAGGTTGGGTTTTCCCGATCTTTTTTTGTATACGTAAAGAAGTGATTTGAAAACTTTTCAAAAAACATGACAAAAGTCATGTGTTGTCATGATATTATGAGCTAAAAAAATCTGTGTTATTTTTCTAAAATTAAATCATCGAATGAAGATAAAAATGGAGATGTTAAGATGATTACAGTTAATAATATTTCAAAGATAATCAAGTAAAAAGAAATTTTAAGGGATGTTTCTTTTGAAGTAGTTGAGGGAGATTGTCTTGCATTGATTGGATCAAATGGCGTAGGTAAAACAACATTGATATCATGTCTTTTGGGAGATTTAAAGACTAGTAAGGGAGAAATTTTAGTTAAAGGATTATCACCACGTCATCACCAGTTAAGGGAAATGGTAGCAGTATTGCCACAAGAAAACCAGCTCCCAGAGAAATTAAAGGTGAAAGAGCTGATTCATTTTTTCAAAACGATTAGTAAGAACCCTTTGAATGACCAAGATATTGATCGAATTTTACAGTTTAGCGAGATACAAAAAAGATCAGTTGACAGAAAAATTATCTGGTGGTCAAAGACGACTGCTAGCTTTTACCTTATGTTTGATTGCTCAGCCGAAAATTCTTTTTTTAGATGAACCAACTGCTGGTATGGATACATCGACACGTCAGCATTTTTGGCGAATTATTCAATCTTTGAAAGACAAAGGGGTGACGATTATTTACTCTAGTCACTACATTGAAGAATTAGAGCATACAGCAGAGCGGATTCTTGTTTTACATCAAGATCGTCTGATTAGCGATACCACGCCATTTGCTATGCGAGAAGCTGAGCACGAAAAACAGTTGACCTTACCAAAAACATTTTTGCCAATTGTGGAAAAATTATCTTATATTAACAATATTGAATTGAAAAATGACACAGTAACTTTTATGACCAAAGAGATTGATAATGTCTGGCAGGACTTACAGGAGCAAGGTTGCCAGATTTCTGATATTGAAATTCAAAATAATAGCCTATTAAACACACTATTTGAACAGATTGAGGAGATTGAAAAATGATTGCTTTACTAAAAATTGAATGGATTAAAATGATACGCACTTGGATGACTTTTGTATTGTTTATTGGGCTGCCAGTTTTCTTTTTCTTACTTTTTTCCGGTATGGAATTTTCATCAAATAACCAAGAGCAACAATCTTATATTACGAGTTATATGTTAACGATGACAGCTTTTTCCATGTCGAGTTTTATTGTGTTTCGTATTATCTATTTTACTGGTATTTTCGTGTGGTGTGATTTTTTGTGATGTGATGATGCCGATTAATTGTTGGTTAGGGTCAGCAGCTTTATTACTGTTATCAAGTCTTTTGTTTTTAGCATTTGGGTTATTAATTTCACAATTAAAATCCCAACAATTAATGACGCTTGTGGGAAATATTGCTTTTCTTGGTTTAGCGATTCTTGGTGGTTCTTGAATGCCAATTGAAATTTTTCCAGAATGGCTGCAAACTATCTCGAAACTAACACTAACTTATCATGTCAATCAGCTGGTAACAACTTTTACTAAGAATGCTCAATTAAACTGGCAATCCTTGATTATCGTGCTCGGCTATGCCATAATAGTGGCAGCATTAGCACTTATGATTAAAAATAATACTGAGGTTAAATGATGTTCAAAAGAATTAAAAGAATTCATCCCTTATTTTATTTACCATTAGCTTTTTTGGCTTTTCCTGTTTTGGGTGTTTTCTTTTTTGGTTATCCAATTTGGACTCTAGGGACAACACTTGCTTTTTTGATTGATTATTTATTTCTTGTTAATTATGAAAAAATGTCCTAACCAATATTGTCTGGTTTTTTATGTTGTTATACATCATTTACATGACACTTTGTATGGGTGGTGGGATGATGTGGTTTACTTTTTATTTTAATAGTTTGCTTGTTTTTCGATTTCAAGATGATTATCGGTCATTTCGTTTTATTTCCTATGATTTATCCATGTTTTTCATGATGTTTGTAGGAATGACTTTGGCAGAGGACATAAAGACTCGTGTGATGATTTTTCTTGTTCCTATTGTTAATTATGCTATTTTATTCCATTGGACGAATGCTCGAAAAGATGAAGTACAAGAAAAAGCTATCATGGAAAAGAATCGCACCATTAATTTGTTACTAACTGAAAATGAGTGAAATCGTATTGGCGGTGATTTGCATGATACTTTGGGATATGTTTTTGCTGCCATGACTTTAAAAACAGAGTTAGCTCTCAAACAATTAGAAAAAGGAAAGTATGACCCAGTCAGAAAAGAGTTAGAAGAATTGAATCAAACCAGTCGTTCTTCGATGCATGATGTTAGAAATATCATTAACAATCTCAAATTTAGAAACTTGAAAGAAGAAATTGAACAGTTAGAACAATTTTTTGCGATGACTGATATTGATTATCATTTGCAAAATGAGTTAAATTTATCGGCTATGTCACCCGTGATGCAGTCGACACTTTGCATGATTTTGCGAGAACTAAGTAATAATGTTATCAAGCATAGTTAAGCAAATCAGTGCCAACTACGTTTATTTGAAAAAGAAGGTAAAATAGTTGTTGAAATAGAAGATAATGGTGTCGGCTTTGAAAAGACTTTTGGAGATGAATTGAAATCAATCCGTGACCGATTGCTTTTGGTAAAGGGAAATGTTCAGATACTATCGCCAAGAAAGCCTACACTTATTCAGGCTGAGCTGGGGTTAAAGGAGAATTAGGATGAAATTATTAGTTGCTGAAGATCAATCCATGTTGCGAGATGCTTTGTGTCAGCTGTTGCTTATGGAAGATGATGTCGATGAAGTTTTGCAGGCTGGAGACGGTGAAGAGGCTATTGAACTAGTCAAAAACGAGTCAATTGATGTAGCGATTCTTGATGTTGAAATGCCTAAAAAATCAGGACTTGATGTTTTAGAATGGACTCGAGAGCATAAGGATTTGAAAGTGATTATAGTGACTACCTTTAAACGAGTTGGTTACTTTGAACGTGCAGTAAAGGCAGGTGTTGATGCTTATGTGTTGAAAGACCGTTCAACTTCTGAGTTAATGTCAACAATCCACACAGTACTTGCAGGCAAAAAAAGAGTATTCACCGGAATTGATGGAATCTATGATAAGCCAGGATAACCCGTTGAGTCCTCAAGAAAAGCGTATTTTACTTGGAAAATCGAATCAAGATATTGCTGATACTCTTTATCTTTCAAATGGAGCGGTGAGAAATTACACATCATCAATTTTTAATAAATTATCAGCCAATAATCGTGTTGAGGCGGCTAGAATTGCTAAAGACAAAGGTTGGTTATAAAGTAAATTAGAACTCGGTCAAATGGGTTCTTTTTTATTTTCCTCAATTAAAAAAAATTCCGATTTTTGACATTTTGTTTACAGTTCCTGTTTTACAAGATCTCATTAGCGTAATATAATGAAGGTATGGAAAATAAAAAATTAAGTATTGTGTTAGATCAGGCAGTTGTCGATCAGTTAAATCTAAGTAAAGGGCAGCAATTAAAAGCTGAATTATACAATGATAAATTGGTTCTTCAAAAAGAGGGAAAACCAAAACAAGGACGTTTATCAAGCTGGGTTTTAATTTTATCAACTGTCATTTTATGTGTCTTATTTTATGCAGTGAGTTCTATTGAGAAGATGGATCAAATTTTGTTGGTTGGGGATTATTCTATTATTACCTTCTTGATTGGTTTTGGTGGGATACTTGGAATGACCATTTTTACAACAACGCTCATTCGCAACCGGACAGTCTTTCTTGGTGGCATCAAAGCGCGAGTTTTTTGGCGCATGCTTCCTGTTATTGTTGCCGCGTTTGCAGTGATTTTACTGTTAGCTCTTCTCGGCTTTGGTTGGCTGCTGGAGCAGATTTTCACTGGTGCTTCTTTTGACAAGTTAACTTCGAGTTTGATTTTAGGTACATCAATCTATGCGGTCAGTCTTTTTTGGGGACAAATAGCAGAGATGATTAGAGCAACTTGGTTGACGTCCGTTTTTACAGTAATTATGGTCAGTGGTGTCTTTGTCGCAATGGCGAGTAACCGTTCTTTGCAGTGGTGGCATTTCAACCTAAGCTTTTTGGGAACACAAGCAGCAAGAGAAAGTTGGCAATTTAATCTGACCTTGATCTTATCAGCTTTGGTATTAGTTACTTTGGTGGATTACCTATTTGTAGCTTTAGGTGAAAAATATGGTAAAAACTGGAAATTAAGAGCTATACGTATCATGTTGACCATCTTAGGGATTGATTTGGGAGCAGTTGGTTTTTTCCCGAATAACGCTGGCTCACACCTTTTGCATACCAGAGTAGCAGGGTATCTGGTTTTGATTATCATTGCCTTAATTATCAGTGTTAAATGGCTTTTGCCAGAAGTAACGCGAGATTTCTTGATTATGTCTTATGCCATTGGTGGTATGTTGGTTGGATTAGAAATCGCCTTTCAAGGTATTCATTACTTATCTTTAACAGCTTTTGAGTTGAGTGCCTTCTTACTTGCTTTTGCTTGGTTGATTCGATTAATCACCCATTTAGAAGGACTCTTATCCCCTGAAACAAAAGAAATCACTTTAACCCTTGAATAAATTCTAAATCTCTGAGTTTGACTTAGCATTTTAGCTAGGAAAAACTTAGAGATTTTTCAATTAAATCAACAAAAACAATTAAAAATATTGAATTTTTAGAAAATTCATAAAAACACTTGACAAGTCAAAATCGGGTGTTCATAATGGTGACCGATCAGAAAGTAGCAAGGATTTGCTTATAGGGAGCTCGTGGTTACTGTGAACGAGTAGCAGGTGGTTGTGAAATTGGGCTGATGGTATATTGTTGAAGATAAGAAATATTTTTCAGGTAGGCACCCCTTATCGTGCAGCTCCTTGTTAGAGGAGATAGAGATGACGGAGTATGTATTTCCGTTGAATTGAGATGGCACCGCGTTATCATTAGACGTCCTCACACAGAAGTTTTTTTCTGTGTGGGGATTTTTTGTTTAAAAAGGGAGGAAAACATAAAAAGAAGAGATAAAGGCTGGTGAATCAGCGACTAGAATTTACAAAAAATACAATTAAAACTCCATGTAGAGAAGTAGACTCTTTAGAGCTTGAACCCTTACAACTTCTTCGTGAGACTTATAAACTCTACGATTACCTTAAAAATAATGCGAATAAGCTACAAATTATCGCTGAGGTAAAAAAAGCCAGTCCTAGTCTTGGTGACATTAATCTCGAAGTTGATATTGTCAAGCAAGCCAAAACTTACCAAGATAGCAGTGCTGTGATGATTTCTGTTTTGACAGACCCTTTCTTTTTCAAGGGGGACATTGATTATCTTCGTCAGATTTCAAATCAAGTAAAAATTCCAACCTTAGCAAAAGATTTTATTATCGATGAAAAACAGATTATTCGTAGCCGAAATGCAGGAGCGACTGTTATTTTACTGATTGTAGTGGCTCTTTCTGAGACACATTTGAAAGAACTTTATGATTTTGCAACAGGATTAGGATTAGAAGTTTTACTTGAAACACATAACTTAGCAGAGTTGGAAGTGGCTCATCGCATTGGTGCTAAGATTATGGGCGTTAACAATCGTAACTTGGTGACCTTTGAGACTGATATCAATACAAGCTTGGAGTTATCAACGCATTTTAAGGAAGGTCCTGTTTATATTTCAGAGTCAGCTATTTTTACCAAAGAAGATGCTGAGCTCGTTGCTCCATTTTTCAATGGCATTTTAGTTGGTACAGCTTTGATGACTGCTGAAAATGTAGCTGAAAAAGTGAAGGAGTTGCAAATTGATAAAGATTAAAATTTGCGGACTTTCAAGCAAAGAAGCTGTTGAACAAGCGGTAGAAAGCGGAGCTGATTATATTGGTTTCATCTTGGCCAAAAGTAAACGTCAAGTCGGCATAAAACAAGCTAGCCATTTAGCTCAGTTGATTTCAGAAACTGTCCAAAAAGTGGGTGTTTTTGTAAGTCCGACTCTCTTGGAGCTTCAAGAAGCCATTACCAAAGTACCTCTTGATCTGGTGCAAATTCACGGAGAATTTGCGGATGAGAACTTTGAAAAAATTGAAGTTCCAAGTATTCGTGCCATTCCTGTCCAAAAAACACTGGGAGAAATTCATACTAAAGCAGATTTTCTATTATTTGACGCCCCCCTAGCTGGTTCCGGAAAGACATTTGATTGGGAATTGCTAAAAGATACTAAAATTAGAAAGCCATATTTTTTAGCCGGTGGATTGACTGTCGATAATGTCGGACAAGCTATAACTTTCTTTCGACCCTACGCTGTTGATATTTCTTCTGGCGTTGAGACAGATGGTAAAAAAGATTTATTGAAGATTATGAGATTGACAGAAAGTGTGAAAAAATGAGCTATACTATAACCAACCAGATATTAATGGATTTTATGAAAAATTCGGTGGACAGTTTGTCCCTGAAACGTTGATGACGGCTGTTATTGAACTTGATAAAGATTACCGTAAAACAAAAGCTGACCCAAGTTTTCAAGCTGAACTTGATGAATTGCTTAAAAATTATGTTGGACGTGAAACACCGCTTTATTACGCAGAGCGCCTAACTAAGCATATTGGTGGTGCTAAGATTTACCTTAAACGTGAAGACCTTAACCACACTGGTGCTCACAAAATCAACAACGCCCTTGGGCAAGTTCTCCTTGCAAAACGCATGGGTAAAAAGAAAATTATTGCCGAAACTGGAGCTGGTCAACACAGTGTGGCAACAGCTACAACAGCTGCACTTTTTGATATGGAATGTACCATTTACATGGGTGAAGAAGATGTGAAACGTCAAGCTCTCAATGTTTTTCGTATGGATCTGCTCGGTGCTAAAGTACATGCTGTCACAGATGGTTCACGTGTTTTGAAAGATGCTGTTAGTGTTGCTCCTCGCGCGTGGGTAGCAAATATCGAAGACACTCACTATATCATGGGGTCAGCTCTTGGACCTGCACCATTTCCTGAAATCGTGCGTGACTTTCAATCAGTTATTGGTAAAGAAGCAAAAAAACAATACGCAGAAATATCAGGTGGAAAATTACCAGATGCTGTTTCTCGGACTTCGTTCGGTGGTGGCTCAGATGCAATTGGACTTTTTTATCCATTTGTTGAAGATGAATCTGTTGCCCTTTATGGTGCTGAAGCTGCAGGACATGGACTTGATACGGAAGAACATGCAGCAACTTTTGCCAAAGGTCGTCCAGGTATCTTGCATAGAGCTTTGATGAATGTTCTCCAAGACCGTCACGGACAAATCATGGAAGCTTTCTCAATTTCAGTAGGTCTTGATTACCCTGGGGTTGGTCCTGAACACTGTCACTTCCAAGATATCGGTCGTGCAACCTATGGTTCAATTACGGATGAAGAAGCACTTGAAGCATTTATGCTTTTGTCACGCTTGGAAGGGATTATCCCAGCGCTTGAGTCAAGTCATACCGTTGCCCTTACTTAAAAAGTGGCTAAAGAACTTGGCCCAGATAAATCAACTATCGTTTGTCTATCAGGACGCGGAGATAAGGATGTTGTTCAAGTAAAAGAACGTTTGGAAGCAGAGGGGAAGTAAACGATGACTAAGACACTTACAAAACATCTTCAAGAGATTAAAGCTAGCGGTAAAGGAATTTTTGTTCCTTATATCATGGCAGGTGGCCATGATAAAGGTCTTGATGGTTTATTTGAGATGATTGACTTATTGGAAAATAGCGGAGCTTCTGCCATTGAAGTAGGAATTCCATGGTCTGACCCCGTCGCTGATGAACCAGTTATTGAATTAGCTGGACAAAGAAGCCTTGCTAAAGGCGTCAATTTGACAGGAATCGTTGAAAAATTACAAGAAAAAACAGTCGAAGTGCCTTTGGTCATTATGACTTACATCAATCTAGTTTACCAATATGGCATTGAAAAATTTGTTAAAGATTTAGCTGGTACGTCTGTTAAAGGTTTGATTATTCCTGATTTACCACACGAGCATGAAAATCTTATCAAACTATACCTTGATAATACAGATATTGCCCTTGTTCCACTGGTCAGCTTGACAACAGGCATTGAACGTCAAAAAAACCTTTTGTCAAAACGCTGAAGGCTTCATCTATGCGGTTGCTATCAACGGTGTTACAGGTAAAACTGGTAATTACCGAGATGATTTGGATAAACATTTGGCAAATCTTGAAACTGTTGCTGACATTCCAGTATTGACAGGATTTGGGGTGTCAACAAAAGCTGATATTGAGCGTTTTAATAAGGTGTCAGATGGCGTTATTGTCAGAACTAAAATTGTTCGAGATTTACACGAAGGTAAAGCAGATGACGTTGAAGCATTTGTAACATACGATTCAAATTATCAAAAATAAAAGAAAACCACTCGATTGAGTGGCTTTTATGATATTTAAAACAAATCAATAATTAATTTTAAGTTTAGAATAGTTAAGATAACGGCGACAAGGTATCCTAAAATGGTATTCCATTTGGCATTGACAAAGTCTCCCATAATTTTGCGGTCCGATGTGAAGTAAACCAAAGGGAAAATGGAGAATGGCAGTGCCAGCGAAAGGAAAACTTGTGAGTAAACAATCAGTTGATCAAGGACACTTTCTTGACTACCGTAGAGCACAGTCACAATCAGAACGGGAGCTAGTGCAGCCAAACGTGTGACCAGTCTGATAAGCCATTGTGGTAAGCGTAATTTTAAAAAGCCTTCCATAACGATTTGCCCAGTTAGGGTTCCTGTGATGGTAGAATTCTGCCCGCTAGCTAATAAGGCGACAGCAAATAAGGTTGATAAAGCGGCGCTAGCAACTGTACCTGCAATGTTTGAATCTTGAAGAGCTTCATACATTTGTGAAAAAGCGTTGATTTCATTGGCATGCCCGTAGAAGAGCGAAGCTCCCAAGATAAGAAGAAGCGAGTTAACCACAAAAGCTACCGTCAGTTGAATATTAGAATCCCAAGTCATAAAACGAACGGCTTGTTTAATGGATTTTTGGCTAGAGTAATCAACCTTACGAGTCTGTGAAATCGATGAATGGAGATAAAGATTGTGCGGCATTACCGTAGCACCGATAATTCCTAAAGCCAGCGTTAGCTTACTATTTACACCGCTCTGATGCAAATCGATAATCGCTGGATGTGGGATGTAGCCCTGTAAAATACCTGAAAAACTTGGCTTTGATAATAAGACTAAATAAAGGAAAATAATCAAAATTGTTGCAATTAAGGTCGAAACCAAAGCCTCAATCTTGCGAAAGCCAAGCTTCATCAAGGATAAAAGGATAAATACATCCAAGATAGTAATTAAAATCGAAAACAATAAGGACCAGCCAAAGAGCAAATGCAGTGCAATCCCAGATCCGATAACTTCTGCTAAGTCTGTTGCCATCAAAGCTAATTCAATGACAATGAATAAAAGAATGCGTAGTTTCTTAGGTAAATGGGCAGCAGTCGCCTGCGCTAAATCCTTTCTTGTAACGATTCCTAATTTTCCCGCCATCTGCTGTAGTTGCATCGCAATCAGAGATGATATCAGTACAACTGATAAAAGGATATATTTATAAGTAGCCCCACCGACAACACTAGTAATCCAGTTACCAGGGTCCATGTAACCAACAGCTACTAAAGCTCCTGGTCCAATAAAGGCTCGAAGTGTTCGCCAAAATGAGGCATTTTTTGGAACCGCAATACTTTGAGTGACCTCACTAAGTGATTTTTGAGAAGTAACAATAGTTTCCAAAAGCATCCCTCTTTTCTAAAACTCTTATTTAAGGCCTATTATAGCAGAAGAATTTTAAAAATAAAGTATTTTTAAATATATTTAACAAAAAAATTAATCACACTTAAAAATTATAACTAAAAGATAGCCTAAAAATAGAAAAGGAATAAAGGGAATGCGTTTGTTTTTATCAAAAAGGCAATACAGAATTCCTACCAAAGAACCCAGTTCAACAATCCATAAAATGCTCTCCAAATCAAGAAAAAGACTCAAACTGGCTAGGTAGAAAAAATCACCGCTACCGATTTTTATGTCAAAAAGCTCAGCTATGATCCCAAGTAAAAGAAGAATAATACTTACCGTATTAAGAGGAAGAAAAAGGAGTAAAGAAGCACTGGGTAGTAACCAGATTAATAGAGGAAAGGACTGGTTTTTTAAATCATATAAACTAAGTGTCATGCTAAAGAAGAAAATAAAGAGACTAGATGGTGCTATGATATCGTGGTAATAAAGAGCAGTTGCGAGCCCACAGACAAATTCAAAAATGCCATACCATAAAGGTATTTTACTTTTGCAAAAATGGCAGCGAGAATGATTAAAAATCTGAGAAAGAACTGGAATCATGTCTAGCGGTCTCAGTTGTTTACCACAGGTATTACAATGACTAGCAGGAAATAAAATAGATTCCTCTAGAAAACGATCAACAACTAATCCGATAAATGAAGCAAGCGATGCTCCAAGAAAAAAGAATAAAAAAGTGTCCATACCTTATTATTCGAAAAAAATTTTTAAAATTTGTGAGCATATTATTTGCAACTTATTTAGAATTATTCTAATATAGAATCGTAAGGAAAAAGAAAACATTCCTAGAACAACTGATTATTTTTTTAGAGGAGGTCGCTTATGACTCAAACAATGACTGAAACTATTTACGCATCTGTAACACATAACATTTCACAAAATACAAAAAATGCTAAAACAAAGGCTGTGCTTAATCAAGCAGTAGCAGATCTATCAAAGGCTGCTTCAATCGTTCACCAAATTCACTGGTACATGCGTGGTGCTGGATTCTTCTATCTTCACCCAAAAATGGATGAATTGATGGATGGACTTAACGCTAGCTTGGATGAAATCAGCGAACGTTTGATTACAATTGGTGGCGCACCATTCTCTACCCTTAAAGAATTCGATGAAAACTCTAAATTAGAAGAAACTGCTGGTTCATTCGATAAGACAATGGACGAAAATCTTGCTCGTTTGGTTGAAGTTTACACTTACCTTACAGCTCTTTACCAAGTTGGTCTTGATGTGACTGATGAAGAAGGAGATGCCCCATCAAATGACATCTTCACAGCAGCGAAATCTGACGCTGAAAAAACAATTTGGATGCTCCAAGCCGAACGTGGACAAGCTCCAGGACTTAAATAATTAAGAAAAAACACGATAGTGGGCCGAAAGGCCCATTATTTTTTTATGAAAATAAATGAAAACGTGAAAATAAAGAAAACGATTGCATATCCTATTGAAAAAGAGTCTTATTTTTGATAAAATGCTTTGTATGAAAACTTTATTTGACGTGCAACAACTGTTGAAACGGTTCGGCATTTTTGTCTATATCGGTAAACGTCTTTATGATATAGAAGTCATGAAACTTGAACTTGAGAAATTGTATGAAAATGGGTTGATTGACAAGGCTGACTACCTGAATGCAGAATTAATTTTACGTCGCGAGCACCGTTTAGAAATGGAGAAAGAAAATAATGACTAAAAAACTTTTAGGGATTGACCTAGGTGGAACAACGATTAAATTCGGTATCCTAACTCTTGAAGGTGAAGTTCAAGAAAAATGGGCAATCGATACAAATACACTTGAAGATGGGAAACACATCGTCCCTGATATTGTTGAATCAATCAAACACCGTTTGAACCTTTACGGTTTGACAAAAGATGATTTTGCTGGTATCGGTATGGGTTCACCAGGTGCTGTTGACCGTGAAAACAAAACTGTTACAGGTGCCTTCAACTTGAACTGGGCTCACACTGAAGAAGTTGGTTCAGTTATTGAACGTGAACTTGGTATTCCATTTGCTATCGACAACGATGCTAACGTAGCTGCTCTTGGTGAACGTTGGACGGGTGCTGGTGCTAACAACCCTGATGTTGTTTTCGTAACACTTGGAACTGGTGTTGGTGGTGGTGTTATCGCTGATGGTAACCTTATCCACGGTGTTGCAGGTGCTGGTGGAGAAATCGGTCACATGAACGTTGAACCAGTTGATGGTTTTGAATGTACATGTGGTAACAAAGGATGTCTTGAAACAGTTGCTTCAGCAACAGGTATTGTTCGTGTAGCTCGTCACTTGGCAGAAGAATACGAAGGTGATTCAAAAATCAAAGCTTCTATCGACAATGGTGACGTTGTAACAAGTAAAGATATCTTTGTAGCTGCTGAAGCTGGTGATAAATTTGCTGATTCAGTTGTTGAAAAAGTTGGTTTCTACCTTGGACAAGCAACTGCTAATATTGCAAACATCTTGAACCCAGACTCAGTTGTTATCGGCGGTGGTGTATCAGCTGCAGGTGAATTCTTGCGTAGCCGTGTTGAAAAATACTTCGTAACATACGCATTCCCACAAGTTCGTAAAACAACTAAAGTTAAAATCGCTGAACTTGGTAACGATGCTGGTATCATCGGTGCTGCAAGTCTTGCAAGTCAATTTGTAGATTAAGAGGCCAAAAATGAACTGGATGATTTTTCTAATTGCTTTAGTCGTTATCGTTGGTTGGTTCGCATGGACATACATTAGTGTTCGTCGTTCAGCTAAATTCATTAATAATGCAGAATTTGAAAGCATGATTCACACAAGTCAATTGATTGATGTTCGTGAAGCAGCTGCTTTCAAAACAAAACACATTATGGGAGCGCGTAATCTCCCAGCTAGCCAAATTCAATTGTCTTACTCAGCTATTCGTAAAGATAAACCTGTTCTTTTATACGATAGTAGTAGAAGTTCAGCACTTCCACGTGTTATTAGAACACTTAAAAAAGCAGGCTACACTAACCTGTATGTTCTTAAAGACGGCTTTGACTACTGGACAGGAAAAGTTAAAGAAGGTTAATCATTTACCAATATATGGAATTTGAAAAAGAAAATTTAAAGAGAAAAAACGATGAGAGTAAGGATGCCCTGAAATCGAAATACCTCAAAAATCAGATTTTTCAATTGAATTTGGAATTATGTCAAGTAACAGACGAAGATGAGAAAAAGAGACTTGAAGCGTTACGCAATGTTTACATCGAAAAATTGTAAGAAAACAAGAAACGTCGTTTAATCAGTCCATTGGTTTTCTTGGCTCTGATTATTTTGTATCTCGTCACAGCTTTCAATCGAGAAACAACCGCCAATAATAAGGCGGGATGGTCGCCATCTACAACGGCTACGTCGACAAGTACATCTAGTTTTTCAAGTTCATCAAGCACGAGCGAGACCAAGACCACTTCAACGATAAAACAAGATGTCCCTGCAGAGCTTGTTGGAAATTGGAAAACAGCTGATTTTGATGGAGTTATTCTGACAATCAGTGAAGATGGCACAATGACTAAAAATCAGTCTAATTACATCGTTACAGAGCGTGTTTCTGGTTATGAAGAAGTGGCGCAAGGTGTTTATCGTTTTTATCCTGCTGATGGAAGTGATAGTGAAGCCATCGGGGCACTTATTTTTGGTGGTATCGGTGGTAGTTACCAAACAACACCAAAATTTGCTTCGGGAATTTATGCTAAAAATGGTTATATTTATCCACAATTCTGGACAACAACCTCTAGCAAATTCACTTATTCGTTAAACACTAATCTCAAATTAGTACCAACCGACCAAGCAGCTGTTGCTGATACCATTGATACTAAAAATTTAACGACTGAGCAAGTGGAGTCTTGGGTTCTTGCCATTTATGCTTCGCAAAATCAATTATCCGATGAAGATAAAAATGATTATTTTGTAAATGTCAAAGCATATGATGACAATTTGGTTTATGCTAGTGTCCGAACAAACAGCGATTCAAAAATACGTTTAGCCTTATATCGTGTTAATGCAGACGGCTATCTTGAACAAGGAACACTTGAATCGACCAATTGGAGTGTTGTCAGTACTACTTATGTCGAATAAGATGAGGCTAAAATATTTATAGTATATAAAAAGTATATAAAAAGATGGGACATAGTTCTCATCTTTTTATATACTATAAGAAGCTAAATCCGTGTCTGAAAACATTTACACTTGTTTTATCGCTGTTTTTTCATAGGATTTGTGGTATAATTCAAAAGTTAGAATAAATTTAAAAAATCGAGGAATCATGACTAAATTAAGAGAAGATATTCGTAACGTGGCGATTATCGCCCACGTTGACCACGGGAAAACAACCCTTGTTGATGAATTGTTGAAACAATCACACACACTTGACGAACGTAAAGAATTGCAAGAACGTGCAATGGACTCAAACGATCTTGAAAAAGAACGCGGAATTACAATCCTTGCTAAAAATACTGCAGTTGCTTACAACGGTGTTCGTATCAACATCATGGACACACCAGGACACGCGGACTTCGGTGGAGAAGTTGAACGTATCATGAAAATGGTTGATGGTGTTGTTCTTGTTGTCGATGCGTACGAAGGTACTATGCCTCAAACACGTTTCGTGTTGAAAAAAGCTCTTGAACAAAACTTGACACCAATCGTTGTTGTTAACAAAATTGATAAACCATCAGCTCGTCCAGCAGAAGTTGTTGACGAAGTTCTTGAACTTTTCATCGAACTTGGTGCCGATGATGATCAATTAGAATTCCCAGTTGTTTACGCATCAGCTATCAACGGTACATCATCACTTTCTGATGATCCAGCTGATCAAGAACACACAATGGCTCCAGTCTTTGATACAATCATTGACCACATTCCAGCTCCAGTTGATAACTCAGAAGAACCACTTCAATTCCAAGTGTCGCTTCTTGATTACAACGATTTCGTCGGACGTATCGGTATCGGACGTATCTTCCGTGGTACTGTTAAAGTTGGTGATCAAGTTACTCTTTCAAAACTTGACGGTACAACTAAAAACTTCCGTGTTACTAAACTATTTGGTTTCTTCGGACTTGAACGTCGTGAAATCCAAGAAGCAAAAGCTGGTGATTTGATTGCTATCTCAGGTATGGAAGATATCTTCGTTGGTGAAACAATCACTCCAACTGATTGCGTTGAACCACTTCCAATCCTTCACATTGACGAACCAACTCTTCAAATGACATTCTTGGCAAATAACTCACCATTTGCAGGTCGTGAAGGTAAATTCGTAACATCTCGTAAAGTTGAAGAACGTTTGCTTGCTGAATTGCAAACTGACGTATCACTTCGTGTTGATCCAACTGATTCTCCAGATAAATGGACTGTATCAGGTCGTGGTGAATTGCACTTGTCAATCCTTATCGAAACAATGCGTCGTGAAGGATACGAACTTCAAGTATCACGTCCAGAAGTTATCATCAAAGAAATTGATGGCGTGAAATGCGAACCATTCGAACGTGTTCAAATCGATACACCAGAAGAATACCAAGGTTCAGTTATCCAATCATTATCAGAGCGTAAAGGTGAAATGATTGACATGCAATCAACTGGTAATGGTCAAACACGTCTTGTCTTCTTGGCACCAGCTCGTGGACTTATCGGTTATCCAACTGAGTTCCTTTCAATGACTCACGGTTATGGTATCATGAACCACACATTCGACCAATACATGCCAGTTATCAACGCTGAAATCGGTGGACGTCGTCGTGGTGCTCTTGTATCTATCGATACTGGTAAAGCAACAACATACTCAATCATGTCTGTTGAAGAACGCGGAACAATCTTCGTTAACCCAGGTACTGAAGTATACGAAGGTATGATTATCGGTGAAAACTCACGTGAAAACGACTTGACAGTTAACATCACTAAAGCTAAACAAATGACAAACGTTCGTTCAGCTACGAAAGACCAAACTGCCGTTATCAAAACTCCACGTATCTTGACTCTTGAAGAATCACTTGAATTCTTGAATGACGATGAATACATGGAAGTTACACCAGAATCAATCCGCTTGCGTAAACAAATCCTTGATAAAAACTTGCGCGCTAAAGCAGCTAAAAAGAAAAAATCAGCCGCTGAAGAGTAAAATAGTCTAGTAGACTATTTTAGGTCCGAGCCTGAAAATTAAAAAGCGAGGAAAGTTAGTGGTAGACTGTTTTAGGTCAAAACTTAAAATAAACTCGAAAAACTATACACATAAATTTGAATTGTAGGAAGGAATCATGAAATGTTTTATTTAATTATTGCGATTTTAATTATTTCATATTATATTTTCATGGCTCCTAAAACAATTCGTAATACTCTTGGGATGATTGGTTTGGTTGGCTTAGTTGCAATGCTACTTGTTTTAGCGGTAATGAGCTTTGTTAAAATCATGCAATCACCACCAGAAATTTTTCTTGCACTTGCTATGGTTGTCTTGGGATTTTTCGCGCTAAGGGATGTCTATCGCTTACCTGTTAAGAAAAATGAAAATAAGCAATATAGCGAAAGAGGCTGAGTATTTACTCAGCTTTTTTTGTCATAAACACTCTATCAGACATTACGACACTAAGATTGTCTTAAATGCCGTAGAATGATTGAAAAACGCCTTAAATAAAGGTAGAATATTATTATATTTGCAATGTTAGAATGGATATATTATGAAAAAAATTGAAACATTTGAAAATAAAAAAGTCTTAGTTCTTGGTTTAGCAAAATCTGGAGAAGCTGCAGCGCGTCTCCTTGAAAAATTAGGTGCTATCGTTACAGTTAACGACGGTAAACCATTTGATGAAAATCCAGCTGCACAATCTCTTCTTGAAGAAGGCATCAAAGTTATCTGTGGTAGTCATCCACTAGAACTTTTGGATGAAAACTTTGAATTGATGGTTAAAAACCCAGGAATTCGTTACGATAATCAAATGGTAGCTCGCGCTATCGAAAAAAATATTCCAGTTATCACAGAAGTTGAGTTGGCTTACATGATTTCAGATGCCCCAATTATTGGTATCACTGGTTCAAATGGTAAAACAACAACAACAACTATGATTGCTGAAACGTTGAATAACGGCGGTAAGTCTGGTCTTCTTTCAGGAAATATTGGTTTTCCTGCTTCTGAAGTGTCACAAACTGCTACAGATAAAGACACTTTGGTTATGGAATTATCTTCTTTCCAATTGATGGGAACAGATACTTTCCACCCACACATGGCTGTTATTACAAACCTTATGCCAACACATATTGACTACCATGGTAGCTTTGAAGAATATGTTGCTGCAAAATGGAATATTCAAAAGAATATGACAGCAGAAGATTATTTGGTACTTAACTTTAACCAAGATTTGGCAAAAGAATTAGCTCAAAAAACAGCAGCACAAGTTGTCCCATTCTCTACAACTGAGAAAGTTGACGGTGCTTACCTAGATGGTGATACTTTGTATTTCAAAGATGAAGCTATCATGAAAGCATCTGAAATCGGTGTTCCTGGTAGCCACAACGTTGAAAATGCTTTGGCAACAATTGCAATTGCAAAACTCTCAGGTATTGCAAATGAAGCTATTAAAGAAACTTTGTCACATTTTGGTGGGGTTAAACACCGTCTTCAAGCTCTTGGTGAAGTTAACGGCATTAAATTCTATAACGATTCAAAATCAACAAATATTCTAGCAACTCAAAAAGCTCTTTCAGGATTTGATAATTCAAAAGTTATCTTGATTGCTGGTGGTCTTGATCGTGGTAATGAATTTGACGAACTTGTTCCAGATATTACAGGTGTTAAATTGATGGTTATCCTTGGAGAATCAGCTTTTCGTGTGAAACGCGCAGCTGATAAAGCACAAGTTCCGTACGTTGATGCTAAAGATGTCGCAGATGCTACTCATATTGCCTACAGTAAAGCTGAAGCTGGTGATGTTGTTCTCTTGAGCCCTGCTAATGCAAGCTGGGATATGTATAAGAGCTTTGAAGTTCGTGGTGATGAATTTATCGCAACCTTTGAAGCTATTAAAGGAGAATAAGCATGGCTAAAAAAATCGTATTTACCGGTGGTGGTACAGTTGGCCATGTTACTTTGAACTTGATTCTTATCCCAAAATTTATCAAAGATGGTTGGGAAGTTCACTATATTGGTGACAAACATGGAATTGAACATGAACAAATTGAAAAATCAGGTCTAGATGTAACCTTCCATTCTATTGCAACAGGAAAATTAAGACGTTATTTTTCATGGCAAAACATGCTTGATGTGTTCAAAGTGTCATTTGGAATTCTTCAATCAATTGCAATTATCGCTAAAATTCGTCCGCAAGCCCTTTTCTCAAAAGGTGGCTTTGTATCTGTCCCACCAGTCATTGCGGCAAAAACACTTGGAATTCCTGTTTTTGTGCACGAATCTGATTTATCAATGGGCCTAGCTAATAAAATTGCCTATAAATTTGCGACAACGATGTACACAACCTTTGAACAAGCAAAAGGCTTGGTGAAAGCAAAACACGTTGGTGCGATTACAAAAGTTGGTAGCAAAGTTGCTTACGATAACAGCAAAATTGAAGAAATTAAAGCACACTTTAACACTGAATTGAAAACACTTCTTTTCATCGGTGGTTCTGCCGGTGCACGTGTTTTCAATGACTTTATTACAAATACTCCAGAATTAGTTGACCACTATAATGTCATCAACATTTCAGGAGATAAAAGTTTAAACGGATTGAGTCAAAATCTCTATCGAATTGATTATGTCACAGATCTTTACCAGCCTTTGATGGATATAGCAGATGCTGTTGTGACACGCGGTGGTTCAAATACTATTTTTGAATTAGTGGCGATGAATAAATTGCACTTGATTGTGCCTCTTGGAAAAGAAGCTAGTCGAGGAGATCAGCTTGAAAATGCAGCTTATTTTGAGAAAAAAGGTTATGCTCGCCAACTATCTGAAGATCAACTCACTTTCACACATTTGCAAGAAGAGCTCACTCAACTCTTTGAACAAGAAAATAGTTATCACACACAAATGAAAAATTCCACTGAAATCAAGTCACAAGAAGAATTTTATGATCTGCTTAAACAAGATATTTCTAAGACTGCAAAAGGAATTTAAATGACAAAAAAGAAAGAGCCTAAAAAAAGTCAAAAAGCTAAATCAGAAAAAAAATCAGCTTTGACGGAATGGCAAAAACGTAACATTGAGTTTCTAAAGAAAAAAGAAGCTGAAAAAGCGGAAAAGAAAAAACGTCAAGAAAAATTACGCTTAGAGCGCAAGCCGAAAGCAACAGATACTGATACCGAAGCTGAAAAAGTTGAAGAAAAAACTTTGAGTGCAGAAGAAAAGAAAAAGGCTAAAGAAGCAAAAAAAGAAGAAGCTAGAAAAGCCAAAGAGGCTAAAAAATTACAAAAACTGGAAGCTAAAAAAGAGAAAACGCCTCTTCAAAAAGCGATTCATCATGCGCTACCAGTTATCATCACTTCTGCGGTTATTCTTTTGATCTCAATTTTTTTGGTAACACCATTTAGTAAAAAGAAAATCATTACAGTTACAGGAACATCAACGGTTAGTCAAGAAGAAGTGATTAGAGATTCAGGAATTAAGCCGTCTAACTATCCTTTTTTATTGATTTTCCACCATTCAACTTATGAAAAAAATATTATTAGTAAAAATAAAATGGTGAAAAGTGCTAAGTTTACTTACCGTTTCCCAAATAAATTAAATATTGATATTAAAGAGTACAGTATTATTGCTTATGCACAGACTGATGATGGTTATCAACCTATCCTTGAAAATGGGACTCGTATTGGTCTTGTAGGAGCTTCTGAATTACCAGAAAGTTTCTTAACGATTAATTTATCATCAGAAAAAGATATTCAAAAACTCGTTAAGGCTTTTTCAAAATTAGACAGAGATTTGGTTAATCAAATTCAAATTGTCAGCTCAGCTGATTCTGCGACAACATCGGATTTGCTAAAATTAGAAATGCATGATGGAAACGTTGTTCGTGTTCCACTATCTGAGTTAGCTAAGAAATTACCTTATTATTTGAAGATAAAAGATAGTTTACCAGAAAACAGTATTGTTGATATGGAAGTGGGAATTTATGCAACTTCTGAATCCATTGAAGCATCTGTTGCAGCGGATAAAGAAAAAGCTAAAAACGAAAACAAAGAAGAATCAGAATCTGATTCTAAATCTGACGAAGAAAACTCTCAAACAGAGTCAAGTGAGGAAGCTACAGCAACAGAATCAAGCGAAGCTGAAGGCGTAGAAAATCAAGCTCCAGAAGCTACAAATGAAGAGCATCCGAACGAAACCGCAGTAGTTGAACAAGTAGCTCAACAATAAAAGCCAAATTTCAAGTTCAAATTAGCCAGTCTGTAAAAACTTTTTAGGAGATTTATAATTGAATAGTTTCTTTGGATAGTTGTTAATCCAGTTTTCAATAAATGCGACTTGTTGTTGAGTCGCATTTTTGCTTCCCTTAGGCAACCAACGCCGGATGAGTCTATTATGATTCTCATTAGTACCACGCTCCCAAGAAGAATACGGGTGAGCATAATAGATATGAGTAGGGTCAAAAACTTCCGCTAAACGACTGAACTCAGCCCCGTTATCAGCTGTGATAGAATTCATTTGATAATCCTTGAGGATTGCTTTCAGAGCTTGATTGACTGAAACCGCGGACTTATCGGGAATGACTCGAATGATTTGATAACGACTCTTTCTATCGGTTAGAGTCAACAGACACTCGTTTTTTGCCCGTGTTTGAATAACCGTATCAATTTCAAAATCACCGATATTCTCACGCTTATTAATGCTTTCTGGTCGTTCCTCAATAGACTTTCCAGCTGGCTTAAAATGGGGACTAGCATGCTTTTTCTTAGCTTTCTCTTGTCGAGGATAAAGCATATCAGCCTTGGTCAATCCTAAGTGTCCATGATAAATCCAGTAGTAAATGGTGGAGATGGGAACAGGTATCCCTTTTGACTTTACCATCATCTCGGGAGAGTATTTCTGTTCGATGTAGTGAGTTATCTTTTCTTTGAGTCCCTTGGTTAGGGAGGCTTGTTTAACAGAACGTTTGCGATTGTTTTGATAGGCTTTTTGAGCAAAATCAGCTGAGTAGATCACTTCAAATTTTCCTTTACGCACTTGTTGTCTAACCTGACCACGTTTGACCTCGTTGTTAATGGTTTGAGGAGCTTTAGCTAATCTCCTAGCGATTTCACGATTTGAGAGCCCTTCTTGAAGCCAACGTTCAATCATTCTACGTTCAGTTAGTGTTAAATGTTTACTTTTTGGTGTATAATAGGTTTGCATCTCAGAGTCTTTCTAATTGTTGTTGTGGTGATTACAATTATATCTCTCTGCGATGTTTTTTGATACCCTTAGGTGGCTAACTTCATTTTAGAACTTTCCAAAATTAAACTATTTAACCGTGAATTAGTTGCTGACGGATATTTCAGCAATGGCATAACGAAAACTAGACAAGAAAATAATGAGGAACTAGAAACCAGAGTGAATGAGTTCATGGCTGATAAGAAAATAAGAAGTGTACAAGCTTACGGAGATAATATCATGGTTACATATGAAGAGGTAAACTAATATGACTAACACAAACAAATCAACAGCACCAATGCCCCTAACAGAACTCAAAGCATGGGTAGAAGAAACATGCGAACTATCAACGCTATTACAGACCAAAGACTATAAGAGCTATCTTCCTGAAGAGAAACAAGAAGAATTTGAAGCAATCGCTTTTAGTGTTTTCAATTGTTTGGAAAGCTTCTTGATGATGTTAGAATATAATGAATTACATTATCAACCAAAGCCAATCGAGGAAGAAAGTGACTTGGATAACTAAGCCAACGAGATGGCACAGTATAATGAGCTGGTAAAAGAAGTAGAGGATAGCGACAAGGGAGCGCGTGAGATTGCTTATGATGATACTATTCATGAGTACATTGACAAACGAACAGAACAACTAAAGGAACAAGCAACGTTTGAGGAATTGATTAACAAAGTCGCAAGATATGCGAGTGAATTGCTAGATTATGCAGAACGTTTGTTAAGTGATAAACCATTGAATACAGATAGTGAAACAGCAATTGAAACACTTGATATGTTGGATGATGAAGAGATTGACTTATTCAAGTCTGTAGACGTTGATAATGAGTATCAAGGTTTAGAGTATTACAATACAGAACTAAACAAAGAAGACTAATAATACAGAGGAGATGTTACAATGACACGAACATTAAAAGAAATTACAGAAAAACCGACAGAACTTTGTTCCGATTAAAACGAAAAGCACTCAAGAATTAGCTAAGCAGATTTAAAATATATCACTCAATGGTTCTCTATAATTTGGTAAATGAGAGTTTAGTCTTGACTTATAGTGACTTTACTGTTAGACTAATGAGTGTAAATAAGATTTGGGGTTTAAGTAATAAGTGGTATCTTTTGTTTTTCCTCTTGAATATTTTTACAAATTTATATAAAAAAGAGGTAACTCAATGGTACAAGGTACAGTAAAATGGTTTAATATGGATAAAGGTTTTGGCTTTATCTCTCAAGAAAATGGGACTGATGTGTTCGCACACTTTTCTAAAATTAAATCTAATGGTTTTAAATCTTTAGAGGACGGTCAGAAAGTTCAGTTTGACGTTGAACAAGGAGAACGTGGACTTCAAGCAGTCAATATTATTAAAATTTCTTAACGTTTAAGGGGAGCTATTTTGATAGCTTCTTTTTTATTCGGAAATACCCTTAAATTTTTATCGGGGCACTGTATTGTTCGGATATAACAACGCTGCCCCTTTTTGCGCGTGATTTTCCCTTTTTGAATTTTTTAGAACGTCCTAGAACCTGCCTAAAAGCCCGTGTATGGCGGTAAAGATATTTCATATGTAATTCATTCAAACTTATTTAAAATGCCCCCGCCCCCTATCTCGTGTCAATGAGAGCCACCACAAGGTGTCCGCTTGTATCACGCGCCATTTTTTCAGATTTTTAAGGGGTGTCATATAACCTTGAAAAGTCTTATTTTGATTGTATTTTGTTTACCAGTTAACTTTCTATTTGTTCCACTTTTAGATTGCTACTGATATTGCTTTTTGGTATGCTTAAGACGTGGGTGTTTCTCCATTTTCCAATTATTAAAGTAATCAAACACCCATAGGCAGTTATCTATTGATAGCCGTCTTTTTTTATTGCATTAAAAAAGCCCACAGGGCGAACCTGTAAGCACTCACGCAAGTTTTTGTGGTATGAATTCGTTATGACTTTATTAAATCATTTTAAATAAAAAAGCCTGCTCGTATAAGCAGGAACATTCACATAGAAAACTTACTTTTATTATATCAAAATTGTTCACAATAGTATAATAGAGATATGAATATCAAAGATAAACTTAAAAACTTAAGGGCGACTATTTTATTGATTAAAAGCTTAGAAAACATGATAAAACGTGATAGAGAAACGTTCAAAAACTTTCCTAGACTGTTAGAAGAGTTAGGACATAATGAGGTATTGCAACAAATAGCAGAGCTTAAGCAAGACCAAAAAAACACTATGGCTTTAATTAATAGCCTAGATAATGAGTTACAGCGTAAAGTGCTTATAGAACGCTACTACAATGGCTATAATTGGGATAAGGTAGCCGATAATTTGGGATATTCTAGAGTGCATTTATACAAAGTACATAAAAAAACCTTGAACAGTTACCCCCTATGGTTTAAGCGTGTTTCTTTGGCAATAAAAGTTAGTTCATGCTACAATGTAGTCAACAACAAGGAGAATGTTTAGAATAGCATTCTAGGCATAAGAAAAGCACCCTATCTGCCAAGATTAAGGGTGTTTTTTATCTAAATAAAAACCGTGGAATAAACCACGGAAGAAAATCACAATATATCTATCTAAGTACACTAATATTATAACATAATGGGTTATGTTAGTCATACACGCGCGGTTATTGAAATGATTAATATAAGGCGCTGAATGTAGTAAAAATTAGTACTTTTTCTGTTTCTTTTACGAATAAATAAGTAAAGGAGTTATGGTTATGTTATATTATGATGAACTAAAAAAGGCAATCGATAGAGGCTTTATAACAGGTGATACTATTCAAATTGTGAGAAAGAATGGGATAGTATTTGATTATGTTTTACCTAATGAGCCAGTAAAGCCCTATGAGGTAGTTACTACTGAACGAGTAGCAGACGTTTTGGAAGAGCTAAAAGAATGGTAACAAAAAAAGAACCTCAAAAACCTCAAAAAACAGCCCGAACATTTTCACTATATCATAAAAGTACCCGTTAAGGTGCTTTTTTCCTGCCTGTTGAACTCGTAAATTTGTTATAAAATTTGTTACGTTTTTTGTTACGTGTATTTTATCGTAATTAATGTATTCTACCTATAAATATTAGTATGTGTTTTATACTGTAACGTTTTTTACAATATTAATAGTAGATAAATTTCTATAACAAAAAACGTAAAATGATAACATTTTACGTTTTTTTATGATATAATATTTCCTGAATAATTCTGATTTTATGCAGATTTTAGAATAGTAAATGATTGGAAAGATAGTGAGGTCGAGTGAATGGCTAGAAATGGCTTTTTTACAGGATTAGATATAGGGACAAGCTCGATTAAAGTTCTAGTAGCAGAATTTGTTTCTGGCGAAATGAATGTGATTGGTGTGAGTAACGTTCCCAGCACGGGAGTAAAAGACGGTATTATTATAGATATTGAAGCAGCTGCAGAAGCAATCAAAACAGCGATTGAACAAGCAGAAGAAAAAGCTGGAATGACAATCGATAAGATTAATGTTGGTCTTCCAGCTAATCTTCTTCAAATCGAACCAACTCAAGGTATGATTCCAGTTCCAAGTGAATCAAAAGAAATCAAAGATGAAGATGTTGATAGCGTTGTTAAATCAGCATTGACTAAGAGCATCACTCCAGAACGTGAAGTTATCTCTTTGATTCCAGAAGAATTCATCGTTGATGGTTTTCAAGGTATTCGTGACCCACGTGGCATGATGGGAATTCGTTTAGAAATGCGTGGTTTAATTTATACTGGACCAACAACAATTCTTCATAACCTTCGTAAAACAGTAGAACGTGCTGGTATCAGTGTTGAAAATGTTATTATTTCACCACTTGCTTTGGCAAAATCAGTTCTTAACGAAGGTGAACGTGAATTTGGTGCTACTGTGATTGATATGGGTGGCGGTCAAACAACTGTTGCTTCTATGCGAGCACAAGAATTACAATACACAAACATCTATGCAGAAGGTGGCGAATATGTCACTAAAGATATTTCTAAAGTCTTGAAAACTTCTATGGAAATTGCTGAAGCCCTTAAATTTAACTTTGGTCAAGCAAACTTAGAAGAAGCAAGCTCTTCAGAAACTGTTCAAGTAGATGTTGTTGGTAGTGATACACCTATCTCAGTTAGCGAGCGTTACTTGTCAGAAATTATTTCTGCGCGTGTACGCCACATTTTAGATCGTGTTAAACAAGATCTAGAACGTGGGCGTCTACTTGACCTACCAGGAGGAATTATTCTTGTTGGTGGTGGAGCAATTATGCCAGGTGTGGTAGAAGTTGCTCAAGAAATCTTTGGAACAACTGTCAAACTACACGTTCCAAATCAAGTTGGTATCCGTAACCCAATGTTCGCTAATGTTATTAGCTTGGTTGAATACGTTGGTACAATGAGCGAAGTTGATGTTATTGCTCAACGTGCGGTGTCTGGTGAAGAATTACTTCGTCGTAAACCAGTTGATTTCGAACCACAGCCACAAGTACAAGCGCAACAACGAGTGGTTTATAATAACGAACCTGTTGTACCAGTTAATGAAAACATGGTACAACAGCCAGCTCCAGTTCAGCCTGTACAAAGACACGAAGAACCAAAATCAAAATTTAGCGAACGTGTTCGTGGTATTTTCGGAAGTATGTTTGACTAATAATAAGTGAGGAATAAAAATGGCATTTTCATTTGACACAGCATCAGTACAAGGTGCAGTTATTAAAGTTATTGGTGTTGGTGGTGGCGGAGGTAACGCCATCAACCGCATGATTGATGAAGGTGTTGCTGGTGTTGAATTTATCGCAGCAAACACTGATATCCAAGCATTGAGCTCTTCAAAAGCTGAAACTGTTATTCAGTTAGGCCCTAAATTGACTCGTGGACTCGGTGCTGGAGGACAACCTGAGGTTGGTCGTAAAGCCGCTGAAGAAAGCGAAGAAGTATTGACTGAAGCTCTTACAGGTGCTGATATGGTCTTCATCACTGCTGGTATGGGTGGCGGATCTGGTACAGGTGCTGCACCAGTTATCGCACGTATCGCTAAAAGCCTTGGCGCTCTTACAGTTGCAGTTGTAACACGTCCATTTGGTTTTGAAGGTAACAAACGTGGTAACTTCGCTGCAGAAGGTATCCAAGAACTTCGTGAACAAGTTGATACATTGCTTATCATCTCAAACAACAATCTTCTTGAAATCGTTGATAAGAAAACTCCACTTCTTGAGGCTCTTAAAGAAGCAGATAACGTGCTTCGTCAAGGTGTTCAAGGTATTACTGATTTGATTACAAATCCAGGTCTTATCAACCTTGACTTTGCCGATGTTAAAACAGTTATGGCTAACAAAGGTAACGCTCTTATGGGAATCGGTATCGGTTCTGGTGAAGAACGTATCACTGAAGCAGCTCGTAGAGCTATCTTCTCTCCACTTCTTGAAACAACAATCGATGGTGCTGAAGATGTTATCGTTAACGTAACTGGTGGTCTTGACATGACTCTTACTGAAGCAGAAGAAGCTTCTGAAATCATCAGTCAAGCAGCTGGTAAAGGTGTTAACATCTGGCTTGGTACATCAATTGATGATACTATGAAAGATGAAATCCGTGTAACTGTTGTAGCTACAGGTGTTCATCAAGACCGTGCAGAACAAGTCGCTGGATTCCGTCCACAAGCAACTCGTTCATTTGCTCAAAACAACGCACAACAAGCAGCTGGTGCTCAATACGCTTCAGAACGTGCTCAACAACCTGGTCAAGCCGCTTTTGAACGTCGTTCAAACTTTGACTATGATATGAGCGAAAACCATGCAATGCCAGCTTCACAACAACCAACAGCAAATAAATCACAACAAAAAGATAATTCATTTGGAAATTGGGACCTTCGTCGCGACAACATCGCACGTCCAACAGAAGGTGAACTTGATAGTAAATTGACAATGTCAACATTTACAGCTAATGAAGATGCTGATGATGAACTTGAAACACCACCATTTTTCAAAAATCGTTAATGACCGGTTTTCAAAAAAATAAAGACCTTGTTTTTGAACAGGTTGCGCAAGCAACAAAAGCAGCCAATCGTTCACAAGAAAGTGTCAAGATTATTGCTGTGACGAAGTATGTTGATAGTGGTGTTGCTGCTCGTCTTATTGACACAGGTATTGAACATATTGGTGAAAATAGGGTCGATATGTTTCTGGAGAAGTATGAAGCGTTAAAAGATAAAAATTTAACATGGCACCTAATCGGTACTCTACAGCGTCGTAAAGTAAAAAATGTCATTAATTACGTTGATTATTTTCATGCTTTAGATTCTGTTAAATTAGCTGCTGAAATCCAGAAAAGAGCAGAGCATCCCATTAAATGCTTCCTACAGGTTAATATTTCCGAAGAAGAGAGTAAACACGGCTTTAAAGTTTCAGAAATTGCTGAAGCTTTAGCTGAAATCTCTGACTTTGATAAAGTGGAAATTGTAGGATTGATGACGATAGCGCCTAAGAATGCTTCTGAAAGTGAAATTGACGATATTTTTGGAAAAGCCGCCAAACTTAGACAAGAGTTGCAAGCACGACAGTTAGCTCATATGCCGTTTACCGAATTAAGTATGGGCATGAGTGGTGATTTCCCAATTGCTATTCGTAATGGGGCAACTTTTGTTAGAATTGGTTCATCATTCTTTAAATAACGGGAGAAAAACATGGCTTTTAAAGATAAATTTGACAAACTAATCTCTTATTTCGATACTGATGAGGTAAGTGATGTTGAAGAAACTGTTGAAGATGAGGTTAGACAACCTCGTGTTCAACAACAAGCTGAGGCTAAGCCACAGCAAGCACCTCGACGCGCAGAACAGCAATTCTCATCAGCACGTGCTCAACAAACTCAAGCTGTTGGAGGGGCTGTTCGTCAACGTGTGCAACCTCAACAAAGACGTGCAGTTGATGAAAATCCGCACGTTCATTCATTGAATCAACGTCGTGAAGAACAATCGCAAGTTCGAAACAATCAAACGACTACGACAATTGCCTTGAAATACCCTCGTAAATATGAGGATGCTCAAGAAATTGTTGATTTGTTGATTGTTAACGAATGTGTTTTGATTGATTTTCAATATATGCTTGATGCTCAAGCACGTCGTTGTCTTGATTTTATTGATGGTGCAAGTAAAGTTCTTTATGGTAGTCTTCAAAAAGTTGGCAGTTCAATGTATTTGTTGACACCATCAAATGTCATCGTCAATCTCGAAGAACTTCCAATTCCAAATGCAGGACAAGATGTTGGTTTCGACTTTGACATGAAGAGACGTTAATATATGATTTTTGTATTAATTGTACTATTAAAAACCATTCAATTTTACTCTTATCTGCTAATTGCGTATGCGCTCCTATCTTGGTTTCCAGGTGCGTATAACACTGGATTTGGTCGTTTACTGGTTCAAATTGTTGAGCCAGTAATTAAACCGTTTCAACGTTTAAATCTTCAATTTATGGGATTGGACTTTACGATCTGGGCCGCGGTTATTGCCTTAAATCTCTTGAGTCGCTTTCTTATTATGTTATTAGTTCGATGAAAAAAGAAATTTACCAACATTTTCGACCTGAAGAGTATGATTTCATTGAAAAAATAGATGACATCGCTCAGAGGGTAGAAGAGACATACGCTTATTCATTAACAGATTTTCTAAATCCTCGCCAAGTTGATATTGCTAAAAGTATTCTTGGGAATCGAGGCTTGCGCTACTTTGTTTCGAGTGATTATTATCCTGCAGAGTACGCACGTATACTAGTTGCCCCTGATTACTATGAGCTAAATTTGGAAAATTTCGAGTTAGCACTGCTAGAAGTGAATTATAATTCGAAGTTTAATCAATTGACTCACGCTCAAATAATGGGAGCTTTGCTTCACAAACTTGGAGTTAAGCGAACGATTATTGGAGATATTTTAGTTGAGCAAGGATACGCACAGTTATTAGTTACGAAAAATATGGTTGATTATTTTCAAGCTAATGTTACAAAGATTGCAAAAGCAAGCGTAAGCCTAAAAGAGATTCCACTTGATCAGTTGATTAAGGGAGAAAAAGAATCTCATCAGCTAGATATCATGGTTTCAAGTATGCGTTTAGATAAAGTTCTAGCAACAGTTTTGAAGCTTTCTAGAAGTCAAGCTATTCAGTTGATCAGTGCTGAAAAGCTAAAGCTTAACTATCAGACGCTTGATAGACCTTCAGAAATGCTTCAAGTTGGAGATTTGATTAGTGTTAGAGGATTTGGTCGTTTTTCTATCTTAAGTGAGAATGGGCTTACGAAGAATGGAAAATACAAATTGACCGTAGATAAGATGATACATAAATAAGGAGAAATCAATGGCACTTACAGCACTTGATATTAAAGATAAAACATTTAAATTAAAATTTCGTGGATATGACGAAGAAGAAGTTAATGAATTTCTTGATATTGTTGTAGATGACTACGAAGACTTGGTTCGTCGCAACCATGAACAAGAAAACAGAATCAAAGATTTGGAAGATAAACTTGCTTACTTCGATGAAATGAAAGAATCTTTAAGCCAATCTGTTATTCTTGCTCAAGAAACTGCTGAAAAAGTTAAAACATCAGCTAATGATGAAGCTGCTAACCTTGTTAGCAAAGCTAACTACGATGCACAACATTTGATTGATGAAGCAAAATCTAAAGCAAACCAAATTTTGCGTGATGCAACAGATGAAGCTAAACGTGTTGCGGTTGAAACTGAAGACTTGAAACGTCAAACTCGTGTCTTCCACCAACGTTTGGTTGCCGCTATCGAAGGTCAACTTGGTTTGACAAATTCACCAGAATGGACAGAATTATTGCAACCAACAGCTGTTTACCTTCAAAATTCAGATGCAGCTTTCCGTGAAGTTGTTGAAAAAGTTTTGGAAGAAGAAATGCCTGAAACTGATGATGAAATGTCAATGGATGCTACTCGTCAATTCACTCCAGAAGAAATGGAAGAATTGCAACGTCGTGTTGAAGCAGGAAACAAACATCTTGAAGAAACACAAAAACTTCCAGTAATTGATGATAGCGAAGCAGACGACATCAATCTTAACGAAACTCAAACATTTAAATTAAATATTGAAGAATAAGAAAAACGCGATTGATATTCTACATTTACAGCGAGCAGGTGATGGTGCGAGGCCAGCAATCTCTGGGATATCAGTTATCCTTTTCTAAGATTTTATCTGAATTGAGTAAGATAAAAGGGACAAACTCACCTTACGGGTTTAATGAGGGAAATTTAGATTTTCACTCCATTATTTGGTGTGCCTAAATTTCTAAACTAAGGTGGTACCACGAGCTTTCGTCCTTATTGAGACGAAGGCTCTTTTGTTTTATCACCTAAGAAACATTGTCATTTTTCTGTCTCTGGTTAACAATCCTTTGACAGTTGAATATTATTTATTATAAGGAGTAGTCATGAAATTAAAAGAAACGCTTAATCTTGGAAAAACTGCTTTTCCAATGCGTGCTGGACTCCCAAACAAAGAGCCTAAATGGCAAAAAGAATGGGAAGAAGCTGACATCTACGCAAAACGTCAACAATTAAACGAAGGTAAACCTTCATTCAACCTCCACGATGGACCTCCATACGCTAACGGAAACATCCACGTTGGTCACGCCATGAATAAAATTTCTAAAGATATTATTGTGCGTTCTAAATCAATGTCTGGTTTCCGTGCTCCTTATATTCCTGGTTGGGACACACACGGACTTCCAATTGAACAAGTTTTGGCTAAAAAAGGTGTAAAACGTAAAGAAATTCCTTTGACTGAATACCTTGCAATGTGTCGTGAATACGCACTTAGCCAAGTAGATAAACAACGTGAAGATTTCAAACGTCTTGGTGTATCTGCTGACTGGGAAAATCCATACGTGACTCTTATTCCTGCGTATGAAGCAGCTCAAATTCGTGTATTTGGTGCGATGGTTGATAAAGGTTACATCTACCGTGGTGCTAAACCAGTTTACTGGTCATGGTCATCAGAATCTGCTCTTGCAGAAGCTGAAATTGAATATCACGATATTGACTCAACATCACTTTACTACGCTAACAAAGTTAGAGATGGTAAAGGTATTCTTGATACTGATACTTACATCGTTGTTTGGACAACAACTCCATTTACAGTAACAGCTTCACGTGGTTTGACAGTTGGTCCTGAGATGGATTATGTTGTTGTAAAACCTGCTAATGATGATCGTAAATTTGTTGTTGCAGAAGCACTTCTTGATAGCCTTGCTGGCAAATTTGGTTGGGAATCATTCGAAGTTCTTGCAAAACACAAAGGTACTGAACTTGAATACATCGTTACTGAACACCCATGGGATACAGAAGTAGACGAACTTGTTATCCTTGGAGACCACGTTACTCTTGACTCAGGTACTGGTGTTGTCCACACTGCCCCTGGTTTTGGTGAAGATGACTACAATGTTGGTGTTAAATACAACCTTGAAGTTGCTGTTACAGTTGACGAACGTGGTATCATGATGGAAAATGCAGGCCCGGAATTCCAAGGTCAATTCTACGATAAAGTTGTTCCAACTGTTAAAGAAAAACTTGGTGATCTTTTGCTTGCTAGCGAAGTTATCACTCACTCATACCCATTTGACTGGCGTACTAAAAAACCTATCATCTGGCGTGCAGTACCACAATGGTTTGCATCTGTTTCTAAATTCCGTCAAGATATTCTTGATGAAATTGACCGCACAACATTCTATCCAGAATGGGGTCGCACTCGTCTTTACAACATGATTCGTGACCGTGGTGACTGGGTTATCTCACGTCAACGTGCATGGGGTGTTCCACTTCCAATCCTCTACGCTGAAGATGGCACAGCTATCATGACAAAAGAAGTAACTGACCACGTTGCTGACTTGTTTGAAGAATTTGGTTCAATTGTATGGTGGGAACGTGACGCTAAAGACCTTCTTCCAGAAGGATTCACACACCCAGGTTCACCAAATGGTGAATTCACTAAAGAAACTGATATCATGGACGTATGGTTCGATTCAGGTTCTTCATGGAATGGTGTGATGAACGCTCGCGAAGGTTTGGAATATCCAGCTGACCTTTATCTTGAAGGTTCTGACCAATACCGTGGTTGGTTCAACTCATCATTGATCACTTCAGTTGCCGTTAACGGACACGCACCTTACAAAGCTGTGCTTTCTCAAGGTTTCGTCCTTGATGGTAAAGGTGAAAAAATGTCTAAATCACTCGGAAATACAATCCTTCCAAGTGATGTAGAAAAACAATTTGGTGCTGAGATTTTACGTCTTTGGGTAACTAGCGTTGATTCTAGCAACGATGTTCGTATTTCAATGGATATTTTGAAACAAACATCAGAAACTTACCGTAAAATCCGTAACACACTTCGTTTCTTGATTGCTAACACAACTGATTTCAATCCCAATGAAGATGCTGTATTTTACGAAGATTTGCGTTCAGTTGATAAATACATGACTATTAAATTCAACCAATTAGTAGCAACAATCCGTAAAGCTTATGAAGATTATGATTTCATGACAATTTACAAAGCTGTTGTTAACTTTATCACAGTTGATTTGTCAGCCTTCTACCTTGATTTTGCTAAAGACGTTGTTTACATCGAAGCAGCAGATAACATTGCCCGTCGTCAAATGCAAACAGTTTTCTACGATATCTTGGTTAAAATCACTAAATTGTTGACACCAATTCTTCCTCACACTGCTGAAGAAATCTGGTCATACCTTGAATTCGAACCAGAAGAATTCGTTCAATTATCTGAATTACCAGATGCTGAAGTCTTCGAAGGACAAGAAAATATTCTTGAAGAATGGGATGCCTTCATGACACTTCGTAACCAAGCTCAAAAAGCTTTAGAAGAAGCTCGTAACGCTAAAGTTATCGGTAAATCATTGGAAGCTCATTTGACTATCTATGCTGGCGAAGAAGTGAAAACTCTTCTTGCTGCCCTTGATAGCGATATTGCTCAATTGCTTATCGTATCACAATTGACAGTTACTGATGAAGCTGCTCCAGCTGATGCTGTTGCTTTTGATGGTGTCGCATTTACAGTTGCTCATGCTGAAGGTGAAGTTTGTGATCGTTGCCGTCGCGTAGATCCAACAGCTAAAGAGCGTTCATACGGTGTTACAATTTGTGACCACTGTGCTGAAATCGTTGAAGCTAACTTCCCAGAAGCAGTAGCAGAAGGCTTTGAAGTTAAAGCAAAATAATGAGATAACCTATAGTAACTAAAAACGAACTCATTTGAGTTCGTTTTTTTGTATGTAAACTAAAAAAATCAGGTTTTTAAACCTGATTAGTGAACTGTTGGGAAGGAAATTTCAATTAGATTCGCTGTATGCAAGGTTTTCAACTGATCTAATTGAACGGTAGATTTGTCAATTTTGCGTTTGAGGAAAAATTCCCGAATGGCTTCGATTTCACTTTCTTTGATAGCACGATACTTGTTTGAAATCAACAGTTCGTAATGACTTGGTGCTTTAGTGAAAACAACATCGGTATTTCCTGCAGAGTAAGTCTCAACGAGTTTAGCGTCCGTGTTTCGAAGCTGGTTACGAACTAGCTCGGAATGACTACTTGTTGTGTTAATTAACCTCATAAATTTCCTCCTATGAACTTTCTACCATTATTATAACACTATTTTAGGTGAAAAACTTAGATTATGAGATTTTAATGATGATTTTTTTTCCAAGCATCAACACCCCATTTATGGCTGCCACGTTTTAATTTTACAATAGCTTCATCGACTGGGAACCAAGCAAGGTGATTAAAATCTTCAAGTGGTGCCCCAATTTTTTCATAATGTGTGACTTCATAGAGGTAAGCTGGGTTATAAAAATAAGTATCACGATGACGTGAGTAGAAGTACTCGTCAGCTTGTCCGTAATAATAACCAAGTTCAGCTGAAAAGCCGAGTTCTTCAATAAGTTCGCGTTTTAAAGCTGAAAAATGATCCTCGCCCGCTTCGATTTCTCCACCTGGAAGAAACCAAGAGCCGTTAGGGGCTTGAACTAAAATGATTTGGTCTTTAGTCGCATTTGGAATGATGGCATACACTCCGTAGCGAGCTTTGTAGTCAACGTTATCAAGTTTTTCACCAAAAGTTGGGTTAGACATAAAATTCTCCTATAAAACAAGTGTTAGAAAGAGTGGAGATAAAATTATCAATCTCTAAGATAGATTTGCAAGAGTGGCTATTGTTGTTATTATACTAAAAAAATCTGTCTTTTGCTAGAAAATTGTCGGAATATTTTGATTTTGGATTCGGAATTGTTAAAAAAGCCTAGGAAACTAAAAACTTCCTAGACTTTGCTTTTATTATTCTGCTGAAACAGTTTCTTCTTTTTCAACTTTTTTAGCTGATTTGATGATGATTTTGCCATTGCTTGTCATCACAGCTTTCAAATCTTTTTCAGTTGGGTGTTCAAGGTAGAAGTCTGTAATAGCATCTTCGATGTGATCTTGGATAGTACGACGAAGTGGACGAGCACCCATCTTAGGATCATATCCAAGGTCAACCAGTTTTTCTTTAACTTTATCTGTTACTTCAAGGTGAATATCGTTAGTTGCCAAACGGTTATTGACGTCGTCAAGCATGAGGTTAACGATATGAAGGAGATTATCTTTGCTTAGGGCTTTGAATTCGATAATACCGTCAAAACGGTTCATGAATTCAGGGCTAAAGAAGTCTCCAAGTTGACCAAGAACAGAATTTGTACGTCCTTCACGAGCAGCACCGAAACCAACAGAAGCTTCAACTTTGCCAGTACCAGCGTTAGATGTCATAATGATGATTGTATCTTTAAAGCTTACAGTACGTCCTTGACCGTCAGTTAAACGACCATCATCAAGAACTTGCAAGAACATGTGCATGACATCAGGGTGTGCCTTTTCAACTTCATCAAGCAAGATGAGTGAGTATGGGTTTCGACGAACTTTTTCAGTCAATTGACCAGCTTCTTCGTAACCAACATATCCTGGAGGGGCTCCGACAAGTTTAGCGACTGCATGTTTTTCCATGTATTCAGACATGTCAAAGCGGATCATGCTATCAGCTGAGCCGAAGAGTTCAATAGCAAGTTGTTTTGAAAGTTCTGTTTTACCAACACCAGTAGGACCGACGAAGAGGAATGAACCAATTGGACGGTTTGGTGTACCAAGACCAATACGGTTACGACGGATGGCTTTTGCAATCTTATCAACAGCTTCGTCTTGACCAATAACGTGTTCTTTCAAGTCATCAGCAAGGTGAATTAATTGAGATTGTTCTTTTTCTTTCAAGTCACCAACAGGAATATTTGTTTTTTCTTCAACGATTGCCTCGATGGTCTTTTCAGTAATCACTGGAATATCATCTTCGTTGATGGTTTGTTTTTGCATTTCCTTGTATTTAGCGATTTGATCACGAAAATAAGCTGCGCGTTCATAATCTTCTTCACGAGTAGCTTGATTTTTTAGATTTTCAGCTTGCACCAAACGTTTGTCAATTTCTTTTGGATCAACAAAGTTAAGTGTCAAGTTCATCTTAGAACCAGCTTCATCGAGAAGGTCGATAGCTTTATCTGGAAGGAAACGGTCTTGAATGTAGCGATTTGAGAGGTTAGCAGCAGCTTCGATAGCATCATCACTGTACTTGACATGGTGATAATCTTCATATTTCTTTTGAATACCACGAAGAATAGTGATAGTTTCTTCGACGCTTGGTTCGTCAACTTTTACAGGTTGCATACGACGTTCAAGCGCAGCATCTTTTTCAATGATGCGGTATTCGTTCAAAGTAGTTGCACCAACTAATTGTAGCTCACCACGAGCAAGAGCGGGTTTCAAGATGTTACCAGCATCCATGTTACCGTCACCAGCATTACCAGCACCGACAATTTCGTGGATTTCATCGATGAAGAGGATAACGTCTTTGCGTTCACGGATTTCTTCCATGAGTTTTTGCATACGTTCTTCAAATTGACCACGAATACCAGTTCCTTGAACAAGACTTACCACATCTAGGCGGATAACTTGTTTATTTTGGAGTTTTTGTGGAACGTTACCGTCTACAATTTTTTGTGCTAATCCTTCAACAACGGCAGTTTTACCAACACCAGGTTCTCCGATAAGAACAGGATTGTTTTTTGTACGGCGGTTAAGAATTTCGATAACACGAACAATTTCAGCATCACGTCCGATGACAGGGTCGATATCACCACGACGTGCGATATCAGTAACATTGATACCAAATTCTTCTAGCAAGCCCTTAGGTTCTTGTTGTGCTGGTCCGTTTGGGCGGAAATTGTTGTTGCCATTGCCACCGCGTCCGTTATTATTACCTTCACCAGATTGAGTTGGAGGAGTATTTTGGAATCCTTGGCTACCAAATGCTGGGAAGCCGCTGAGATTATTAAAGAAATCGTCGAAAGGGTTCGATGATTGGTTTGTTTGGTTAGAAGATGATTGAGGATTACCTCCTATTCCTCCTAAAATAGCGTTATTTGGGTCAGTTTTCATGATTTGATAGCAGTTTTGGCACAAATCAATTTGCTTTTGCTGACCATTGACATTTGTATACAGGTGAATAGTAGATTCATTTAAATGACAATTTTGACAGAGCATATAAAATACCCTCCTTTCGTAATGTCTGACTAAAACAATAAAGGTCAAAGATAGTCAGAATCTATACTTACATTATAGCACTAGCCACAAGGAAATCAAGAAAAAAGCATCAAAAATTAGCACTCTTATAAAAAGAGTGCTAATCCTTTTCAGGGTCAATTTGACTGGTAGCCATAGAGCCCATAACAGCTCCAAAGATAGAACCAGAAAAAATGAAGATAATTAAAAAGAGAGGACTGAATAAGATTTCAAAAGGATTTCCCCCGTCTTGCCATTTGCTAAACATGTTAAAAACAAGCATAAAAATGGCAAAAACAACTCCACTAAACTGACCTGCACCCCAAAAAAGTTAGACAGAAAAAAATCTAACGATTGGGGTGTTTTTGTATGAAATTAAGTTATGAAGATAAACTAGAAATATATCAGTTAAGACAGGCTGGTTTTTCTTGGCCTTATATTAGTCGAAAGTACGGTGTATGTCTATCCAATCTTAAGTACATGGTACGGCTTATGAATAAACATGGTATTGAGGTTGTTAAAAAAGGGAAAAATAAGTATTATCCCTCTAAATTAAAGCAGGAAATTATTAATAAAGTTCTTATTGAAGGTCAATCTCAGCTCACCGTATCACTGGATTATGCTCTTCCCCAACAATCCCTACTCACCAATTGGATAGCACAATACAAGAAAAACGGGTATACTATTGTTGAGAAACAACGAGGGAGACCGAGTAAGATGGGACGTAAACCAAAGAAAACTTGTAAAGAAATGACTGAGCTAGAGCATATTCTGGAAGAGAATGAGCGTCTGCGTACCGAGGTAGCTTATCTAAAAAAGTTGAGGGAATTGCGCTTGAGGGACGAAGCCTTACAGCGCAAAAGGTGGAAACAGTTAGAGAACTGGTCTCAGGAGGATTTCGATTAGACCTCTTACTAAAAACCGCTAAGCTAGCTCGTTCTACTTATTATTATCAGTTGAAACGGTTTAATAGAGCTAAGAAAGATAAGAAGGTCAAAGAGATGATTCAAACCATTTACGATGACCATAAAGGCAATTATGGATACCGTCGTATTCATTTAGAACTAAGAAACCGAGGATTTGTTATCAATCATAAGAAGGTTCAACGGTTAATGAAACTCATGGGACTCGCTGCTCGTACTCGTTGTAAGCGTAAATACTCGTCTTACAAGGGAGAGATTGGGAAGAAAGCTGATAATCTAATTCAACGTCAGTTTGAAGGGGCTAAGCCTTATGAGAAGTGTTATACAGATGTCACTGAATTCGCTTTACCAAATATTAGAGAGAAACTCTATTTATCCCCTGTTCTTGATGGATACAATAGTGAGATTATTGAATTCACCTTGTCACGCTCACCTGATTTAAAACAGGTTCAAACCATGCTTAAAAGAGCATTTCCGGCTACCTCTTACCAAGGAACTATTCTTCACAGCGACCAAGGGTGGCAATATCAACACCAGTCTTATCATGATTTCTTGGCATCCAAAGGGATTCGTCCATCTATGTCACGCAAGGGAAATAGTCCAGATAATGGCATGATGGAGTCCTTCTTTGGCATCTTAAAGTCTGAGATGTTTTACGGTTATGAAAAGACTTTTAAGTCGCTTGATAAGCTAGAACAAGCCATTACGGATTATATTTTTTATTACAACAATAAACGTATCAAGACAAAATTAAAAAGACTCAGTCCTGTGCAATACAGAACTAAATCCTTTCAATAATTTATTGTCCAACTTTTTGGGGTCAGTACATAAAGAGCCTTTTTTCTTAGCTTTTTGACGCTCTTTCTCAAGTTTATCTCTAGGAACTTCAATAGGTCCTTGTAAGTCTCTATTGGTCAGCATTGTCACCATAACCATTGGCATGACGAAAATAATAACAAAAGCGTTGCAGTAGAGAAAAATTTCAGCAGATACTTTTCAGACAGTGCTCAAGAGAAATGTAAGAGCTGTTGAAATGAATTCAAAAAGAAAGAGTAAGATAAACAGTTTGTTTCCAATTCGATTAACCTCTTGTTCACGGTATTCATCCAATTCTCCATTAATACCATAAAATCGCTTGATGAATCGTGGCCATAGTGGACCTTTACTTTTTTCATGACTAAATCTCCTAATTCCCAAATTTCCTTTTAAAGATGGCGAGTCTCCCAAAACAGCGTATTTAGATTAGTTCCTAATGGCTCAGCTAACTTGATGCAAAGGTCCAGTGAAGGATTGTACTTGTTATTTTCAATTAAATTAACAGTTTGCCTCGCGATTCCTATTTGCTTAGCAAGAGCCAGCTGAGAAATGTCTAAATTAGTTCGAAATTCTTTAACTCGGTTCATTTTTCCATCCTAATCTTTCTTGTGCCAAGTATAGTACAATATAAATGACATGTCAATTATAAATGACATGCTTTTCTGAATTAAAATTTATTTTTATTCAAAACAGGCTTGACGAACTGTATAATTATGCTAAAATTAGGTATATTATTCAAGGAGAAAAGGATGGATTGGCCTATGGTTTTTAATAATTCGTTTTTGAAAGAGATTGATTTTACTAAGGAAGAACTGACTAATCTGATTGATTTAGGATTGAAATTTAAAGAGTTGAAAAAGAAAAAAATTGCTCATAAATATTTAGAAGGCTTAAATATTGCTCTTATTTTCGAGAAGACAAGTACCAGAACACGTTCTGCTTTTACAGTAGCTGGACAAGATTTAGGGATGAATGTGACTTATCTTGGAAGCAGTGAAATTCAACTTGGCAAAAAAGAATCCGTAATTGATACGGCAAAAGTTCTAGGTTCAATGTTTGACGGGATTGAATATCGTGGCTTCAAGCAATCTGATGTTGAAGCTTTAGCGGAATTCTCTGGTGTGCCTGTCTGGAATGGTTTGACAGATACTTGGCATCCAACGCAAATGATTGCTGACTTTATGACATTAAAAGAAGTTTTCGGAAAACTAGAAGGTTTGACAATCGCTTATGTTGGCGATGGTCGTAACAACATGGCAAATTCTTTGCTAGTTACCTCAGCCATTCTTGGCGTGAATGTAAAAATCATTGCACCAGCCAGCTTGCAGCCGGAAAAAGAAATTATCGAGATTGCACAAGCACACAATAACGGAGCTGAGTTGACTATTACTGATGACCTTGATGCTGTTTGTGGCATTGATATGCTTTACACAGACGTTTGGGTGTCAATGGGCGAAAAAGTTGATTTTAAAAAACGTATCGACCTTTTATTACCTTATCAAATTAATGCTGATTTGGTTGAAAAGACAGGAAATCCAGATGTGATTGTCATGCATTGCTTGCCTGCTTTCCACGATTTAAATACAGAAATCGGTCAAGATATCTACGATAAATATGGTTTAGCAGAACTTGAAATCACAGATGAAGTCTTCCAAAAATACAGCTCAGTCATTTTCCAAGAAGCTGAGAACCGCATGCATTCTATCAAAGCGATTATGTATAATTCTCTAAAAGAGATTTAAAACGTTCTTTTTTTGACGAGAATTTATGATAAATGTGAGAAAATACACTCTCTTGTTGTTTGTTTAGTAGAAATTATGTTAAAATAGTATAGACAATAAACGAAGAGGAGAATAGTCATGGAATCACATTTGGTGAGAATTATCAATCGTCTTGAATTAATGACGACTGATGGTAGTAATCTTAAACGTAATTTTGAACGTGATGGTGTCGTTGTGGCAGAAGTGTCTTTCAGCAATGACCCTGAAAATGGTCCAGTTTTCACTTTGCGTGATGTTGAAGCACGTGAGTCTTACTCATTTGACAGCATTGATTTGATCGCAATGGAAATTTACGATCTTCTTTACTAAGATAAAGAAAAAATTCAGACACAGTATAAGGGCAAAGGATTTTTAGTCCTTTCCATCCTATTTTTAAGTGTGGTTTCTGTGCTTTCTTATATTGCTATTTTGAATTGATAAAAGCCTAGGATTTTATAGGCTTTTTTGTTTTTTTATTAATGCCTGATACTTAGGCAAAAATTCTTTTTAATCGTTTTGACTAGAAGTGCCTAAAATCCCTATATATCAGGCTTTTTAAGCCAAACCATCCGTTAGTGTTGATTGGTATTTTTATTCAACATATGTTATAATTAATTGATTATTACTTATAGGAGACACAAATGGATTTTTCATTTTTACCAAAGTATTGGGCTTATTTTAACTACGGTGTCCTTGTAACCATCATGATTTCAGCTTGTGTTGTCTTTTTCGGGACAATCATTGGTATCTTGGTTGCTTTAGTTAAACGTACAAATATTAAAATTTTAAATTGGATTGCTAGTTTTTATGTTTGGGTCTTTCGTGGAACTCCGATGGTCGTGCAAATCATGATTGCCTTTGCTTGGATGCATTTTAGTAATGCACCTATCGTAGGTTTTGGTGTTTTGGACCTAGACTTCTCACGTTTGCTTCCAGGTATTATTATCATTTCGCTAAATAGCGGAGCTTATATTTCTGAAATTGTTCGTGCTGGTATCGAAGCAGTGCCAAAAGGGCAACTTGAAGCGGCATATTCACTTGGAATTCGCCCAGTAAATGCAATGCGTTATGTTATTTTACCGCAAGCTCTTAAAAATATCTTACCAGCTCTTGGTAATGAATTTATTACGATTATCAAAGATAGTTCACTTCTTCAAACAATCGGTGTTATGGAATTGTGGAATGGTGCACAATCAGTCGTAACTGCTACATATTTACCAATTACGCCATTGTTGTTTGCTGCATTCTATTACCTCATGGTGACTACAGTCTTGTCATTCTTGCTTAAAAAACTTGAAAATCGTATGGGAAATGGAGGTAGCAACTAATGACAGAAACTCTTATTTCAATTAAAGGCCTTCACAAATACTTCGGAAAAAATGAAGTGCTTAAAGGCATTAATCTTGATATTAAAGCAGGTGAAGTTGTTGTTATCATCGGACCTTCAGGATCTGGGAAATCAACTTTCCTTCGTACAATGAACTTGCTTGAAACACCTACTAAGGGTGTGATTACCTTTGAAGGTGTCGATATTACTGATAAGAAAAATGACATTTTCAAAATGCGTGAAAAGATGGGAATGGTTTTCCAACAATTCAACCTTTTCCCCAATATGACAGTGCTTGATAACATCACTTTGTCACCAATTAAGACAAAAGGTGTTCCTAAAGAAGAAGCGCAAGCTAAAGCTTATGATTTGCTAGATAAAGTTGGGCTTCGTGATAAAGCCGATGCCTATCCAACAAGTCTATCAGGTGGTCAACAACAACGTATTGCTATTGCGCGTGGTCTTGCCATGGATCCAGATGTTCTTCTTTTTGACGAACCAACATCAGCGCTTGACCCAGAAATGGTTGGTGAAGTTCTTGGCGTTATGCAAGATTTGGCGAAATCTGGTATGACAATGGTAATTGTAACGCATGAAATGGGATTTGCGCGTGAAGTTGCTAATCGTGTCATCTTCATGGACGGTGGCGTGATTGTTGAACAAGGTTCACCAGAAGATGTTTTCGAAAATACTAAAGAAGCACGTACAAAAGATTTCTTGAGTAAAGTTTTGTAAGATAAAAAAATAACCCCAGTTGAGTTACAAACTTGGCTGAGGTTTTTTATTATAAAAAAGAAAGTTAAAGATACTTAAAAATGAGCAAAACATTAACTGTAAATGATTTATTTCTATACATTAAGTACACTTAATTTTTATGTTTTAGTTATTTTTAAGAGTGCTTTAGTCTATGAAAGAGCTGTGAAAACAGCTATATTATAACAATTCTAAATAAGGAATGATTTTATTTAGAATTGTTATAATCAATGCATAAATAAAGAAAAAAATTAATTTTTATGGTTTTTTTCGTCTATGTTTATGATATAATGATTCGGACGGAAATTTAAATATTTTATCAAAAAAATTTGGGGAGGTCAAGAATTTTGATTTTGCAGAATGCTAAAGTTGGTATTCCTTACACAATTGTCAGTATTGATTTACCTGATGAGAGTGTTAGACACTTGTCAGACTTAGGGCTAAAAGTTGGAGCCTCACTTAAAGTCGTTTCTAAAACACCAACTAGTGCGATTGTTATGCTTAAATCAAGTCGTTTGGCTTTTGATCAATCGATTTTAAGTCAAATTGATGTCACAGAAGAAGAAGGTGCTCTTTTATCTCTTCCTCTTTCAGAATTAAAAGTGGGTGAGTACGCTTATATTGACGGTATTTATGCAATGAATGAAGCCAAACGTCGCCTTATGGACATGGGCCTGACTCGTCACACAAAAGTTTACTTACGTAAAGTTGCTCCTTTAGGAGACCCAATTGAAATTAGCTTACGGGGTTACGAATTGACACTTCGTAAGTCTGAAGCGCAAATGATTAGTGTCGTTAAAGTAGATAGCGAGGAAGAAAAATGACAGAGATAGCCTTAATCGGTAATCCGAATAGTGGTAAAACAAGTCTTTTTAACTTATTGACAGGAACAAGTCAACGTGTTGGGAACTGGCCTGGTGTTACTGTTGGGCGTAAAAGTGGAACAGTTAAGAAACACGCAGACTGGAAAGTCCAAGATTTACCAGGGATTTATTCAATGTCACCTTACACGCCTGAAGAAAAAGTTGCGCGTGATTATTTATTAAGTAATGATGCTGACAGCATTCTTAATGTTGTTGATGCAACAAACTTGGAACGTAACCTTTACTTGACAGCTCAATTAATTGAAACAGGTATCCCAGTGACTGTTGCTCTTAACATGAGTGATGCTCTTAAAGCTCAAGGAAAAACAATTAACATTGATAAACTTTCTTATCAATTAGGCGTTCCAGTTGTTTCAACTAGTGCGGTTAAAAATACTGGTGTCGATAAAGCCGTTAAAAAAGCAGCTAATACGACAAAAGAAAGTGTTGATTTTATTCAATACCCAACTTACAGTGACCAATTCGAAGCAGCTGTTAAACAAATTATCGATATTTTAGGAGATGTTGTTCCAGAAGGTTCAGCGCGTTTTTACGCTATCAAATTGTTTGAACGTGATAGTTTGGTTCAAGAAGAGCTTCATTTGTCAGATTTCCAAAAAGGTGAAATCAACCAAGTCATTAAGATTACTGAGGAAATTTTTACTGAGGATTCTGAATCAATCGTTATTAATGAACGTTACGAATTTATCGAACGTGTGGCTAAAATGGCTCAAAACCAAGATAGCAATTTCAAAATGACAGTCTCAGATAAAATTGACCGAATTGTTACCAATCGAATCTTGGCCCTACCAATTTTTGCTGTCGTGATGTTCTTGGTTTACTATCTTTCAATTCAAACTGTTGGTACAATGGGAACTGACTGGGTTAATGATGTTCTATTTGGTGAATTGGTTCCTGGCTGGGTTCAATCTGGTCTTGATTCTCTTCATGTTTCAGGATGGCTAGAATCACTTATCATTGATGGTATTGTAGCTGGTGTCGGAACTGTGCTTGGTTTCTTGCCACAAATCTTTGTCCTCTTTATCTGTTTGGGCATTTTGGAAGATATTGGTTATATGAGCCGTGTTGCTTTCGTAATGGACCGTATTTTCCGTCGCTTTGGTTTGTCTGGTAAATCATTTATCCCAATGTTGATTGCAACAGGTTGTGGTGTTCCAGCAATTATGGCTAGTCGTACCATTGAAAATGAACGTGACCGTCGTATCACAATCATGACAGCAACCTTCATGCCATGTTCAGCTAAATTGGCAATTATTGCTTTGATTGCAGGTGCTTTCTTCCCAAGTAATGCTTATGTGGCACCGTCAGCGTACTTTATTGGTTTCTTTACCATTATTTTATCTGGTATTGCTCTTAAGAAAACAAAATTATTTGGAAGTTATGTGAGCCCATTTATCATGGAATTGCCAGCTTATCACATGCCAAAAGTTATGAGTGTATTTCGCTATGCTTTTGGTAAGGCTCTTAGCTTTGTAAAACGTGCAGGTACGGTTATCTTTAGCTTGACAGTTATTATTTGGTTTATGTCAAATTATAGCTTTACACTACATGCTGTTCCTACAAATAAATCAATCCTTGCAACACTTGGTAATTTGGTGGCTTGGATTTTCACACCACTTGGATTTGGTAACTGGAAAGCAACTGTGGCAGCTGTCACAGGTTTGGGTGCTAAAGAGGCTGTTGTTGGAACATTTGGTGTCTTGTATAATGATAGTACTACTAGCGGCTTGTATCACGCATTGCAATTGGATTACTCAGCTCTTGCAGGTTACTCATTCTTGATTTTCAACCTTCTTTGTGCACCATGTTTTGCCGCAATGGGAGCCATCAAACGTGAAATGGGTGATGCTAAGTGGATGCTTGGAGCTATTGGTTTCCAAACAGGTCTCGCTTATGTTGTTAGTCTGATTATTTATCAACTTGGACTTGTTGCTTTCTACGGTAAAGGTATTAACTTCTGGACAATTGTAGCTGTTGTTCTATTAATTGTGATTATCTACTTTATCGTGAGAAAACCAGCTCAAGAAAAAGAAGAAGTGATTACATTAGATAATCTAGAAAAAGTTGGAGAATAATGTTTATGGCAACTATTATTATTGCATTGCTAATTGTATTTGCTGTCTTTATGGGCTTACGAAGTTTCATCAAGGGTAAAGGCTCTTGTGGTGATTGCAATTGTTCGTGTCCCGTAAAAGATAGCCAACATAAAAATGCAAAAGTGAAATAATAAAAGAAATACTTGCTCATTTGTGCAGGTATTTTTTTATTATATTTTTATAGAATTTTCTGATAATTTATCAAAAAATATTTTATTATGAAGTCGCTTTCTGGTATAATAAAAGAAATATATTTTCAGGAGAATTTCATGGCAAAACTTATAGATGGAAAAGCTTTAGCGGATAAAATGCAAAATGAATTAGTTGAGAAGGTTGAAAAATTAAAAGCTGAAGCTGGTATTGTTCCTGGTTTGGTGGTGATTTTGGTTGGTGATGATCCCGCTAGTCAGGTTTATGTACGTAATAAAGAGCGCTCTGCTAAGAAAGCAGGTTTTTTGAGTGAAACCGTTCGTTTATCAGAATCAACTAGTGAGGAAGAATTGATTCAAGTCATTGAGCAATATAACAACGATGATCGTTTTCATGGTATTTTGGTGCAATTGCCACTTCCTGCACACATTAATGATAAACGTGTAATTTTGGCAATTGATCCTAAAAAAGATGTGGATGGTTTTCACCCTATCAACACAGGACATCTTTGGAATGGACGTCCTGTCATGGTGCCATGTACACCAGCTGGAATCATGGAATTATTGAGTGCTTACGAAGTTGATTTGGAAGGAAAAACGGCAGTTATTATCGGTCGTTCAAATATTGTCGGAAAACCAATGGCGCAGCTCTTGCTTGATAAAAATGCAACAGTGACACTAGCGCATTCACGTACTCTTGACTTGGCGCGTGTAACAAAACAAGCTGATGTCTTGATTGTGGCAATCGGTCAAGGACATTTTGTGACTAAGGAATTCGTCAAAGAAGATGCTGTAGTCATTGATGTTGGTATGAACCGTGATGAAAATGGTAAATTAATTGGGGATGTTAAGTTTGATGAAGTTGAACCGCTAGCTAGTCTCATCACACCAGTTCCTGGTGGTGTTGGACCAATGACTATTACGATGTTGATGGAGCAAACTTATCAATCAGCCCTTAGAAGTGTGAAAGCATGATTATTGATGAACGATTAGCTCGCAAGATTGTTGTTAGACGTCAAGTGGATTCTCATAAAGGGACTTATGGGCGCGTGCTCTTGATTGGTGGTTTTTATCCTTATGGCGGGGCTATCATCATGAGTGCTTTAGCTACGGTTAAAAGCGGTGCTGGTTTAGTGACAGTAGCGACGGAGTGTGAGAATATTGCAGCGCTTCACGCTCATTTACCAGAAGCTATGGCTTTTGATTGTGAGGACGAAGAATTTTTAGCGGAAAATCTTGCCAAGGCAGATGTAGTTTTGATTGGTCCTGGTTTAGGGGAAAATAGCAAAGCTAAACGCGTGTTTGAAGAAGTGCTTTCTAAAGTTTCTGAAAATCAGATTTTGCTTGTTGATGGTTCTGCCTTAAATCTTCTTGCCAAAGCCACGCCAGTTTTTTGTCAGGCAGGACACATTATTTTAACACCACACCAAAAAGAGTGGGAACGTTTGTCCGGTTTGGCAATTGCTGACCAAAGTCTTGAAAAGACCCAAGCTGCTCTAGCTCATTTTCCAAAAGAGACGATTTTAGTGGCTAAAAGTCATCACACCAAAATCTTACAAGCTAGTCAAGTTGGAGAATTAACCGTTGGTGGTCCTTATCAGGCAACTGGTGGCATGGGCGATACCCTTTGTGGAATGATTGCTGGTTTTGTGGCTCAGTTTAGGGATAATCTCTTTGAGAGTGTTGCAGTAGCAACGTATTTGCACTCAGCAATCGCTGAGCAACTTAGCAAAGAAGCTTATGTTGTTTTACCAACGACAATCAGCGCAGTTCTTCCAAAAGTCATGAAAAAATTATCAGAATAAAATAGCAAAGTACACTTTTTGTTATAAAAAGTGTACTTTTTTGTTCTCCAAAATACTTACAAAATAAAATATTTCAAAAATATTACAAACGTTACATCTTCGTATTGACTTATGTAAAAAACTACTTTATAATATTGGCAGAATTGGCCGATTCTAAGATAAAAAATAGTTATTAAAAAGGTTATTTATCACGCTATATTAGCTTTTTTTCTAAAATTATCCAAAATATTTTTTTAGAAAAATAGTGTAATCTTTTTGTAATAAAAACTGGTTATAAGCAAGTTTTTGGGAAACGTTTATTTTATCGAAGGGGAAAGATATTATGAAAAAAGGTAACTTTAATCAAAGAGCACAATGCTTTTCAATTCGTAAATATAACATTGGAGTTGCATCCGTTTTGATTGCAAGTGTGCTGTTTATGGGAGGACAGGTTGTAGCAGCTGAGGGTATGGTGTCAGCAGATGCCATGTTACAAGAACAAGTCACTCAATCAAGTGATAATCAGGTAGTAACTAACGAAAACACTAAGCAGGAAACAAGTGAGGGATAACTTGTTTCTAAAATCAATCAGCCTAGTGAAGTGCCTGATATCGGTGACAAAGAAGAAACAGTGAATGCTGAACAAGACCTAGCTTTAAAGGATGATCAAGTATCTACAAAAGAAAATCAGCCAGAACAAAAGACAGTTGTTAGCGAAGAAATTAATCAGTCAGCGGACTTTCCTGAAACTGTCACTGTTGATGCGGCTGATTTAGTAGGTGAAGCAAAAGCCAATCAGGAGTCATTTGTTAGAGAATCAAAAGTGTCTGTTACTGCTCAAAGTAATTTGCCAAGCCAAGGTTATTACACTTATTCTCAAAAGACAGAAGTAAAAAATGAACCGAGTGCCTCAGCTCCAGTTGCTTTTTATACTAACTCTGGTGACCGTGTCTTTTATGACCAAGTCTTAATACGAGACGGTTATCAATGGATTTCTTATAATTCTTATTCAGATCAACGCCGTTATGCTGCTATTTCTAAATTAACAGCTGAAGTTGTTCAAAAATTATCTAGCTCACTTAATTTTCAAAATGTGACAAGTCAAGGTTTTGATATCCTAGTGACAGATGTTTTAGATCCTAAGGGGATTACAAGTGTTAAAGTTCCTGTTTGGACTGTTAAGGACGATCAAGATGATATTATTTGGTACGACGCCACTAGACAAGGTAATGGTGATTATAAAGTTCGTGTGAATATAGTGGAGCATAAAGGTGAAACAGGGACCTACAATGCTCATTTGTATTATCAAGAAAGTGACGGACACCTTCCAAGGGTAGTGGCTAAGCAAGTAACTTTACCAGAAAAAGCAACAGGAGCCCAAACGCTTCCTGCTCAAGGTTCTTACGTATTTCAAAATACAGTAGAAGTAAAAAATGAAGCTCGTATGTCAGCACCGATAGAATTTGTGTTTGAAAAGGGTTATAAATTAGATTACTACGACCAAGTTTTAGAGACTGATAATCATCAATGGCTTTCTTATGTCAGTTATGGTGGCATTCGTCGCTATATTCCGATTGCAACTCTGACAAGTCAAAAATCAACAGGAGATATTTCAGTTAATAATCATGTTAACAGAGATTTTGATGTGGTTATTTCGAATGTTTCAGATGCCAATGGTGTATCTGAAGTTAAGGTTCCTATCTGGACTGTTAAGAATGACCAAGACGATATCATTTGGTACGATGGTGTCAAACAAAGTGATGGTACTTATAAGGTAAATGTCAAACTATCAGACCATCGTAATGAACGAGGCATCTATAATATTCACCTTTATTATGTAGAATCAAATGGTCAGCTGCAAGGTGTTGCAGGAACTCAAGTGACGCTTCCTGAAGCAAGATTGTCGGGCGATTTACACATTAGCAATCAGTCTGAAGCAGGTTTTGATGTTTTGGTAACTAATGTGTCTAATCCTGGTTCACTAAAAGCAGTTAAGGTACCTGTCTGGTCAACGCAGGGAGGACAAGATGACATTATTTGGTACACCGCAACTAAACAAGCAGATGGTAGTTATAAGAAAAGGGTTAATGTTAGTGACCATAAAAATAATTATGGTGAGTACAATATTCACCTTTATTATGAGCAAGCAGATGGTTCATTGAAAGGTGTTAGTGGTGTTAAAACAACAGTTGAAGCACCTAAGGTACCAGTGATGCCACAAAGCGGGAGTTATACCTTTACGAGCTCAAAAGAAGTTAAGAGTCAACCGAAAGTATCGGTAGCAACAGAATTCAAACTAGATGCTGGCTATCAAGTTCGCTATGACAAGGCTTTGTATGCGGATGGTCATCAGTGGATTTCTTATCTTAGCTATGGTAGTTTAAGACGTTACGTCTTAATAGATTAAAAGGAGAAGGGGCTTCTACCAGTGTTTAAACTGGTAGAGGTTGAGTTTAGGAAAAGGGAAAATGCAAAAGAAGTTTTCAAAAAAGGTTCTTATCTTACTTTTGACTTTTGCTAACCTAGTGGTTGGCTACGGTCTTTGTCGGCAACTAATCGTTACTCATCGAGAATCTGAGGCTAAACTTGATGAGTATGCTTTTGAAAAAAGCATGAAGAAAACCCAGAAGAAAATTTATCCTGACTTGTCAAAATATGATCATTTGAGTATTTTGGTGTCAATTTCACAGCAGAAAATGATTGTTTATTCTAAAAATGATGTCATTTTTAAAACCAAAGTATCGACTGGGGCAAAAGATACGCCAACACCAACGGGGAAATTTGCTATCGAGGTAGAACGTGGTGAGTTTTCTTACGATGATAGCTTGAACAGAGGTGTCTGCTACTGGGTATCCTTTAAAGACCATGGGGATTATCAATTTCAAAGTCTTCCGACGGATTGGAAAGGAAAGGTCTTGAAAGGAGAGACGAAGAAACTCGGAAAGGCGTGTACTGACGGGAATGTTAGGTTATCAAAAGAAGATGCCAAGTGGCTTTTTGAGAACATGCCAGAAGGAGTTATCGTTAGTGTGCATTAGTTAGAGGTTCTAGAATTAGAAAAAAATTCGATTTTCAACAGACTTGCTTTTGAATTTTTAGGCTCATGAAAAAACTGTCCACTGGACAGTTTTTTTCTGCTATAATAGTAAATGATATGCAAAATTTTTATGAAGTCAAAAATGCTATGGAAAGGAGCCTGTCATGTCAGATTATTTAAGTGTTTCGACCTTAACTAAATACCTTAAATTGAAGTTTGATCGTGATCCATATTTGGAGCGAATTTATTTGACAGGTCAGGTTTCCAATTTTCGTCGTCGCCCAACGCATCAATATTTTTCTTTAAAAGACGAAAATGCTGTGATTCAAGCGACAATGTGGGCAGGAACTTTTAAAAAACTTGGTTTTGAGCTTGAAGAAGGCATGAAAATCAATGTTGTGGGACGTGTCCAACTTTATGAACCAAGCGGCTCATATTCTATTATTATTGAAAAGGCAGAGCCAGACGGTATTGGTGCTTTAGCGCTGCAATTTGAACAATTGAAGAAGAAATTAGCAGAAGCAGGTTATTTTGATGAGCGTCATAAGCGTCAACTGCCTCAATTTGTGAAGAAAATCGGTGTGGTAACCAGTCCAAGTGGAGCGGTTATTCGAGATATTATCACGACAGTCTCTCGTCGTTTTCCTGGGGTTGAAATTTTGCTTTTTCCGACAAAGGTTCAAGGAGAAGGAGCTAGTCAGGAAGTGGCTGCTAATATCGCTAAAGCGAACGAACGTGATGACTTAGATCTTTTGATTATTGGTCGTGGTGGTGGTTCTATCGAGGACTTGTGGGCTTTTAACGAAGAAATTGTTGTTCAAGCGATTTTTGAATCTCGTTTGCCGGTCATTTCGAGTGTGGGACACGAGACGGACACGACCTTGGCAGATTATGTTGCCGACCGTCGTGCAGCGACTCCGACAGCGGCTGCTGAGCTTGCGACACCTGTGACTAAGGCTGATATCATTTCTTGGATTGCTGAACGTGATAATCGTATCTATCAAGCGACATTGCGTCGCATTAAGCAAAGTCAAGAACGCCTTGATAAATTAGCTAATTCAGTGATATTTAGGCAGCCAGAGCGTTTATATGATGGCTATGTTCAAAAACTGGATCGCTTGACTATGTCCTTGACAAATACCATGCAAACTCGATTTAGCCAAGCTAAACAACGTCAAGAGTTATTACACCAACGTTTACTTGCTTTTGATTTTGATAGTCAGATTAAGCATTATAAAGACAATTTGCAAAGTTTAAGACGTCTATTGTTATCAAATATGACTAGTCAATACGATAGTAAGTTAGCTCGATTTAAAAAGGCACAAGATGCCTTATTGTCTCTTGATACTAGCCGAATTATTGCTAGGGGTTATGCGATGCTTCAAAAAGATGATAAAATCATCTCAAGTGTGACTGATGTAAAACCAAGAGATCAATTGACAGTTCAATTAAAAGATGGTCAACTTGAAGTGGAGGTAAAAGATGCCAAGTAAAAAAACATTTGAAGAAAATTTACAAGATTTAGAAGCTATTGTAACAAAACTTGAAAACGGTGATGTAGTTCTTGAAGACGCTATTGCTGAATTTCAAAAAGGAATGCTTCTTTCGAAAGAATTGCAAAAAACACTAGATTCAGCTGAAAAAACACTTGTTAAAGTAATGCAAGCTGACGGAACTGAAACAGAAATGGATGTCTAATGGATAAAGTAAGTAAAATTGGTCAAGCCATTCATCGATATTACGAACAAAAAGACTTAGTATCACCAGATTTGATTGAGTCAATCTTGTATTCTGTTGATTCTGGGGGCAAACGTATCCGTCCATTGATTTTTCTAGAATTGCTAGAAGGTTTTGGAATTTCTTTGACAGATGCTCATTATGATGTGGCTGCCGCTCTTGAAATGATTCACACAGGTAGTTTGATTCATGACGATTTACCAGCCATGGACGATGATGATTACCGACGTAGACATTTAACAAACCACAAGAAATTTGATGAAGCAACAGCGATTTTGGCAGGAGATAGTCTCTTTTTAGACCCATTTGATTTGGTGGCAAATGCTGCGCTAACAGCTGATATCAAAATTTGTTTGATTACAGAATTATCACATGCTTCAGGAACCTATGGTATGGTCGGTGGTCAAATGCTTGATATGAAAGGGGAAGAACGCAAACTCAACCTTTCAGAATTGCAGTTGATTCACGCTAATAAGACAGGAAAATTATTAACTTTCCCTGTTGTGGCGGCTGGTATTGTAGCGGGTGTAGCTGCTGAAGAACTTGAGGAGCTGCGCAAAGCAGGAAGCTTGATTGGGCTTGCTTTCCAAGTTCGCGATGATATTTTAGATGTGACAGCAAGTTTTGAAGAAATTGGAAAAACTCCGAAAAAAGATTTACTAGCTGACAAAGCGACTTACCCAAGCTTACTTGGTTTAGATAAGTCTTATGAGATTTTGAATCAATCGCTTGACCAAGCATTAGCGATTTTCAAAAACCTCTCAGCCACTCATGACTTACATGCAGAAAAAATCACAGAAATGATAGAAAGGTTACGACTTAATGCCTAAGGAAAGAGTTGATGTACTAGCCTATAAACAAGGGCTTTTTGAGACACGTGAGCAGGCAAAACGTGGAGTAATGGCTGGTTTAGTAGTTAATGTTATTAATGGTGAGCGCTACGACAAACCAGGTGAAAAAATTGATGAGGCAACAGAATTAAAACTAAAAGGTGAAAAGCTAAAATATGTTAGTCGAGGTGGACTAAAACTTGAAAAAGCTTTGCAAGTTTTTGAGATTTCTGTTGATGGTCAAACAACGATTGATATTGGTGCTTCAACAGGTGGCTTCACTGATGTGATGCTACAAAATGGTGCTAAATTGGTTTATGCTGTTGATGTGGGAACCAACCAATTGGTTTGGAAACTACGTCAAGACGAGCGTGTGCGTAGCATGGAACAATATAATTTCCGCTATGCTGAATTAGCTGATTTTACCGAAGGGCAACCAACTTTCGCTAGTATCGATGTCAGCTTTATTTCGCTGAATTTGATTTTACCAGCACTTCATAATATTTTGGCTGAGGATGGTCAAGTGGTAGCTCTTATTAAACCGCAATTTGAAGCTGGACGTGACCAAATTGGAAAAAATGGAATCATTCGTGATAACGCTGTGCACCAAAAAGTTTTGGAAACTGTGACAAGTTTTGCTGTCGATTTCGGATTTACAGTTAAAGGGATTGATTTCTCACCTATCCAAGGTGGACATGGTAATATTGAATTTTTGGCACATTTGCAAAAATCAGCTGATGCGAAAAATTTAGTAGTTGCTATGATTCCAGAAATTGTTGAAAAAGCACATAAGGAATTTAAAGATGAAAAAGAGTGAACGTTTAGAATTAATTAAAAAGATTGTTGCTGAAAATGCTGTTGAAACGCAGCATGATTTACTTAAATTGCTTGAGGCTGAAGGACTTACTTTAACACAGGCTACCATTTCTCGCGACATGAATGAGATTGGTATCATCAAAGTGCCGTCAGTTGATGGGCCATACATTTACGGTCTTTCAAAAGATAAAACTAAAAAAGTTGGACAAGTATCTGTTCCAATTAAAAGCACTGTCCTTGCTGTTTCAGAAGAAACTGAAGGTCTTGAAAACATGATTAATCTTGATGTCATTCCAGGAAACAGCCGCTTAATCAAACGTTTCTTGTTGGAAGATTTCAAGGATAGTCTTTTTAGTGTTATTGCTGATGATGATAGTTTGTTAGTGGTCGCAAAAACAGCAGAAGATGCTGCAGCCATTCGCCAAGAAGTTCGTAAATGGATGACTGACCACAAATAAGAAAGGTCGTTCTATGCTTTTAGAAATTTCCATTAAAAATTTTGCCATCATTGAGGAAATCTCATTGACTTTTGAAAATGGCATGACCGTTTTGACGGGTGAAACCGGTGCAGGGAAGTCTATTATTATCGACGCCATGAATCTCATGCTTGGTGCGCGTGCGAGTCTTGATGTCATCCGTCACGGGGCAAATAAAGCTGAAATTGAAGGCCTCTTTTCAGTTGGTGAAAATGCTGTACTCACGCAAATTTTGGAGGAAAATGGCATTGAGGTTACGGAAGAATTAATTATCCGTCGTGAAATTTTGCAAAATGGTCGTTCGATTGGTAGGATTAATGGACAAATGGTTAACCTGACAACGCTTCGTGCTGTTGGTCAATATTTGGTTGATATCCATGGGCAACATGACCAAGAAGAATTGATGAAACCAAACATGCACATTCGTATGCTGGATGAATTTGGGGATAGCCAATTTGCTTCGGTCAAGAAACTCTACCAAGACCTTTTTGAACATTATCGCCGCTTGCGTAAACGTGTTTTAACCAAACAAAAAAATGAGCAAGAACACAAAGCACGTATCGAAATGCTGGAATTTCAAATTGCAGAGATTGAAGCAGCTGCCCTAAAATCAGGTGAAGACCAAGTTCTAAACCAAAAACGTGATAAGTTGTTAAATCACAAACATATCGCAGACACATTAACTAATGCTTATGTCATGCTCGATGATGAAGAGTTTTCAAGTTTGTCAAATATCCGCTCAGCTATGAACGACTTGATGACTTTGGAAGAATTTGATGCAGATTATAAAGACATGTCATCAAATGTTTCTGAAGCTTATTACATTCTAGAAGAAGTGACTAAGCAATTAAGTGATGTTATTGATGAGCTTGATTTTGATGCTGGTAGTCTTCAACAAATTGAAGCTCGTTTAGAAGTAATTCACAGCATTACCCGTAAATACGGTGGCAGTGTTGATGATGTTTTAGATTATTACGAAAATATTACCAAAGAATACAATCTTTTGACTGGCAATGATGAGTCATCTGATGATATGGAAAAAGATCTCAAACGCTTGGAAAAAGAATTGATTGTTGCTGCTGAGAATCTCAGTCAAGAACGTCATCAATTAGCTAAAAATTTGGAAGCTGAAATCAAGCAAGAACTGGCTGATTTGTACATGGAAAAGGCTGATTTTCAAGTGCAATTTAGCAAGGGAAAATTCAATCGTGATGGAAATGAAGCTATTGAATTTTATATTTCAACTAACCCTGGTGAAGGTTTCAAACCTTTGGTTAAAGTAGCTTCTGGTGGTGAAATTTCACGTTTGATGTTGGCTATAAAATCTGCCTTTTCACGTAAAGAAGACAAGACAAGTATCGTCTTTGACGAGGTTGATACAGGTGTTTCTGGACGTGTAGCGCAAGCTATTGCTCAAAAAATTTATAAAATCGGCAGCCATGGGCAAGTTTTGGCGATTTCACACTTACCACAAGTGATTGCGATTGCGGATTATCAATTCTTTATTGAAAAACGTAGCGATGAAAACACAACAGTTTCAACTGTACGTTTGTTAAGTGAAGAAGAGCGTGTTGAAGAAATTGCTAAAATGCTTGCTGGTAGTGATATCACGGAAATGGCACGTGAACAAGCGCGTGAATTGCTTAAGAAATAAATTAGGAGCCTCAGGGCTTCTTTTTTTGTCTTCTAGACATCATCCTGATAAAATGTCCCCCCAACTGCTAAAAATTTGGTATAATAGTTGCAAGGATAAAATTTTGATATAAAGTTTTGAAAGTATGATAGGATAAAAAATGAGTAAAATTAAAGTTGTTACAGATTCATCCTTAACGATTGAACCAGAATTAGTTGAAAAATATGATATTACAGTTGTGCCATTGTCAGTTATGATTGATGGTGTTGTTTATTCTGATAACGACATGAAAGAGGAAGGAAAATTCCTCAATTTGATGCGCAATAGCAAAGAATTGCCTAAGACAAGTCAACCCCCAGTTGGTGTGTTTGCAGAAGTTTACGAAAACTTGATGAAAAATGGTGCTGAGCACATTGTTTCAATTCACATCACGCATACACTTTCGGGAACTGTTGAAGCAGCTCGTCAAGGGGCTAACCTTGCTGGAGCGGACGTAACGGTTATCGATTCAACATTTACTGACCAATGTCAAAAATTCCAAGTGGTGCAAGCTGCCAAATTAGCTCAGGAAGGTGCAAGTTTGGAAGAAGTTATTGCAAAAGTTGAAGAAGTTCGCCAAAAATCAGAACTTTATATTGGTGTTTCAACTCTTGAAAATTTGGTTAAGGGTGGACGTATTGGACGCGTTACAGGTCTTCTCAGCTCACTACTTAACATTCGAGTGGTTATGGAAATGATTGATTGCGAATTGAACACAGTTATCAAAGGTCGTGGTGTTAAAACATTTAACAAATGGCTTGATAGCTTTATTGAGCATGCACAAACATCTGGAAAAAAAGTCGCTGAAATCGGTATTTCATACTGTGGAACGACTGATATGGCAAATGGCTTTAAAGAAAAGTTGCAAGTTTTGGGTGCTCCAATTGCTGTTTTAGAAACTGGTTCAATCATTCAAACGCACACTGGTGAAGATGCTTTTGCGGTTATGGTACGCTATGAATAAGAAAAAGAATTTTTTAACTGGGTTTGCTTTCTTTTTAGCATGCCTTCTTCTGTTTATCGCCGTTTTTAATATTTTGATTCCAAAATCAGATCAAGAATTAACCAAAAAGGATTTTTTAGCTCAGAAAACAAAGTCATTTCGTTATGTGGCTATCGGTGATTCCTTGACCGAAGGTGTTGGCGATACAACTAATCAAGGTGGTTTTGTCCCAATTCTATCTCAAAGTTTAACAGATACTTATCATTATCAAGTCTCACATGATAATTACGGGGTTTCAGGAAACACCAGTAACCAGATTTTGACACGAATGAAAGATAAGCAAGATATCCAAAATTCCTTAGCTAAAGCGGATATGATGACCCTAACCGTTGGGGGAAATGATGTCATGGCTGTCATTCGCAAGCATTTGACGAAATTATCTGTGGCGACCTTTAAAAAGCCTGCCAAATCATATCAAGAACGTTTACGTCAGATTATTGAGCTAGCTCGCTCAGAAAATGAAGATTTGCCAATTTATATTTTGGGGATTTATAATCCGTTTTACTTGAATTTCCCTGAAATGACGGAGATGCAAGAAATCATCAATGATTGGAATGACGCTACTGAGAGTGTGACAAAAGAGTACCGTCATGTTTACTTCGTTCCAATCAATGCTCAACTTTATAAAGGAATTGATGGTCAAGAAGGAATTGTGTCAACATCTGGTGACCAAACAACGGTTATCAACGATGCACTGTTCAGCGGTGACCATTTCCACCCGAATAATATTGGCTATCAAATCATGTCAGACGTAACAATGGAGAAAATCAATGAAACTAAAAACGAATGGAACAAAGACTAACTGGTGGAAGTGGGCGTGCCTTCTCATTTTAGCTATTAATGTGGCTTTTGTGGGAGTGATTGCTAGCCGCTTAATCCAAGTCAGAGAACCAGCAGCACAAACGATTACTTCAAAAAAAGCTAAAAGTGTCAAAGTTGGAACAGTTTCAACAACACGTGAGCAATTGAATAACACAGTTGCCTCATATTTGAAAGATTACCAAACGAAAAATTCATCTTACAATGTTTACGCAACTTCATCAGCAATTTTGTTTGAAGGAACTTATACTTTTTTAGGTTATGAAGTACCACTTTACATTTATTTCCAACCAAGTCGCTTAGAATCGGGAGCTATTCAGCTAAAAATCACTTCATTTTCAGTTGGAACACTAACATTGCCAGAATCAGAAGTTTTGAAGTACTTAAAATCAAGTGTTGACCTTCCAAATTTTGTGGAAGTTTTGCCAAAAGAGTCTGTTATTAATATCAATATTCAGAACATAAAAAACGATGCTGGCATCTTTTTGAAAGCGACAACAATTGATCTTGTAGGCGATCGATTTAACTTTGATATTTACAAGAAAAACGGCTAATTAAACGTTTAATACTTGACCTTAAGCCTTTTTTTGGGTATCATAGACTTTGTTAAAGTGTTAACGCTTAGAAATTAATTGGAGGATTTGTTAAATGGCTAACAAACAAGATTTAATCGCTAAAGTTGCAGAAGCAACTGAGCTTACTAAAAAAGATTCAGCAGTAGCTGTAGATGCAGTATTCTCAGCAATCGAAAGCTTCCTTTCTGAAGGCGAAAAAGTTCAATTAATCGGTTTTGGTAACTTTGAAGTTCGCGAACGCGCAGCTCGTAAAGGTCGTAACCCACAAACTGGTGAAGAAATTGAAATTGCAGCTTCAAAAGTACCTGCATTCAAAGCTGGTAAAGCACTTAAAGACGCTGTAAAATAATTACATAGAAAAGAACCTTGTCATATCAACTGTTGTTGAGCCTGGTAAGGCTCTTTTTTTCTTATAAAGAGGAAAAGTTTTACAGTAATAAATCAAAGTAATCCGTGCTTTTATGTTATAATCGAACATAGAAGTATCGTAAATTTACGTGTGATAAATGTAAAGAAAGAGTTGAATCATGGATAAAACACTTTTGTTAGTTGTTATTTTTTTAGGTGCTTTTTCACTTGTTAAGGCAGTGATGTTGATTATGGTGGGACTTGCCATGAAACCAAAAGTTGATGAAAACGGAAATATCATCACTCAAGATCAAGCAGAAAAAGACGATAAAACAAGCCCAGACGAAGACGACAGTGATTTTTGGGATAATTGGTAAAGAATAAGAAACTTGGGGTGAGAGTTGATTTCTTAGCCGATTATGGCTAAGTCAGCAGTGAGTACTTGCATTAATAATTAAAAATTGTCTAAAGTAGGAAATCTAACTTGCAAAGGAAACTAAGTCACTTAAAGTTGGCATATTTTTGGCAGTCATTTTCAAAAATTTATTTCCAGATTATTGAAATGCGTATATTTATTACAATTTTATAAATAGCGAGGCTGTGTCATTTTGACTAAATCTCTTTAAAAGTCAAAAAATAGCGCCTTTATGGCGCTATTTTTTTGAGTAAGTCATTTGAAAAAGATATTGATTTTGAGAGGAATTTGCTGTGATGATATCTATTTTCAAGAATTTACTTAATATTTTAAATAAAATTTCTATTGCTCAAATTAAAAAAAATCTATATAATGGATCGTATGGAAAAAAATAAAGAAAAAACATTTTTTGGACAGCCTAAGGCTTTGTTTACTTTATTCCAAACAGAACTTTGGGAACGATTCTCGTATTATGGAATGCGTGCGATCTTAATTTACTATTTGTACGCATCTGTTACTTCAGCTAACGCAGGGTTAGGACTTCCTAAGCCACAAGCAATGGCTATTGTAAGTATCTATGGAGCTCTTGTATACCTTTCAGGTATTATTGGTGGATGGTTTGCAGACCGTGTCCTTGGCGCATCTCAAACAATCTTTATCGGTGGTATTCTTATTACCCTAGGGCACATTGTTTTAGCTCTTCCGTTTGGCTTGACGTCTCTTTTCATCTCACTATTCTTGATTATCTTGGGAACAGGGATGTTAAAACCAAACATTTCAAATATGGTTGGTCACTTGTATGGACCAGACGATCCTCGTCGTGACACAGGTTTCAATATCTTTGTCATCGGTATCAATATTGGTTCATTACTTGCTCCTATTGTAGTAGGAACAGTTGGACAAAGTATCAACTATCACTTAGGTTTCTCTCTTGCCGCTATTGGTATGGTATTTGCTCTATTTGTTTATTGGTATGGACGAATGAAGCAATTCCCAGAAATTGGAAATAAACCTTCTAATCCATTAACGACAGCAGAGAAAAAAGGGTTAGCAATCAAATCAGTTATTGGTTTTGTTATCTTAGCTGTTGCTGGAACATTACTTTATCAAGCAAGCCCAGCTAAATTCGTTGATAACGTCATCAATATTCTATCAATGGCTGGTATCTTCATCCCATTTATCTACTTTATCTTGATGTTCGCATCTAAAAAAGTTTCAAGCACAGAACGTAAGCAATTGTTGGCTTACCTTCCATTGTTCTTGTCTTCTATCGTTTTCTGGTTAGTTGAAGAGCAAAGTGCGACAGTTATTGCTGTTTGGGGTGAAACTCGTACAAACTTGCATCCAACAATCTTTGGTATTAACATTTATATTGACCCTTCATGGTATCAATTGCTTAATCCATTGTTCATCGTTATCTTGACTCCATTATTTGTTTGGATTTGGAACAAAATGGGTGAACGTCAACCATCAGCGGTTACAAAATTTGGATTAGGATTGTTGTTAACTGGTGTGTCATACATGATCATGACTTTACCAGGCATGTTGTACGGAACCAACAACCGTGTAAGCTTTATCTGGTTGGTAGTAATGTTTGCTGTTCAAATGGCTGGTGAGTTGTTAGTTTCTCCAGTAGGTCTATCTGTTTCAACTAGACTTGCACCACTTGCATTCCAATCACAAATGGTTGCACTTTGGTTCTTGGCAGATTCAACTTCACAAGCAGTGAATGCTTTGATTACACCATACTTTACTAAAGACACAGAAGTAGCATTCTTCGGTATCTTAGGACTTGTGTGTCTTGGTATTGGTGCTTTGTTGCTACTGATCAAAAAACCAATTTTGAACTTAATGCGTAATAATTAATCTTTTAGGAACTCTTTCTCTTATGAGAAGAGCTTCTATGTCAACTGTAGGAGGTGGCAAATCCTAAAAAGAGTGAGGACAACATGTCCTTGCTCTTTTTATTTTTTATTAGTTGATATATTTCAATTTGCCACGGAAGTCTTCTAGGGTTTCATACCCTTTTTCTTCCATGATAGCTTTAAGTTCTTTTGTGATACGTGCAAAAGCAGCAGGGCCTTCTTGGTGAAGGATTGTTCCTAGTTGAACCATACTTGCACCACACAAGATGTGTTCAAAAGTGTCACGACCTGATTTGACTCCACCAGTTCCGATGATTTGGATAGAAGGATTTAGGCGTTTGTAAAAGGCATGGACATTGGCAAGAGCAGTTGGTTTTACATAATCGCCACCGATGCCACCAAAACCATTTTTAGGTTTGATAACAACAGTTTCATCGTCAACCACCAAACCATTTCCAACTGAGTTGATGCAGTTAACGAAAGTTAGTGGAAATTGATTGAAGATAGCTGCTGCACGGTCAAAGTGCGCAATGTCAAAATATGGAGGCAATTTAACTCCAAGAGGTTTTGTGAAGTATGTGAAGATATCTTTTAAAATTTGTTCAGTTGTTTTAAAATCATAAGCGATTTGTGGCTTACCTGGGACATTTGGACAAGAAAGGTTTAGCTCTACAAGTCCTTGGTAGTCAGACTCTTGAACTGTTTTTAAGATAGTATGTGTTTCTTCTTCAGACATACCAACAAGTGACAAGAAATGATTTTTACTATTTGGTGTGTTTTGGAGTTCAGTAACGTAGTCAAGATAATATTGGAAACCATTGTTTGGCAGTCCCATAGAATTGATTGAACCAAGAGCTGTATCAGCGTAACGTGGTTCGGGATTTCCTGGACGCGCAGCCAATGTCCCAGTTTTTGTGACGAAAGAGCCTGCAGCAGAAGCTTCAATTTCAGCTAATTCTTCTCGAGTCATACAATAAACGCCAGCAGCGTTCATCAAGCAGTTGTCAAAATCGAAAGCTCCAATTTTAGTTGCAGTTGAAACCATAAAGTCCTCCAAAAATCTATTATCACACAATAGTGAATTTTCTGATATTACAAGAAACATTTTACTATTTCAGTAACCTGAAAGCAAGTCTTTTTCCGAACATTTTTGATAATTTTATAAAAAATAGAAATATTTTGCTTGTTTTAGGATGCTTTTTTTGTTTTTTCCCTTGTTAATAGACTTATAAAATGAAAAATACCTCTCGAATTAAACAAAGTTAGTTCATGCTTGCATAGTTTTTGCGAAAGTGATATAGTGATTATAGTAGAACGTTTGAGTAATTGTTCAATTGTTTTATAAAAGATATTGGAGATAATTAAGATGATTGAGACTAATGAATCACAAAAATTGCTAAAAGGTGATTCTCTAATGGATGTATCCAGCTTTTTTAAGGCTTTGGGAAACACGACGCGCTTACAAATTATTTCTTGTTTAAGTAAGGGAGAGTTAAAATCTAGTGAATTAGCAGAAATTCTAGAGATGACGCCATCAGCGATTTCACATCAGTTGACTATGCTAAAAAATCTCAAGATTGTTTCTGTTCGACGTGAAGGGAAAAATCAGATTTATTCTCTTGCTGATAAGCATATTAGCCAAGTTTTGGAGTCTGTTGTAGAGCATTATCAGGAGGATTAATCATGTCACATAAACATAAAAAGAAGCTCGCTCGCATTTTGCTAGCAGCGCTAGTTTTTCTTGTCGTGTTCCTTGTGGTTCGCTTGAACCATCTAGGCTTAGTAGCTCAAGCTTTTTTATATGCCATTCCATTTTTAATAGCTGGTTATGATGTTTTGAAAAAAGCTTTGGTAAAAATAAGTCAAGGGAAAGTCTTTAGTGAACAATTTTTGATGTCACTAGCGACACTTGGAGCATTTGCTCTTAGTTTTATGACTGGCGAGGCTGAATTTTCCGAAGCTGTATTTGTAATGATTTTCTACCAAGTTGGTGAATTTTTTGAGCATATTGCTGAAGGCAGCAGTGAAAAATCAATTTCAGAACTGCTAGATTTGCGACCTGACCTTGTTCATTTGGAAGAAGGGGGTCAAACAGTTGATGTGGATCCGAAAAACTTACAAGAAGGTCAGGTGATTGTGATTCAACCTGGGGAGAAGATTGCGATTGATGGTATCTTGGTTTCTGGTGAGTCTTCGGTTGACACAGCAGCTTTGACAGGAGAAAGTTTACCGCAAAGTGTTCAGGTTGGAGACCAAGTTCTCTCAGGGATGATTAACATGACAGGTGTTATTCGTGTTAAAGTTTTGCATCGTGTTGAAGATTCTACTTTGAGTAAGATTTTAGATTTGCTTGAAAATTCAACAGCTAATAAATCAAAGAGCGAACGTTTTATGACTAAGTTTGCAGAAGTTTACACGCCAACGGTAGTTATTGCTGCTTTGATTTTAGCTTTCTTACCACCAGTATTTTCAGGTGATTTTGTAGGGGATTTTCCAGAGTGGTTGAGCCGTGCGCTTACTTTCCTTGTTATTTCTTGTCCATGTGCTTTGGTCATTTCTATTCCGCTTAGCTTTTTTGGCGGTTTGGGAGCAAGCTCAAAAGCTGGTGTTCTCATTAAAGGGTCAAATTATCTTGAAAGTTTAGCGTCGCTTGAAACGTTGCTTTTTGATAAAACAGGGACTTTGACAGAAGGTGTTTTTGAGGTAACAACGCTTCATTCAGATAATATTAAGAAAGAGCAACTACTACACTTAGCTAGTCACGTAGAACGTTTTTCAAGTCACCCAATTGCTCAATCACTTCGTGAAGCTTATGAAAAAGAAGCAGATGATTGTTCGATTACAGATGTGACTGAAAAGTCTGGTTACGGTATCAGTGCTAAGGTAAATGGACATGATGTGGTTGTCGGAAATACTAACTTTATGGATAACTTAGGAGTTAAATGGAAATCTTGCCATAAAGTCGGAACGATTGTTCATGTGGCTATTGATGGTGCTTATGCTGGACATATCGTTATTTCAGATTGTGTTAAATCTGACACCAAAGAAGCTCTAGAGCAACTTAGAAAAGCTGGTGTGAAAAATCTTGTCATGTTAACGGGAGACCGCCACGAAGTTGCTAAAAAAATTGCTAGTGACTTGTCTATGACAGATTACAAAGCGGAGCTATTGCCAGCCGATAAGGTCAGTGAACTGGAAGGCTATTTGGCGAAAAAATCTCCTCGTGCCATAGTTGGATTTGTTGGTGATGGCATTAATGATGCTCCTGTACTAGCTAGAGCTGATGTCGGTATCGCCATGGGCGGACTTGGTAGTGACGTAGCCATTGAAGCAGCAGATGTCGTGGTTATGAATGACCATTTGTCAAAAATTGCGCAGGCTATCAAGATTGCACGCCAGACAATCACTATCGCTAGAGAAAATATTATTATCTCAATCGGTATCAAAGTTTTAGTCTTGATACTCGCTAGTCTAGGCTTAGCTAATATGTGGCTAGCTATCTTTGCCGACGTTGGTGTGACAGTACTTGCGACCTTAAATGCCATGCGAACAATGAAATTGACATAGAAAATTTTTTGAACTATAATAGCCTTAATCATATAGAAAGCTACCATTTTCGTTAGAAAGTGGGGTGGTGTGACCGCAATTGAATCACTCTTTTTAAGAATCGATTGCTGGTCATTCCATTTTTTTATTTTGAAAAAAATGAGAGTAAACGGTTGGTAAAGGCAGACTCTTTTACAGAAAATTAGCAATTATACTAGCTTTTTTAGAGCTTTTTGGGTAGAATAGTAAGAGTAAACGACTTTTGTCGTAATAATAATTGGTTAAAATGCTGAGCCAAAAATAGTTTAATGATAAGGGTTAAGATCTATTTTTTGCTGTGTATTTATAGCCTTTGGACTATTTTAAAGGAGACTTTATCTAATGGTAAAATTAGTGTTTGCACGTCACGGGCAATCTGAATGGAACAAAGCTAACCTTTTCACTGGTTGGGCTGATGTTGACCTTACAGAAGAAGGTACTAAACAAGCTACTGAAGCAGGTAAATTGATCAAAGAAGCAGGAATCGAATTCGATGTTGCTTTCACTTCAGTTCTTAAACGTGCTATCAAAACAACTAACCTTGCTCTTGAAGCTTCTGACCAACTTTGGGTTCCAGTTGAAAAATCATGGCGCTTGAACGAACGTCACTACGGTGGTTTGACTGGTCAAAACAAAGCTGAAGCTGCTGAAAAATGGGGTGACGAACAAGTTCACATCTGGCGTCGTTCATACGATGTATTGCCACCAGCTATGGCTAAAGACGATCAATACTCAGCACACACTGATCGTCGTTACGCTAACCTTGATGACAAAGTTGTTCCAGATGCAGAAAACTTGAAAGTTACTTTGGAACGTGCCCTTCCATTCTGGGAAGATAAAATCGCTCCAGCTCTTAAAGATGGTAAGAACGTCTTTGTAGGTGCTCACGGTAACTCAATCCGCGCTCTTGTAAAACACATCAAACAATTGTCAGATGACGAAATTATGGATGTTGAAATCCCTAACTTCCCACCACTTGTATTCGAATTTGACGAAAAATTGAACGTTACTGACGAATACTTCTTGGGTAAATAATCTGATATAAGATTATAAGGCTTAAAAACCTTGATATGAAAGCATTCTAGGCTCACTCCTAGGGTGCTTTTTTTGAATTTGTTTAGATTTTTGTTAAGAGTTCGGAGAAATTCTGTTTTCGCTTAATTTGTGGTATGATTAGTAATAAGTATTATATTTTGTAAAGGGGGCTTTTATGAAAGCAGCAGAACGCCGTCAGAAAATTATTGATATTTTGAATCAGACGCAAGTTCCCATTTCAGCAAGTGTTTTAGCAGGTCAACTTGGTGTGAGTCGCCAAATTATTGTAGGAGATGTGGCTTTGTTGAGAGCAGCTAATCATGATGTCATTTCTACGCCACGAGGTTATGTCTTATCTCAGGCACTTTACTCACACCAGTTTATCGGGAAAATTGCTTGTCAACACGGTCCAGAGCATACTAAAGAAGAATTGGAGAGTGTCATCTCAAAAGGTGGCATTATGGTTGATGTGGAAGTTGAACATCCAATTTATGGGATGCTGACAGCACCTCTTAATATCAAAAGTCAGGAAGACATTGATAACTTTATGGAGAAGGTTGAACATTCAAATGCCACTCTCCTTTCATCTTTAACGGATGGTATTCATACACATACCTTGTCATGTCATTCCAAAGATGAATTTGAAGAAATCAAATCTGACTTGTCTGATAAAGGCTTGCTTTTGAAATCAAATTAAAACAGCTTCAGGTGTCTTGACACCTGTTCTTTTTTTCTTTATAATAGGCAAGGTCAGTTAGCTACTTTCAAAAAAACGTGTGTATTGCTTGTTAGTTAATTGATTAAAGCTATCGTCATACCTGAGTGATAATTGGGGATCATTCAGGTATTATCATATATAAAAGGAGTTGTCATATGAGACGTCATCAAACTAAGTCTCTTGCTTTTACAGCTATTTTAGTTGCCTTTGGGATTTTAATTCCTATGGTTATGCCGGTTAAGGTTGTCATTGGTCCAGCTTCATTTACACTAGCTAGTCATGTACCTGTCTTTATGGCTATGTTCATTTCACCACAAGTGGCTGTTCTAGTTGCTTTAGGAACAAGTCTTGGATTCTTGTTAGCTGGTTTTCCAATTGTCATCGTTTTGCGAGCTGTATCACATTTGTTGTTTGCAGTCGTTGGTGCCGTCATGATTAAAAAACACCCAACCTTGCTTGAAAAGCCAGTTTTGACATTGGGATTAGCGATTTTCTTAAACCTTTTACACGGCTTAGCAGAATTTATCGTTGTTCTTGCGCTAACAGCTGGAGCTCATACAGGAGCAGCTTATATTTGGTCTTTAGTAGGCTTGATTGGTTTAGGTTCTCTTGTTCATGGAACAATTGATTTTTACATTGCGTATTTCCTTTGGAAATTCTTAAGTGATAAAGTCGGCGTTGATTTTTCAGTTGATGCTAAATAGAGTGAAAGGAGTGTTAAATCACTCCTTTTTTGGTGCACTTTTTTTCTTGAAAAGTGGGGATGTAAAAAAGTGAAAAGTTTTATATTTTGTGTCACTCTCTTTTAAGTAAATTGTGATAAAATATAAAACGAAGCTTTTAATTGTGAGGAAAGAATGTCAGTTAAGAAGAGATTGAGCAAAATCAACATTGCAAAAAAAACAACCAGTATTACAAAACGTATCTATTTGATTTTTGCAGTTATCGTCGTCTTATTTTCAATTATTATTTTGAGATTGGCACAGATGCAAATTTTAAATAAATCTTTTTATGATGATAAGTTAAATTCATCAACTACCTACAAGGTAACGTCCTCAAGTCCTCGTGGTCAAATTTTTGATGCTGCAGGCAATCTATTAGTATCAAATAATGTTAAACAAGTCGTTGCTTTCACACGTAGTAATACCATCACTGCTGAGGAAATGAAAAACTTGGCAAGAACCTTATCAACTTTGGTTGATTTCACGGAAACAAATGTTACAACACGCCAGAAAAAAGATTATTATTTAGCTGATTCAGACACTTATGCTAAGGTCGTCAAGAGTCTTCCGAATAATCAAAAATATGATAATTACGGTAATAACTTAACCGAATCAAAAGTTTATGCCAATGCTGTTAAGGCTGTAACGGATGATGAGATTAATTATTCAGAAGACGAATTGAAGTTGGTGTACATTTTCAGTCAGATGAATGCTGCCTCAACATTTAGCACTGTTAATTTGACGACTGGTGATTTGACAGACGATCAAATTGCTTATATCACAGCTAATCGTTCAAAATTATCAGGAATTTCTATTGCGACTGACTGGGATCGTCAAACATCAACAGGTTCTCTTTCAACCCTTATTGGTACAGTTTCTTCAAAACAATCAGGTTTGCCAGCTGAAGAAGCAGAAGAATATCTAGCTAAAGGTTATTCGATGAATGACCGTGTCGGAACATCTTATCTTGAAAAAGCTTATGAAGATGATTTGCAAGGAACACACACAGTTCGTGAAATCACTACCGATAAAAATGGTAACGTTGTCTCAGATGATGTTACTAGAGAAGGTAAAGCAGGTAAAAACTTGAAATTGACTGTCAACTCTGATTTCCAATTAGGTGTTGAAAATATTTTGAATCAGTATTACGGAGCCTCAATCGCTGCTGGTTTTGCCACTTATTCTGAAGGGGCTTATGCGGTAGCTTTGAATCCGAAGACAGGTGCTATTTTAGCTATGGCAGGTTTGTCACATGAAACTGGTTCGTCAACAACAACTCTAGACGCTCTTGGAACAATTAATGACCTCTTTGTTCCAGGGTCAGTTGTCAAAGCTGCAACTATCAGTTCAGGTTGGGAAAATAATGCGATTTCTGGTAACCAAGTTATTGCTGACCAGTCAATCAATCTTGCTGGCTCTCCAGCCATTAAATCATGGTTCACAGGTAGTGGGGCAACGAATATCACAGCAGTTCAAGCCCTTGAGTACTCTTCAAATACTTACATGGTTCAAGTAGCTCTTAAAATGATGGGGCAAGAATATTATTCTGGAATGGCACTTGCCACAACTGGAACAAAAGAAGCTATGGAAGAACTTCGTGCTACCTATGCCGAATATGGTTTAGGAACAAGCACTGGAATGGATTTGCCAGAAACAACGACTGGTTACCTCTCAGAAGATTACAGCCCTGGTAATGTCTTAACAGAAGCCTTCGGTCAGTACGATTCTTACACACCAATGCAACTTGCTCAGTATGCTGCAACAGTCGCAAATGGTGGTAACCGTGTTGCGCCACACATTGTCGATAGTGTCTATGATAATGATGGCACAACAGGACTTGGCAACTTGTCTAAAATGATTGATACTAATGTTTTAAACAAAGTTAATATTTCAAGCGATGAAATGGCTATTCTTCAACAAGGTTTCTATCAAGTGGTAAATAGTACAAGTGGTTATGCTACTGGTACTCACATGCGTGGAAATGTCACTATCGCCGGTAAAACAGGTACTGCCGAAACTTATGCTATTGACGCTAATGGTAATGCAGTGACAACAGTTAACTTGAGTGTTCTTGCTTATGATTACTCAAAAAATAATGATTCTAAAATTGCGGTTGCGGTTATTATTCCTCACTTAACAAGTGATGAGAATCACCCTAACCAACTAATTGCGCGCGACATTATTAACTTGTACATGTCAACATACGCTAATAAATAAAAAAGAAGTTCGAGTCGGCAAAGGTCGGCTCGTGACTTTATCAGAAGAAAGGAGAAACAATGCTTTATCCAACACCAATTGCAAAGCTAATTGATAGTTTTACAAAGTTACCCGGAATCGGGATTAAAACGGCGACTCGTTTGGCCTTTTACACGATTGGCATGTCTGACGAAGACGTGAATGAATTTGCTAAAAACTTGTTAGCTGCAAAACGTGAATTAACTTATTGTTCAGTGTGCGGGAATTTGACTGATGAAGATCCTTGCCAAATTTGTAATGATCAGACACGTGATCGTTCAGTGATTTTGGTGGTTGAGGATTCAAAAGATGTCTCTGCCATGGAAAAAATCCAAGAATATCACGGACTTTATCATGTCTTACACGGACTTATTTCACCGATGAATGGTGTCGGTCCTGATGATATTAATTTGAAGTCATTGATTACACGTTTGATGGATAGTGAGGTTAGTGAGGTTATTATTGCAACCAACGCCACCGCAGATGGTGAAGCAACATCTATGTATATCTCACGTGTCCTAAAACCTGCAGGAATCAAAGTAACACGCTTGGCGCGTGGATTAGCGGTAGGTTCAGATATCGAATATGCCGATGAAGTGACCCTACTTCGCGCCATTGAAAATCGGACAGAATTGTAAACTAAGAAAGCAGTGATTTGCTGCTTTTTTGTTTGTAGCTGATTTCAATCTTGGATAAGTATGCTATAATAAAAAAACGTGAGAAGCTTTTATTAGAAAGGTATTGTGCTAGTGATTTTGAATAATGGTGATAGTCAGTCAAAGTTGAATTCTAAAAGAAATTGATATTTTTGGTTTTTAGGGCTTAGTGCTATTTTTGCATTACTAATTTTCCACTTAAATCGTCTGACATTATTTACATCGGATGATTATACTTATCATTTTGTTTATCAGGGGTATTTGCCAACCGCTCATCCTAAGCGTATTAACGGGTTGTTTTCAATTGTGAAATCTCAAATCAATCATTGGCAATTGTGGAATGGTCGTTTTGTAGCGCATTCAATAGTGCAATTCTTTTTACAATTTAAAAAAGTATACTTTGATGTTTTTAATACATTGGCTTATTTAACACTGATGTTTCTCTTACTTTCTATCAGTAAAGTAAAAGAAGTTGTTAAAATCACTCCAGTTTCCTACCTATTGTTATTTATATTTTTATGGTTTTATCTTCCAGAAATAGGGAAATCTGTTCTATGGGTCTCTGGTTCAGGAAATTATTTATGGACTAGTGTTATTTATCTCACTTATTTTAAATGTATTATATCAATAGCTAATAGAGAAATTTCCAATTTAAAAGGAATTGGAATTATGATTTTGGGATTTTTGGCTGGAGCGTGCAATGAAAATTCATCGCCGGCACTTTTATTAATGGCATTTCTGTACTTGATTATTCACTATCCTTATAAAAGTAAAGGAACAATATTTGGATTAGGAAGCTTATTTACTGGTGGATTAGGATTCTTATTGATGATAAAATCTCCGGGGTCACAGAAACGTGGTGGGATGGCATTGAATTTTGATGTCTTAAAAAATAATTTTAGACTAATTTTAGATAGCTTAATTCAGAATTATTGGTTAATTTATATTTTAATAATTATTTTACTTATTATATTAGTTATTAAAAAAGTACAGCTGTCTATAGAAACTGTCAGCTTATTAAGTATATTAGTTATTGGGCATTTTGCATCGACTTTTGCATTAGTCTTATCTCCAGAAACCCCAAAAAGAACATTTTTTGGTGCGGTATTATTTATTGGAATTGTTTTATTTAGCTTAATAAATATCTTAAATCAGAGAATTAGGAAATCTGTATTTGTTATTTCACTACTTTTGATGATTCTATTTGTTCAAAGTTACTTGAGTGTGAATAATGATTTAACAAAATCATTTAAGGAAGTATCCAATCAGTATAGTATATTATATGATGCGCCCCAAAATAGTGATGTAATGCTGCCCTTGTTAAGTACTCCTAAAACAGATTATAATGCTTATCAATTAACGTCCAATGTGAAAACAGATCCAAATGATTGGTTCAATAGATGGATGGCGGTTTATTTTGAGAAAAAGACTATTACTGGATATTGATGATTCAGAGTATATATTGGTCAATAATTAAGGTTTAGAAAGCAGCGATTTGCTGCTTTTTTGTTTGTCAAATTTTCTATCATCAAAATACTTAAGGTGATTTGAAAGGTGGCTTTATTTGTGGTATCATAAGTAGGAAATTGTAATAGAAAAGGAATTGAACTGGAACCGAGTTTTAGCTTATTTGGTGGAGTTGCTCGGTTTGATGAGAAATGTATTGAGCGTTGGTCAAGCTTGGTATGTTTTCTGTTCAGGTAGTTAAAGTTTATGGCAAAAGAAACGCTTGTTTTACTTTATGGTGGACGTTCTGCGGAACGTGAAGTATCTGTTTTATCAGCTGAAAGCGTCATGCGTGCGATTAATTATGATAAATTCTTTGTGAAAACTTACTTCATCACAAAATCTGGTGATTTTATTAAAACACAAGAATTCTTTAGCAAACCTGCTGACGATGAAAAATTGATGACTAACGCCACTGTTGTTGAAAGTCAAAAAATTAAACCAAGTGATATTTATGAAGAAGGAGCAGTTGTTTTCCCTGTTCTTCATGGACCAATGGGTGAAGATGGTTCTGTCCAAGGTTTCTTAGAAGTTCTTAAAATGCCTTACGTTGGCACTAACATTTTGTCATCAAGTGTTGCAATGGACAAAATTTCAACAAAACATGTCCTTGAATCTGCAGGAGTTCCACTTGTTCCTTACGTGACTTATGTTGAAGGTTCTGATCTTGATGTAGTCGTAGCAGAAGTAAATGACAAATTGACATACCCTGTCTTTGTTAAACCAGCTAACATGGGTTCTTCAGTAGGTATCTCAAAAGCTGAAGATGAAGCAGCACTTCGCTCAGCTATTGACTTTGCTCTTAAATATGATAGCCGTATTCTTATCGAAACTGGTGTTAACGCTCGAGAAATCGAAGTTGGTATTTTGGGAAATGCTGACGTGAAAACAACGCTCCCTGGTGAAGTTGTTAAGGACGTTGCTTTCTACGATTACGATGCTAAATACATCGATAACAAAATTACCATGGATATTCCAGCTCACATTGATAGCGACATTATGGAAGAAATGCGTGGCTATGCAACAACAGCTTTTCGTGCTATCGGTGGCTGCGGTTTGTCACGTTGTGATTTCTTCTTGACAGAAGATTGTCATGTTTACCTTAACGAATTGAACACAATGCCTGGTTTCACACAATGGTCAATGTACCCACGTCTTTGGGAAAACATGGGACTTGCTTACCCAGATTTGATTGAAAAATTGGTTGAGTTGGCAAAAGAGATGTTTGAAAAACGCGAAAGCCATTTGATTTAAAAATGAAAAGCACCGTTGGGTGCTTTTTTGCTGCAAAAAATACCTCAGAGATGGGATAACTCTCTGAGGTTTTTGATTTATAAATTAGCAAGCTTGCGTAGTTCAGGGATGCGCTGCAACCTTGGAACAACAAGCATGATGACGATAATACGAATTGGAATTTCAAAGATTTTTAACCAACGTCCAGCGACGTATTGTGCCCAAAATGGAACGTGAAAATAAATCTGAACAAGTAGTGGTGTGAAGATAAAAGTGCTAATCAGCATGGTAACAAGTACTGCCAGAGTGACGTGAAGCCAATCTTTTTTATTTGACCATTTGAGCTCTTTTCCATAGAAGAAAAGTCCATAAAAAAATCCTTGAACAGCTTCCATCAAAGTCCACCAGATGATGAAGTTTCCTTGACCGCTTAAGAGATTATCAACGACATCAAGAATGGCAAAACTAATAAATCCCCAAATAGGACCAGCAACCATTCCGATAATGGCATTAACAATAAAAGTAAAGCTTATGACCAACTGTTCTGGAATGACTGGAATAGAAAACTTTCCAACAATGAAAGCCAGTGCAATTAGCATAGCTAGGGTCACGAGGCGCCTTGATGTGATTTTGGGTGTTTGAAAAATGTTTTTCATTTTTTGCTCCTTTTTACATTTGAAAACTAGAGCTGTTAAAAAATAACAGCGGATGCAATGATTCACCGCGCAAATTGCTTCGTTGTGTGACGACATCCCATTCACACACACTTGACGCGAATCATCTACTCTGTGCAAAACAAGCTTTGCAATTACAATTGTATCATAAAAATTCCTGCATGGTTTGCAAAATGTGGTATAATAAAAAGCGTTAACACACTATATTTTTAAATAATTAAAAAGGATTCAAAATGAAATTAACTTTATATGAAGTTGCCAAAGTTGTTGGCGCTAAGAATACGATTTCGGAGTTTGATGACGTTCCCCTGCGACAAATTGAATTTGACAGTCGCAAGATTGAAAAAGGCGATTTGTTCTTACCTCTAAAGGGTGCGTGTAATGGACATGACTTTATTGAAACAGCTTTTGAAAATGGTGCTGTTGCCACTTTTTCAGAGCGTGACGTTGAAGGTCATCCTTATATTTTAGTTGACGATTGTTTAGAAGCTTTCCAAGCCCTAGCAAGTTATTATCTTGAAAAACAACGTGTTGATGTGATTGCAGTCACAGGTTCAAATGGTAAAACAACAACCAAGGACATGATTGCTGCTGTACTTTCAACAGAATATAAAACATACAAAACACAAGGTAATTACAATAATGAAATTGGTTTACCTTATACAGCACTTCACATGCCAGATGATACAGAAAAAATTGTCCTTGAAATGGGACAAGACCACATGGGTGATATTCATCTCTTGTCTGAATTGGCTAAACCACACATCGGTGTTGTAACTTTGATTGGTGAAGCGCACTTGGAATTCTTTGGCAGCCGTGAGAAAATTGCTAAAGGTAAACTTCAAATCGTTGATGGTATGGACTCAGATGGTATTTTGATTGCACCAGCTGACTCAATTGTTGATCCTTACTTACCAGAAAGTCAAATGGTGATTCGTTTCGGAGATGGTGCTGAGATTTTTGTCAAAGATTTGCAAGAAAGCAAAGATTCGCTTACTTTTACAACCAATGTAATTGACCGTCCAATTACACTTCCTGTTCCAGGAAAATACAATGCTACAAATGCCATGGTAGCAGCTTATGTTGGTAAGTTATTGGCGATTTCAGATGATGATATTGTTGAAGCCTTAGAAAACATCGAATTAACACGTAACCGCACAGAATGGAAAAAAGCGGCTAATGGTGCAGATATCCTGTCAGATGTCTACAATGCTAACCCAACAGCAATGCGTTTGATTTTAGAAACATTCTCTAAAATTCCTGCTAATGAAGGTGGTAAAAAAATCGCTGTGCTTGCTGATATGAAAGAATTAGGTGAGCAATCTGTCGAACTTCACAGGCGCATGATTATGAGTTTGTCACCTGAAACCTTAGACACTCTTATTTTCTATGGTGAAGACATTGCTGAACTGGCACAACTTGCTAGTCAAATGTTCCCACTGGGTAAAGTCTATTACTTTAAGAAAACAGCTGATGAAGATCAATTTGAAGACATGCTAAAAACGGTTAAAACTGTTTTACAACCTGCTGACCAAATCTTACTGAAAGGAAGTAATTCAATGCATCTCGCTAAAGTTGTAGAAGCTTTGGAAAACTAGTGATGTGGAGATGGTAGAGAAAAGTGTTAAGGAGGGAAATAAAGCCTCAGTTATTATCTACCGAGCGTTGTATTTCCTTGAATGTTGTATTTTATTTTTAGCGTGGTTTTTAAAACGTTATCCATTTCCACAACAGGTCTTCCTGTTTATGTCTAGCCTATCAATTATGGGTGGATTTGCTATTTATTTATGGAACTTCCGTCGAACAGGATTTTCACTTGAGAAAATTTTAGCTGGAATTTTTGCTCTCGCATTTATGATTCTCTTGCCCCCATCAGGCTATCTTGATACAGCAATAGATGATTTAAGCATGATTGTCTTCTTTTTATTGTCGGTCAGTGTTGATAAAGATGATGATAATTTAATCACTGCACTCTTTTATTTCAAGTTAGTCGTGGCTATGATGGTTTTATTGGCTTACAATGGACATCTTATTCATGATGTCTCTGGAATAAGATCACATACAGAAATTGTAAGGCACTCTTATGGCTTTATGCATCCAAACTCACTTGGAATGTTTTTCATTACTCTAATTTATGATTTTTCACTACTTAGAAAGCCTTATCGTTTTGTTGGTGGGATAATCATGTTGTTAGCAGCTTTGCTTGTTTTTTCAGTGACGGATTCAAGAACATCATTTTTTATTGCACTTGGTATTATCTTGTGTTATTTTTTGAAACCAATTTTATCGAAAATTAAAGTTTCAGGATATGTTATCATGCCATTTGTTATAGGAATGTTTGCACTTGGGCTTGCTTTGCCGAGATATTTTACACCAGATAATCCTATTTTTGTTACATTGAATCATCTATTTACTGGAAGAACTGGCATCGGTCATGCGTATCTGGAGCAATTTGGTCTCAATTGGATGCCAAGAAATATTCCAACATTTACAGAGATTAACGGTGTTCCAATGTATGATGATAGTTTCTATGTTGATGCGCTTTTGCGTCAGGGGATTATTCTTTTCTGCATGTATCCAACCTTCTTATTGGTTCTATTAAAAGGTAAAAAATTCACGCTTTTCCATACCTTGCTTTTCTTGTTGACATTCTTTATTGGTACTATGGAACATTATGGAGCAAGTGTTGAAATCTGCACTATCTTATTGCTGAATTATTTTGCCAAATTTCAAGTTCAAATTAGCCAGTCTGTAAAAACTCTTTAGGAGATTTATAATTGAATAGTTTCTTTGGATAGTTGTTAATCCAGTTTTCAATAAATGCGACTTGTTGTTGAGTCGCATTTTTGCTTCCCTTAGGTAACCAACGCCGGATGAGTCTATTATGATTCTCATTAGTACCACGCTCCCAAGAAGAATACGGGTGGGCATAATAGATATGAGTAGGGTCAAAAACTTCTGCTAAACGACTGAACTCAGCCCCGTTATCAGCTGTGATAGAGTTCATTTGATAATCCTTGAGGATTGCTTTCAGAGCTTGATTGACTGAAACCGCGGACTTATCGGGAATGAGTCGAATGATTTGATAACGACTCTTTCTATCGGTTAGAGTCAACAGACACTCGTTTTTTGCCCGTGTTTGAATAACCGTATCAATTTCAAAATCACCGATATTCTCACGCTTATTAATGCTTTCTGGTCGTTCCTCAATAGACTTTCCAGCTGGCTTAAAATTGGGACTAGCATGCTTTTTCTTAGCTTTCTCTTGTCGAGGATAAAGCATATCAGCCTTGGTCAATCCTAAGTGTCCATGATGAATCCAGTAGTAAATGGTGGAGATGGGAACAGGTATCCCTTTTGACTTTACCATCATCTCGGGAGAGTATTTCTGTTCGATGTAGTGAGTTATCTTTCCTTTGAGTCCCTTGGTTAGGGAGACTTGTTTAACAGAACGTTTGCGATTGTTTTGATAGGCTTTTTGAGCAAAATCAGCTGAGTAGATCACTTCAAATTTTCCTTTACGCACTTGTTGTCTAACCTGACCACGTTTGACTTCGTTGTGAATGGTTTGAGGAGCTTTAGCTAATCTCCTAGCGATTTCACGATTTGAGAGCCCTTCTTGAAGCCAACGTTCAATCATTCTACGTTCAGTTAGTGTTAAATGTTTACTTTTTGGTGTATAATAGTTTTGCATCTCAGAGTCTTTCTAATTGTTGTTGTGGTGATTACAATTATATCTCTCTGAGATGTTTTTTGATACCCTTAGGTGGCTAACTTCATTTTAGAACTTTCCGCTGAATTATTTTGCGGTTTCTGGTGATAAGTTAGAGGAGAAATATTGAAATAGCGGCTAATTTTCGTTATAATAATAGGGTTATGAAGTCCCATGACTCTATTTTTCTATTGCAAAAAAGGAGTGGACCAATGTAGCCACTAATTAAAACTGTGATATCGTAATTTAAGAATTTACTAAAAGTGATAAGGAAATAAAATGACAATTCAAGATGATATTAAAAAACGTCGTACATTTGCCATCATCAGTCACCCGGATGCTGGTAAAACGACAATTACAGAACAATTACTTTATTTTGGTGGAGAAATTCGTGAAGCTGGTACTGTTAAAGGTAAAAAAACAGGGAACTTCGCAAAATCTGATTGGATGGATATCGAAAAACAACGTGGTATCTCTGTAACATCATCAGTGATGCAATTTGACTACGCTGGTAAACGTGTTAATATCCTTGATACACCGGGGCACGAGGACTTCTCTGAAGATACTTACCGTACACTTATGGCCGTTGATGCAGCAGTCATGGTTGTTGACTCCGCCAAAGGTATTGAAGCACAAACGAAAAAACTTTTCGAAGTTGTAAAACATCGCAATATTCCAGTTTTCACTTTCATTAACAAACTTGACCGTGATGGTCGTGAACCACTTGATCTATTGGAAGAATTGGAAGAAGTGCTTGGTATCGCAAGCTATCCAATGAACTGGCCAATTGGTATGGGGAAATCATTTGAAGGGCTTTATGATTTGTACAACAAACGTTTGGAACTTTACAAAGGTGATGAACGTTTTGCAGCGCTTGAAGATGGTGACAAATTATTTGCTAACAACCCATTCTACCAACAAGTCTTGGAAGATGTTGAGTTGCTAGAAGAAGCAGGAAATGAATTTTCAGAAGAAGCTATCTTATCAGGTGATTTAACACCAGTCTTCTTTGGTTCTGCCCTTACAAACTTTGGTGTGCAAACTTTTCTTGATACATTCTTGCAATTTGCTCCAGAACCTCATGGTCACAAAACAACTGAAGGTAATGAAATCGATCCTTACGATAAAGATTTTTCAGGATTTGTTTTCAAAATCCAAGCTAACATGGACCCTCGTCACCGTGACCGTATTGCCTTTGTGCGTATCGTCTCAGGTGAATTTGAACGTGGTATGAGCGTGAATCTTGCTCGTACGAAAAAATCAGTTAAATTGTCAAACGTGACACAGTTTATGGCAGAATCACGTGAAAATGTTAAAAATGCCGTTGCTGGTGATATTATTGGGGTTTACGATACAGGAACTTACCAAGTTGGTGATACCTTGACTGTCGGTAAAAATAAATTCGAATTTGAACCACTACCAACCTTCACTCCAGAATTGTTCATGAAAGTTGCTGCTAAAAACGTCATGAAACAAAAATCATTCCACAAAGGCATCGAACAATTGGTGCAAGAAGGAGCAATCCAATTGTACAAGAACTATCAAACTGGTGATTACATGCTTGGTGCTGTTGGTCAGTTGCAGTTTGAAGTGTTCAAACACCGTATGGAAAATGAATACAATTCTGAAGTTATCATGACTCCAATGGGTAAAAAGACTGTTCGTTGGATTAAACCAGAAGATCTTGACGAACGCATGTCATCAAGCCGAAATATTTTGGCTAAAGACCGCTTCGATCAACCTGTTTTCCTTTTCGAAAACGACTTTGCACTTCGTTGGTTTGCGGATAAATACCCTGAAGTTGAACTAGAAGAAAAAATGTAATAATAAAAAGTCTGAGCATGACCTGCACCCCAAAAGTTAGACAGAAAAAAATCTAACAATTGGGGTGTTTTTGTATGAAATTAAGTTATGAAGATAAACTAGAAATATATCAGTTAAGACAAGCTGGTTTTTCTTGGCCTTATATTAGTCGAAAGTACGGTGTATGTCTATCCAATCTTAAGTACATGGTACGGCTTATGAATAAACATGGTATTGAGGTTGTTAAAAAAGGGAAAAATAAGTATTATCCCTCTAAATTAAAGCAGGAAATTATTAATAAAGTTCTTATTGAAGGTCAATCTCAGCTCACCGTATCACTGGATTATGCTCTTCCCCAACAATCCCTACTCACCAATTGGATAGCACAATACAAGAAAAACGGGTATACTATTGTTGAGAAACAACGAGGGAGACCGAGTAAGATGGGACGTAAACCAAAGAAAACTTGTAAAGAAATGACTGAGCTAGAGCATATTCTGGAAGAGAATGAGCGTCTGCGTACCGAGGTAGCTTATCTAAAAAAGTTGAGGGAATTGCGCTTGAGGGACGAAGCCTTACAGCGCAAAAGGTGGAAACAGTTAGAGAACTGGTCTCAGGAGGATTTCGATTAGACCTCTTACTAAAAACCGCTAAGCTAGCTCGTTCTACTTATTATTATCAGTTGAAACGGTTTAATAGAGCTAAGAAAGATAAGAAGGTCAAAGAGATGATTCAAACCATTTACGATGACCATAAAGGCAATTATGGATACCGTCGTATTCATTTAGAACTAAGAAACCGAGGATTTGTTATCAATCATAAGAAGGTTCAACGGTTAATGAAACTCATGGGACTCGCTGCTCGTACTCGTTGTAAGCGTAAATACTCGTCTTACAAGGGAGAGATTGGGAAGAAAGCTGATAATCTAATTCAACGTCAGTTTGAAGGGGCTAAGCCTTATGAGAAGTGTTATACAGATGTCACTGAATTCGCTTTACCGAATATTAGAGGGAAACTCTATTTATCCCCTGTTCTTGATGGATACAATAGTGAGATTATTGAATTCACCTTGTCACGCTCACCTGATTTAAAACAGGTTCAAACCATGCTTAAAAGAGCATTTCCGGCTACCTCTTACCAAGGAACTATTCTTCACAGCGACCAAGGGTGGCAATATCAACACCAGTCTTATCATGATTTCTTGGCATCCAAAGGGATTCGTCCATCTATGTCACGCAAGGGAAATAGTCCAGATAATGGCATGATGGAGTCCTTCTTTGGCATCTTAAAGTCTGAGATGTTTTACGGTTATGAAAAGACTTTTAAGTCGCTTGATAAGCTAGAACAAGCCATTACGGATTATATTTTTTATTACAACAATAAACGTATCAAGACAAAATTAAAAGGACTCAGTCCTGTGCAATACAGAACTAAATCCTTTCAATAATTTATTGTCCAACTTTTTGGGGTCAGTACAGCATTGCTCAGGCTTTTTGGTTATTAGCATAAAAAAACAGCCCTGACGAATCAGAGCTGTTTCCTTGAGATTATGGAAAAGAAAAGTTTTAGGATACTTATGTTTTAGTTTCTTTACCTTAAAGAAAACTTAAAAAACATCAAAAAAACGCTAATAACTTTTTTACAAAATATTTAAATAATTGACACTATGAAAACGTGTTAATGATTTAAATGGACCTGTTTCCTATCTTTTTATTCTGGAATATGTTACACTAGAAAAGTTGTTAAACAACGAAATTAAAGTTTAATAAGGCAGCTTCGCACTGCCTTTTAGAAAAGAGAAAAATTTGAAATTTACAGAACTTAACTTATCGGAAGCAATCCTTGCTACTGTTGAAAAAGCAGGCTTTGTTGAGCCATCACCAATCCAAGAGTTGACAATCCCTTTGGCATTGGAAGGTAAGGATGTTATCGGACAAGCGCAAACTGGTACAGGGAAAACAGCTGCCTTTGGTCTACCAACATTGGATAAAATTGATACAAGTCGTAATCTTGTCCAAGCCTTGGTTATTGCTCCAACACGTGAATTAGCGGTTCAAGGTCAAGAAGAATTGTTCCGTTTTGGTCGTGAAAAAGGTGTTAAAGTCCGTTCAGTTTACGGTGGTTCAAGCATTGAAAAACAGATTAAAGCTCTTCGTTCAGGTGCTCATATTGTTGTCGGAACACCAGGTCGTTTGCTTGATTTGATTAAACGTAAAGCTTTAAAACTTGAACACGTAGAAACATTGATTCTTGATGAAGCAGATGAAATGCTTAACATGGGATTCTTGGAAGATATTGAAGCTATTATCAGACGTGTGCCTGAGACACGTCAGACACTTCTTTTCTCAGCTACAATGCCTGAAGCAATCAAACGTATCGGGGTTAAATTCATGCATAATCCTGAACACGTTAAAGTAGCTGCTAAAGAATTGACAACTGATCTTGTCGATCAATACTATATTCGTGTTAAAGAACAAGATAAATTTGATACAATGACTCGTCTGATGGACGTTGATCAACCAGAATTGTCAATCGTCTTTGGACGTACAAAACGTCGTGTTGATGAATTGACACGTGGTTTGAAATTGCGTGGTTACCGTGCTGAAGGCATTCACGGTGATCTTGACCAAGGCAAACGTCTTCGTGTCTTACGTGATTTCAAAAATGATAACATCGATATCTTGGTTGCAACTGACGTAGCTGCTCGTGGTCTTGATATTTCAGGTGTTACACACGTTTATAACTACGATATTCCTCAAGATCCAGAAAGCTATGTACACCGTATCGGACGTACTGGACGTGCTGGTAAACATGGTCAATCTATTACTTTTGTTGCACCAAATGAAATGGGTTATTTGTCAATTATTGAAAAATTGACGAAAAAACGTATGAAAGGTTTGAAACCAGCAACTGCTGATGAAGCCTTCAAAGCTAAGAAAAAAGTTGCTCTTAAGAAAATTGAACGTGACTTTGCTGACGAAAAAGTCCGTAACAGCTTTGATAAATTCAAAGGAGATGCGGTTAAATTGGCTGCTGAATTCACACCAGAGGAGTTGGCACTTTACATCTTAAGCTTAACCTTTAAAGACCCTGAAACTCTTCCGAAAGTTGAAATTGCGCGTGAAAAACCATTGCCATTCAAACCTTCAGGTGGTGGCTTTAACAACCGTAAAGGTGGCCGTGGAAATAATGGCCGTGGACGTGATAACCGCCGTGGCGGGCGTGATCGCAAACGTGATGACCGTGACAACGGCTACCGCGATTTCAAACGCACATCATCTAAGAACAAACGTGATTTCCAAAATAAAGATAACAAACGCCCACACCGCACATCAAGCGAGAAGAAAAATGGATTTGTTATCCGTAACAAAGGGGAAAGATAATAGTAAAACGCACTCTGCTTGAGCAGGGTGCGTTTTTGGGTTAAGCTTTGTGTTCGTGAATATAATCGAGTTTTTGTTGTCGTGTTTTTTGTTTAAAATAGCTTTCTGCGGACATGGCGGCTTCTTTGTTATCAAAACTTTCTTGGTAAATGAGTTTGACAGGTAAGCGGCTTTTTGTGTATTTAGCACCTTTACCTGCATTATGCGTTTTGATGCGGCGTTCTACATCAGTAGTGTAGCCAGTGTAGAGCGTACCGTCTATGCACTCAACTACGTACATATAAGCTCTTTTAGTCTTTCTTTCCTTTTTTTCCATAATAGATTTCAAAAATATCGTCGGTATACTCACCGTTTTCTTTGTGAACAAAGAGTGGTGGAAGAATTTTTAGACCATCGGTTGAACCGTCTTTGATGGCTTCAATCAAAAGCATATTAGCATCTTTTCCCATTTTGGGGTAAACAAATTGGATGCGCTTTGGTGCTAGATTGTACTGTCTCATGGTATCGATGATGTCTAGAAAACGATCTGGCCTGTGCACCATAGCAAGTCTTCCGTTTGATTTTAGAGCATGTCTTGCGATGTCACAAATTTCTTCAAGGTTTGTTGTAATTTCGTGTCTAGCAAGAAGATAATATTCAGAGACATTTTTCTTAGAAGTCTCTGAAACCTTGAAATAAGGAGGATTGCAGAGAATTAAGTCAACACCAGTTCGCGGCACGTGATTTAATAAATTTTTCAAATCATCATGAATCATCTGAACTTGGTCTTCTAGGTGGTTCAAGTGAATTGAGCGCTCTGCCATGTCAGCTAAGCGCTCCTGAATTTCAACTTCGATAATTGGCGCTTTAGTGCGGGTACTGGCAAAAAGTCCAACGGCACCATTTCCAGAACAGAGGTCAACAATCAAGCCACGTGATGGAATTTTTGGAAAACGTGACAAGAGGACACTGTCGATAGAATAGCTGAAAACCTCTCTGTTTTGAATAATTTTTACATCTGTCGAAAAGAGCTGATCAATACGCTCACCTTCTTTTAAAATTGATTTAGTCATGACATTTATTATAGCAGATTTTGACTGTTCTCACTAGCGAGGTCGTTAATTTTTACTTTCTAAAACCGCTTAAGCATGGTACAATATAAAGTAATGAGAAAAAAGGAGTAAATCTGTGTTTTATACTTATTTACGCGGGCTAGTAGTTTTCCTACTTTGGATTATCAATGGAAATGCTCACTATCATAATGAGGACAAAATTTTAAGTAAGGATGAGAACTATATCTTGGTTGCTCCGCACCGTACTTGGTGGGATCCAGTTTATATGGCATTTGCTGCTCGTCCGAAAGAATTTATTTTCATGGCGAAGAAAGAATTGTTTACGAATCGTATCTTTGGTTGGTGGATCCGTATGTGTGGTGCCTTTCCGATTGACCGTGAAAATCCAGGGCAAAAAGCTCTTAAATACCCTATTAACATGTTGAAGAAAAGCGATCGTTCACTTGTGATGTTCCCAAGTGGTAGCCGTCATTCAACCGATGTTAAAGGTGGGGTTGCTGTTATTGCTAAAATGGCGAATGTTAAGATTATGCCAGTCGTTTATGCAGGACCAATGGAATTAAAAGGACTTTTGACTGGAGAACGTGTGGATATGAACTTTGGTAATCCAGTTGACATTTCTGACATCAAACGCATGAATGATGAAGGGATTGAAGAAGTGGCAAACCGTATTCAAACAGAATTTGATCGCTTGGATGCTGAAAATGCGACTTATCATACCAACAAAAAACCAAATCCATTAACTTACATTTACCGTATTCCTCTTGGACTTGTGGCGATTATCGTTGTTCTGTTGACATTGCTCTTTAGCTACATTGCAAGCTTTGTCTGGGATCCAGATAAACACCTTAAAATGAAATAAATAAGAAAAAACTCGGATTTCTTGAGTTTTTTTCGAATAATTAAGTAAGGGCTCCTTAGGAGCCTTTTTCTAATGCTTAAAAGGTGAGGTAATAGGATGATTGAAGAGATGAAAGAAAGACTTTTGGAACATAAGACGGTAGCAGCGGTTTTAGGAACGGTGCTTGTTATGCTTGTGGTATTCTTTGCTTGGTCTAGTGTGACCAGACCACAAGCTCAGCTACAAAGTGACTTACCAACAATTTCTAGTAGTATCCCAGCAAGTTCAAGTTTAGAAACAACAAAAATAAAGACTATGACATCTCATTCTCAAGATGACTCTGGCAAGATTTTTGTCGATATCAAAGGTGCTGTTAAAAATGAGGGTGTTTATGAACTGTCAAATGGCAGCCGTGTTACGGATTTAGTCAAAAAAGCTGGTGGATTTACAGATGATGCTGATAAGAAGTCAGTCAATTTAGCTGAAAAATTAGCTGACGAAGCGGTTGTCTATGTGGCAAAAATTGGTGAAGAAGTCACACCAGCAAGCACACTTTCTCAAGCTAAACCAACGACAGCTAGGGGGGGACAAGGTGACGGCTCAGCGCAAATCAATCTTAACACCGCAACTACAGAAGAACTCCAAACTATTTCTGGCATTGGGGCTAAACGTGCGCAAGATATCATTGATTATCGTGATGCTAATGGTGGTTTCTCATCTGTTGGTGATTTGAAAAATGTTTCTGGCATTGGTGAGAAGACTTTGGAAAAATTAAAATCTGAGGTGACTGTTGATTAAGCATTTCCCTGTCAAGCCAATTCAATTGGCTTTTTTGCTCATTTTGCTCTATTATTTTTGCTTTTCAAAAGGGATTGGGTGTTTGATGTTTCTCTTGCTAGCTTTGCTGTTTTTATGGCAACAGTATGGTTGGAAGGCTTGGTATCAGGTTTCACTGTGTTTGGCTTTTTTTGCGATATTTTTCCTGACTAAGGCTAATCAGACAGAACAGGCTTATCAAGCGGCGCCAACTCAGATAGCAAAAATACAGATGATTCCAGATACGATTTCGGTTAATGGTGATTTGTTATCTTTTCGAGGGAAGGAGGCTGGGCAGACTTACCAAGTTTTTTATATCTTGAAGTCAGAAAAAGAGCAGGAATTTTTTAAAAATCTTAATCAAACAATGCTTTTATCAGGGCAGGTGGATCTAGAAGAGGCAACGCCACAGCGGAATTTTGGTGGTTTTGATTACCGCACTTACCTTAAACATGAAGGCATTTATCGGATTGCTAATCTTTCTTCGATTACTGAAATAAGACAGCAGAGCTCTTTAAGTTTTTTTGAACGACTACATGAACTTAGAAGACAGGCGTTTGTCAGTATTCAAAGGAATTTTCCTGCTCCCATGCAACATTACATGACTGGCCTTTTGTTTGGATATTTGGATAAGTCTTTTGATGAGATGAGTGATGTTTATACTAGTTTAGGGATTATTCATCTTTTTGCTCTGTCTGGTATGCAGGTAGGCTTTTTTGTGGCACTTTTTCGTTTTATTATTTTACGTCTTGGGTTACGGTGAGATTATGTGGATATACTGCAAATCCCGTTTTCACTTGTATATGCTGGCTTGACAGGCTTTTCGGTATCAGTGATTCGTAGTTTAATTCAGTCTGCCTTTGCAAATCTTGGTATTAAAAAATTAGATAATCTTGCCTTTACTTTAATGACCCTTTTTATTTTGATGCCAAATTTCCTGCTAACAACAGGAGGAATTCTTTCTTTTACCTACGCTTTCATCCTGAGTTTTATTGATTTTGATGAGCTTAGTCATTATCAAAAAATCCTTACAGAATGTTTTGCGATTTCGCTGGGAAGTTTACCGGTTTTGCTATATTTCTTCTCAGTATTTCAACCTTTGTCGCTGCTTTTAACAGCTATTTTTTCACTAGCTTTTGATACGCTTATCTTACCTGTTTTGACCTTTGTTTTTCTTTTATCACCTCTGGTTAAAATTACCGCGTTAAATCCATTTTTTGTTTTTTTGGAAACTATCATCAAATTTAGTAAGTCGCTGATTGGCACACCACTTGTTTTTGGCAGACCAAGTCTAGGAATTTTGTTGCTATTACTTTTAATAATAGGACTTCTCTATGACTGTTATCGACACAAAAAAGTGGCCATTTTCCTTTTTAGCATAATAGCTTTGCTATTTTTCCAAATCAAGCATCCGCTCGAAAACGAAGTGACGGTGGTTGACATTGGGCAGGGAGATAGCATTTTGGTGCGAGATGTAAAGGGGCAGACGCTGTTAATTGATGTCGGAGGAAAAGTGAGGTTTAGTGAGAAAAAATCGTGGCAAAAGCGCTTAGCTGATAGCAATGCTGAGCGGACATTGATTCCTTATCTGAAAAGTCGAGGAATTGGTAAAATTGATCAGTTAGTTTTGACGCACACGGATACCGACCATATGGGCGATATGCTGGAAGTCGCAAAAGAGCTGAAAATTGGTCAAGTCCTGGTGAGTCCAGGAAGTCTCACAAAGCCAGATTTTGTGGTTAAACTTCGACAAATGAAGACGCCAGTTCACGCAGTTTCTGCAGGAGATAACTTGCCAATTATGGGAAGTCACTTGCAGGTGCTTTATCCAAATGCTGTTGGTGATGGTGGAAATAATGATTCTGTGGTGCTTTATGGTAATCTTCTGGGTAAGAATTTCTTGTTTACTGGAGACTTGGAAGAAGAGGGCGAAGAGCAGATGATGGCAACTTATCCCAATCTGCCAGTCGATGTCTTAAAAGCAGGACATCACGGTTCAAAAGGGTCATCGAGCCCAGAATTTCTAGATCACATTTCACCACAAATGGCTTTGATTTCCGCAGGGCAAAATAACCGTTACAAACACCCTCACCAAGAAACACTTGATCGTTTTCAAAATCAAAATATGACCATTTACCGCACAGACCAACAAGGTGCTATCCGTTTTAGAGGATTAAACCACTGGAAAATTGAAACGGTGAGGTGATTTAAAAGTGACAGCACACGAAAAACAGTAGTCGATTTGTGGCTGTTTTTGTTATAATATCTTTATGATTGCAATCGAAGAAATTGATAAATTACGAAAAGAAAATCTCAGCCTGATTACGGTGGTGACGGGTGAGGATTTGGGACAATATTCTCAGCTCAAAGAGCGCATGATGGAGCGCGTTGGCTATGATAAGGATGATTTGACTTATTCTTATTTTGATATGGCTGAGGTAGATTATCAGGATGCGGAGATGGACCTTGAAAGTTTGCCATTTTTTGCGGACCAAAAGGTGGTTATTTTTGATAATTTGCTTGACATCACGACGGCTAAAAAATCTTATTTGGATGATAAGGAACTCAAACGTTTTGAGGCTTATTTGGAAAATCCTTTGGACACGACACGTTTGATTATTTTTGCCCCAGGAAAATTAGATGGCAAACGTCGCTTGGTGAAAATTCTTAAACGTGATGCTCAGATTTTTGAAGCGAGTGAATTAAAAGAAGCAGAGCTAAAAACGTATTTCCAAAAATTAGCTCACAAAGAGAACTTAGTTTTTGATTCTGGCGTTTTTGAGGCTTTGCTTTTGAAATCCAATTATGATTTCAGCGAGATTTTGAAAAATATTGCCTTTTTGAAATCTTATAAAAAAGATGGTCATATTACTTCAGAAGATATTAATCAAGCCATTCCGAAAACACTTCAGGATAATATTTTTGACTTGACGCAGTTTGTCTTGAATGGCAATATCGACGAGGCGCGTGACTTGATTCGTGATTTGCGTTTGCAAGGCGAAGACGAAATCAAGTTGATCGCTATCATGCTAGGGCAATTTCGTATGTTTTTGCAAGTCAGTATCTTAGCCAGTCAAGGAAAGACAGAGCAGCAGATGGTAGCAACCTTGTCTGATTATCTGGGACGCCGTGTCAATCCTTATCAAGTCAAATTTGCTGTGCGTGATTCACGCACACTGTCAATGACTTTCTTGAAAAAAGCTATTGCTGTTTTGATTGAGACAGATTATGCCATTAAGACAGGAACATATGACAAAGATTACCTCTTTGATGTGGCTATTTTAAAAATTGCTCATGAGCATCATTAAGCATACTTAAAAAAGCAGTCAAATAATTTGCTAGTTAGACTTGATTCTTATAAAATGATGATAAGAAATAATGAAAAGAAAGAAGGTAGCTAGCATGGCTATTATTTTACCCGAATTACCATACGCATACGATGCGCTTGAACCATACATCGATGCAGAAACAATGACATTGCACCATGATAAACATCATGCCACTTATGTAGCAAATGCCAATGCGGCTCTTGAAAAACACCCTGAACTTGGAGATGATTTAGAAGTTATCTTGGCAGATCTTGACAAGATTCCAGCAGATATTCGTCAAGCGGTGATTAACAATGGTGGTGGTGCTCTTAACCACTCACTTTTCTGGGAATTCCTTTCTCCTGAAAAACAAGAGCCGACAGCAGATGTTTTGGCTGCGATTGAAGAAGCTTTTGGTTCATTTGATGAGTTTAAAGCTGTCTTTACAAAAGCTGCAACAACACGTTTCGGTTCAGGTTGGGCATGGCTTGTCGTTAACAAAGATGACAAACTCGAAGTAATCTCAACAGCTAACCAAGACAATCCAATTTCAGAAGGTAAAAAACCAATTCTTGGTCTTGATGTTTGGGAACATGCCTACTATCTCAAATACCATAATGTTCGACCAGACTATATCAAAGCTTTCTTTGATATTATCAATTGGGCAAAAGTTGCTGAATTGTACAAAGCAGCAATTGCTGACTAAAAATTAAAGATAGCACTCTCTAATCTAGAGGATAGGCATTTGTCTATCCTCTTTTTATGTCTAAATATGATATAATAGCAAGGAATAGGGAGGAATTTTGCATGTCAGGACATAATAAATGGAGCAAAATTAAAAATAAAAAAGGTGAAGCAGATGCTAAACGTGGTGCGATTTTCAATAAATTGTCACGTGAAATTTTTGTAGCTGCTAAAGCTGGTGATGGCGATCCATCAATGAACGCCAGGCTTCGTATGGTTTTGGATAAAGCGCGGGCAGCTAATATGCCAAAAGATAACATCAATCGTGCGATTAAGAAAGCAACAGATGTTGGTGATACAACAAATTACGATGAAATCACTTATGAAGGTTATGGACCTGGTGGGGTAGCTATTCTCGTTCACACACTAACTGACAATAAAAAACGTACAGATGCGAACATGCACACCATTTTTACACGTAACGGTGGTAACATGGGCTCAACTGGTTCAGTTGCTTACATGTTTGACCGCAAGGGTTATATTGTCATTGACCGTGAAAATTGGGACTTGGACGAAGACAGCATGCTTGAGTTGATTTTGGATGCTGGGGCAGAAGATTTGAAAACATTAGATGAAGCCTTTGAAGTCTTCACTGAACCAAAAGAATTTCCAGCTGTTAAAGAAGCTTTGCAAGCACAAAATCTTGAATTTGCACAAGCTCAACTTAGCATGATTCCACAAAACTACGTTAGCCTTGATGCAGAACAAGCAGACATTTTGGAAACATTGGTTGATAAACTCGAAGACGACGATGATGTCCAAGATGTTTACACAAACATGGCTGATTAATAATGAAAAAAAGAACTTCAATTTTTTTCGAAGTTCTTTTTGTGTATTTATTATTTTACAAACATAGCATCGCCAAAACTAAAGAAGCGGTAGCGTTCATCGATGGCGTGTTGGTAAGCTTCTAAGACGAATTCACGTCCGGCGAAAGCTGAAACCAACATAACAAGTGTTGATTTTGGTAAGTGGAAGTTTGTTGAAAAGGCATCAACCACTTTGAACTCATAACCTGGTTTGATGAAAATGTTTGTCCAACCACTGTCAGCTTTGATTTCACCGTTGAATTTTGAACCGATAGTTTCAAGGGTACGAATTGAAGTTGTTCCAACCGCAACAACACGTCCACCAGCAGCTTTTACGTCGCGAAGGGTTTGGGCAGCTTCTTCAGACAAGCGGTAGAATTCAGAGTGCATTTCGTGTTTTTCAACATTATCAACAGAAACTGGACGGAATGTTCCAAGTCCAACGTGAAGTGTGACGTAGACAAGTTTTACGCCTTTTGCTTCAATTTTTTCAAGCAATTCTTTGGTGAAGTGAAGTCCAGCAGTTGGAGCGGCAGCAGAACCATTTTCTTTGGCGTAGACTGTTTGGTAACGGTCTGGGTCATCCAATTTTTCGTGAATGTATGGTGGCAATGGCATTTCACCAAGGCTTTCCAAAATTTCAAGGAAGATACCATCGTAATTGAATTCAACGATACGACCACCGTGATCTAATTCTTCTACAACTGTGGCAGTCAAACGACCATCACCAAATGATACTTTTGCTCCCACGCGCAAGCGTTTAGCGGGTTTTGCCAAAACTTCCCATTGGTCGCCTTCAGTATTTTTCAAAAGAAGTAATTCAACGTGACCGTGTGTGTCTGGTTTTTCACCGTAAAGACGAGCTGGGAGAACGCGTGTGTTATTCATGACCAGAGCATCACCAGGGTTTAGCTCATCAAGAATGTGGTCGAAGTGTGTATCAACCATTTCGTGTGTTTTGTGGTCAATGATTAAAAGTTTAGAACTATCTCGTTTTTCAAGAGGCGTTTGGGCAATTAACTCCTCTGGTAAATTAAAATCAAAATCATCGGTATGCATAATCTAACATGTTTCCTTAATATTATATTCTCAACTAATCATTATAACACGATAAGCATTTTCCGTCATCTGGTCTTGTTTTAATTGTAACAATTCTAAAGAGATGGTATAATAAAAATAATAAAGAAAATGCTTAAAAATTAATGGAAAGTGATGAAAAAAGATGAAAGAAAAAATTGGAGACTACGCAAAATCAATCGTCTATGGTGGCATGGACGGGATTGTCACGACATTTGCGGTTGTTGCAGGAGCAGTCGGCGGTAACTTAGGAATCACGCCGATTGTCATTCTTGGCTTTTCAAATCTTCTGGCTGATGGCTTTTCAATGGCAGTCGGAGATTATTTGAGTTCAACAACTGAAAAATCGGTAGTTAAAGGTAAGGCAGTTAAGAATGCTGGAGCAACTTTCCTTTCATTCATCTTTTTTGGCTTGATTCCTCTTTTGTCTTACCTTTTGATTAATGTTTTTAGCATTTTTAGAGTTCACACTTTCATGATGGCTTGTATTTTGGTGTCACTTGCCCTAACCCTTTTAGGCTTTGTCAAAGCTTTGATAACCAAGAAAAGCAAACTCAAAGAAATTTTTAGAACCGTCTTGATTGGTTTAATCGCTGCGCTATTTGCTTACTATGTTGGAAATTTCCTAGGACAGATTGCAGGAACAAGATAGACATAAAGGTCTGAGATTAATTCTCAGGCTTTTTTTATTTCTCAAAATATTTTTCTTGACAAAAATTGGTATATACCATATAATAACTTTAGATAAATGGTATATACCAAAAAACAAGAATGGGGAAGTGTCATGAAAGTAATTCGTGTTAATAATCAAATTGAAGGTGGTAAAACAGCATTTGCTTTGTTAAAAGGAGCTTTGGAAAATGGTGCCAAAACTTTAGGGCTTGCAACAGGTAGCACACCACTTAGTTTCTATAAAGAAATTGCAAATAGTAATCTTGATTTTTCAGAAATGACAAGCATTAACCTTGATGAATACGTAGGTTTGGCTGCAGATAATGACCAAAGTTATCATCATTTTATGCAGGAAAATCTTTTCCAATATAAACCATTTAAAGAAAGCTATTTGCCAAACGGTCTAGCTGAAGATTTGCAAGTAGAAGCAAAACATTATGATCAAATCATCAAGGAACATCCGATTGATTTTCAAATTTTGGGAATTGGTCGTAATGGTCACATTGGTTTTAACGAACCGGGGACATCATTTGACATGACAACACATATCGTTGATTTGACAGCAGATACCATTAAAGCTAATAGTCGATTCTTTTCTAGCATGGATGAAGTCCCAAAACAAGCCATTTCAATGGGAATTAAGTCTATCTGTTCAGCTAAAATGGTTGTCTTGATGGCTTATGGCAAGGACAAAGCAGATGCTATTAATCAAATGCTTAATGGTCCCGTTAGCGAAGAGTTACCAGCTAGTGTTCTTCAACATCATCCAAATCTTGTTGTCATTGTTGATGAGGCAGCTGCCAGTGAATTAAATCAATAAATCATTCTGGGTGGCCTAGCTGCCCAGTTTTTGGTGCTTCAAAAAATCTTATAGAACATGGTACAATAAGAACATGCGTTTAGATAAATTGTTAGGACAGGCGGGCTTTGGCTCAAGAAATCAAGTCAAAAAACTCATCAGAAGTCGTCAGGTTTATGTGGATGGCAGGCTAGCTGAGGCAGATAACTTGAACGTTGAGCCAAGTTTACAAGAGATAACTGTTTCGGGCAAACAGGTCACATTGTCTACTGAAAAATATTTTATTTTAAATAAACCGTCAGGAGTCGTTTCTGCGGTGTCTGATAAAGAACATCAGACGGTCATTAATTTGATTGCTGAAGCAGACCGAGTGCCAAAACTCTATCCAGTTGGGCGTTTAGACCGTGACACGGAAGGGCTACTTTTAATTACCAATAATGGTCCCTTGGGTTTTCGCATGCTTCATCCAAAATACCACGTTACAAAGACCTATTATGTCGAAGTAAATGGTCTCTTAGCAGCTGATGCGCCAGCCTTTTTTGAAAATGGCGTGACCTTTGATGACGGAACGGTTTGTAAGCCTGCTAAGCTAGAGATAATTAAGACAAGTCTTGAAAAAAGCTCTGCTTATATCTCGATTGCGGAAGGAAAATTTCATCAAGTTAAGAAAATGTTTTTGGCTTATGGGGTCAAGGTCATTTACCTCCAACGAATGACTTTTGGTGACTTTGAACTTGGTGATTTACCAAGGGGACAATACCGAGAATTGAATACGAGAGAAACAGAAATCTTGAAAAAGTATTTGGATTAATTTGAAGCTTTTTCAGGATTTTTTCGAATAAAGAAGTAGGAGGTTTAATATGCTGTCTGCTCTTGATGAAAAAGATCGTTTGGTCTCCTTGTTAGATGAGATTTCTGAAAAGCAAACTTTTACTTGTCCAGCCTGTCATTCACCAGTTCGACTGAGACATGGTCAGATTATGCGTCCGCATTTTGCACATGTGTCGCTTAAAAATTGTGATTTTTATAGTGAAAATGAAAGTGACGAACATTTGCAGTTAAAAGCAGCACTTTACCAAGCTCTTTCACAAAGTGAAAATGTAACCGTAGAAGCTGTCTTGCCAGAGCTGCATCAGGTTGCAGATGTTTTGGTCAATGATAACTTAGCTCTGGAAGTTCAGTGTTCTAGGCTATCAGAAAAACGTCTCAGAGAACGAACGACTTCTTATCGCAAGGCGGGCTTTAATGTTTTATGGCTTTTGGGAGAAACATTATGGCTTGGTGAGCGCTTAACGCCCCTACAGCGACACTTTCTTTACTTTTCACAGAATATGGGGTTTCATCTGTGGGAGTTAGATGCTAAGCAAAGGCTTGTTCGACTACATTATTTAATTTATGAAGATTGGCACGGTAAAGTGCATTATTTGACGAAAAGCTGCTCGCTCTCAGGAAACTTAATGGCATTTTTCAGACTTCCTTATCAAAAACAAAAGCTCTCAACTTACGACGTTAATCAAGACTCAAATTTATTAAGCTATATTCAAAGGCAACTATCTTCTCGAAATACTTCTTGGTTAAAGCGCCAAGAAAAGGCTTATTTACAAGGGAAAAATCTTCTCACACTGCCTTTGTCAGCTTATTTTCCGCAAGTTAGGCCCCCAGAAGTTAAGGATGGCTTTTGTCAAATTTCACAAGACTTATCAGACTTTTATGAGACCTTTAGGCGTTATTATCAAAATCAAAGTGAAAAAGGTGTTCAAAGACTTTACCCGCCAGCTTATTATGGTAGAATGGTTAATAATGCCAAGAAAAGGAGAACATAATGTCAGATAATCGTAGTCATATCGATGAAAAATATAAATGGGATCTAAGCACTGTTTTTGCGACTGATGACGCTTGGGAGGCTGAATTAGCTAAGTTAGATGCTGGTTTAGAAGATGCTAAAAAATACAAAGGTCACTTGACGCAATCAAGTAAGAATTTGCTAACTATGACGGAGCATTATCTTGATTTGTCACGCAGATTGGAAAAAGTTTACGTCTATGCATCAATGAAAAATGACCAAGATACAACAGTGGCAAAATACCAAGAATACCAAGCTAAAGCCACAGCACTTTATGCTAAATACAGTGAAGTCTTTGCTTTTTACGAACCAGAATTGATGAAATTATCAGCTGAAGATTTTGCGGCATTTGTTGCTGAGACGCCAGCACTATCAGCTTATACGCATTTCTTTGAACAACTTTTCAAACGCCAAGCACATGTCTTGTCACAAAAAGAAGAAGAACTCTTAGCTGGTGCACACGAAATTTTTGGTGCTGCTGGTGAAACTTTTGAAATTCTGGATAATGCTGATATTGTTTTCCCAGAGGTTTTAGATGATGAAGGCAATGAGGTACAATTAACACATGGTAATTTCATTAGTCTTTTGGAATCAAAAAATCGCGACGTCCGAAAAGCAGCTTATGAAGCGATGTATGCCACTTATGAACAATTCCAACACACTTACGCTAAGACATTACAGACAAATGTTAAGGTTCATAACTATGATGCGCGTGTTCACCACTTCAAGTCAGCACGTGAGGCAGCACTTTCTGCTAACTTCATTCCAGAAGCAGTTTATGATACATTGATTGACCGTGTGAATGCACACTTGTCACTGCTTCATCGTTATGTGGCACTTCGTAAGAAAGTTCTTAAATTGGACGATTTGAAAATGTATGATATTCATACACCATTGTCTGAAATGGATATGAGTTTCACTTATGAAGAAGCTTTGAAAAAAGCAGAAGAAGTTTTGGCTATCTTCGGTAAAGATTATTCTGAACGTGTTCACCGTGCTTTCACAGAACGTTGGATTGACGTTCATGTCAATAAAGGAAAACGCTCAGGAGCTTATTCTGGTGGGGCTTACGATACCAACGCCTTTATGCTTTTGAACTGGCAAGATACGCTTGATAATCTGTTTACTTTGGTACATGAAACTGGGCACAGCCTTCATTCAACATTTACTCGTGAAAATCAACCGTATGTCTACGGTGATTACAGCATTTTCTTAGCTGAAATTGCTTCAACAACCAATGAAAATATTTTAACGGAAACGCTTTTGAAAGAAGTTGACGATGATAAAGCTCGCTTTGCGATTTTGAATCATTTCTTGGATGGTTTTAAAGGAACAATCTTCCGTCAAGCACAATTTGCAGAGTTTGAAGATATGATTCATAAAGCAGACCAAGCTGGTGAAGTATTGACAAGCGAATACCTTAACAATCTTTATGCAGACCTAAATGAAAAATATTATGGTCTTAGCAAGGAAGACAATCCGGAAATTCAATACGAATGGGCACGTATTCCGCATTTCTACTACAACTATTATGTTTATCAATACGCAACAGGTTTTGCAGCAGCAAGCTACCTAGCTGATAAAGTGGTTCACGGTACACAAGTTGATATCGACCGTTACCTTGATTACCTCAAGGCTGGTAATTCTGATTACCCACTTAATGTGATTGAAAAAGCTGGAGTTGATATGACAAGTAGTGATTATCTGGATGCTGCCTTCAAGATTTTTGAAGACCGCCTAAATGAACTAGAAGCCTTGGTTGAAAAAGGGGCACACCTTTAAAATAGTTTTTGAGATTGGATGATTTCAGTCTCTTTTATGTTATAATGGAAAAATTTGGAGGTGCTGGTATGGAAATTCGACCAATTGACTTTTGTGATGAAGAAGCTTACTGCTCTTTTCTAGCGTCTTTTAAAAATGATGATAATCCTTTTGTTGCTCCTGAGACGACGCGCGAAGTCACTGATTTTAAGGTGTTTGTAGAAAATAGCAGAGCTCAAGAAAGAGAAGCTGCTCATCCAGATTATTCGACAGTGACCACTTATTATACGTTTGTAGATGGTAGCATTGCTGCGCGAATTGCTTGTCGTTGGCAACTTGAAAAAGGAAATCTATCGACTGTTGGTGGACATATCGGCTATCAAACCTCACCAAAATTTAGACGACAAGGTATTATGACAAGACCTCTTAACTTTGCCCTTGAAGAATATGGTAAACGTGGGATTAGTCCCGTTTTGATCACAGCACGTGAAGACAATATTGCCAGTCGTCACATTATTGAAAAAGCTGGCGGGGCTTTAGAAAATAGTATTGATTTAGAAGACGGGCAGCGTTTAGCACGTTATTAGATTAGATTGGAGAAATAGATTGACAACTTTGATTTGGGATTTTGATGGAACTTTGGTGGACTCATATGAGGCAATTGGGGAGGCTTTGAAAGACACCTATGCACATTATGACCTTACTTTTAATGAAGAATGGGTTATGTCGTTTATCATCAAAGAATCGGTTAAGGCTTTGCTTTACAAGGTGGCTAAAGAGGAAGATTTGGATTTTGCTGAGCTGTCTAGTTTCTTTAAAAAAGAGCAAGAGGCGAGTGACCACAAGATTAATCCAATGCCACACATGGCAGAGATCTTAAAGCAAACCAAGCAAGCTGGCGTTAGCCATTTTGTCTATACTCATAAAGGCATTACGGCCAATGATGTTTTAGAAAGATTAGGTGTGCATCAGTATTTCACAGAAGTAGTGACATCGGCCAATGGCTTTGCACGTAAACCTGAGCCAGAAGCTATTGATTATCTGCTTGAAAAATACCATCTTGATAAGTCTGATACTTATTACGTTGGTGACCGTCGTATTGATGTTGAAGCGGCTGAGAATGCAGGTATCAAGTCAATCAATCTGGGTCAACCAAACTCAAAAATCAATCAAAAAATTGCAGATTTGTCTGATATTCCAGTACTTTTAAAAGCATGAAAAACTAGCTATTCACATCGGCTTTATTTTGCTATATAATAAGAGTTATGGTTAAATCATATTCAAAAACAGCAAATCACAATATGCGACGTCCTGTTGTCAAAGAGGGTGTCGTGCGTTATATGCGAACACGTCAAAAGCAAAATGACGGTTTTTTAGCTGAATTAGAAGCTTTTGCACATCAAGAAAATATCCCGATTATCCAGCACGAAGTCGTAGCTTATTTCCGTTTCTTGTTGCAAACCTTGCAACCTAAGAATATCTTGGAAATTGGAACAGCAATTGGTTTTTCAGCGCTTTTGATGGCAGAAAATGCACCAGAAGCTAAGATTACAACACTCGATCGTAATCCAGAAATGATTGCTTTTGCTAAGGAAAACTTTGCAAAGTATGACACTCGCAAGCAAATCACATTGGTTGAAGGCGATGCCGTTGATACTCTTTCACCCCTTGAAGGTGAGTATGACTTTGTCTTCATGGATTCTGCAAAATCAAAATACATCGTCTTTTTGCCAGAAGTTTTGAAACACTTGAAAGTTGGAGGTGTTGTGATTTTTGACGATGTCTTCCAAGGTGGTGATATTGTCAAACCAATCGAAGAAGTGCGTCGCGGACAGCGCACGATTTACCGTGGGCTTCAACGACTTTTTGACGCAACGCTTGATAATCCAAATCTGACAGCAAGCCTTTTACCACTTAGTGACGGACTGCTAATGCTCTGTAAAAATGCTGAAGATGTAGAACTGTAAAATTAAGCAACATTTAAGTTATTGTGGTATACTAATGGAGTTAAAGACAAATTAAGGAGTTTAATATCAATGGCTAACAAAGAAAAATCAGGATTTACAAAAATGATCCAAAGCAAGGCTTTTAAAGGTGTTTCTATTGCCGTGGCTTCAGCTCTTATCGGTGCTGGCGTTACTTACCTTGCTACAAACAACAATTCTGAAACTAAAGCTCTTGTTACAATGAAAGGTAACACAATTACAGTATCAGACTTCTACAGTGCTGCAAAAAGTTCAAAATCTTCACAACAAACAATGTTGAACTTGATTTTGTCACGTGTCTTTGAAGACCAATATGGAAGCAAAGTTTCAGATAAAGAAGTGACTGAAGCTTACAATAAAACTGCTTCATCATATGGTTCATCATTCTCAAGTGCACTTCAAGCTGCTGGTTTGACAACAGATACTTACAAGCAACAAATTCGCACATCAATGTTAGTGGAATATGCTGTTAAAGAAGCTGCCAAAGATAAATTGACAACTAAAAACTACAAAGAAGCTTACAAAGATTACACCCCTGATACAACAGCTACAGTTATTGCTTTGAGCAACGAAGACAAAGCTAACTCAGTTCACGATCAAGCAACTGCGGATGGCGCTGATTTTGATAAAATCGCTAAAGAAAACACAATAGCTAAGAAAACTGAATACACATTTGACTCAGCAGATACAAAACTTCCAACAGATGTTATGGATGCTGCATTCAAACAAAATGAAGGTTCAGTTTCAGATGTTATCAAAGTAATGAATTCTTCAACATATTCATACACTTACTACATCGTTAAGACAACTAAGAAAACAGATAAAAACTCTGATTGGAAGACATACAAAAAACGCTTGAAGAAAGCTATCATGGCTAAATATCAAAACGACACAAACTTCCAAAATCAAGTTATTGCTAAAGCTCTTGATAAAGCTAACGTGAAGATTAAAGATAACACCTTTGCAAGTATTCTTTCACAATATGCAACAAGCTCATCATCAAGTTCTTCAGCTTCATCATCAAAAGCTTCATCAACTTCTTCTGAAGCAAGCTCATCAAGTTCAACAGAAGAATCATCAACAACTGAATCATCTACAGATTCAGCTGAATAAGCTACTTGACCAGAAGCTTAAAATACAGTACAATTAAAAAGATTGAGAATCGTTTTTAAAAATTCAGATTCAGAAAAGTGGCGGTTGCTGCGAGCCATGGATGAAGTTAAAAATGTGCTACTCATGTTTTCTAATTGTCAATATTGGTAACCGAGTTACCAGGGTCAAATGCAAGAAAAAACAATTTAAGAGATAAATGAAGAATGACAGGTTCATTGAAAAGAGGTGGTACCGTGGCTAACGTCACCCTCTATGAGATGGACTTGCCGTTTTTTGTATCCTTAATGGCATAAAAGATGATTTCAATCTATGGCAAGCGTTGTAACATCGCTTAGTAACAAGAAAAGGAAAGATAAAATGAAACAATTGACTAGTGCGCAAGTGCGCCAAATGTGGCTAGACTTCTGGAAATCAAAAGGTCACTCTGTTGAACCTTCTGCAAACTTGGTTCCTGTAAACGACCCAACTTTGTTGTGGATCAACTCAGGTGTTGCCACACTTAAAAAATACTTTGATGGTTCAGTAATTCCAGAAAACCCACGTATCACTAATGCTCAAAAAGCTATCCGTACAAATGACATCGAAAACGTTGGTAAAACAGCTCGTCACCATACAATGTTTGAAATGTTGGGTAACTTCTCTGTTGGTGATTACTTCCGTGATGAAGCAATCACTTGGGGATTTGAATTATTGACAAGTCCAGAATGGTTTGACTTCCCTAAAGATAAACTTTACATGACTTACTACCCAGATGATAAAGACACTTACAACCGTTGGATTTCACTTGGTGTTGAACCAAGTCACTTGATTCCAATCGAAGACAACTTCTGGGAAATTGGTGCTGGACCTTCAGGACCAGATACTGAAATCTTCTTTGACCGTGGTGAAGACTTTGACCCAGACCACGTTGGTATCAAACTTCTTGCTGAAGATATCGAAAACGATCGTTACATCGAAATCTGGAACATCGTGTTGTCACAATTTAACGCTGATCCAGCTGTTCCACGTTCAGAATACAAAGAATTGCCACACAAAAACATTGATACGGGTGCCGGTTTGGAACGTTTGGTTGCGGTTATGCAAGGGGCTAAAACAAACTTTGAAACTGACCTCTTCATGCCAATCATTCGTGAAATCGAAAAATTATCTGGTAAAACTTATGATCCAGATGGCGACAACATGAGCTTTAAAGTTATCGCTGACCACATACGTTCACTTTCATTTGCTATCGGTGATGGTGCTCTTCCTGGTAACGAAGGTCGTGGATATGTGCTTCGTCGTTTGCTTCGTCGCGCAGTTATGCACGGTCGTCGCCTTGGTATCAACGAAACATTCTTGTATAAATTGGTTCCAACTGTTGGTAAAATCATGGAATCATACTACCCAGAAGTGCTTGAAAAACGTGAATTTATCGAAAAAATCGTTCGTCGTGAAGAAGAAACATTCGCACGTACAATCGATGCTGGTTCAAACATGCTTGACCAATTGTTGGCTGATTTGAAAGCAGCTGGTAAAGACACTGTTGAAGGTAAAGATATCTTCAAATTGTATGATACATATGGATTCCCAGTTGAATTGACTGAAGAATTGGCTGAAGACAAAGGCTTCAAGATTGACCACGCTGGCTTTGAAGCTGCTATGAAAGAACAACAAGAACGTGCGCGTGCAAGCGTCGTTAAAGGTGGTTCAATGGGTATGCAAAGCGAAACATTGTCAAGCATTACTGAAGAATCAGTCTTTAGCTACACTGAAGAAGTTCTTGATTCTACATTGTCAGTTATTATCGCTGATAACGAACGTACTGAAGCTGTTTCAGAAGGTCAAGTATTGCTTGTCTTTGCGAAAACTCCATTCTACGCTGAAATGGGTGGACAAGTAGCTGACCACGGTGTTATTAAAAATGATAAAGGTGACATCGTTGCTCGCGTGACAGATGTTCAAAAAGCTCCAAATGGTCAAGCTCTTCACACAGTTGATGTTCTCGCAAGCTTGTCAGTTGGTACGACATACACACTTGAAATTGATAGCAAACGTCGTCACAGTGTTATCAAAAACCACACAGCTACTCACTTGCTTCACGCTGCACTTCACCACGTTATCGGTGAACACGCTACTCAGGCTGGTTCTCTTAACGAAGAAGGATTCTTGCGCTTTGACTTCACTCACTTTGAAGCAGTAACTGCTGATGAATTGCGTCAAATCGAAGAAGAAGTTAACCAACAAATCTGGAATGCTATTCCAGTTAAGACTGTTGAAACTGACATTGATACTGCTAAATCAATGGGTGCTATGGCCTTGTTCGGTGAAAAATACGGTAAAAACGTACGTGTTGTAACAATCGGCGATTACTCAATTGAACTTTGTGGTGGTACACACGTTTCAAATACAGCTGAAATCGGAATCTTCAAGATTGTTAAAGAAGAAGGTATCGGTTCAGGAACTCGTCGTATCCTTGCTGTAACTGGTAAAGAAGCCTTTGAAGCATACCGTCAAGAAGAAGAAGACCTTAAAGCAATTGCTGAAACTCTTAAAGTGCCTCAATTGAAAGAAGTTACTAAGAAAGTAGTAAGCTTGCAAGAACAATTGCACAAATTGCAAAAAGAAAATGCTGAATTGAAAGAAAAAGCAGCAGCAGCACAAGCTGGTGACGTTTTCAAAGATGTTAAAGAAGCAAACGGTCTTCGCTTTGTCACTAGCCAAGTAACTGTTTCTGATGCAGGTGCCCTTCGTACATTTGCTGACAACTGGAAACAAAAAGACTATTCTGACGTTCTTGTCTTGGCAGCAGCTATTGGCGAAAAAGTCAATGTCCTTGTAGCAAGCAAATCAAAAGATGTTCATGCTGGTAACTTGATTAAAGTTTTGGCACCAATCGTATCAGGTCGTGGTGGTGGTAAACCAGACATGGCCATGGCCGGTGGTTCAGATGCTGCTAAAATCGCAGACCTTTTTGCAGCAGTAGCAGAAAATCTTTAAGATGACATCTAAAAAAATCTTTCTGAAACTCGCTATTGCTTTAATCAGCGTAACGATAGCAATTCTTATCTGTGTTCTTATTTCTGATAGTTTACAAAAGCAAGTGAATTGGCCACTTTTGGTCATTCTCTTTGCAGAATGTAGCTTACTCAGTAACCTGATTAAAATCTTGCGAGACAGAAAAAAATAAAAAGAAAGCCCACCTAATGGTGGGCTTTTTAGGGGTTATAGTTTCTAACTATCAAATCTATTTAAAATAACTATTTTACGAGGAGAAGGCAGACTGCTATAATAGTCACAAAGATTTCAGAAAATTTTCAACAAAAGATAGAATCGAGGAAATCATGAAAGTTTCACTAATTCAGATGGCTATTTACGAAGCTGAGCCGAAGAAAAACATTGAGAATGTCCTTGCTTGGTTAGAAAAAGCTGCACTTGATGAGTCCGATGTGATTGTTTTGCCTGAGATGTGGAACACTGGCTATGCTTTGGAGCAAATGGCTGAGCTTTCTGATAAGGATGGTCAGCAAACGAAAAATTTGTTAGGAAAGTTTGCCAAAGAAAATCAGGTTAATCTGGTAGCTGGTTCGGTCGCGACAGTAAAGAAAAATCAATTTTTTAATACTACTTATGTTTTTAACCGAGCTGGTCAGGTGATTGCTGATTATGATAAAGTTCATCTTTTTGGCTTGATGGGAGAAGATCGTTTTTTGCAGGCTGGGCATCGTGAAAGTACTTTTGAGCTTGATGGTGTCAAGGTAGCTAGTATCATTTGCTATGATATGCGATTTCCGGAATGGGTGAGAACCTTGATGGCGACTGGTGCTAGAGTTTTATTTGTCGTAGCTGAGTGGCCAAAAAAACGTGTGCCACAGTGGGAGATTTTGCTGCGTGCGCGTGCAGTTGAAAATCAAGCTTTTGTAGTAGCTGTCAACCGTGTTGGTCAAGGAGTGTTGGATGATTTTTCTGGGCATTCATTGGTTATTGACCCGCTAGGAAATGTTATTTTGCAAGCGCCAGATAATCAAGAAGGTGTTTTTTCGGTAGATATTGACTTATCAGAGGTTGAAAAAGTTCGTGGTCATATTCCTGTTTTCGCTGACCGAAAACCAGAGTTGTATCATTAAGGGGGGAGTTAGGATGTTTTCACAATCAGATATTTTACAAACATTACCAAAACAATTTTTTGCAAGTCTTGTTGCTAAGGTCAATGCTAAAGTGGCACAAGGTTATGATGTAATAAATCTTGGGCAGGGAAATCCTGATCAGCCGACCTACGATTATATCGTTGATGCCTTGATTGAATCTGCTAAGAATCCAGCATCCCATAAATATTCACAATTTCGAGGCAATGCTAATTTTAAAGAAGCAGCTAGTCAGTTTTATAAGGATAATTATCAGGTGGAACTTGATAGTGAGAAGGAAATTTGTGTCCTTGGTGGTGCAAAGATTGGTCTGGTTGAATTTCCAGTAGCCACCATGAATTCTGGTGATTTGCTTTTGCTGCCTGATCCTGGTTATCCAGATTATTTATCAAGCGTTTCTCTTGGAAAAATTGAATATGAAACCTTTCCTTTAAAAGAAGAAAATAACTTTCTGCCAGATTTGTCAGCCATTCCTGAAGAAGTGGCAAAGCGTGCTAAATTTATCTACATCAACTACCCCAATAACCCAACTGGTGCTGTGGCGACGCCTGAATTTTATGAAGAATTGGTTGCTTGGGCGAAAAAATACGAAGTAGGTGTGGTTAGTGATTTCGCTTACGGAGCTTTGGGAGCAGATGATTTTAAAAATCCAAGTTTTCTCTCAACACCTGGGGCTAAAGAAGTTGGCGTTGAACTTTATACATTTTCCAAAACCTTTAATATGGCAGGTTGGCGTTTGGCTTTTGCGGCGGGAAATGCGGAGTTGATTGAGGCGCTTAACTTATTACAAGACCACCTTTTTGTCAGCATTTTTCCAGCTATCCAAGACGCTGGCGCAGTAGCTCTTTTAGATGAGCGCGCTAAAGCGGCAATCGCAGAGCTAAATCACAAATATGACGAGCGACGCCACGCTTTTGTCAAAGCTGCTGCTAAAATCGGCTGGCACGCCTTTGAGTCAAAAGGTTCGTTTTATGCTTGGATGCCGGTGCCAGAAGGTTATAACAGTGAAAGCTTCGCTGATTTACTCTTAAATGAAGCTCACGTCGCAGTCGCACCGGGAAAAGGTTTCGGACAAGCAGGAGATGGCTACGTCAGAATCGGACTCCTAGTTGAACCAGAACGCCTTGAAGAAGCCGTCGAGCGAATTGGACAGTTGGGATGGTTTGAAAAATAAGATTTTTAAACACTGTTTTATTAAGATATAATGAAGGCATCAATAAACAAAGCTATAGGAAAATGCTAGTATGGGGAAAAATAGATTTATGAGTCTACTTTGGCTACGTTGGCAGTTCATAATGAGTAATAAATTTTTTATTTGTTGTGATATCTCCAATTTTTGATATTGTCTTATTTGTTAATTTACTTGGTTTTGATGATAATTCGGGGTTCATTGGTATGGGACTTAATATGATATATAGTATAACAGCAGGTTCTTTTGTCTCTACCATGATTTCAGAAGAAAAGGAAAAGAAAAAATTTAAAAAGTTTGATTTTATCAGGTGTTAAACAAGGAGAATATATCACGACAGTTATTATTTTCCCAATTATTTTTTCCTTACTTGCAAGTATTTTAATTCCAATTTTGATGCAGATTAAAGACATGGAACGATGGATCTATTTAGTTGCTATTAGTCTAACAAGCCTAGTCCTTATTTTATTAAATCTTTTAATTGCTTTTGTGGCTAAGAATCAAACCCAAATAACTGTTTGTAGTCTCACTCTAGTGCTTATTGCGAGTTTTTTGCCAATATTTTCTGAATTTGCTAAATTTGTTAGGACGGTCATGGAGTATTCTTTTATCGGAGCAAATGCCAAATATTTTAAAGAATTATCAGATTACCAATTAACAGATAAAACTATTTTCGTATTACTTGGTTGGATTGTTTTAACTTCGATTGCTTTTTATTTTGCTTACCAGAAAAATAGAAAAATTGATTAATATCCATAAATTTGAAAAATAATGAAAGTACGAATGAAAATTCGTGCTTTTTTATATTTTATGTAAAAAATACTTGACTTATGAATAAATATACTATAAAATCGAATACATATTTATTCAAGGAGTGTATATTATGAGAGTGTCGATTGTTGGCATCACTGGATACAGTGGTCTAGAATTAGTTAAATTATTGAATAATCATAAAAAAGTAACGATTGCTTCGATTCATGCAACTAAGGAAATCGGTCGACGATTATCAGACTTATACCCTTACTTAGTTGGTATCTGTGACTTGGTTATCGAAGAATTTGATGCTGATAAAATCATAGCAAAGTCAGACTTGGTATTCTTTGCAACACCAAGTGGGGTCGCAAGCAAGTTGGCACAGCCTTTTGTGAAAGCTGATTTTCCAGTGATAGATTTGTCAGGGGACCATCGCTTGCCAGCCTATCTTTATGAAAAATGGTATAAAAAAACACCTGCTAGTGATGAAGAGCTGAATAAATTTACATATTCTTTGGCTGAGTTTACAGATGTTAAAGGTAAAAAATTCATTTCAAACCCTGGTTGCTACGCGACAGCAACAGAATTAGCTTTGATACCTTTGCTAAAAGCTGGTGTTGTCGAAGAAGATTCTATTATCGTGGATGCGAAAAGTGGTTTGACAGGTGCTGGTAAGGCACTTTCTGAGTCAAGTCATTTTGTTAATGTGCATGATAATTACGTGACTTACAAGTTGAATCGTCACCAGCATATTCCAGAAATTGTGCAAGAGTTGAAGTTATTTGATGAGAAAGTTAGCCACATTCAATTTTCAACATCACTTTTGCCAGTTAATCGCGGCATCATGTTAACAGTTTATGTTAAGTTGAAAAAGCCACTAACAAATGCTAATCTTTTTGCTATCTATGAAGATTCTTACAAGGATACGCCATTTGTTCGAGTGCAAGATGATTTACCAGAATTGCACAATGTCATTGGTTCAAACTTTACCGATATTGGTTTCCTCTACAATGAGATCACAAATGTCTTAACCATTGTTTCAGTTATTGACAATTTGATTAAAGGAGCGGCTGGGCAGGCTGTTCAGAACCTCAACTTGATGAATGGTTGGGATGAAACAGAAGGATTAATGATTTCGCCAAATTATTTATAGTCTAGAAAGGGTATGAGATATGAAAGTTATTGAAGGTAATGTAGCAAGCCCACTTGGATTTTCAGCAGATGGATTACATGCAGGGTTTAAGAAAAGAAAACTTGATTTTGGTTGGATTGTTTCAGAAGTGCCAGCCAGCGTCGCTGGGGTTTATACGACCAATAAAGTCATTGCGGCGCCACTAATTGTGACACGTCAGTCTGTTAAAAAAGCACAAAAAATGAAAGCTATCGTGGTGAACTCAGGTATTGCCAATTCTTGTACAGGTGTGCAAGGAATGGAAGATGCTTACACGATACAAAAATGGACAGCAGAAAAACTTGGTGTTGAACCTGATTTGGTCGGCGTTGCTTCAACTGGTGTGATTGGTGATTTGTTGCCAATGGATACTCTTAAAACAGGTCTTTCTAAACTTGTGGTGAATGGAAATTCAGATGATTTTTCAAAAGCTATTTTGACAACAGATACCATGGTTAAAACTGTTGCAGTTACGGAAAAATTCGGTCGTGACGAGGTAACCATGGCGGGTGTTGCAAAGGGGTCAGGCATGATTCACCCAAATATGGCGACAATGCTAGCTTTTATCACTTGTGATGCTAATATTTCAAGTGAAACCTTGCAACTTGCGTTAAGTCAGAACGTTGAAACGACTTTCAATCAAATCACGGTTGATGGTGATACTTCAACGAATGATATGGTTCTTGTCATGTCAAATGGTTGCACTTTGAACGAAGAAATTTTGCCAAATACGCCTGAGTTTGATAAATTCTCAGCCATGCTTAATTACGTGATGCAAGAATTGGCTAAAATGATTGCCAAAGACGGTGAAGGCGCAAGCAAACTCATTGAAGTGAATGTTAAAAATGCTCCAAACGCTCTTGATGCACGCATGATAGCTAAAAGTGTTGTTGGTTCAAGCCTTGTGAAGACGGCTATTTTTGGTGAAGACCCTAACTGGGGACGTATTCTAGCAGCAGTTGGTTATGCAGGGGTTGATGTTCCTGTTGATAATATTGACATTTTCCTTGGCGATGTTCCAGTCATGTTAAAATCAAGTCCCGTTGAATTTGAAGCAGAAGAAATACAAGATGTTATGCACGAAGATGAGATTACTATCACTGTTGATTTGCATGCGGGTGAAGCACAAGGAAAAGCTTGGGGTTGTGATTTGTCATACAGTTACGTGAAAATCAATGCCCTCTATCGTACATAAAGGGATGAGACTATGAAAAATACAATTGTGATTAAAATTGGTGGCGTTGCTAGCCAAAACTTGTCGCAAGACTTTTTAGCACAAGTCAAAAAATGGAAAGATACCCATAAAAATTTGGTCATTGTGCATGGTGGCGGCTATGCTATTAATAAATTAATGGAAGATAACCAAGTACCAGTTAAAAAAATCAATGGTCTTCGTGTAACTAGTCAATCTGATATGAAGTTGGTCAGCTATGCTCTTCTTTACATGGTTGGTGAAAATTTGACTGAAAAACTTAACCAATCATCTATTGATAGTATTCAGTTGCTATCGAATATTAAAAGAGTGGTGACAGCTGATTTTCTTGACAAGGAAACTTATGGTTACGTTGGTGATGTCTCAAATATTCAGATACCGATTTTGGAGCAAATGCTTGATAACAACATGTTGCCAGTTCTTGCATCGCTTGGCTATTCTAAAGATGGCGAACTTTTAAACATCAACGCAGATTATTTGGCAACAGCGGTCGCTGTCGCTTTAGAGGCTGAAAAATTAGTCCTAATGACTGATGTTAAAGGCGTTTTGGAAAATGGAGTTGTGCTTGATAGCTTAACATCGACAGAATTTCAAGAGAAAATTGACCAAGGAATTATCACTGGCGGCATGATTCCTAAAATCGAATCAGCAGTGAACACTGTTTTAGCAGGTGTGGGTGAAGTATTGATTGGCGACAATCTTGTAACAGGAACTTCAATCATCTGCTAACGTAAAGGAGCGACGAATGACAAAACTATTTCAAAATTATAAACGCGCAGCTATCGAATTTGTTAAAGCGCAAGGTAATTATCTTTTAGACCAGGACGGCAAAAAATACCTTGATTTTTCATCTGGTATTGGTGTGACTAATCTTGGTTTTCACCCACAAGTCAAAGCAGCTTTGCTTAAGCAGGCTGAGGAGATTTGGCACATGCCAAATTTGTACCACAATTCCTTACAAGAAGAAGTAGCAGGTAAATTAATCGGGGATAAAGATTATCTTGCTTTCTTTGCAAATAGCGGTGCGGAAGCTAATGAAGCAGCGATTAAAATTGCTCGTAAGGCGACTGGCAAGCAAGAAATTATCACTTTTGTGAATTCTTTTCACGGTCGTACCTTTGGGTCAATGTCTGCGACTGGTCAGGACAAAATTAAAGCTGGTTTTGGTGATGTTGTCCCACATTTTAGCTATGCGACATATAATGATTTGGATAGTGTCAAAGCCTTGGTGACTGAGGATACTGCGGCGGTCATGCTAGAATTGGTTCAAGGGGAGTCAGGAGTTCGTCCAGCAGATAAAACTTTTGTAACAGCCTTGAGCGAATTTTGTCAAAATACAGGGATTTTGCTTATTGTTGATGAAGTCCAAACAGGTATGGGACGTACTGGGAAACTCTTTTCATTTGAACATTATGGCATTGAGCCAGACATTTTTACTTTGGCAAAAGGTCTTGGAAATGGCGTGCCAGTTGGTGCAATGATTGCAAAAGAAAAACTTGGTTCAGCTTTTTCTTACGGCAGTCATGGGTCAACCTTTGGTGGCAATAAACTTGTCATGTCAGCAGCCTCAAGCGTACTAGATATTATGCTGGCTGATGGATTCTTGCCACAAGCACTTGAAAATGGTAATTATTTGCAAGCTGAGTTGAAGAAAGCTCTAGCTGGTAATTCAAAAGTAACTGAGGTTCGTGGGCTTGGTTACATGATTGGTATTGAAACAACTGAAAATCTTGTTGACTTGGTTGAAAAGGCACGGGACAAAGGTCTTGTTGTCTTAACTGCAGGAACAAATGTTATTCGTCTCTTGCCACCATTGACTTTGACAAAAGAGCAAATTGATCAAGGTGTTGCTATTTTGAAAGACGTTTTTGCCTAAGATAAAAGGACTTCTCTAGTGAGAGGTTCTTTTTCAAGTTGACAAATTGCTTTTAATTGTATAGAATTTTCTAAAAATGGGAGGAGTGACAAAATTGGCTAAAAAAGTTCTTGTTGTTTCAGGGCATCCTGATTTGAAAAATGATTCACTTGCAAATAAAATGATTTTAAAAGAAATTAAAAAGCTTTATCCAGAAGTTGAATTGGATATTTTGAGTAATTTGTATCCTGATTATCAGATTAATGTGACAGCTGAGCAGGAAAAATTACATCGAGCTGATGTTATTGTTTTTCAGTATCCACTTTACTGGTACATGACACCATCTTTGATGAATAAATGGATTGAAAAAGTTTTTGTGCATGGTTTTTCACACGGTTCAAATGGCAATGCCTTGAAAGATAAAGTTTTGATTGCTTCTTTGACGACTGGCGCAGGAGAAGCAGCTTATAGCGCAGAAACAGGCACAACGATTGACGAGCTTTTGGCACCGATTCGTTTGACAGCAAAATTGACTCAACTGAATTTTGCAGGCCATGTTGTGACACACGGCGTTTCTTATTCACTTCGAAACGACGCTGAAAAAGCCCAAGAAATGATTGCAAAATCACAAGTCCATGCCAAGAAATTGGTCGAAATGATTGAAAGTTTGTAGGAAATAATAAAAAAATTGACAGCTTTTTAGATTCGTGATAATCTTAAGAAGAATTGAATAGTTTTCTTCGGGGCAGGGTGAAATTCCCGACCGACGGTGTTGTTGTCTCGTTGATTGTTACTTGCTTTTATTTCTCGCTGATGTTTCGCTATGTCTGTGAGGAGAAGCAATTACTAATCAACTTTATTTGAAAAATGAGAGAGCTAAGTCCGTGAGCGCAAGCTGATCTGGTGTGATTCCAGAGCCGACAGTATAGTCTGGATGGGAGAAGAATTGATAGAGTGTCAAAAAGCATACTCTCGCTTTTTGAATTACTTTTTTAGTTGTCTTTAATCGCCTCGTAGTGTAATGCTACGAGGATTTTTGTTTTTGGTATATTTTATGTGTCAGAAAATTCAGACAACTACAGTGATACCCGATGAAAATGACTGATTAGTGCAAGCTAGTCGGATAATTTTTGTCGGGATTTTTTTATGTGAAAGGAGGAAGATATGGATAAAAACTATATGTTGCAAGCGATAGAAGAAGCTAAGCGTGGCTTTAGGCAAACTTACACCAATCCTTTAGTTGGTGCGGTGATTGTCAAAGATAATCATGTGGTTGCTCGTGGTGCACACCTGCAGTATGGTCATGAGCATGCTGAAAAGAACGCGATTTTATATTGTCAAACTCCGGAAGAACTATTTAATTCAGCTCTTTATGTGACCTTGGAACCTTGTCATCATAGGGGAAAACAGCCACCCTGTACCCAAGCGATTGTTGAGGCAGGTATCAAAAAGGTAGTTGTTGGCCAGCTTGACCCCAATCCTTTAGTAGCAGGAAAAGGTGTGGCTTTCTTAAAAGAGCAAGGAATAGAAGTAGTCACTCATATTTTGGAAGAAGAGGCACGCGCACTCAACAAGCATTACAATGTTTACTATGAGCGCAAGCGTCCTTATGTTGTTTTGAAACAAGCAGTTAGTCTGGATGGAAAGATTGCTGTGCTTGGCAAACGAACGGCTTTGACTGATGACGAGACAAATCGTTTTGTTCACGATGAACGTGATGATTTTCATGCGATATTGGTTGGTGCTGATACGGTCTTGATTGACAATCCACGTTTGCTGGGGAGTGGGACAAGCTTTTGTCCGCCAGTGCGTGTGATTTTGGATGAAAAGGGGCGTGTTTTTGACCAGTTAGATTTACAGATTTTTGAAGATAATTCGGCTCCAGTTTATATTTTTAGTAGTCGGAAGGTTTCGGATTTACCAAAGCATGTCACAGTAATTGATTTGCCAGAGTTTTCAATTGAAAATATTTTGCAGGTGCTTTATGAGAAGAAGCTTCAGTCAGTTTATGTTGAGGGCGGAGCTGGTGTTCATGATGCTTTTCTGGAAAGTGGGCTTTGGGATGAAATCATTTCTTATGTGACTCCTAAGCTTATTGGTGGTAATGGCAAAGCAGCCATGTCGAGTTTTCGTCTGGTTAGTCAAGCCTTAGAATTAGACGATTTTACCTGTCAAAAAATCGGAAATAATATTAGGCTTTCGGCTAGAAGGAGGTTGTGATGTTTACCGGATTAATTCAAGAACAAGGTCGTATTAGCCGGATTGTCAAACACCAGCAAAATATCAAATTAACTTGCAAGGCTTCACGAAAGTTGTTAGCTGATTATAAAATTGGCGATAGTATGGCAATCAATGGTGTCTGCTTGACTTGCGTGGCTAAAGCAGGGGATGCATTTACAGTGGATGTCATGCCAGAAACCTTTAGGAGAACGATTTTTTCAGAGAGTCGCGTCGGTGATTTGGTAAATCTTGAGTTAGCTATGTCAGCCAATGCTCGCTTTGAAGGGCACCTTGTGACAGGGCACGTGGATAGTGTGGCAAGGCTTGTTACAAAAGAAAGTGATGAAACTGCACTTGTACTTAGCTTTGCTTTTCCAAAAGGACTTGAAGGGCAGATTGTTGGGCAAGGCTCAATCGCGGTCAACGGTGTTAGTCTGACGGTGGTATCCGCTGAGAAGGGGCAATTTAGCGTGTCGTTGATTCCACATACGGCAAAAGAGACTAACCTGGCAAGGCTCAAAACAGGTGACAAAGTCAATATTGAGACGGATATTTTAGCAAAATACATGCAAAAACAGCTAAGAATGATGAAAGGAGACTAGATGTTTAAGGATGTTGAAAAAGCAATTTCTGATTTGAAAGCAGGAAAATTAATCGTAGTCGTCGACGATGATGACCGTGAAGCTGAAGGGGACTTGGTTGGTCTGGCAGAATTGGCAAGCCCAGAAAATGTGAATTTTATGACCAAGCACGCGCGTGGTTTGATTTGTGCGCCAGTGTCTGAGGAGATTGCTAATCGTTTGGAGCTTGTTCCAATGTCAGAAGAAAATACGGATGCACATGGCACAGCTTTTACCATTAGCGTAGACCACAAAGAAACGTCAACAGGAATTTCAGCTTTTGACCGCGCTAAGACTATTCAAGGATTGGCGTCGTCAACAAGTAAAGCTAGTGATTTTCACAAACCTGGTCACATGTTTCCGCTAGTAGGACGCTTTGGTGGTGTATTAGAACGCCGTGGGCACACGGAAGCAAGTCTTGATTTGGCACGTTTAGCTGGTGTGAGAGAAGCGACTTACATTTGTGAGATTTTAAAAGATGATGGCACGATGGCTCGTAAAGTTGATTTACATGATTTTGCTAGCAAGTGGAATTTGACCATGATTGAAGTGGGTGATATTGCGCGTTATGTGAGCTTTCAAGATAGTCCTAAGGTAAAGTTGCCATCAAGTTATGGTGACTTTGACCTTCAGTTATTTGAAGATGAAGAAAAGCGCGAGCATGTTCTCTTGTCAAAGGGAGATTTGACGACAGATGAACCGCTTTTACTGCGTTTGCACTCAGAATGTTTGACTGGCGATATTTTTGGGTCTTTGCGTTGTGACTGTGGAGAACAGTTGCATGCTGCCATGGAAAAAATTGACCAAGTTGGGCGCGGAGCTATTTTGTACCTTCGTCAAGAAGGTCGAGGTATCGGTTTAAAAAATAAACTGAAAGCTTATCAGTTGCAAGAAGAAGGTTTGGACACTTATGAGGCGAATCTTGAGCTTGGCTTTGCCCCAGATGAGCGTGATTACCAGATTGCAGCGGATATTTTGAGCTTTTTAGATATCAAGCAGGTTAAACTCTTAACCAATAATCCTGATAAGTTAGAGCAACTTGAAATGGCAGGCATAGATATTGTAGAACGCTTGCCCTTACAGATGACAGCCCACCAGGAGAATCGCGCCTACTTGCAAACTAAACAAGAAAAATTTCACCATTTACTACACATTGTTTAAGGAAATAAGGAGAGAAAATCATGACAACATTTGAAGGAAAATTTATCGGAAAAGACTTAAAAATTGCTATCGTTGTAGCACGCTTTAATGAATTTATCACCTCAAAATTATTAGGTGGTGCCATGGATGGTTTGGTTCGCAATGAAGTAGCTGAGGATGATATCGATGTTTATTGGGTGCCAGGAGCATTTGAAATTCCGTTTATGACGAAAAAAATTGTTGCGACTGGTAAATATGATGGTGTTATCACACTCGGTAGCGTCATTCGCGGGTCAACAAGTCACTACGATTTGGTTTGTAATGAAGTAGCTAAAGGGGTTGGGCAAATCAATCTCACTAGTGATATTCCAGTTATGTTTGGTGTGATTACCACTGAGGATATCGAGCAAGCTATCGAACGTTCTGGTTCAAAAGCAGGTAATAAAGGTAGCGAATGCGCTCAAGGTGTCCTTGAAATGATTAATTTGGCGAGACAAATATAATAGAAAAAAGCTAAGACATTTTGTCTTAGCTTTTATGGTGTTAAACTTAGAAAATGAAGAGTTTATTTTTTTACCAAGAAAATTTTTCCTTGTGTTGGGATGATGATAGCAAGTGCCAAAATGACGAAGACTAGGGTTAACAGTCCAGCTGTACCATTGACACTGAGCGAATAAAGGTAAGGTGACATGCCTTTTGGTGCGTAGCTTCCCCAGAAGATAAAACCAGCGACATAGTGCCAGAAGTAGCGGACAAAAACAGCAAGTGTGGCACCGATAGTTGAGTAAATCAGAGCACGTCCTTTATTGTCTTTAGAAAGAGCATTTTGAAATGGGGCAGATAAAAATCCAGCCAAACCCATTGAGACAAAGGTAATGATGTATTCGATGATAACTTGTGACAAGGCTAGGTACCAAACTTTACCTAAAATAAAGTGAAGCAAGCCCCAGATAAGACCAGCTAGGGTTCCATATTTTGGACCGCGACGTAGGGCAAAAAGCACGACTGGCACTGCACCAAATGAAGGGGTGAACCAGCTAGCAAAATCTGGAATATAAGATAAAGCCATAGCAAAAGCAGCAACCAATGCAGTCTCAATTAAAGCAGACAATTGAGAATTCTTCGACGACATAAAAAAACTCCTTCTAACACAAAGGAGCTTTTTCTGATAATATGTTCAATGCTATTTTAATCACGTTTAAAAAAGTCATATCACAATCCCTACGCTCGTCCTAACGAGATCAGGTTATCAGGATTTCGCAAATGCGATCTCAGCCGATGGCACTCCTTTGTGAATTCAATTTGTATATAGTCTAGCATGAAAGCAAGTTTCTTGTCAAGCTAGTTTGGGATAATTTTTTGAAAAGTCTAATCAAGTCCATAATTGTAATCATCATCTTGCATAGCTTCAACAGAACCAAGAAGATATCCGTTCCCGATCTGACTAAAGAAATCATGGTTAGAAGTTCCTGTTGAAATACCATTCATAACGATTGGGTTGACATCATTAGCGGTATCAGGGAAAAGCGGATCTTGCCCTAAGTTCATGAGAGCTTTATTGGCGTTATAACGTAAGAAAGTCAGAACTTCCTCAGTCCAGCCAACTTGGTCATAAAGTGTTTTGGTGTAATTTTCTTCATTTTCATAGAGTTGATAGAGCAAGTCATACATCCAGTCACGCAAGTCATCTTGCTCTTTCTCAGACAATTCATTGAAACCAAGTTGGAATTTATAGCCGATATAAGTTCCATGGACAGATTCATCGCGGATGATTAATTTGATAATTTCAGCGACGTTTGCCAATTTATTATTGCCAAGATAATAAAGAGGGGTGAAAAATCCTGAGTAAAAGAGAAAGGTTTCAAGAAAAGTTGAAGCGACCTTTTTTTGTAGAGCAGTGCCATTTTCATAAATATCGTTGATGATTTTGGCTTTTTTCTGTAAGTATTCGTTGTTGTTCGTCCATTCAAAGATTGCTTCAATTTCTGATTTTGTATTAAGGGTTGAAAAAATGGAAGAGTATGATTTGGCGTGGACAGACTCCATAAATTGAATATTGTTGAGGACGGCTTCTTCGTGAGGTGTTCTGACATCTGCACGAATGGCCTCCACACCAGATTCGGATTGCATGGTATCAAGAAGGGTCAATCCGCCAAAAACTTTACCGACCAAATCTTTTTCTTGGTCAGAAAGCTTACGCCAATCATCGAGGTCATTTGACAGCGGAATTCGCGTATCAAGCCAGAATTGTTCGGTCAACTTTTCCCAAGTTGACTTGTCAATCACATCCTCAATCTCATTCCAATTAATGGCTTTATAATAAGTTTGCGACATGTATTTTCTCCGTAAAAATAGTTTAGAAGACCAGTCAGATGACTAGGTTCGAGTTAGCTCATTTATCTAGTAGCGCTGGCATTAGCCGTGACATGACACTAATCATTTTTAAACTAACAAAAGTTGTCAAAAGGTTACGCTACGTAAGCAATTGGCTCGATGCTAGTCGATTGCTGGAGTTAGTAAGTGAACTAGGCAAACCGCCCTAGCGGTTGCCGTCTTGTTGTTAGGTCCTTTAGGACCAATGCAAGTTTTAAGTAGTTATGCTACGTAAGCAAATGGGTCGATAATAGCTATTTGGTGAAGTTAGTAAGTGAACTAGGCAAACCGCCCTAGCGATTGCTGTCTCATTACTAGGTCCTTTAGGACCAATAACAAGTGTTCAGTTAAATCACACAGCTTTCGCATTGGTTTGAAACAACTTCTTCACCGTCATCTGTAAAGGTACGGATGTAATAGATTGATTTGAGTCCCTTATTAAAAGCATAGTGACGTAAGATAGAAAGGTCACGAGTGGTTTGTTTGCTTTGCGTTTTCCATTCGTAGAGCCCTTCAGGAATATCGCTGCGCAAGAACAAAGTGAGGGACAATCCTTGATCAACATGCTCAGTAGCTGCAGCGTAAACATCGATAACCTTGCGCATATCCATGTCATAAGCAGACGTGTAATAAGGAATTGTATCTGTAGACAACCCAGCTGCTGGGTAGTAAATCTTACCGATTTTCTTTTCTTGACGTTCCTCAATGCGTTGTGTAATGGGGTGAAGTGATGCTGAGACATCGTTGATGTATGAAATTGAACCGTTTGGAGCAACGGCAAGACGATTTTGATGGTAAAGTCCGTCTGTCATCACAGCATCGCGAAGCTCAGCCCAATCTTTGCCACTAGGAATAAAGTGCTCAGCGAAGAGTTCTTTGACGCGGTCAGATTTTGGTACAAAATCACCAGTGATGTATTTATCAAAATAACTACCATCAGCGTAGCTTGATTTTTCAAAGTTGGCAAAGGTTTGCTTGCGTTCGCGAGCAATCTGATTAGATTCGACTAAAGTCCAGTAATTGAGCAGCATAAAATAGATATTTGTGAACTCGATAGATTCTGGACTTCCGTAGTGAATGTGGTTTTGGGCAAGATAAGTGTGAAGTCCCATAGCACCAAGTCCGAAAGTATGGGCTTGTTCATTGCCATGTTTGATTGTTGGTACTGCTTCGATTGATGATGTGTCTGATACGAAAGTTAAGGCACGTGTCATGGCTTTGATAGAACGACCGAAATCAGGTGAAGTCATCATATTAACCACATTGGTTGAACCAAGGTTACATGAAATATCTGTTCCCATTTTGACAAATTCTTGGGCGTCGTTGATAATACTTGGTTTTTGGACTTGAAGAACTTCAGAACACAGATTTGACATGATGATTTTGCCATCGATTGGATTAGTGCGGTTAGCGGTGTCAATGTTAATCACGTAGGGATAACCAGACTCTTGTTGGAGTTTTGAAATTTCAGTTTCCAAATCACGCGCTTTAATTTTAGTTTTGACAATGTTGGGATTAGCGACCATTTTGTCGTACTCTGCTGTAATATCGACGTAACTGTATGGCACACCGTACTCACGCTCGACACTATAGGGACTAAAGAGGTACATGTCTTCATTTTTACGAGCTAATTCGTAAAATTTATCAGGGATGGTAATCCCAAGCGAAAGGGTTTTGACGCGTACTTTCTCGTCGGCATTTTCTTTCTTAGTCGATAAAAAGGCCATGATATCTGGGTGGAAAACATCGAGATAAACAGCACCTGCACCTTGACGTTGACCAAGTTGATTTGAGTATGAAAAACTATCTTCAAAGAGTTTCATCACTGGAACAACACCGGACGCTGCGCCTTCATAGCCTTTGATTGGCGCGCCAGCTTCACGCAAGTTTGACAGGCTGATACCGACCCCACCACCGATACGTGACAATTGCAGGGCTGAATTGATAGAACGTCCGATAGCATTCATATCATCTGTTACAGAAATCAAGAAACACGATACAAATTCACCGCGTCGACTTCGTCCAGCATTCAAAAAAGAAGGGGTGGCTGGTTGATAACGTTGATTAATCATCTCAAGTGCTAAATTCTGCGCCAGCTCTTCATTCCCATCAGCAAAATAAAGGGCATTAAAAAGCACACGATCTTCGATACTTTCAAGATATTGGCTGCCGTCATTAGTTTTTAAAGCATACTGTTGGTAAAACTTGTAAGCTGCCATGAAAGATTTGAAACGAAACTTGTGAGTCTGCAAGTCCTTAGACAAGTTTTCAATAAAGTTTGGTGAGTATTTACTGATGAATTCAGCTTCGATGTAATCATTGGCAATTAGATAGTCAATTTTTTCAGTGATGCTTTCAAATGTCATGGTGTTTGGAATGACATTTTCAAGAAAGAAAGCTTTGAGAGCTTCTTTATCTTTATTTAACGGGATTTGACCGTTTACTGGACGGTTGATTTCATTATTAAGGCGAAAGTAAGAGACTTCGCCAAGATTTTTAAGACTCATAAATAAAGTAAGTTACCTAGTTCATAGATTGAGTAAGGTAATTCCTTTCTAATTCAAGATGGAAGAGTAGTTAAATAATTTCTTTTAGTTTATTTGGTTGAAATCCTGAAAAGACAATTTCGCCCGCTTTGATAACTGGAGCGGCTGTAAAACCAAGACTTTTAACGTAATCAATCATATCTGGACATTCATCCATGTTAATTTCTTGGAAATCAGCGCCAGCTTTTTCTAAAAGTTTTTTAGTCATTTTGCATTGCATGCAATTATTTTTTGAAAAAAGTGTAATTTTATTAGCCATTAGGCTTTCCTCCATAAATCGTTATCTTTTTTTAAATTCAATATTTAATTAGAATAGCCAAAATATACCAAAAAAGCAACCAAAAAGGCTTACAAAAACACCATATGTAGTGTTTGATTATTGTAATCGGTACAAAATGTAGTGATACCAAGGTTTGACAGCTTTTTTATTTTCAAGTAACACATCATGTCAGGAAATCTGACACACATCTGTAAATTAATGCTGGCAAAATTTTCTGAATTTTGTATAATTAAAAACAATATCATTATAATCGGGGGTCCGTACATGACAGAGTTCTTATCTAATTTTTTTTTCAAAGAGAATAACTCTTCTTACCTTAATCTTGAAGAAGCCGTTTCTCATTATGGAGGAAATATCAAAAGAATCCCTTACACTATTCGTATATTACTTGAAAGTTTACTCAGAAAGTATGATGGAGTAGATGTTACAAAAAGTCACATTGAAAATTTAGCAACTTACAATCCTAAAAACATCCAAGGCGAAGTGCCATTCAAACCGAGTCGTGTTATCCTACAAGATTTCACTGGTGTACCAGTTGTTGTCGACCTTGCATCAATGCGTGATGCCATCGTTTCAAATGGTGGTGATGCAGATTTAATCAACCCTGAAATTCCAGTTGATTTGGTTATTGACCACAGTGTCCAAGTTGATTTCTTTGGCTGTGATACAGCTTTAGAAGATAACATTAATATGGAATTTAAACGTAACAATGAGCGCTATGAATTTTTGAAATGGGCTGAAAAATCATTCGATAATTACCGTGCTGTTCCACCAGCAACAGGGATTATCCACCAAGTTAATATAGAGTATTTGAGTGATGTTATCATTGAAAAAGATGGCATGCTTTACCCTGATTCAATGTTTGGTACTGATAGTCACGCAACAATGATCAATGGTATCGGTGTGCTTGGCTGGGGTGTCGGAGGTATCGAAGCAGAAGCAGCTATGCTTGGTGAAGCTTCATTCTTCCCAATTCCAGAAGTTATCGGTGTACGTTTGACAGGTAAATTACCTAAGATTGCGACTGCAACTGACTTGGCACTTAAAGTGACACAAGTCCTTCGTCAAGAAAAAGTTGTCGGCAAATTTGTTGAGTATTTCGGTGATGGTCTTTCAAATCTTAGCCTTGCCGAGCGTGCAACTATCGCTAATATGGCTCCTGAATACGGGGCAACATGTGGTTATTTCCCAATCGATGATGAAACGCTTAACTACATGCGTTTGACAAACCGTGATGAAGACCATATCGCATTGACAAAAGAATACGCTAAACGTAACAGTCTTTTCTATGATCCAGAGCATCAAGCTGAATACACTAAAGTTGTTGAGATTGATTTGTCTAGCATCTCACCAAGTATCTCTGGACCAAAACGTCCACAAGATTTGATTGATTTGACACAAGCCAAACAAACTTTCCAAGAAAGCTTGACACGCAAAGCAGGTGTTCAAGGATTTGGTTTGACGGCAGATGAGATTAATAAAACAGCGACTGTTCACCTTGAGGACCAAGATGTAGAAATCAAGACTGGGCATGTGGCAATTGCAGCTATCACATCATGTACGAATACTTCAAATCCTTACGTGCTCATATCAGCCGGTTTGCTTGCCAAGAATGCTGTTGAACGTGGTTTACACGTGGCTCCAACAGTCAAAACATCACTTGCCCCTGGTTCAAAAGTGGTGACAGGTTACCTTCGTAACTCTGGTTTGCAAACTTACCTGGATACACTTGGCTTTAACATTGTTGGTTTTGGTTGTACAACATGTATCGGTAACTCAGGTAGCCTTCGCCCAGAAGTCGCTGAGGCAATTACGGATACCGATTTGTTAGCGTCAGCTGTTTTGTCAGGTAACCGTAACTTTGAAGGACGTGTTAATCCGCTTGTCAAAGCAAACTTTCTTGCTAGCCCACCTCTTGTTGTGGCTTATGCACTCGCTGGAAATACTAACATTGACTTGACAACAGAACCACTTGGTTTTGACCAAAACAATGAGCCAGCCTACCTTAAAGACATCATGCCAACAAACGATGAAGTAGCAAAATACGTTGACCAATTTGTCACACGTGAATTGTTCGAGCACGAGTATGAGCATGTTTTCACTGACAGTGAAAAGTGGAACCAAATTCCAACAGAAGAAAGTAAAATCTATCATTGGAATGAAGCCTCAACATACATCCAAAACCCACCATACTTTGATAACTTGGGTGATGATTTGGCAATCAAGCCACTTAAAAACCTTAAACCATTGGCTAAATTTGGTGATAGTGTCACAACTGACCACATCTCACCAGCAGGGAACATCGCTAAAAACAGTCCAGCTGCTAAATATTTGACAGAACATGGTGTTGATTACCTTGATTTCAACTCATATGGTAGCCGCCGTGGTAACCACGAAGTCATGATGCGCGGAACATTTGCCAACATTCGTATTCAAAACCAATTAGCTGACGGTAAAATTGGTGGTTATACAAAATACAATGGCGAATTGATGCCAATTTACGATGCAGCCATGCATTATAAAGAAGATAAGGTTGATACTTTGGTCATTGCTGGTAAAGACTATGGTATGGGGTCAAGTCGTGACTGGGCAGCAAAAGGTTCAAACCTTCTTGGAGTTAAAGCTGTTCTTGCTGAGAGCTTTGAACGTATTCACCGTTCAAATCTTGTCATGATGGGGGTTTTACCATTGCAATTCTTAGAAGGTGATACAGCTGAAAGCCTTGGATTAACAGGTTACGAAACATACGATATTAACCTTTCAGAAAATCCTGGTATTCACGATATTGTAGATGTGATTGTACGTGATGATTCAGGTGAAAAACACTTTAAAGCCATGGTCCGTTTTGATGCAGATGCTGACATCCGATACTACAAAAACGGCGGAATTCTACCAATGGTTGTTAGAAAGAAATTAGGGGGTGCTTAATATATGACAGGATCAAGTGGATTAAAAGATTTAATCGCCTGTAATACCCGTATTAGTTCGATTATTAATGATAATTTATCTTATGCAGGTTATAACATTTCAGAATTAATGGACAATGATGCTAGTTTTGAAGAAGTGATTTATCTTCTTTGGAACCTTCATTCGCCAAATAAAACAGAACTTGATGATTTTGTAAAGTTACTTCGTTATAACTATGAAATCAGTGATGCTGTTGTGCAATGCATTATGATTCAATCACGTAATCACTTGCATCCAATGAGTGTTCTTCGTTCAACAGTTAGTTTGCTAGGTGTTTACAATGTTAATGCAGAAGATAACTCAGAAGAAGCAACTTACGAACAATCCATTCAATTAATGGCTAAAATGCCAACAATTATTGCAACCTTTGCACGTTTGCGTGAAGGAAAAACTCCTGTGGCACCACGTAAAGATTTGTGTTTTGCAGCCAATTTCCTTTATATGTTAAATGGTGAAGAACCAACTGATTTGCAAGTTAAAGCTCTTAATCGTGCTTTGGTACTACATGCTGACCACGAATTAAATGCCTCAACATTTGCTGCACGTGTTTGTGCCTCAACACTGGCAGACATTTATTCTTGTGTGACAACGGCTATTGGTACTCTTAAAGGTCCTCTTCACGGTGGTGCTAATGAACGTGTTTTTGACATGTTAACTGAAATCCGTGAAATGAGTGATACAAAAGCTTACCTTAAAGAAAAACTTGATTCACAAGAAAAAATCATGGGGTTTGGTCACCGTGTTTATAAGACACAAGACCCTCGTGAAAAATACCTTCGTGAAATGGCGAAAGCTTTGACAGAAGGAACTGAAAACGAAATTTGGTTTAACTTGTCTTGTGAAATTGAACAATGCATGAAACACACCAAAGGTTTGATTCCAAACGTCGATTTTTATTCAGCGACGGTTTATCATGTGCTTGGTATTGATAGTTCAATCTTTACCTTGATTTTTGCAATGAGTCGTGTGGCTGGTTGGATTGCTCATATCCAAGAACAACAAAAACACAATAAATTGATTCGTCCACGTTCACGCTACAAAGGTGAACTTGGTTTGAAATATGTTCCACTTGAAGATCGTTAAGAAAGATTACGAAAGGAAAAAAGGAAATTATGGCAGATAAAATCACTTTAGAAAATGGCCAATTGGTCGTTTCTAATCATCCAATTATTCCTTTTATTGAAGGGGATGGCGTTGGACGTGACATTTGGAAAAATGCGCGTGCTGTCTTTGATGCCGCTGTTGAAAAAGCTTATCAAGGTCAGAAAAAAGTTGAATGGCATGAGCTTTTAGCTGGTAAAAAATCGCACGAAGCGACTGGCGAATGGTTGCCAGCCGAAACACTTGATACCATCAAAGAAGATTTGATTGCTATCAAAGGACCACTTGAAACTCCAGTTGGTGGTGGGATTCGTTCGCTAAATGTTACACTTCGCCAAGAATTGGATTTGTATGCTTGTGTTCGCCCAGTTCGCTATTTCAAAGGAATTGAAAGCCCGCTTAAAGAACCAGAAAAAACAAGTATTACGATTTTCCGTGAAAATACAGAAGATATTTATGCAGGAATTGAGTGGGAAGCTGGCACAGCAGAAGTGAAAAAAGTCATTGAGTTTTTGCAAAATGAAATGTCTGTCAACAAGATTCGTTTTCCTGAGTCAAGTAGTATTGGTATTAAGCCAATTTCAAAAGAAGGTAGTGAACGACTTATTCGTTCAGTTATTGAATACGCCCTTGTTAATCAGCTAACAAATGTAACTATTGTTCATAAAGGAAATATCCAAAAATTCACTGAAGGTGGTTTCCGCAAATGGGGTTACGAACTTGCAGAACGTGAATACGCTAATGAATTAGCAAGTGGAAAATTGGTTATGAATGACATTATTGCCGATAACTTCTTGCAACAAATTCTGCTAAATCCTGAAAAATTTGATGTCGTAGCTTTGACAAACCTTAATGGTGACTATGCGAGCGATGCTCTTGCTGCTCAAGTTGGTGGAATTGGTATCTCACCAGGTGCTAATATCAACTACGTAACTGGACATGCAATCTTTGAAGCAACTCACGGAACAGCTCCTGATATTGCTGGAAAAGACATTGCTAATCCATGCTCTGTTCTTTTATCAGGTTGTATGCTATTTGACTATATCGGATGGACAGAAGTTGCAAATTTGATTTCTCAAGCCATTGAAACAACCTTTGCTAAAGGTCAATTCACAGCAGATTTAGCACAAGGAAAAGCTGCTTGCTCAACAAGTGAATTTGCAACTAAACTCATTAAAAATATGTAAAAGATCGCCTAGAACAAGTCTTGTTCTAAGTTTTTTGCTATAATGAGAATAGTTTGAAAGTTAGAGGTTGATGTTTTATGGGCTATTCTATAACGGATATTATTTTCCTATTTTTTATTTATTCATTTATCGGTTGGCTATGGGAGACTATTTATTGCTCCATCCATGACAAAAAGTTTGCCTATCGTGGCTTCTTAGCTGGACCTTATTGTCCAGTTTATGGCTTTGCGGTGACGACGGTTTTAATTGGCATAAAACCATTTCAAGATAATCTTTTAGGGCTCTTTATCGGTGGAATGGTTATTGCGACCGTTTTTGAATTCCTTGCTGGTTGGTTTTTGGAGCATTTCTTTCATATGAAACTTTGGGATTACAGCGATTTATTTGGTAATGTTAAAGGCTGGATTGCTCCTGAAATTTCACTTTTTTGGGGAGTTAGTATTTTGATACTTATTAAATTTGTCCAGCCGACGGTCATGGCTATTATCAATCATTTGAATGGCTGGATTGCCCTAGCGATTGTTTCTATTATGGCGGCGGATTTGATTTGGACAGTTATGGATACTGTGAAATTCCAACAAGCAGCTGCAACGGTTGAAAAATATGTTCGCTCGGAACAGGAAAGATTGCTTCGATCTGTTAAAACAGAATTTGACGACTGGACTAAACAAAGAGAAGCTTTCAGTAAACGTTTGGAGAAATTTAGACTTCAGATAAATGAGAATTTAAAAGTTAAGGGTGTTCAGCTATTTCGTTTCAACCAACGTCGTATGTTGCGGAACTATAAAAATCTTAGCTTGACAACAGCACCATTCTTTAATGAAATTCGTAAACAAACAGCAGTCCTAAAAAAGAAAAAAGCTGAAAAGAAAGATTAATCAATAAATAGAAGCGAGTTCAACTTGTTTCTATTTGTTTTTGAAAAAAATAGGTAATTTTACAGCCTGAAAGTGCCGTTTTTCCTTAATTTTTCAAAAAATAAGGTGCATACGAGGTGTGTAACTATTGAAATAAAAAAGGGTTTATGCTATAATCATAGCTTGTAAGGGTTATCATAAGGTAATCCGAAAAAACACAAATAAAAGGAGAACCATAATATGGCTTCAAAAGATTTTCACATTGTTGCAGAAACAGGTATTCACGCACGTCCAGCTACTTTGCTTGTTCAAACAGCTAGCAAATTCGCTTCAGACATCACTCTTGACTACAAAGGTAAAGCAGTAAACCTTAAATCAATCATGGGTGTTATGAGTCTTGGTGTTGGTCAAGGTGCTGACGTAACTATCTCTGCTGAAGGTCCTGACGCTGATGACGCACTTGCAGCAATCGAAGAAACAATGACAAAAGAAGGATTGGCTTAAGAAAATGACAGAAATGCTTAAAGGAATCGCCGCATCTGATGGTGTTGCTGTTGCTAAAGCGTACCTGCTCGTTCAACCTGATTTGTCATTTGAAACTGTTACAGTTGAAGATACAAGTGCAGAGGAAGCTCGCCTAGATGCCGCATTGAAAGCATCACAAGACGAGCTTTCTATTATACGTGAAAAAGCAGTAGAAACACTTGGCGAAGAAGCAGCTGCCGTATTTGACGCACATTTAATGGTGCTTGCTGACCCAGAAATGATCAGCCAAATTAAAGAAACTATTCGTGCAAAACAAATTAACGCAGAAGCAGGACTTAAAGAAGTGACTGATATGTTCATCACTATCTTTGAAGGAATGGATGATAACCCATACATGCAAGAACGTGCCGCAGATATCCGCGACGTTGCTAAACGTGTATTGGCTCACCTTCTTGGTGCTAAACTTCCAAACCCTGCTACAATTGATGAAGAATCAATCGTTATTGCACACGATTTGACACCTTCTGATACTGCCCAATTGAACAAACAATTTGTTAAAGCCTTTGTTACAAACATTGGTGGACGTACAAGCCACTCAGCTATCATGGCTCGTACACTTGAAATTGCCGCTGTTCTTGGAACAAACGATATCACTAGCCGTGTTAAAGATGGTGATATCATTGCTGTAAACGGTATCACTGGTGAAGTTATCATCAACCCAACAGATGAACAAGTTGCTGAATTTAAAGCTGCTGGTGAAGCATATGTTAAACAAAAAGCTGAATGGGCTCTTCTTAAAGACGCTAAAACAGTAACAGCTGATGGTAAACACTTTGAATTGGCAGCTAACATTGGTACACCTAAAGACGTTGAAGGTGTTAATGCTAATGGGGCAGAAGCAGTTGGTCTTTACCGTACAGAATTCTTGTACATGGATTCACAAGACTTCCCAACTGAAGATGAACAATATGAAGCATACAAGGCTGTTCTTGAAGGCATGAATGGTAAACCAGTTGTGGTTCGTACAATGGATATCGGTGGAGATAAAGAACTTCCTTACTTCGACCTTCCAAAAGAAATGAACCCATTCCTTGGATTCCGTGCACTTCGTATTTCTATCTCAGAAACAGGAAATGCAATGTTCCGTACACAAATCCGTGCACTTCTTCGTGCATCTGTACACGGACAACTTCGTATCATGTTCCCAATGGTTGCTCTTCTTAAAGAATTCCGTGCTGCTAAAGCAATCTTTGATGAAGAAAAAGCAAACCTTAAAGCTGAAGGTGTTGCCGTTTCAGATGATATCGAAGTTGGTATCATGATTGAAATCCCAGCTGCAGCTATGCTTGCTGACCAATTTGCGAAAGAAGTTGACTTCTTCTCAATCGGAACAAACGACCTTATCCAATACACAATGGCTGCTGACCGTATGAACGAACAAGTTTCATACCTTTACCAACCATACAACCCATCAATCCTTCGTTTGATTAACAACGTTATCAAAGCAGCTCACGCTGAAGGTAAATGGGCTGGTATGTGTGGTGAAATGGCTGGTGACCAAAAAGCTGTTCCACTTCTTGTCGGAATGGGACTTGACGAGTTCTCTATGTTAGCTACATCAATTCTTCGTACACGTAGCTTGATGAAGAAACTTGACACTGCTAAAATGCAAGAATACGCTAACCGCGCTCTTACAGAATGCTCAACAATGGAAGAAGTTCTTGAGCTTAGCAAAGAATATGTTAATGTTGACTAATTAACATGAGGAAGCTTTTAACGCAAAGTTAAAAGCTTTTTTAATGTTAAGAAACCTAAAATGTTAAGTGATTTTAGTTATGAAACTAGGATTTTTTATAATGAAAAATATGCATTTTTTTGGATAAAATAAAAGAATCTATTAATTTTTAAAATTCTATAAATTCTGATATTATTATCGTTATAATAGTGTTTAGGTGCATTTTTTTGAATTTATAAAGTATATTTATAAGTTTTATAATTATAACTATTTGACACTACAAATTTTTTGTCTAAATTTTCAGAATTTTTTCGTTTTAAAATATTGAAAAAAGCTAAAAAAGTGATAAAATGGAGTTATCACATTTAAAAGGAGATATCGCTTGACTAAACAATATAAAAATTACGTCAACGGTGAGTGGAAACTTTCTAAAGAAGAAATCAAAATTTATGCTCCCGCAACTGGTGAAGAACTTGGTTCTGTTCCTGCAATGAGCCAAGAAGAAGTAGACTACGTCTATGCATCAGCTAAAGCTGCTCAAAAAGCATGGCGTGCACTTTCATATGTAGAACGTGCTGAATACCTTCACAAAGCAGCTAATATTTTGATGCGTGATGCTGAAAAAATTGGTGCTGTACTTTCAAAGGAAATTGCTAAAGGTTATAAATCAGCTGTAGGTGAAGTTATCCGTACTGCTGAAATCATTAACTATGCCGCTGAAGAAGGCGTTCGTCTTGAAGGTGAAGTTCTTGAAGGTGGTAGCTTTGATCCAGCAAGCAAGAAAAAAATTGCTATCGTTCGTCGCGAACCAGTAGGTTTGGTGCTTGCTATTTCGCCATTTAACTACCCAATCAACCTCGCAGGTTCTAAGATTGCTCCTGCCCTTATTTCAGGGAATGTTGTTGCCCTTAAACCACCTACGCAAGGTTCTATCTCAGGTCTTCTTTTGGCTGAAGCATTTGCTGAAGCTGGACTTCCTGCAGGTGTATTTAGCACAATCACTGGACGTGGTTCTGTTATCGGTGACTACATTGTAGAACACGAAGCTGTTAATTACATCAACTTCACTGGTTCAACACCAGTTGGTGAACACATTGGTCACTTGGCTGGTATGCGTCCAATCATGCTTGAACTTGGTGGTAAAGACTCAGCTATCGTTCTTGAAGATGCTGATCTTGACTTGGCTGCTAAAAACATCGTTGCTGGTGCTTATGGATACTCAGGTCAACGTTGTACAGCCGTAAAACGTGTTCTTGTTATGGATAGCATTGCTGACAAGTTGGTTGAAAAAGTTTCTGCACTTGTAAACAACTTGACTGTTGGTATGCCGGAAGACAATGCTGACATCACACCACTTATCGATACAAAAGCCGCTGACTATGTTGAAGGTCTTATCAAAGACGCTCAAGAAAAAGGTGCTAAAGAAGTTATCTCATTCAAACGTGAAGGTAACCTCATCAGCCCAGTCTTGTTCGATAACGTTACAACTGACATGCGCTTGGCTTGGGAAGAACCATTTGGTCCAGTCCTTCCATTTATCCGTGTGAACTCAGTTGAAGAAGCCATTGAAATTTCAAACAAATCTGAATACGGTCTTCAAGCTTCTGTATTTACAAATAACTTCCCATTGGCATTCAAGATTGCTGAACAACTTGAAGTGGGTACTGTTCACATTAACAGCAAAACACAACGTGGTACAGATAACTTCCCATTCCTTGGTGCTAAAAAATCTGGTGCTGGAGTGCAAGGTGTGAAATACTCTATCGAAGCTATGACAACTGTCAAATCTACTGTATTTGATATTGCCAAATAATACAGTTAAGGTTAGAACATTGTTCTAGCCTTTTTATTTTTTTCTGAAATAGGCGTAAGTAGACTTGTACTTTTTTTGAAATTTTTTAGAAATTATTTCTTTTTTCTAATGTTTTTACACTTTTAATTATGAAAACGCATACTTTTTTGATAGAATAAAGTTAACCATACAATAGGAGGTAGAAAATGGTAACACGTAATCAATTTTCAACTTTAGAAATGCGCAAATCAAGTCCGTATTTTTCTGCATTAAAAACTATTGTCGAAACAGCATTTTATGAAAATCAGGTTCACCCGATTAAAACCTTAGAAGAAGCTTATCAATTAGCTTCCAATGCTGCAGGTACAGTGATTTTGGATATGCCTGTCATTCATACTAAGGAATTGGGTCTACCTTCCTATGCTCGTGTGTTGTTAACAAATTCTGGAGCAGTAGTTGGACGAACAGCGAAAGCCCGTCGAATTTTTGGGCAAGATGAAGAGGAAGATGAGTGTTTGTTATCCATTGTCAGAAGTGCCGTCTATCAGGCACATCGTCGCCAATTTTACAAAGCAGATGCTATTGTTGGGTTAGATGAAGAATTTATGGTGCGTGCTCACTTGATGGTACCAGAAGAAGAGATCAATAACCTTTATTCATGGTTATTGAACTTTCAAATTCTGGATGAAGAATTCAAAAATCGTTTGAAAGTTTCTAAAGTCTACAATGAAGATGATATTTTTGTCTTCTTTAATCCAAGATGGTCTCATCCAGATTACCCAGATGGCTTGGTCTATTTTGATACTAATCACAACTGTGTAGCTATTTTAGGACTCAATTACTTTGGTGAATTGAAGAAAGCAACTTTGACACTTGCCTGGGGAACGGCTGCACGTAATGGTTACGTGTCATGCCACGGTGGTTTGAAGATTTTTCAAGGAAAAGAAGGTCAGAAGGATTATGTAGCTTCATTCTTTGGTTTGTCAGGTTCAGGAAAATCAACTTTGACTCACGCTAAACACAATGGAAAATATGATATCAAAGTTTTACACGATGATGCTTTTGTTATTTCTGAAAAAGATGGCTCATCAATTGCTCTAGAACCATCATATTTTGATAAGACAAACGATTACCCAACAGGACACCCTGAACAAGATTTCTTTGTGACAGTTCAGAACTGCGGTGTGACTTTGGATGAAAATGGTCGTAAAAAATTGATGACAGAAGATATCCGAAATGGTAACGGTCGAACGGTTAAATCTCGTTTCGCGACACCAAATCGTGTTGACCATATCGAAGAACCGATTAATGCCATCTTTTGGATTATGAAAGACGATTCTCTACCTCCATTGATTAAGGTTAATGACCCTCTCATGGCAGCAACGATGGGATGTACCTTGATGACTAAACGGTCAAGTGCTGAAAATATTGAAGGAAATAAGCAAACACTTGTCATCGAACCATTTGCCAACCCATTTAGGGTTTATCCGCTCGTTGAAGATTATCAAAAATTCCGTTCACTATTTGAAGGAGATGTTGATTGTTACATCATCAATACTGGTACTTACATGGGACAAAGTATTCCGAAAGAAGTTTCTTTAGGAATTATTGAAAAATTAGTTGATGGTGATGCTGAGTTTAAAGATTTTGGGCCAATCGAAGGTTTCCAATATTTAGATTTGGCAGAATACCCTGTTCATCATTTTGACAGCAAGTATAAACAACTCATCCGTTCACGTATGCAGTTCCGTTTGAATTATTTGCTTTCATTCAACCAAAACAATCCAAAGCTTGCTTTGCCAGTTGAAGCTATTTCACGTTTGGAAAAAGTGATTAATAATTTGAAATAGGACATAAAATCACGAAAAGGATGACAATGATTGTATATTGTCATATTTTAAGGACATAAAAAACGAGGCTGGACATTTTGTCCTAGTCTCGTTTTGCTTTGAGTTTATTTCAAATGTATTTTTTGATTTTTAAGATAAACTTCTGAAACAGGTGCGTATTTCTTGAGTTTTTTCAATTCTTCTTTGTGGGTAACGAAAGTAATCACCACACCTGATTTTCCCATACGTCCTGTACGTCCAGTACGGTGGGTGTAAGTTTCTTTATCACGTGCGAGGTCAAAATTGATAACGTATTCGAGGTTTTCAATGTCGATTCCACGTGCTACTAGGTCAGTAGCAAGAAGAAGTGAAAGCTCATGGTTCTTGAATTTTTCAAGAATAACTTTACGGAATTTAACGTTAATGTCAGAAGCAAGAGAAACGGCCTGAACATCGTTGAACTGTAGACGCTCTTCAGCAGCACCTAAATCAGATAGGCTGTTGAAGAAAACCAAGCCACGAAATTCTGGAATATTTGAGAATTTGCGAAGTAAGTCAAGGCGATCACGTTTATCAACAGAGATGTAGTAGTGAACGATTTGATCAAGTTTTTGATTAGAAAGGTCAATTGTCAAAGTGTTTTCTGCAAGAACTTCAGGGTCAACTTTATCAGTTGCACTCATGTAAATCATTTGGTGGTCACGTGGCACACGATGAATAATATTTTCAACGAAATGATATTGTGAGTCACTAAGCAATTCGTCAAATTCGTCTAAGATGATTGTGTCAACATTCATCATTTTGATTTTTTTATGTTTAACGAGTTCGAAGACACGACCTGGTGTTCCAATGAGAATTTCAGGACCTTTTTTCAAGCGTTCGATTTGACGTTTTTGGCTTGAGCCAGAAATAAAGAGTTGTGTAGACAGGTTTAATGGCTCAGCCCATGTTTTAGTGACTTCAAAAATTTGCCCAGCCAACTCGGTGTTTGGAGCTAAGATAAGCAGTTGCTGAGATTTTTTAGGTTTTAATTTTAGGAGTGCTGGAAAGAGATAGGCTAGGGTTTTACCAGTACCAGTTGGGCTAATGCCGAGTAAGTTATCTCCTTGTGAAATAGGTTCAAACACTTGTTTTTGAATGTCTGTTAGGTCAGAAAAGCCAAGTGTTTTTAGCTGTTCCTGCCAGACTTGTGGAAATTGTGAAATCATAGTTTTCCTTTTCTATTCTATCTAGTCTTTACTTCATTATAACATAGAAAAAGCTAACTTTTTTTATTTAAAGGGTAAGTAAGGGATTTCAATGTTTGAAAATTTTAAAAAAAGTAGTAGAATAGATAGGAAATATTTTTTATTTGGAGTAATAAATGCGTAAAAAACCTATTATTATTGGTGTGACTGGTGGTTCTGGAGGCGGAAAAACCAGTGTTTCTAAAGCAATTTTGGCTAACTTTCAAGACCAAAAAATTGCTATGATTCAACACGACTCTTACTACAAAGATCAAAGCCACTTGACTTTTGAAGAACGTGTTTCAACTAACTATGACCACCCACTTGCTTTTGATACTGATTTGATGATTGAACACATCAATGAATTGATTGCAGGTCGCCCAGTAGATATTCCAATTTACGACTACACACTACACACTCGTAGTGAAAAAACATATCGTCAAGAACCTCAAGATGTTATCATCGTTGAAGGTATCTTGGTCCTTGAAGACAAACGTCTTCGTGATTTGATGGATATCAAACTTTTTGTTGATACTGATGACGATATCCGTATCATCCGTCGTATTAAACGTGATATGGAAGAACGCGGACGTAGCCTTGATAGTGTTATTGAACAATACACTTCTGTGGTTAAACCAATGTTCCACCAATTTATCGAACCAACAAAACGTTATGCTGACATCATCATCCCAGAAGGTGCTTCAAACGTTGTCGCAATTGACCTTATCAACACCAAAATTGCTGCAATTTTGAAAGAAAATGGAGAATAAGTGAAGGGTTGGAAAATCCAGCTCTTTTTACTTTTGGTAATTATTTTCAGAAAATTTATTTTATTTAGATTATTCTGTTGACTTTTAATTAATAAAAGAGTATTATGTAAAAAAACGAAAAACATCGAAGGGAAAAAAGTCAATGATATTCACAACAATGACAGTCTTGCTATTGCGTGATGAGGGCTAGTGCATAAGAGCATTAGTCCTGTTTGGCTTACCAAGCGGGATGAAAACATCTCGCTTAACCGTGAGATGTTTTTATTTTTATCTTAATGTTTTTGCTAGAATTAGAAAGAGGTTACTATGCGTAAAGTTGAATTTCTTGATACCACTCTTCGTGATGGTGAACAGACCCCAGGCGTGAATTTTTCTGTGAAAGAAAAAGTTGCTATTGCAAAGCAACTTGAAAAATGGGGAATTGCATCTATTGAAGCTGGTTTTCCAGCAGCAAGTCCAGATTCATTTGAAGCGGTTCGTCAAATTTCAGAAGCAATGACTACAACTGCTGTGTCTGGTTTAGCACGTTCTGTAAAGTCAGATATTGATGCGTGTTATGAAGCATTGAAAGATGCTAAATATCCACAATGTCATGTCTTCATTGCTACAAGTCCTATTCACCGCGAATACAAATTGAAAAAGACAAAAGAAGAAATTCTTGATATCATCAAAGAGCATGTAACTTATGCGCGTAGTAAATTTGACGTAGTTGAATTTTCACCAGAAGATGCCACACGTACTGAACTTGATTATCTGCTTGAGGTAGTTCAAACAGCGGTTGATGCAGGGGCTACTTACATTAATATTCCTGATACTGTCGGCTTTACGACACCAGAAGAGTTTGGAAATATCTTTAAGTATCTTATTGAAAATGTAACATCTGACCATGAGATTATTTTTAGCCCGCACTGCCACGATGACCTTGGTATGGCAATGGCTAATACGCTAGCAGCTATAAAGAATGGTGCTGGCCGTGTTGAAGGTACAGTAAATGGAATCGGAGAACGAGCTGGAAACGTAGCGCTCGAAGAAATTGCTGTCGCTCTTAATATTCGTGAGGACTATTATCAAGCAACCTCTGATATTGTTCTTAACGAAACAGTTAACACTTCAGAATTGGTTTCTCGCTTCTCAGGTATTCCAATTCCTAAAAATAAAGCAGTTGTTGGTGGAAATGCCTTCTCACATGAATCAGGGATTCACCAAGATGGTGTGCTTAAAAATCCACTTACTTATGAAATCATTACACCAGAGCTTGTTGGGGTTAAGCACAACTCACTTCCGCTTGGAAAACTTTCAGGTCGACATGCTTTTGTTGAAAAATTAAAAGAACTTGAAATTGCGTTTGAAGAGGCTGAAATTAAACCACTCTTTGCTAAATTCAAAAAGTTGGCTGATAAGAAAACAGAAATTACAGACGCTGATATCCGTGCTTTGGTTGCTGGTACAGAGATTGAAAATCCAGAAGGCTTCCATTTTGGAGATTTGAAATTGACGTCTAATCCAGACGAAACGGTTACTGCTGAGGTGACAATGATTAATGCTGAAGATGAAGAAGTTGATGTAACAGCAGATGGTAAAGGTTCTGTTGAAGCTGTCTACAATGCCGTTGATAAATTCTTCAACCAAAAAGTTCGTTTACTAAGCTACACAATGGATGCTGTGACTGATGGCATTGATTCTCAAGCTCGCGTGTCTGTATCAGTTGAAAACAGTGATTCAGGTACGATTTTTAATGCTTCAGGTATTGATTTTGATGTGTTAAAAGCTGGTGCGATTGCTTACGTGAATGCAAATGCGCTTGTTCAAAAAGAAAATGCGGGAGAAATTGGCAAATCTGTTTCATTTCGTGATGTGCCAACAAATGACTAAGAAAGGAAGTCGCGTGAGAATTTGATTATTTCACGCAAGGGATAAAGATGACTAAAAAAATTGTAACGCTAGCAGGAGACGGAATTGGTCCAGAGATTATGGCAGCAGGTCTTGAAGTTCTCGAAGCTGTCGCTAATAAAATTGGTTTTGATTATGATATTGATGCTAAACCTTTTGGTGGTGCGGGGATTGATGTCTGTGGGCATCCTCTGCCAAAAGATACTTTAGATGCGGCAAAAGCAGCGGATGCTATTTTGTTGGCAGCAATCGGTGGACCAAAATATGACAATGCGACAATTCGACCAGAGCAAGGCTTACTTGCTATTCGTAAAGAATTGAAACTGTTTGCTAATATCCGTCCTGTTCGTATTTTTGATGCGCTTAAACACTTATCACCATTAAAACCTGAACGCATTGAAGGGGTTGATTTTGTGGTGGTTCGTGAATTGACAGGTGGGATTTACTTTGGTGAACACAAATTAGAAGATGAAGCTGCGCGTGACATCAACGATTATTCAGCCCAAGAAATCCGTCGTATCATCCGTAAAGCTTTTGAACTAGCTCAAGTTCGTGGTAAGAAAGTCACTAGCATCGATAAACAAAATGTTTTGGCAACGTCAAAATTATGGCGTAAAGTTGCTGAAGAAGTTGCTCTAGAATTTCCTGATGTGACTTTGGAGCATCAATTGGTTGATAGCGCGGCTATGATTATGATTACTAACCCAGCTCGTTTTGATATTATCGTCACTGAGAACTTATTCGGTGATATTTTGTCAGATGAGTCAAGTGTCCTTCCTGGTACGCTTGGTGTGATGCCATCGGCTAGCCATTCAGAAAATGGTCTAAGCCTTTATGAGCCTATCCATGGTTCTGCCCCAGATATTGCTGGAAAAGGCATTGCAAATCCAGTCAGCATGATTTTGTCTGTAGCGATGATGCTTCGTGAAAGTTTTGGAGAATTAGCTGGTGCTGAAATGATTGAAGAAGCAGTTGATAAGACTTTTAACCAAGGCATTTTGACACGAGATTTAGGAGGTCAGGCAACTACAGCTGAAATGACAGCAGCCATTATTGCAAATCTATGAGTATAAAACAGTATGTCGTCTTTGTTTTCATTTTATGGAATGTTTTTGTCTTTATCACATATGGTGTTGATAAGATTAAGGCTATCAAGGGAAAATGGCGAATTCCAGAGAAAACCTTATTATGGGAGAGCATCTTATTTGGCAGTTTAGGTGCTTTTCTGGGCGGTAATTTTTTCCATCATAAAACCTTAAAATGGTATTTTAGAGCTTGTTGGTATCTTGGAATTATCATCAATGTTGTTTTTGCTTATTGGTATTTCATGATGTGGAAATGATGACAAGGACAGTGGAGGAAAATATGAGTGGAAAATCGATTTTTGATAAGCTTTGGGAGCGTCATGTGATTACAGGTGAAGAAGGCGAACCTCAGCTTATGTATGTTGACCAGCATTATATTCATGAAGTGACAAGTCCACAAGCCTTTCAAGGCCTTCGTGATGCTGGACGAAAGGTACGTCGACCTGAGTTAACATTTGGTACAACAGACCACAATGTGCCGACGGTTGACATTTTTAATATTCGTGATTTGATTTCAAAAAATCAAATTGACACTCTTGCAAGAAACATTGAAGAATTTGGTATTGACGCAGCAACACATGGAAGCGAACGTCAAGGGATTGTTCATATGGTTGGTCCGGAAACAGGACACAGTCAACCTGGCAAATTTATTGTCTGCGGGGACAGCCATACGGCGACACATGGCGCTTTTGGAGCCATTGCTTTTGGTATTGGAACATCAGAAGTGGAGCATGTATTTGCAACGCAATGCATTTGGCAAATGAAACCTAAAAAAATGAAGGTCGAGTTTGTCGGCAAACCACAAAAAGGTGTTTATTCAAAAGACTTTATTTTGGCTTTGATTGCTAAATACGGTGTTGATGCTGGTGTGGGTTATGCGGTCGAATATTGTGGCGAAGCTATTGATGCTCTTTCAATGGATGAACGCATGACTATTGCCAATATGTCGATTGAATTTGGTGCTAAAATGGGCTTGATGAATCCAGATCAAAAGACCTTTGATTATGTGAAAGGTCGTGAGGCTGCACCAAAAGGTGAGAAGTTCGAAGAAGCAGTTGCTGACTGGAAAACATTGGTTTCTGATCCTGATGCAGAGTACGACAAGGTAATCACTATCGATGTTTCTGACTTGGCACCTATGGTGACTTGGGGGACAAACCCGGAAATGGGTGTTGAATTTGGTCAACCATTCCCAGAAATCAAAGACATGAATGACGAACGTGCTTATCACTACATGGACATGAAACCTGGTGATAAAGCAGGAGACATTGATTTGGGTTATGTCTTTATCGGTTCTTGTACTAATGCTCGACTTTCAGACCTTCAATTAGCAGCTAAGATTGTCAAAGGAAAACACATTTCTCCAAAATTGACAGCTATCGTTGTTCCAGGATCTCGTCCTGTTAAGAAAGAAGCAGAGCGCCTTGGACTTGATAAGATTTTTTTGGATGCTGGATTTGAATGGCGCGAACCAGGATGTTCGATGTGTCTTGGGATGAATCCAGACCATGTGCCAGAAGGTGTACATTGTGCCTCAACAAGTAACCGTAACTTTGAAGGACGCCAAGGTTTTGGAGCGCGTACACATCTTTGTAGTCCTGCTATGGCGGCAGCGGCAGCGATTGCTGGTAAATTTGTAGATGTTCGTCAACTATCAGAAGTAGAATAAAGGAGAGAGACCATGGAAAAATTTACCGTTTATACAGGGGAGTCTGTCCCTCTGATGAATGATAATATTGACACTGACCAATTAATTCCAAAGCAATTTTTAAAAGCTGTCGATAAAAAAGGTTTCGGGAAAAATCTTCTTTTTGAATGGCGCTACCTTAATGATAATTACGATGAAAATCCTGACTTTATCTTTAATCAGCCTGAATATCGTGATGCAACTATCCTGATTTCAGGAGATAACTTTGGCTCAGGATCATCACGTGAACACGCTGCTTGGGCGCTTGAAGATTATGGATTTCGTTGTGTGATTGCGGGTTCATTTTCAGATATTCATTATAATAATGAATTAAAAAATGGCATGCTTCCCATTGTTCAACCATTGGAAGTGCGCCAAAAATTAGCGGCTCTACCAGCAGGAGAAGAAATTACTATCGATTTGCCAAATCAAGTCATCAAATCATCAGCTGGCGAATTTCCATTTAAAATCGATAGTGAGTGGAAACGTAAGCTTGTTCTTGGTCTTGATGATATTGGGACTACTCTTCAGTATGAAGAATTGATTTCAGCCTACGAAAAAAAACGTCCAAGTTACTGGCAATAAAGTATTAAGCAGTAGGCAACTTAACTAAGTAGTCATTTTAATATAAATTGAGTTGAGATGCCATTGTCTCAGCTCTTTTTTACGTTAAATTCACTAAAATATCATTTTTTCAAAGTATGACGAAGTAGGCTTTTTTTGATATAATTAAGCTTATGGAAAATACTAAGAAAATTGAGAATTATGAAATCATGTTAGCGCAAGCAAATGCTTTGTTTTCTAACGAAAAAAACTTGTTGTCTAACCTTTCAAATGCAAGTGCACTCTTGAAGATGACTTTGCCAAATTCTGTTTTTACTGGCTTTTACCTTTTCAATGGTGAAGAGTTGCTTCTTGGGCCATTCCAAGGTGGGGTATCTTGCGTACACATTAAACTTGGTAAAGGTGTTTGTGGAGAATCAGCAGCTAAACGTGAAACAATGATTGTCGCAGATGTGACAAAACATGCTAACTATATCGCTTGTGACTCAGCGGCCATGAGTGAAATCGTTGTTCCAATGGTCAAAGATGACAAACTTGTTGGTGTTTTAGATTTGGATTCACGTTTGACAGATGATTATGATGCTGTTGACCAAGAGTATCTTGAAAAATTTGCAGCTATTCTTGTCGAAAAATCATATTGGAATCTAGATATGTTTGGAGTTGAAAAATAATGTATCAAGCCCTCTATCGAAAATACCGTAGCCAAACTTTTGATGAAATCGTTGGGCAAACGGTTATTTCAACGACTTTAAAACAAGCAGTTTCTTCTGGCAAAATTAGCCATGCTTACTTGTTTTCAGGTCCACGAGGAACTGGTAAAACCAGTGCCGCTAAAATTTTTGCAAAGGCTATGAACTGCCCTCACCAGGTCAATGGTGAGCCATGTAATCATTGCGATATTTGTCGTGATATCACAAATGGTAGTCTTGAAGATGTCATTGAGATTGACGCGGCGTCTAATAATGGGGTTGATGAAATTCGTGAAATTCGTGATAAGTCAACCTACGCGCCAAGCCGTGCTACTTATAAAGTTTACATCATCGATGAAGTTCACATGCTTTCAACAGGGGCATTTAATGCGCTGCTAAAAACCTTAGAAGAGCCAACAGAAAATGTTGTTTTCATCTTGGCGACTACTGAACTGCATAAAATTCCTGCGACGATTTTGTCACGTGTCCAACGTTTTGAATTTAAAGCAATTAAGTTAGCAGCTATTCGAGACCATTTGGCTGATATTCTTGGCAAAGAAGGCATTACATACGAAGAAGATGCTTTAACCTTGATTGCACGCTGTGCAGAAGGTGGAATGCGCGATGCTTTGTCTATTCTTGACCAAGCGCTAAGTCTTACAAGTGATAATCATGTCTCACTTAGCATTGCTGAAGAAATCACAGGTAGCATTTCAATGACGGCTTTGGATGATTTTGTAGCAAATGTTTTAGCCAATCAAACTAGCCAAGCTCTGGCAAATCTTGAAACAATTTTCGATAGTGGTAAAAGCATGAGTCGTTTTGCGACGGATTTATTGAATTATCTTCGTGATTTATTAGTGGCTCAAAGTGGTGGTGAAAACACCCACACGAGTCAAGTTTTTCAAGAGAATTTGGCTAATGTTCAACAAGACCTTATCTTTGCGATGATTGACTTGGTGACCAAAGTTTTACCTGAAATCAAAAATGGTGTTCAGCCTAAGATTTACGCCGAAATGTTGACCATTCAGTTGTCAGAATCAGGTAAGCAAACCGCTCTAACTCAGGTGCCAGAAGGAATATCGGATGAGTTAGCTAGACTACAGTCAGAAATCAAAGACTTGAAAAATCATCTAACTAATCTGGACAGCTCTGAGATTTCACCAAAATCAACCAAGCGTCCAAAAACAAATTCTAGCTATCGCTATAAAGTTGACCGTGTCAAGATTTTAACTATCATGGAAGAAACGATTGTTGATAGTCAGAAATCAAGAGAGTATCTTGAAGCCCTTAAAGGCGCTTGGAATGAAATTTTAGATAGTATTTCTGCTCAAGACCGCGCGCTTTTGCTTGGTTCTGAACCAGTTCTTGCAAATAGCGAAAATGCTATTTTGGCTTTTGATGCAGCTTTTAATGCTGAGCAAGCTATGAAACGAACAGACCTTAATGACATGTTTGGAAATGTCATGAGTAAAGCTGCTGGTTTTTCACCAAATATTTTGGCGGTGCCACGAAAAGACTTTAACAGCATTCGAGCTGAATTTGCTCAAAATCTAAAAAAGAAAAAACAAAATCCAGTAGAAGAAGTTAAAGATGACTCTTTTATTCCAGAAGGTTTTAATTTTCTAGCAGATAAAATTAACAAAGTAGAAGATTAAAAGGAAGTTTCGATTGAAACTTCCTTTTAACTTGAAATCGTGACGGCGATAACTGCTAAAAGCAGTTATCTATGCTATAATAAAGATATGACTATAAGACGTTTTATTTTAATGGCACTCATGTGCGCCTTTGAAACCTACTTTTTTAATGAATGTTTATTTAATGGTGATTATTTCTTTGCTTTTTTTGGGGGGCTATTTTTGCTACGTGACCTTCAACGTGCTTATGCGGTTGATAAAGTTTTGCAAACTTTGACATCAACTACCAAGAAGAAAGACTAATTTCACCGCTACGAAGTAATTTTTCTTGACCGTTGTCGAGTTTGACAATCAGGTGTCCTTGATTGGTAATGTCTTGGGCAATTCCTGAGTATAGACAATCATTCTCTGTAAAAGTCACTTGTTTATCCAAGACAAGTGATTTTTCTTTGTAAACTTTGATTAAATCTTTTTCTGGAATAGTGAAGAAGAGTTTCCAAATTTCGGTGATGAGTTGGTTGCGCGTGATGCTAGGTTGCTCAGAAAAAATTGAACCAGCTTTTTCGGAAATGTCATCTGGAAATTTCGTAACGTGAAAATTAATGCCAACGCCGATAATGACATCGGTAATCAAGCCTGTTTCAACCGATGAGATAGCTTCGGTTAAAATGCCAGCGATTTTTTTACCATTGTAATAGATGTCATTGACCCATTTGATGTCTGTTTCGATGCCAGTTAGTCGCGAAATGGCTTTAACAACGCTTGAGGCCACCATAAGCGTATAGGGTTTTACTTCGTCGAAAGGGACGTTTGGTTTTAAGTGAAGTGACATATAAATGCCACCTTGTTTTGAGGTAAAAAACTGTCTACCAAATCGTCCTTTAGCTTGTTCTTGGCTTGGCGCTAAGTAGAGGTGCGCTTCTTTATCTTCATCTAAGTTATTTTTGGCGTCTAACTGTGTGGATTGGCTTTTTTCGTTGAGACTAACAGCTATTCTTAAATCTTTAGAAATGATTTCTGGAAGTAGCAAGTCACCTGAGAGAATTTTGTAGCCACGTTTTTTAACAGAGTCAATCTGAACACTTTTTTCTTCTAAAGTTTTGATGGCTTTCCAAATAGCGGTTCTAGAGAGTTCAAATTCACTTGCTAACTTTTCTCCGCTAATGTATTCACTTTGGTTTTGTAAATAATGATAAATTTTTTCGTAGGTTTTCATACCAATAGTATAATATATTTTTTCTAAATATTCTTAATGAAAAATGAATTTGTTACGAAATGGTAAGAATTTTTTTATAGGCAATTTGGGTAAAACGTGGTACAATATTCTAGTTAATGAGTCCCGATAAGACAATCTGGCGGTTTAATAACGTGTTATTCTTCGTTAGCTTATCTTGATATACTTCAGTATTATCTGCGATTTCACTGCCTTGACTAACCCGCCACTAACTGCGCCATATCTTTTTTTGAAGATACAGATTGGTACTTTGTAACTCACTAGAAATGTCTGCTACTGAACGTAGCTAGTCATTTCACGAAAAGCCGCTATGGCGCTTTCCTAAGTGACTTATTAGGTCAAAAACTAAAAGATAATCGTTTTAGTTTTTGACCGTCATAACTCTCACTGAAATGATGCTATTTTTGTACAGATATTTCAAGGAAAAAACTTTTCCGACATTTTAATGCCTAGAGGTGTTAGAATGAAAAAATAATGATATGGGGGGACATTTTTATGTCAGAACGTAAACTTTTCACGTCTGAATCAGTTTCTGAGGGGCATCCAGATAAGATTGCAGACCAAATTTCAGATGCTATTTTAGATGCTGTGTTGGAACAAGATCCTGATGCACACGTTGCAGCAGAAACGGCTGTATACACTGGGTCAGTCCATGTTTTTGGGGAAATTTCAACAACAGCTTATGTTGATATTAACCGCATTGTTCGCGATACTATCGCAGAAATCGGTTACACAAATGCTGAGTATGGCTTCGCTGCTGAATCAGTTGGGGTTCATCCATCATTGGTTGAACAATCACCTGATATTGCACAAGGGGTTAACGAAGCATTAGAGGTTCGTGGAAATGCTGATCAAGATCCACTTGACTTGATTGGTGCTGGTGACCAAGGTTTGATGTTTGGTTTTGCTGTTGATGAAACACCAGAATTGATGCCATTACCAATTTCACTTTCTCATAAATTGATTAAAAAATTGGCAGATTTGCGTAAATCAGGAGAAATTTCATACCTTCGTCCAGATGCAAAATCACAAGTCACAGTTGAATATGATGAAAACGACAAACCAGTTCGTGTCGATACTGTCGTTATCTCAACTCAACATGACCCAGAAGCAACCAACGAACAAATTCACAATGACGTGATTGAAAAAGTCATCAAAGCAGTTATTCCAGCTAAATACCTTGATGATAAGACTAAATTCTTCATCAATCCAACTGGTCGTTTCGTAATCGGTGGTCCTCAAGGGGATTCTGGTTTGACTGGTCGTAAGATTATCGTTGATACTTACGGTGGTTATGCACGTCACGGTGGTGGTGCTTTCTCTGGTAAAGACGCTACAAAAGTTGACCGTTCTGCATCATACGCTGCACGTTACATCGCTAAAAACATTGTTGCTGCTGGTTTTGCAAGCAAAGCAGAAGTACAATTAGCTTATGCTATCGGTGTGGCACACCCAGTTTCAGTTCGTGTTGATACATTTGGCACTAACACAGTTGCTGAAAGCAAATTAGAAGCTGCTGTTCGTGAAGTCTTCGATCTTCGTCCAGCAGGTATCATTAAGATGCTTGATTTGAAACGTCCAATTTACCGTCAAACAGCTGCTTACGGACACATGGGACGTACAGATATCGATCTTCCATGGGAAAAACTTGATAAAGTCGATGCTCTGAAAGAAGCTGTAAAATAAATATAGAAACGTTGTACTGATAGTGCGGCGTTTTTTTTATCCTAGATTTTTTGTTTCAAAAATATGGGGAAAATTTTTCAATCTTTTGCTAGACTATACAGTAGGAGGTGAGAGTAATGATTTCATGATTTAATCAAACAATGACCTACCTTGAAAGTGTGTTAACGACCGAAAGCGATAAGCAAAAAATTCAACACTTATCAGGATATTCCTATGCTATGTTTTCTCGTTTATTTTCTGTCTTAGCAGATATGACCTTATCGGAGTATTTGCGTAAGCGTAGATTATCAGAAGCAGTTAATGATTTGAAAATGTCATCTGATAAGGTGATTGATATTGCTATGAAATATGGTTATGATTCTGCGGATAGTTTTAGCGCAGCTTTTAAAAATGCCACGGTTCAATGCCAACTGAAGTTCGTAAGGAAATTCCCTACAAAGTATTTCCAAAAGTTTACTTATCATTAACGGTAAGTGTAGGTAAGTCTATGAATGTCACAATTGAAAAGAAAGCGGCTTTTGCGGTTGCTGGTGTTTTAGCATCGCAGATTGAAAGTAAAGATTGCCCAGGAGTTTGGGATGAACTCTATGCTAAATTTGATATTGCTGATTTAAAAGCATTAGGAAATGGTCAAAGTTTGGGTGTCTGCTCAGATCTCTCATCAGGTGTAGGACTTAATTACTTAGCGGGATATGATGTTACAGATAAGAAAAAGGCACAAGAGTTGGGCTTGAGTCTTTTAGAAGTAGCAGAAACGCAGTATGCAATTGTTCCAGTCAGAGGCAATGTTCCAGAGTCTATTCACGAAGCTTGGAAATATGTTCTTGAAGTATTTTTTCCAGAAAATGGTTATCGCCACTCTGGTGCTCCAGATTTTGAGGTTTATGCAGAAGGAGATATTCACGCTGAAGATTATAAAATGGCTTTGTGGATGTCGATTGTTAAAGAAGAGGTTAAATAGCTGACCAATATTTTTAATAAAGTCCATCAATTTGTTGCACTTGCCATAAAGTAGACATTTGAAACAGGTTTAAGCTTGATTTTGAAGGTTTTTGACTAAAAAAGTTTGAAAAATAAAAGTATTAGTTTCTGCTTATAATATTAAAACACGAAAAAATATGACAAAATCTTGCCAAATTTCAAGTTCAAATTAGCCAGCCTGTAAAAACTCTTTAGGAGATTTATAATTGAATAGTTTCTTTGGATAATTGTTAATCCAGTTTTCAATAAATGCGACTTGTTGTTGAGTCGCATTTTTGCTTCCCTTAGGTAACCAACGCCGGATGAGTCTATTATGATTCTCATTAGTACCACGCTCCCAAGAATAATACGGGTGGGCATAATAGATATGAGTAGGGTCAAAAACTTCTGCTAAACGACTGAACTCAGCCCCGTTATCAGCTGTGATAGAGTTCATTTGATAATCCTTGAGGATTGCTTTCAGAGCTTGATTGACTGAAACCGCAGACTTATCGGGAATGAGTCGAATGATTTGATAACGACTCTTTCTATCGGTTAGAGTCAACAGACACTCGTTTTTTGCCCGTGTTTGAATAACCGTATCAATTTCAAAATCACCGATATTCTCACGCTTATTAATGCTTTCTGGTCGTTCCTCAATAGACTTTCCAGCTGGCTTAAAATTGGGACTAGCATGCTTTTTCTTAGCTTTCTCTTGTCGAGGATAAAGCATATCAGCCTTGGTCAATCCTAAGTGTCCATGATGAATCCAGTAGTAAATGGTGGAGATGGGAACAGGTATCCCTTTTGACTTTACCATCATCTCGGGAGAGTATTTCTGTTCGATGTAGTGAGTTATCTTTTCTTTGAGTCCCTTGGTTAGGGAGGCTTGTTTAACAGAACGTTTGCGATTGTTTTGATAGGCTTTTTGAGCAAAATCAGCTGAGTAGATCACTTCAAATTTTCCTTTACGCACTTGTTGTCTAACCTGACCACGTTTGACTTCGTTGTGAATGGTTTGAGGAGCTTTAGCTAATCTCCTAGCGATTTCACGATTTGAGAGCCCTTCTTGAGGCCAATGTTCAATCATTCTACGTTCAGTTAGTGTTAAATGTTTACTTTTTAGTGTATAATAGGTTTGCATCTCAGAGTCTTTCTAATTGTTGTTGTGGTGATTACAATTATATCTCTCTGAGATGTTTTTTGATACCCTTAGGTGGCTAACTTCATTTTAGAACTTTCCATGACAAAATCTTAACAAAATGTCAAAATATTCACCATAATCAATTTGTCAAATGTCATAATCTATGATAAAATGAAAAGGTTGAATTCTAGCAGAAAGTTTTGAATGTATGCGTAAAATTGTTATTAATGGTGGCAAACCTTTAAAGGGAGAGGTTGCTATTTCAGGTGCTAAGAATAGTGTTGTGGCTTTGATTCCAGCAGCTATTCTATCTGATGATATTGTTATTTTGGATGGAGTTCCTGCCATTTCCGATGTTGATAGTTTGATTGAGATTATGGAAGTGATGGGAGCTAAGATTAAGCGAGAAGGCGAAACGCTCGAAATCGATCCACGTGGTGTTAAAAATAAACCAATGCCATATGGAAAAATCAATAGCTTGCGTGCTTCTTATTATTTCTATGGTAGTTTACTTAGCCGATTTGGTGAAGCAACAGTAGGTCTTCCAGGTGGTTGCGACCTTGGTCCTCGTCCAATTGACCTTCACTTGAAAGCTTTTGAAGCTATGGGAGCTCAAGTATCTTATGAAGGCGAAGCAATGCGTCTTGCAACAGATGAAGAACCAATTCATGGAGCTCATATCTATATGGATACTGTTAGTGTTGGTGCAACAATCAACACAATACTTGCTGCGACAAAAGCTAAAGGTCGTACTATCATCGAAAATGCCGCTCGTGAACCAGAAATCATTGATGTTGCGACATTGTTGAACAATATGGGAGCTCATGTCCGTGGTGCAGGTACTGACGTTATCACTATTGAAGGGGTTGAAAGTCTTCATGGAACACATCACCAAGTCATTCCTGACCGTATTGAAGCAGGTACTTATATTGCTATGGCAGCAGCAATTGGTGAAGGGGTTCGTATCACTAACGTCCTTTATGAACACTTAGAGAGTTATATTGTAAAACTCGAAGAAATGGGTGTTCGTATGACGGTCGAAGAAGATGCTATTTTTGTTGAAAAACAATCAACTCTAAAAGCTGTTTCAGTTAAAACATCACCATATCCTGGTTTTGCGACTGATTTGCAACAACCTATCACACCGTTATTGTTGATAGCAGAGGGTCGTGGTACGATTTTGGATACTATCTATGAAAAACGTACTAACCACATCGCTGAATTGGTGAGAATGGGTGCGGATATTTCAATTGTTGGCGGACGTATTGCTTATCAAGGACCTAATAAATTGACAGGAGCACCTGTTAAAGCATCAGACTTGCGTGCTGGTGCAGCTCTTGTGACAGCCGGTCTGATGGCAGATGGTCAAACAGAAATTACCAACGTTGAATTTATTTTACGTGGTTACTCAAATATTATCGAAAAATTGACAGCCTTAGGTGCTGATATTAAATTAATCGAAGAATAAAAGGAGCCTTAGGTCTTCTTTTTTTGTTTGAATTCTGCTAAACCAAATATTAAAGTCATGTGTTATAATAAGGTCATGGATATTTGGACGCGTTTGGGACGTTATGCCTCTTTTGAAACAGAACGCATGTATTTACGTCCTTTTACATATAAGGATAGTCAGGATTTTTTTGAGATTTGTAGCAATCCTGATAATCTTCGTTTTATTTTTCCAAGTTGTGCGACGCGTGAGGAGAGTGATTTTGTCATGGTTTATTATTTTATGAAGGAACCGCTTGGTGTTTGGGCGATTGAAGACAAAAAAACTCATAAAATGATTGGCTGTATTCGTTTTGAAAAACTTGACCCTAGTCGTATGACAGCAGAAATTGGTTATTTTATGAACCAAGCTTTCTGGGGCGAGGGGTTAATGACAGAGTGCTTAAAAACACTTGCTTTTTTGAATTTTCAAGAGTTAGGCTTGCAAAATTTGCATGTGATTGCTCATGCAGAAAATATAGCCAGTCAACGAGTAGCACAAAAATCAGGTTTTCGTTTGAAGCGTCAATTCAAGGGAAGTGACCGCTATAGCCGAAAAATGCGCGATTATGTTGATTATCAGTTGAGTAAAGGTGACTATCATTATGAGTAAACATCAGAAAATATTAGAGTATCTGGAGAATTTAGCGGTTGGTAAGCGCGTGAGTGTGCGTAGTATTTCTAATCACTTAAATGTTAGTGATGGGACTGCTTATCGTGCCATTAAAGAGGCTGAAAATCGTGGCATTGTTGAGACAAGACCTCGAAGCGGAACGGTTCGTATTGAAAAGAAACCTGCCGTGCGCATTGAGCGATTAACTTATTCAGAAATTGCTCGTATTAGTGATTCAGAGGTTTTGGCAGGAAAGGCTGGGCTTAGTCGTGAGTTTAGTAAGTTTTCGATTGGTGCTATGACACAAGAAAATATCTTGCGTTATCTGGTTAAGGGTGGGCTTTTGATTGTTGGGGACCGTGAAAACATCCAATTGCTTGCGCTTGAAAAACATAATGCCATTTTGGTGACTGGAGGATTTTCTGTCTCAGAAGCCGTTATTCGTCTAGCTGATGAGCTTGGCATTCCTGTCATGGTGACTAATTACGATACGTTTACGGTTGCCACGATGATTAACCATGCTTTGTCTAATTTACGTATTAAGACAGATTTGACAACAGTTGAGCAAGTTTATCAAGTCAAAGCAGAATACGGATTTTTGCACGAAGGTGACACCGTGCGTGATTTTAACACCTTGATTAAGCAAACCAAGAATGTTCGTTTCCCGGTTGTTAATAGTAAGAATCTTGTTGTCGGTGTTATCAGTATGTTTGACGTTGTTGATAAGGAAAATAACGTTGATATCAAGAGTATCATGTCTCGCAATTTGATTGTCGCTAAACCGCAAGCAAGTCTGGCTAATATTAGTCAAAAAATGATTTTTGAAGACCTTAATATGCTTCCAGTTGTAGCAGAAGATTTGACTTTACTTGGAGTGATTACACGACGTCAGGCTGTCGAGAATTTACAGAACCTACAGCATTCAAGTCCTTACACTTACAGTGATCAGATGCTGTCTAATTTGAAGCAAGAAGATGGTGTTTACCAATTCATCGTTGAACCAGCGATGATTGACCATGCAGGAAATTTTGCGCAAGGCGTTCTGACTGAATTTATCAAAGAAATTAGTGTTCGAGTCTTAACGAAAAAACACCAAAAGAATATTATTATTGAACAATTGATGCTTTATTTCTTGCAAGCTGTTCAGATTGATGATCGTTTGGTGATTCAACCAAGGATTATTACAGAAAAACGTCGTAGCTCGGTGATTGATTTTGAAATTCTTTTAGATGATCAAATTGTCGCCAAAGCTTTGGTAACGACAAAAATAAATTAATTTTTTCTATCAAAAAGTGACTAAAACGTTACCTTTTTGACAGTTTAGTGACTATCAGTGTATAATTAAGAGTACTGATTCTTTTTAGAGTTTATTATAGGAGATAGATAATATGATTACATTAAAATCAGCTCGTGAAATCGAAGCAATGGATCGCGCAGGAGATTTCCTTGCTTCTATCCACATCGGTTTACGTGATGTTATTAAACCGGGTGTTGACATGTGGGAAGTTGAAGAATATGTTCGTCGCCGTTGTAAAGAAGAAAATGTTCTTCCGCTTCAAATTGGTGTTGATGGTTCAATCATGGATTACCCATATGCTACATGTTGTGGTCTTAACGATGAAGTGGCTCACGCTTTTCCACGTCACTACATCCTAAAAGAAGGCGATTTGCTTAAAGTTGATATGGTTATGAGTGAACCACTTGATAAGTCAGTGGTTGACGTATCAAAACTAAACTTTGATAACGTTGAACAAGTTAAAAAACACACGCAATCATATTCTGGTGGCGTGGCTGACTCATGCTGGGCATATGCGGTTGGTGAGGTTTCACAAGAAGTTAAAGATCTTATGGACGTCACAAAAGAATGCCTTTATATCGGTATTGAAAAAGCAGTCGTTGGAAACCGTATTGGTGATATCGGTGCCGCTATTCAAGAATATGCTGAAAGCCGAGGATATGGAGTTGTTCGTGATTTAGTAGGTCACGGTGTTGGTCCTACAATGCACGAAGAACCAATGGTCCCTCACTATGGTAAGGCTGGTCGTGGACTTCGTTTGCGCGAAGGAATGGTATTGACTGTTGAACCAATGATTAATACAGGAACATGGGAAATCGATACTGACATGAAAACTGGCTGGGCTCACAAAACTCTTGATGGTGGGCTATCATGTCAATACGAACACCAATTTGTTATCACAAAAGACGGTCCTGTTATTCTAACAAGCCAAGGAGAAGAAAGAACTTACTAAGATGAAGCGAAAGCAATTCTTAGATAAATTATGGTCTAAATTAGAGTGGCAACCGCTGCAAGTTTATTTAAAACATTATCGCAGTGCTGAGATTGATTTATCAGCAATTGCCGTTGCTTATTATTTACTGCTAACAGCCTTTCCGCTGATTGTTATCGCAGCTAATATTTTCCCTTATCTGAACATTGATGTTAATATTTTGTTGGCATTTATGAAGAAAAATTTGCCGACTAACCTCTATCCGTCAGTATCGGCTATTACGATTGATATTTTTTCAGAACCTTCAGGTAGTATTTTGGGAGTTGCCACTTTAACAGCATTTTGGACTATGTCTAAATCGTTGACCTCTCTTCAAAAAGCAATTAATAAAGCCTATGGCGTAGCGCAACATAGAGATTTTGTGATTGGCCGATTAGTGGGAGTTATTGGAAGTCTTTTGATTCTTTTCTTACTAACTTTCGTTTTAATCTTTTCGACCTTTTCAAAAGCTGTTTTGCAAGTGATTAATTCATACTATGATTTAAGTGACACGA